>CAJBKE010000032.1 GCA_903953565.1 uncultured Verrucomicrobiota bacterium | reverse complement strand
TGTGCCGGCGCATCGCTTCGTAGTGATCGCGTATTAGCCGCGTATCTCCATAGGTTCGATAAAAGATATAAGGACATATGATACCTGCGTCACCCCATCCGACATTTCCATAGCCAGTGGAATGAATATCGGGCATATGGTCGGAAAATGCGCCAGTCTTTTCGTTGGAGGAGTCCTGACAGAGGTCCACCAGGCACTTGTTGAAGAAAGCTGCCACATCCATGTTGTAGACGGCCGTCGGCATGAAGAACTGGGCGTCGCCGGTGTAGCCGCAGCGCTCGTTGCGTTGCGGGCAATCGGTCGGCACGCCCATGAAATTGGCGCGCTGCGACCAGAGGATGTTCTGCGCCAGGCGGTTCAGCAACGGTTCGGAGCAGGTGAACTGGCCGACCTCCGGGCAGTCGCTATGAAACACCACTCCAATCAGGCTGTCCAAGTCCGGCTTCTCTCTCAGCCCCCGGACTTCCACGTATTGGAATCCGTGATATGTGAACAGGGGTTGGAAGGTTTCCAGTCCATCGCTACGGAATGTATAGCGATCCAACTGTATCCGGTGTTGACTCATGACGCAGAGATTTCCGAGAAAAACCGTTCCGTCCAGATTGCGCATCTCGCCATATTGCAACTCAATGGTATCGCCGGCCTTTCCGCGGAACTTGAAACGGCAGTAGCCCGCCATATTCTGGTCGAACGCGAAGACGTAGACGCCAGGCGTCGGTTCAGTGACCGCCACGGGCTTGAGTTCCTGCGCTGCCCGGATCGGCTCATTGCGCTGCCAGACCAATTTTCCGACTTTCAGATCGGTGCCTTGCGCTTGCGCTGGCCCCCATCTTGAATCGTCGAACCGCGGACCGTCCCAACCCGGCATTTCTTTCTGGGCATCGTAGGTAACGCCCTCGTAAATCCCGGCAAATTCCAACGGCCCATCGGTGGTGCCGCGCCAACTGCCATCCGAGACGACCGTCTGCCGGCTGCCGTCGGTGAATTCAATCTCCAATTGCGCCAGCAGGAACGGCTCGGTCCCGTAGATGGCCGCGAGCTGTTTCTTCCAGCGCTGCCAACCTCCGCAATACCAGCCGTTGCCCAAGATCGCCGCCATTGCATTGGTGCCGCTGCGCACCAGTGCCGTCACGTCGTAAGTCTGATACTGCACACGCTTACCGTAATTGGTCCATTCAGGAGCAAGCAGATGATCGCCCACACGCTGCCCATTCAGGCTCAGTTGGTAAAGCCCAAGCGCGCTCGCATACACTGTGGCGCGGTGAACGCTCCGATCAACCTCGAACGATTTGCGCAAATACCTCGGGCGGGACCACACCCCCGGCGACACCCCCGCTACCGCAGCGTTGATGTTGAGCGTGTCGTTTTCCTGAATCTGCTGGCGCTGGCGCTTGCCAGCCAGTTCATACTCCACCACCAACTGCTTCTTGGTGCCGCCGGCGCAATCCCCGCCAAGGGCATCGTTGTCCACTGCCAGAACCAGGCTGTTGCCGCTCACCTTGCGGGACACCAGTTCCGTCACATCGCGGGCCGGCGTGCCACCGAGCGCCTGGTAGGAAGCGCTGATAATCCGCAAGGGCCCGACTTCCAGCGAACTTGCCGAAGCGCTTTCCTTGACACCTATCCAGCGCGCCTGCCAATCGTCGGGCTGTAGTAAGCCCATCGTCCAGGTTGCCGGTTGGCTCCAATCGCTGGCCTTTTCAGGTTTCAGGTTCCCGGGTTCATCCTTTTCAACCCATACCCTTACTTTCCAGTGACATGCCATCCGCGACGCCATCCCCTTGCCGGCATACTCCACCTGAATGCTCTGGTCCGAAGCCACCTTGCCGCTGTCCCATAGATCGCCCTGATCCTTCGCAAGCAACTCTTCCGAACTCGCCACCAGCACCTGATACGCCGTCTGCTTCTGACCTCTGACCTCTGGCCTCTGACTTCTCTCCTCAATAATCCAAGAAAGCCTCGGATTTTCCACGTCAATGCCCAGCGGGTTCTCGCGGTATTCGCAGCGCAGGTTCGTCACGTCGGCGGCGTGAAGTTGCACCAGCAGCACCAGCAGCATGGCGGCATGCCACAGCTTTGTTGCTCGAGGGACGGCCCGTGACGTGGAGAGCAACGGACCGAAGACATCCTTGTTTGCGCTCTGCGCGAAGTCGGGAAGGCGGGGAATAGGCTGAAGTTGATGCGGGGGCATGGCGGGTAGGCTGGGAAAGAATTTATATGTTTTCTTTTTAGGTTAGAAAGCTTCCACGGCAATGCCGCCTTTGTATCAAGAAACGGCGCGGCGTCCCTTGGCACTAGCTGGCCTCCGGCTTCAAACCCTGATCGCCAAAATTACATCTCTTCCACAAACAGGACGCCGTCTTTGTTTTTGTCTTCAATCAGGAAGAGTTCGTCGTAGCGCACCTGGTATTCTTCGCGGTCCAGTTTGGTATCTTTGTTTTTGTCGTGATAGCCGATGGCATTCGCGGGGAACTCGGTGCGATCGAGCAATCCGTCTTTATTTTTGTCGCATCGATCAAAGTGCTGCGAGTGGGCCCGCATATACTCCTCGCGCGGACAGATACCGTTCCCGTCGAGGTCGAATGCCTTGAGTTTATTGATCTTCGCGTTTGGGGTGTTTGGCGGAGGGTTTCTCTTCGGTGCTGGCGGGGCCGGGGGCTTTTCCACGGGGGTCATAGCGGCGGTTGGCTTGGGTTCGGAATTCGCCGCAGTCGGGGCGTTTTTTGAAAATAAAAAATAGGAGCCGAGGAGCAGCAGGGTGGCCACGACAGCCATGGCGACCAATAGCCCGGTGCTGATGGATGCGGTGAGGTGCGAGTGAGGTTGACGGGTGGGTTTGGTTTGCGGGGTGGTTTTCATGTTCGGGTTGGTGGGTTGGTGATTATGGAAGGATAAAGCTGGCCGGCGCCCATGCTCCGAGCGGA
>CAJBKE010000031.1 GCA_903953565.1 uncultured Verrucomicrobiota bacterium | reverse complement strand
GTTCATCCGCTATGTCAACACACAGGGCCCGATGGAAAAGTTGTGCATTGCCCAGTGCAAATTCTCGCCACTCAAGGAACACAGTCCCGATTTTCTGCAACGCCATCCCAACCCGCAAATCGGCACTTTCCTCGAGTTGGCTAAAAGTCCCCACGCGCGCTTCGTGCCGCCGCTCACTTTCTGGGTCATGTATGAGAACGACATGAAGCAAGCGTTCGGCAAAGTCTGGACCGGCGCAGCGAGCCCGCGCGAGGCGCTGGCCGAAGTCCAGTCGCGACTCCAAGCCGAATTCGAACGCCGTCGCGCGCGCTGGGACCGTGTGGCTGCGGTTCTGCAGGAAGGGTGGAACAAGCAGCCATGACGCGGCGCGAAAAAGAAAACATCCGCACCGGACTGCTTTTCATCAGCCCGTGGTTCGCCGGCTTCCTTCTGCTCAGCGTTTATCCGCTCGTCGCCACGCTCTACTATTCCCTCAGCGACTATTCCGTGCTCTCACCGGCGGTCTTCGTCGGACTGGAAAACTACCGCAACCTCGCGACCGATCCCATTTTCTGGAAGTCGGTCTACAACACTTTTTTCTTCGCCGCTTTTGCGTTGCCGCTTGGACTGCTCGTCTCGCTGACCCTGGCCATTCTCCTCAATTTCGACCTGCCCGGCAGAGGCATCTTCCGCACTGTATTTTTTCTTCCTTCGCTCATGCCCATGGTCTGCTTGGCCGTCCTCTGGCAGTGGATGCTTAACGGCGACCTAGGACTGATCAACAACGCACTGCGACCGCCGCTTGATGCGGTCAACGCACTCCTCGGCACCAACCTCACGCCGCCCAACTGGCTGCAGGAACCTGTCTACGCCAAGTGGGGCATCATCTTTACCGCGCTCTGGGGCGTCGGGCAGGCGGTGGTCATTTATCTGGCCGGACTGCAAGACGTGCCCCGCCATCTCTACGAATCGGCGGAGATCGACGGCGCGAATTTCTGGAAGAAGACATGGCATATCACCCTGCCGATGATTTCGCCGGTCATTTATTTCAATCTCATCATGGGTCTGATCGGCTCCTTCCAAGTTTTCGCCGTGCCTTATGTCATGACCGAAGGCGGCGACGGCCCGGAACGGTCGCTGCTTTTCATGGCAACTTATCTTTACCAGAACGCTTTCGACTACTGGAGCATGGGTTATGCCTGCGCCATCGGACTTGTGCTCTTTGTCGTCATACTTGTCCTTACCATTCTGGCCACGCGCCTGTCCGCGCGACACGTCCACTACGAAGGAAACTGAACCATGCCGACCGCGTCGCTCACCCTTCCCCTCAAGGTCCTGCTCTTCTGTTGCCTGCTGGTCAGTGCCTTGGCTTTTCTCGCGCCGATGTTGTGGATGCTTTCCACGTCGGTGAAGCCGCTCAACGAGACAATGACTTTGCCGCCGGTCTGGATCCCCAGCGAAATCCAGTGGCGCAACTATCCCGACGCCATCGCGGCCATGGGCCACTTCTGGCGCTATGCGGGCAACTCGCTCTTCCTCGCCATCATGACCGTGATCGGCACGGTGACGAGCAGCGCCCTCGCCGCTTACGGTTTCTCTCGCGTGGAGTGGAAAGGACGGGACAAAGTCTTCGTCATTCTTCTTGCCACCATGATGATCCCCTTTCCCGTCGTGATGGTGCCGCTGTATGGGCTGTTCAAGTCGCTCGGCTGGATCGGAACCTTCAAGCCGCTGTGGGCACCTGCTTTTCTCGCTGGCGCCTTCAACGTCTTTCTCCTCAGGCAATTCTTCCTGACTCTGCCCAAGGATATGGCCGAAGCCGCGCGTATCGATGGATGCAACGAGTTGCAAATTTTCTGGCACATCATCCTTCCGCTTTCCAAACCGGCGCTCCTTGTCGTGGCCATTTTCCAATTCATGGCCACGTGGAACGACTTTCTCGGGCCGCTCATTTACCTCACCGAGCAGAAGGACTTCACCCTGGCGCTCGGACTGCAAAGTTTCCAGAGCCAGCAGGGCGGAACCGCATGGCACCAACTAATGGCGGCCTCCACGCTCGTGGTGCTGCCCGTCATCGTGCTTTTCTTCCTGACCCAACGCACCTTCATCGAAGGGATTGCCGCGACAGGATCGAAAAATTGATCGCGGCGCGCAGTCTCAGGTGAACCGTTAACCCAAACGGCGCTTGGCCGGCACATTCTGCGGCCTAGTTTCCAAGGTGTTGAACTTTATGGCCAGCCGGGGCTTGTGCCTCTTGATCGCCGCGACTCTGGCTTGGGTCCACCAGTCCATAGCTCAGACCCCGCCAACCAACCCTCACAAGGCGCCGCTCTACTGGAGCGTCTATGAGTATCACATCCTCGGCGAGCGCACCGCTCTGCCCGGCATGCAGAACTACATCCCCGAGTCCGAGTTCGCCGCCAACGTCAACATGGTCGAGGCAAAGCTCAAGCCGTATGGCTACAACATGATTTGCGTCGATGGCTGGGGCGACACCACGGCAATAAACGCCAACGGCTACCGGACAAGCCATTCGCGCAACTGGACACACAGCTTTGCCTGGTGGTCAACGAACCTGCAATCGCGCGGGATGAAGCTGGGCATGTATGCCAACCCTTTGTGGCTGCACGTCGATGCTGCCAATACTACGGCGAAAATTGTCGGCACCGACATCAATGTCTCCTCGCTCTACGCCGCCGACGACCCTTGGTGGGTGCAGATCGAACGTCCGGGCGCCGAGTCCTACGTGAAGGGCTATATCAAGCATTTCGCCGACATGGGCATCGACTACCTCCGCGTCGATTTTCTGTCGTGGTATGAGACGGGCACGGACCGCTACTTTCCCGGAACTGTTCCCCTCACCCGCCCAGGCGGCCACCCTGATCAATACGCCACGGCCTTGCGCTGGATGCGCGAAGCAGCCGACGAACACGGCATCTTTCTCAGTCTGGTCATGCCGCACCTCTACAACGAGGCGGCAACCGAGCAACTCTACGGCCACATGATCCGCGTCAACGAGGATGCATTCGCCGGCGGATGGTCACGCTGGAACAATGCCGATCGCGGCATCAAGCGTGTCGGCTGGTCGGTCTACGCCAACGCAATGGATGGCCTCGCGTATTGGTCCTACATCGCGGGACGTGGCAAGATGATCCTCGATCCCGACTTCATCCGGCTGAATACCTTCGTCGATGACGAGGAACGCAAGACGGTGATCTCGGCTTGTCTCCTCGCAGGCAGTCCAGTCACGCCAGCCGACACCCACACGTCGCTCGGCCCGCATTTGTGGCTCTACACCAACCCTGAGATGCTCGCCTTGAACCAAGACGGCTTTGTCGGCAAGCCCCTGACCAACGACGTCACCTCGGTAAACAGCCAGATCTGGACCGGCCAAATGACGAATGGCGATTGGATTGTCGGGCTTTTCAACCGCGAGGACACCCCGCAGACGCGATCGCTTGATTTCCAAACACTGGGCTTCCCCGCCGCGCGCGTGCGCGATCTCTGGCAACACGCGGATCTCGGAACATTGTCTTCCCTGCAATTTGATATTCCCGCCCACGGCTGCCGTGTTTTCCGCGTGGTTCCCGGGGCAGCCGCCCTTCCCGGTCCGTCCGCACTCGGACTCTCCTCCTTGACCACTGCGGCCGTCCCGGGTGCCTCGGGCGGGCTGCACGGACGCGCAACTTGGACCGTCACTGATGGAGTGGGGCAACCCGTTCCAGGCGCCATGGTCACCGCTTTTTTTGGAGGATCTTTCGACGAGGAATTGTCGGACCTGACCGATCATGCGGGAAAAGTCATTTTGACCACGTCGGCGGCAGTGAACGAGCGACCGATCGTCCAAGTCGAGGCCCGGCATGTGGCCAAGAGCGGATACGTTTACGGTGCAGACCTCAACCAAGCCGGCACGACGGTCTCGGGCCCGCGGATGTTCGCCGGCGGTGATTTCACCGAATGGAGATTGCAGGACATCGCCATGCACTGGAAGCAGGGCGCATGGCAGGCGGATCGTGTGGCTCTCGGCAGGAACCTATTCCCGGCGATGAACAACACCTACGAGATGAAGTTCGCCGACGACCTCTATTTCCTCGGCAACGATTGGGGCGGTGCCAGCGGCACCAACAGCACCGCACAGCCCGCCACTTACAGCCGCGGGACCAACATTGTCTTCAGCGTTCCGACCAACGGGCTCTACAACATGCGCTTCGATCCGAACACCCTTGGCTACACCATTCTACCCGAGTGGTTCACCACCGACGTCGGCGCCGTCGGCATTGCCGGCATCACTGCTTCGCCCGGTCCATTCTCCTTCGTCCTGCGCGCCTCGGGCGCGGATATCGAGACGACAAACGACGAATTCCACTACGTCTGGCAGACTCGCACCGGCGACTTGGACATGCAGGCCAAGGTCACAAGTCTTGCTCCGACCGACCCCTGGGCCAAGGCCGGACTGATGATCCGCAGCACAACCAATGCCGGGTCGCGGCACGCTTCGATCTTCATCACACCCAACACGACCAACGGGCCGGACAACGGAGTAATTTTTCAGCGGCGCAACAGCACCGGAGGCACCACCACGAAGGTTGTTACAACCGGCTTCGCCGCCCCTGTCTGGCTGCGCCTCAAGAAAACTGGCACGACCTTTCAGGGCTATTACTCCACCAATGGAACTAATTGGACATTCCTGCGGCAGACGAACGTCAGCAGCATCGGCACCACCTTTCTCGCCGGACTAGCGGCCTGTGGCCATTCGGACGGAACCCTGACCGAAGCAAGGTTCGACGAGGTTCACATCCGGACGAACACCAATTCGATTGTTTGGTCACCTAGCACTCCGGTGCGCGGGCGGAGTGCGCTGCTCACCTACTACGCGGAAGGCAGACCGCTGGCCGCTTGTTCGGAAATCTACGCACGCATCCGCCCCAACGGCGGGGCCGAGGAAATGTCACCCGTGCCTCGCATGACTAAGGTCAGTCCTGAGGTCTGGACCCTTGCCTACAACGTCCCCTCGGATGCAACCAACCTCGTTGTCTCGTTCTATAACCAGACCGGCGCGGCCGATACCGGAGCAACGAACGGGACGGCGGCTGGAAGCGGAACGACCCTGGCCGCACCAACTTCCGCTCCGGGGACGCCGATCGGCCCAAGCGCCTATCCGTATACGACAAGCAGCGATGTTCGGTTCGCGTGGGCGCCAGCAGCCCCAGAAGACGGGATTGCTCCGCTCTACCGCGTCACGATCAGCAGGAACGGGAACAACTCGGTGCGACTGACCGGCTTGGAAGAAATCAATGTGACAACCACGGTCGGGGACGTCATTTCCGTCACCGCGCAAGCGATCAATCCACTGGATTACAGCCGCATCGGCGCGGCAACAGCCGTCGGCGCAGCCACTACCGTGCTCGACGCACAGGGCGATCCGGATCTCGACGGGATGAACAACGGCGCAGAGGAATTGGCCGGAACAGATCCTTTTGATGCGAAGTCTTCGTTGAACGGCGTCATCGCCGAGATGGGCGGCACTTCCATTACGTTGAACTGGCCCAGTGTCCCCGGAAAGTCATACCGCGTTCAGTGGTGCGACGATCTCGCCACGGCCTTCACCGTCACCGGGCAGAGCGCCGTGATTCCGGCGTCTTCCGGAACGACCACCATGTGGACCGACCAAGATCCTTCCGCCTCGAAGCGGTTTTACCGGATCATCCTCGTGCCCTGACCCTCCGCGACCGGAGGCATTCAAGGAGCTGCCACAGCAACCGGGCGCTCGGGTCGCAGGGGCGCGGCCGCAGCCTCGGCTTCCACCAGGAAACTTTTTCCGTCGTTGGCCACCACGAGAGTCGTGGCGGCAGCCGATTGAACCTTGCCGTCCACCGTGAACTGACAGGGTCGTACACCGTGGAAATTGAGAACAAAGCGCCGGCGGGCAAACTCGGGGTAGCCCGAACCGGTGACGTTGGCGCGCAGCGTGATCCGCGCCCCTCGGCGCTCCAGCTCGAAATCCGTCCGGATGAAGGCGCCGCGGCGGAAGGCAAAGGTCAGACCATCGTCCTCCTGCAGCATGGAGCAGGTCACACCATCTTCGTGCGGAGCAAAAACGTGCAACTCGATCTCCTCCGGATGGAATCCCATCGTGGACTCGGGAGTTCCCGGCCAGCAAGGCACGACGGAACCACCCCGGGCATAGAGCGGAATGCGGTCAAGCGGGGCCGCTGCAACCAACCGTTGTCCGCCTGGCAACGCCTCACAGGTGTGCCAGTCATACCAAGTTCCCGGCGGCAACCAGACCTCGCGGGAGGTGGCCGACTCCTCGTAAACGGGGGCGACCAAAAGGTGCGAACCGAGCATGTATTGGTCGTCCGCGTCCCAAGCTTCCTCCTGCTCTTGGAAGTCCAGCATCATCGGGCGCTGCACCGGCAATCCCGTCTCGGCAGACGCGATGAATTCGGAATAAATTGCCGGCATCAGACGGTAGCGCAACCGCAGCGCTTCACGGCACAGCGACTTGGTCTCCTCGTCGAAGGCCCACGCGTATTGCGCAGGTTGGCCGGCCGCATTGTGGTTACGGCAGAAGGGCGTGAGGGCCCCGTATTGATACCAACGGACAAGAAGCTCCGGGCTGCATCCTCCCATGAACCCGCCGACATCCGCACCGACGAACGGCTGACCCGAGACACCGAGCCCCAGAGCCATGGGCATGGCCAACCAAAGATGGTCCCAGCGGGAGACATTGTCGCCGAGCCAGTTGGCCGCGTAGCGCTGGATCCCGGGCGAACCGGCGCGGGAGAGAACAAAAGTCCGACGGTCCGGCATCGCCTCGAGCAGACCCGACACGGTGCCCATGGCCATAAGGAGAGCGTATTGGTTGTGGAAGCGGCCATGGGAAAATTTTCCGTCGCCGAAGAGCATGCCCTCGGCGGGTATATCTCCGGTCGCCGGCTCGTTCATATCGTTCCAAATCCCCGCCAAGCCCGATCGCACGTGATCCGCGTTGAGGCGTCCCCACCAAGCACGGGTTTCCTCTTTGCTGAAGTCGGGGAAAGCGGTCAACCCGGGCCAGACCTGCCCTTCGTAAATCTCCCCCGACGCGTCGAGGCAGAAAAGACCCTGCTCGCGACCTTCATCATAAACGCGGTAGCCGGGTTCGGATTTCACCCCTGGATCGATGATCGTGATGATGCGGAACTTCGCATCCTCGAGCGATTGCATGAGCGCGGCCGGTTCGGGAAATCTTTTTCCGTCCCACGTGAAGACGCGGAACCCGTTCATGTAGTCGATATCGAGCCAGACCACATCGCAGGGGACTTCTTCTTCGCGGATGCGCGTGGCGAGTTCCTCCACCTGCTTTTGATTGTAGTCGTGCCACCGGCATTGATGGTGCCCCAGCGCCCACAAAGGCGGTGCCTGCATCCGGCCGGTCAGCCACGTATAGGCATCGATGATGCCGCGCATTGTCGGACCGGCGAAGACGAACTCGGTGTATTGCCCGCCGTCGAAGCCAAAACTGTAACGGTCCGGAGCGGAAAAATCGAAGCGACCTCGGTGACTGTTGTCACAGTAAAATCCGGACATCTCCCCGCTCCCGGCGCCACGGTGATAGAAGAACGGGATGGAGATGTAATACGGATCGAACGAAGTGCTGGTCGGGTCTTTGAGCGGATCGTCGCCGGGCACCTCGCGGTAGCCGCCGCTCACATTGGGATTGAGCACATCGGAATTCCACAGCACGAGATCGCGGCCACGGCGATCGAAACGCCCGGTTTTTTGCCCCAACCCGTAAAAGGAATCGTCACGGCCGCAACCGCGTACCAACTCGAAGCCTCCCCCCGACGTCCGGTAGAAGTCGCTGCCCTCGGGGGCTCCGGCAAGAACGACGCTGCCGTCCGCACGGTGCACCGAGACATTGAAAGGATCGAAGCACACGGTGACCCTGGCTTGCGGCGAGGCGAGTCGGACAAAACCCTCCCCCTCCTCCCATACGCAGGCCACCCCAGCTGCTCCCAGATCGGCGCAGACCGCGTGGGTCGGCTGCTCCTCGAGAGCACCGCCTCGGGAAATTCGCAAACGTATAACATCACCGCGCAGGAACTCGACTTGGCAGCGCTCCGTCGAGGCACCATCGAGCAAAAACTCCCCGCCGTGGGGCAATCGGCGCGCTTCAGTTACAACATGTGCGTGGAGTGCTGTGGTTTTCATGGTTTCGGGAAAGATGCGAGAGCGGCTACAGCTGACGATAGCCCACCGGCGAAAAGGACAGACTGGGTAAACGCTTAACAGTTCAGCAGAAACCGGTGCATATCAGGAGATGCGGCGCCCGTCGTCAGGACGAAAGAGGAAGACCCGCGCGGGATCGATGACGAAATCCGCGTTGCGCCCGACCATATCGCGAGTGGCTCTTCGCTCGGTGCGACTGACCACTTTCGCCGCGCCCGTGTCGAGGGTGAGGAAAGTCTCGGCGCCCACCGTTTCCACCGCGGTAATCCGGGCCGTGAACCCACCCGGCAGACCGGTGGCGCTTTCCACCGGGACGCAGTGTTCGGGGCGCACCCCGAGCACGACCTCGCCGACAGGCAACTCCGCGTCTGCGCCCGCAGATCGCAGCGGAAGGCGAACGCATCCGCCACCTTCTCGGAACACCGGGTCCCCCGCCTCGCTCTCCATACGGCCGCGCAGGAAGTTCATCGGCGGTGTGCCGATGAAGCCCGCGACGAACATGTTGGCCGGCCGGTCGTAAATCTCCATGGGCGGAGCCACCTGCTGGATGACGCCGTGGTTCATGACCACAATGCGCTGCCCCATGGTCATGGCTTCCACTTGATCGTGGGTCACGTAAATCATGGTGGCCTGCAAACGCTGGTGAAGCTGGACGATTTCCGACCGCATCTGCACACGCATCTTTGCATCCAGATTGGAGAGCGGCTCGTCGAAGAGGAACACGCTCGGCTGGCGCACGATGGCGCGCCCCAGCGCGACGCGTTGGCGCTGGCCGCCCGAGAGCGCCTTCGGTTTGCGGTCGAGGTAATCGGCAATCCCCAAGATCCCGGCGGCAGCATCGACCCTG
>CAJBKE010000030.1 GCA_903953565.1 uncultured Verrucomicrobiota bacterium | reverse complement strand
GTCGAGGCACATGAGCTGTTCGGGATTGTGCGGCGCGGGATCCGGCGCGGTGCGCCCCTTCCACAGCATGGCGCTGACGCCTATCTCACGGAACGCCGCCACCTGTTCTGCGCCAAGATCGTGCCGGGGACCGGCCAACACCACCTTGCGGCCGCCAAGGGCGCGGGAGGCAATTAGCCCGGCGATGGCCTCCAAAGCCCGGGAAGAAAGCGGCGGCCACCAAACCTGCCGCCTCGAGGAAAACCATCCGTCGGGCAGCCGTATCGACCAAAAGACCCAGCCGAAAGACAACGACGAGGTCCCCGTCACCCAAATGAAAACACCCGAGGACACTAGTGTCCGGAAACCGGCCTCAGATTTTCCGCTATTCCACTGACAAAGAACAGTATTTCGCCCTTTTGAGGGTGTCACCGACTTGAACTCCCCGGCCGTCCAACTCCAGCCTTGGCTAGGCGACAGCCGAGTCGCCCCGGGACGGGAGGCGGCTCATGTACGAGGGCAAGTTGGTGTTTGCACAGCTGATGGATCATCTGCCGATGCACACATTGCGTCGGACTGTTGAACGTTTTGGCGGTGATCGCTGGGTGAAGAGCTTCAGTTGCCAGGAGCAGTTCAAGGCCATGGCCTTTGCTCAGCTTACTTACCGTGAAAGTCTGCGAGACATTGCAATCTGCCTTTCGGCACAGCCCACGAAACTCTACCATATGGGGTTTCGGCACCCCGTCTGCCGTTCGACACTTGCCGATGCCAACGAGACCCGGGACTGGAGGATATGGGCTCACTTCGCTCAGGGTCTGATAGCACAGGCACGGGAGTTGTATGCAGACGAAGACCTCGGCTTTGACCTTTCCAACAGCGTCTATGCGTTGGATTCGACCACCATCGATCTCTGCATGTCGGTGTTTCCGTGGGCTCACTTCCGGACCACCAAGTCGGCGGTAAAGATGCACACACTTCTCGACTTGCACGGAAATATCCCCAGTTTCATTCATGTTTCGAACGGCAAGCTGCACGACGTACACGCGCTCGATATGATCTTACCCGAGCCCGGCGCGATCTATGTCATGGACCGTGGCTACCTCGACTTCTCCCGACTCTATAAGCTGCATCTGACAGGAGCGTTCTTCGTGACGCGTGCCAAATCCAATATGGATTCCAGCCGCCTCTACTCAGCTACGAGTGATCGCAGTGCCGGTATCATCTGCGACCAGACCATCAGGCTCGACGGTTTTCGGAGCAGCGAGTCCTACCCGGAGCACCTCCGGCGCATCCGCTTCAACGATCCTGACACCGAGAAGAAACTTACCTTCCTGACCAACCATCACTTACTACCAGCGGCGATCGTCTGCGCCCTCTACAAGAGCCGTTGGCAGATCGAGCTGTTCTTCAAATGGATCAAACAGCACCTCCGGATCAAGGCCTTCTATGGGACTTCAGAGAATGCGGTGAAGACCCAGATCTGGATCGCGGTGGCCGTCTATGTCCTGGTGGCCATCGTCAGAAAGCGCCTCGGGATCGAGGCGCCGCTCTACACTTTTCTGCAGGTCCTCTCACTCACGCTTTTCGAGAAAATGCCCATTTTACGGGCCTTTTCGAGCCTGCCCAACGAACCCGGTGATGTCGGATTTGGCAACCAATTGAATTTGTTCGGTTATTAACCGGACACTACTG
>CAJBKE010000029.1 GCA_903953565.1 uncultured Verrucomicrobiota bacterium | reverse complement strand
TTCTTCGAAAGCATGCCCGTCGGGCCGACGGACAATCCCTCTTCGACCGACCTTTGGTATTACTACGTCGATGGACTGCACCTCAATACCACCGGCTATTCCATTTGGCGCAGCCAGGTCCGCGCCGCTTTGGTTAATGCAGGGATCTATTCCGATCGGGGGACGCCCCCGATGGTTCCGTTTACCGGGGCGCCGCAGAAGGTGCTCTTCGATTTTGGCCCGTCGGACGGAACAAACGGCGACGCCACGGCCGGCGCAGACGAACGGGGTTATTTTTGGAACAATTGGCACTCCATCAATGGCGGGGCGACCATCGTGCCGGGCGAGCGGATCGCAAGCTTGGTTGACGCCGCCGGCAACGAAACGGGGTTGGCGGTCACCATCACCGGAGAGTTTCAGGCCAATGGCAAACAGCACGGAGGCCTGAGCAACCTTCCTTCCCTGGCTTTGGGCAATCTCGGCACGACCAGCGCGACGGCGGATTTCTTTTTTGCCTCCGCCGACGGCCTGATCAATGGCGGCGACGACGACGATGGTGGCGGCCTGCGCATTTCCGGCCTCAATCCAGCCCTGACCTATGAGCTGAGACTCTTCGGGTCGCGTAGTGCGGCCGACACCCGGCAGACATCCTACACTGTCTATGGCGCGACGACGAACACCGCGACTTTGCAGACAAGTGGATCCGGAAGCGGTATCAACGGATCGACCGGCAACGACCGATCCGTCGCTGTTTTTTCTTCGGTGCGCCCGAATGCGTATGGCGACCTGTTTGTCGATCTCACGGCTCTGCCCGTCGCGAACAACAACAATTTCTTTGCCTACATCAATGCGATGGAAATCACCGCCGTTTCACCCTACCAAGCATGGGCGCGGGCGAGTGGCCTGTCTGATGGTTTGAACAACGCGCTGATGGGAACCAGCGTTGCCGGTGTGGCCAATATTTGGAATTTCGCTTTCGACGGCGACCGCAGCGCGCCAGGCCAGGGCGACGGAAAGTTCGGCCACGGATTCAGCCAGTTCGATGGCTTCGGCTCGGTGTCCATAACCATGCCGGTCCTCTACGGGGCCTCTTTTAGCGGTGTCGCCGCGCAATCGGCTTCCGTCGCGGGGGTGGAGTACGAGATTCAGGGTAGCATCAACCTTGTCGACTGGAGCGTTCCCGTCGAGGCCGCGCCGCTCGACACTTCCGGCCTGCCGGCCCTCAGCTTGAGTGGTATCGCCGGGTACGAATACCGCACCTTCCGCCTTAGCCCCGCCGCCGGCAGGGACAAGGGTTTCATCCGGGCCGTGGTGCGGGCTGCGGCGGACTCGATGGAACCTCTGGCCACAGCGCGCGCTGGACTCCAAGCCGCAGCCTTCGACGATATGTCGGGTGTCATAATTGAACCGGGCGGCGCGGCCCTCGGCCGTTTCGACGGCGGTGATTGGGTCAAATACTCCAAAGTCGACTTCGGCAGCGGAGCCACGAGCGCGACGTTCTCGGCGGCAAAATCCGGATCAGGGGGAACGATCGAGATCCGCTTGGGCGGTCCCAATGGACGTCTCATCGGGTCGCTCGCGCCACAAGACACGGGTGGGTGGGCTAACTACCGTGACCAGTTGGTTCAGTTGACCGGCTTTGTCAGCGGTGTGCACGACCTTTACCTTGTCGGTGCCGGTTCGACGGGGATCGCCAACCTCGCCTCGTTCCGCTTCTCCAATTATGTGCTGACCTGGAGCGACGAGTTCAACGGCACATCATTGAATCCAAACAACTGGTTCGCGGTGGACAACGGCGATGTGGCCAACGGCGAGTTGCAATTCTACACGCCGCGCACCAACAACGTGGCCGTGGCCGACGGCGTGCTCAAACTCACCGCGCAGCGCGAGACTTACACCGGCCAAGGTCCTTGGATGTCGGCGCCCAAGACCACGCAATACACCTCCGGTCTGGTCGAAAGTCTCAACAAGTTTCAGCCGCAATACGGTCGCATCGAAGCGCGCATGAAGATTCCCCGCGGTGCCGGGCTCTGGCCTGCATTCTGGATGTTGGGGGTGGACTACTTCGAAGCCGGGGTGGGTTGGCCGCTCTGCGGCGAGATCGACATCATGGAATACTCCGGGGCCAGCGGCGGATTCACCGCAGCCTTCCACACCGGGGCCTACAACTACATGAACGGCGGGGGCGGCGTGCAGAATGTGCAGGGCTTCTCGGTGCCGACTCACGATACCGAGTTCCATGTCTACGGGATCGAGTGGACGCCGACCCGTGTCGCCTTCTACGTCGATGGCAGGGTAGTTCTCACCGCCGACAAGTCGGTGCTCGGCAGCAGTGCTGCCCAGTGGCCTTTTGACCAGCCCTTCTGGCTCAAACTCAACGTGGCGGTCGGTGGACCCTACGGTGGGGATCCGACATCCGGAACATTTCCCAAGACGATGGAAGTCGACTGGGTAAGGGTCTACCAAGATCCGGACTGAGCGGCACTCGCGCCCCGACAAGCAAATGCAAAGAGCGCCCCGTAGTTTTTATGCACCTACAGCCTGACAATCTCGTCCACGCCGCCTCGAACGCGTTTAACGTCAAGAACCTTCCCCCCCGTATCGCAGAATTCGCCCTTTTGCGGGGCCTCGGCTACTCGTTTCGAGAGATTGCGCAGCAACTGGATGTTTCACCGCAAGCGGTCTCCCTCATGCTTTCCCGCTACCGCCAATCGGCGAAAGCTCTGGGGGGCACTGCGGAGTTGCAGGGCTTGTCGGCCAGAGCGGTTCACGCTCTTGAACTCCACGGGATCCGCACACGTTCCGAGGGGAGGAGCAAGGGTGTCCTCGCACTTATCAACCAACAGCGCAACTGCGGCCGGAAGACCCGCGAGGAAATCGCCGATTGGCTCGGCGAAGGCCATGCGGCTTCTGAAGGGTGATGCTGAAAAGAGGCAAAGGTTCTAGTTTTCAGCTTCCCCTGCTGGCTCGGACAGCGATCCCGCGCGTCTACAGACCTTTGTTTTCCATCTTGGTCTTGCTGACTGTCCCCGGTTTTAACCCGGCCGCATCGGCTTCGACCACCTCGCCATTGCGCGAGAGTGTCGCCATCTCGGAACCGATAGCGTCGCTTGACGTGCCATGCGAGGCCGAACCCGTGGCCATTCTGTCCGGTTTGTCGGACGGCGAAGCCAAGGTCCTGCTCGTGCACTATATGCCGTGGTATGAGACGCCCTCGGTGAGGGGCCGATGGGGTTCGCACTGGACGGGACCCAACCAAGAGCATGATCCAGCGACCCTCGACGATAACGGCTTGCCCGACATCTGGTCGAAGTTTCATCCGCTGATCGGGCCCTATGACTCGACCGATCCCGATGTGCTCGAATGCCAGCTTCTGCAAATGAAATTAGCCGGTGTCAATGGCGTCATCGCCGATTGGTATGGGATTTACCCTGTGGCGGATTACCCCGCGATCCACGAAGCCACCAAGGCGATGTTCGATGCGTGCGGGAAGTTCGGCATGAAATTCGCAGCCTGCTACGAGGACCGGACTCTCGAGCTGCTCGTCAATTGGGGCAAAATCGCACCCGGTGAAGTTCCCGCCCAACTGGCCGAAAATCTGCAATGGGCGGCTGATGAATGGTTCAGCGCGCCCCAGTATTTCCAATTCGAAGGACGTCCTTTGCTCCTCAACTTCGGCCCCATCTACGTGAAAGATGAAGATGTCTGGACGGATGCCATCAATGCTTGCAATCCGCGCCCCGCTTTCTTCGCGCTGCATCATCTCTGGCAGGATGCCGGGGCTGACGGTGGCTTTTCGTGGGTTCATACCGAACCGTTCGACGGCGAACCCGGTGAAGAGGTTATCGTGCAGCGTCTCACCGACACCCACAACTATCGCTCTTCAGATCCGCTCAAGTCGATTCCGTCAGTCTATCCGGGCTTCGAGGACGTTTACGAAATCAGCTTGCACAATCTCGGCCGTCGCGGAGGTCGGACCATGCGCGAAACGCTCAGAGCCGCGATGGAAGGTCCGTGGCCCGTGGCGCAGCTCGTTACGTGGAATGACTACGGCGAAGGCACAGTGATCGAACCGACGCACGAAGACGGCTACTCGGCCTTGGAGGCCATTCAGGATGCACGCCGCAAGGAATTGGGTGATGCCTTCACTTTTACAGCCGAAGATCTCCGGCTCCCGGCGCGCCTCTTTGCGCTGCGGAGAGCGGGTAATGCGTCAAAACAAGAGCTGGACCGGATTTCCGGCCTGCTTCGCGCTGGTCAATGCCGAGAAGCGGAGGAGTTGCTCAACCGTCTTGATTCGGCCGGCGCAGATCCTCACTGACCCAAACAAAGTTATGATGTTCGAGCAAACATGTCATTCTGTGCAGCGCGGTGTTCATGGTCTCCGGGACCAGATTAAACGTCGGGAACAAGCCTTCAAAGTGTCGGCAATTCGCCGGTTTTTTTCCGAATCGGCGTCACCGATGAAAACCTTTCTCCCGTGGCGGCGGTGTTCTTGGATCTTGGCTTGTGCTGTTCTCCCGTTGTCCACGGGATCGGGAAGTCCATGGACAGCTGATCTCGCCCCGGAGATCGAGATTTCATGGACGCCGACGACGGGCAATAGTTACCAAGTGCAATGGTCTGCTCCTCCGGGGCAGGGGCCATGGGCTGACCTTGGCGAGCGCCTTCCCGGCAATGTTTCGCCCCAAGTCGCTTACGATGGGGCGCGCGACGGACGCATTTATCGCGTGATGGAAACCGTGCCGGGCTCGGGTGATGTCTGGGTCCCCACCAACACTCTGGCCAACGCCAACCCGGGCTTTGAATCCGGAGCCACTGGCTGGCAACTCGGTTCGAGCCACACGATTTCCGCGGCCGGTCCCCACAGTGGCGCCTCATCCCTGCGCAGTTCCCTCACCGCGAGGCACATCGGATCGCAGTTGTCCAAAACCATGCCGAACGTTGTTCCCGGAACATCCTACACGCTTTCCTTCCACGCCAGACAGGTCAGCTTTGGTCCGTCCTACGTGCAGCATTACCGCATCTCGTGGGTGGAGCCCGGTGGCGCGGTCACCCACGGCAGCTGGGTCAACTTCACCGGCGGCAACAACGCATGGACAAAGGTCACCGCGTCTCCGGTGACTGCCCCGGAAAACGCGACCAGTGCGCGGGTCGATTGGTATTTTGCCACCGGCGGTGACGATGCCGGCGGGGAGGTGTTCCTCGACGACGTGGAGTTTTCTTCGCCGACTTTGGTTCCCGGGACTCCGGACGAAACACGCATCATCGGACACGCAACAAGGCCGGTCATGCGTATGTCATGGTCCTCCATCGAGGGCTTGTCTTACCAAATCGAACAGACGGACTCCCTGACCTCGCCCAACTGGTCCCCTGTCGCGACAGTGGTCGGTGCCGCGGGGACGACCTCCAGCCACTTGTCCATGGAGGCGAATCACAATTTCTACGGGTTGACGCGCCCGCTCGTCGCGCCCGCTCCGCCTTCCAATCTGCGGTTCGTGCCGACCGGCATGGAGGGTACGATCAGCCTCGCGTGGGATAGCTCAGCTTCGGCCGGCCTCACCGGCTACCGTATTCTCTACGGAACCTCCAAGGACAACCTCGATCGTTCCGTCGAAGTGGGGCCTGTCCAATCCGCAACGCTTCCGGACCTCGAACCCGGTCAAACCTACCACATCGTCGTTATGGCTTTGTCGGCGGACGGCCCGGGCCAACCCGGCGCGGTGGTCCTCGAGGGCCAACCCGAAGAGGTGGCAGTTTTCTTTCCCCTCTACAATGCCGACACCCTGCTGCAGCCCGATCCCGTGATCGAGACTTCCACGGCCAAAGTCACCCGTTTGGCCGATCGCGCCCGCGATCGGCATGCACGCGAGGGCATTGGCTACCTTCTAACCGACGGACCGGAGCTTTCCGCGGCCTACAGATACGACCACTATTTGCCCTTTTATTGGGAGCAGCGGGTTGCCCAGATCGAGATCATCGACAAGGTGGCCAAAGGCGGCAACGAAGTTGTTTTCAACATCACCACCCAGGCCCAGTTGAATCCCGCGGAGTTCCGCACGTTTTTCAACATCGGTTCGCCGCTCTCC
>CAJBKE010000028.1 GCA_903953565.1 uncultured Verrucomicrobiota bacterium | reverse complement strand
GTCCTGAATTGAGCCCCGCTGGAAATGTTTATCGTGGCGTTTCGCAGCGGAGTTCCGCCGGTCCCGTCCTGACCGACGGCGCCGTTGAGGATGTTGACTTGCCCGAGGCTGGTGCCAGCCGTCTGGTTGAAATAAAGGGGCTTGGTCCCGGCAGTGGTATCTACATAGATATTCAAAGTCTGCCCGCCGCCGTTCAGTGTTCCGCCCGAAAAGTTCATCTGAAACGCGCCGTTCAACTTGGTTATGGTGGCCTCAGCAGTGAGGGTGATGGCGCCATTCGCGTAGGCGAAGGCGTTGTAGTCGTAGGAAAGGTTGCCTCCGCTCAAGGTCGTGGTTCCCGCGACATTGGCATTGTTATTTGTGCGGTTTCCGAGTTTCAGCGTGCCCGCATTGACCGTGGTCCCACCGGTGTAGGTGTTGGCTGCGGTGAGCGTGAGAGTGCCAGTGTTGTTTTTCGTGAGCGCGCCCGTGCCGCTGAGCACGCCTGAGAGGGTTTGGTTACTGGTGCTGTTGTAGATGAAGTTGCCGCTGTTTGCGATGGCTCCCGCGTAGCTGCCGCCTCCGAGGCGGCCGGCCGCTCCGATCTCAAGTGTGCCGGCGCTGATGGTGGTCGTGCCGGTGTAGGTGTTGTTGCCGGAGAGGGTCACGGTGCCGGTGCCGTTTTTGGTGAGGCCTGCGGAGCCGGCGAGCACGGAGGAAATGGTGTCGGTGGTGTTATTCACCGTGATCGTGGGCGTGGCGCCGCCGAGGGTGATCGTGCCGCCGGAGAGGGTGATGTTTCCGGAGGCGGAGCCGAAGGCGAGCGAATTCGCAGCTACCGTGCCGGAGACGGTGATCGTGCCGGCGGCGAGGCTCGCGGAGCCGGTGCCGAAATTCAGGGCATCGGTGGCGTTCGTCGTGGTGGTGCCGGAAGGGAGCGTGGCGCCGGTGGCGTCGGTGCTCCAGCCTTGGGTGGAGTTGTTCGTGGTGGGCGCGGCCCAAGTGCCGCTGGCCGTGCCAAAGCCAGCCGTGCCGCCGTTATTATCCCAATAAAGCTGCGCGCGCAGACTGGGCGCGACCAGCAGAGCCACTGCCAGAGCGGCGGTGCGAGCAAGAGGGCAGCGAGGGAGGGAGGTGATTTTCATGTTGCAGGAGGTGAGGGTTCGGTTGACGAGGGGCGTATGAGGCAGATGCTTTCGTGCGGGATAATATTGACACATGGAGACAAAATAGGAATGGCGCGCATGGTATTTTTTATGTAATAAATGGGAAATGCACCTTCCATCCCTCGACAACTGGAAAACCTCGCTTGTTCAGGCCACAGGAACTTCGCCGCTTGGTGAAATAACGCTTGCAGGCACCATTTCCAAATCGCGCGGCATCCGGCATGACAAGCCTCGCGTCTTTGGACAATGGGCGATTGTGTATTTGGTGGAAGGAGCCGGCAGATACCACGACGCGCGTGGCACCGACATTCCGCTGCGCGCGGGCGATGTGATTCTGGTCTTTCCCGAAGTCGCTCATTCCTACGGGCCCGAGCCGGGCGGGATCTGGAACGAGTTGTATGTCTGCTTTCGCGGACCTGTCTTCGAGGCTTGGCGCGAGGCGGAGATCTTTGATGTGAGAAATCCCGCTTTCCACTGGAAGCCTCCGCGCGCGGGTCTCGAGATTCTGCAGCCGTTCTTTTCGCAATGGAACCAAGCGGGCCGGTCGATGCTGGAAGCCGTGGCGATGTGGCAGCAGGTTCTGTCCCGCATTTTCAAAGTTCATGAATCAAAGAATGCGAAGGAGCACCATCCGGGTTGGTTTTTACAGGCGGCGGACCTTTTGGAGAGGTCGTCTGCGGAGGATGAGCGAACGCTCCGGAATGTCGCGGAGGCCTGCGCGATGAGCTACGAGAGTTTTCGAAAAAAATTCACCGATATCGCAGGCGAGCCACCGGCCCGCTACGCCATGACGCGGCGCATCGAGCGCGCAAGACATCTCCTGGCCCGCCACCGGTTCACCAACAAGGAACTGGCCGAGATGCTCGGCTTCCACGACGGGTTCCACTTTGCGAAAACCTTCAAGAAGCTCACTGGCAAGACGCCGCGTCAGGATTCCCTGGATAGGCAGGGAGAGAGATGAGGCGTTCTGGAACTTCTCAAGGGTCTTCAAAAACCGCCTCCCGCCGATCCTCCCGGCTCATCACATGCAAAACTACCCTGTGCATTCCAACCTCAGTAACCACGCCAAGAAGGAATTATCGCCGAAATTTCAAAATATGTGAATATGTGGGACTGACCCTGCTCTGCACCTCGGCAACGCCTTCACACCTGGCCCCAAAGTCGAGGCCTGCTCTGCAAGCCCGCACTGCACCGGCAAAGAGGATAGGGGCGGCTCCGCCGCAGGAATGGGACGGCTCGGCGATCCATCCCTACCTTTCATTTTCGATGGACGCTGCGGCGCCGATTACGCGTTCGGCGACCCCTTCGT
>CAJBKE010000027.1 GCA_903953565.1 uncultured Verrucomicrobiota bacterium | reverse complement strand
TCGAGCCGCACACCACCGGCGGCCAACCGGTCGAGATGGGGCGTCCTGATGGACGAACCATGGAATCCGACGTCACCCCAACCCACATCGTCGGCCACGATGGTGATGATGTTCGGGCGAGGCGTGGTCGCCCTTTCGGCCCCCGATGCGAACAAACAAAAAAACATCGAGGCAAAGACAGCTTTCAGGACGCTCCGCATGACAAACTGTACAACACCGCGGACCCGACCAAGTTGCGGCGCAAAACGCTTGTCCGCCCGGCTCCAGAGAAGGTGACACCAACCGATCAGCCAATCTCAGCGAACACCGCACCCCCCAGAAGGCGCGCGCCTTCGTAGAGGGCGCAGATTTGGCCGGGCGCAAGGGCGCGTTGCGGTTCGGAGAAGACGATTTCGGCCGTTCCGTCATCGCGTCGGGCGAAATCGATAGGCACGCGCGGGGCGCGGTAACGCGGGCGCGCTTCGATGCGGGCTTTGGCCGGAAGTTCGGGCCCGGCGGCGCTCAAGTTCGTGAGGATAGCGCGGCTCGCATAAAGACCCTCGGTGTCAGGACGATCGTAGCCGATGACGAGTTCATTGGTGGGCGTGCGTTTGTCCACCACAACGTAGGCAGTCTTGGGTTCGGCCGAGGCGACGCGGATGCCGCGGCGTTGTCCGAGCGTGTAGTTGTGCAATCCGCGGTGTTCGCCGAGGACGCGTCCTTGCAAGTCGACAATCGGGCCCGGTTTCTCCGGCAGATATTCCTTCAAGAAATCCTGCATGCGCACTTTGCCGATGAAGCAGATGCCCTGGCTGTCTTTTTTCTCCGCAGTGACGAGACCGGCGGACGCCGCTTTGGCACGCACTTCGCTTTTGAGCAGTTCTCCGACGGGAAACCACGCACGCGCGATCTGTTCGGGATGCAACATGGCGAGGAAGTAGGATTGGTCTTTGCCCGGATCAGCGCCTTCATAGATCGCTTTGGCGCGGTCCAGACCCGGCGCGGTGCGCGCGTAGTGTCCGGTGCCGATGCCTTCGAATCCTTCGCGCCGCGCGAGATCGAGGAAGACACCGAATTTTATCTCGCGGTTGCAATAGACATCGGGATTGGGTGTCACACCCTCGGCGTAGCCCTTGAGCAAATAATCCACGACGCGTTCGCGGTAGTCCTCGATGAGATTGACCACGCGGAAAAGGATGCCGAGTTTCTCTGCCACGGCACGAGCATCGGCCACGTCTTTTTCCCACGGGCACTGCCCGAGCGGATTCCACTCGGCCATCCAGTTCTTCATGTAAGCGCCTTCGATCTCGTGGCCTTGCTCGCGGAGGAGCAACGCGGCGACGGAACTGTCCACTCCGCCGGACATGGCGACAAGAAGGCGGGCCATGACGGAATCAGCGCGCGGCGCGCACCGCGGCAGCGACGGCTTTGACGCGTTCGAGATCGACCGGCCCGGCCCAATGTCCGTCGCGTTTCAGCGCGGATCCGACAATGACCGCATCGGCATGTTGCAGCATGGCCGCGGCGTTTTCCGCGGTGACGCCGGAGCCAACAACGACGGGCAATTTCGTCGCGCCGCGCGCGGACGAGAGGTCGGCGGTCGAAGTTTCGCATCCGGTCGCTTCGCCGGTGACGATGACGGCATCCGCGCCGAAGAATTCCGCGGCCTTGACCGTTTCGGCGAGACTCACGTCCGCGGTCATGGCATGCGCGGCATGTTTCTTTTTCACATCGGCCCACACGGCGATGTGGTCGGCGCCGATTTGTTTGCGATAGCGCAACAGCGGACCCGCGCACGCATCCATCCATCCCTCATCTGCCACGTGGCCGAAAACGAAGCCTTCGGCGCGGATGAAATCGAGTCCGGCAGCCAAGGCGACGGCGAGCGCGGCTTCATTGGCGCCGGCCAGCACTTGCACGCCGCAGGGCAAATCGGTGGCCTCGTTGATCGCGCGGCACACGGCGGTCATGGACGCGACCACTTCGGGTCCGACCTCGCGTTTGAGGTAAGGAATGTCGTGCATGTTCTCGACGAGTATCGCATCGCACCCTCCCTCGGCCAGCGTCCACACTTCCTGCACGGCGGCGCGGACCAGTTTGTCGACCGTTTGCGACGCCCGCGGCGTGCCGGGCAGCGCCCCGACGTGGACCATGCCGATGAGGGCTTTGGGCAGAAGGTTCATTTCACACGGATGGGAACTTTGTAAATGGCGTCCCAAGCATCCATTTCCTCGAAAGTCTTGAACCTAAAGACACCTTTCGGATGCGCAAATCGGATTTTGTAGGATTGGCCTGCGGAGAGAAATGGTTGCCCGGACTGGTCGAGTTGGAGCGGGGCAATTATCCCCTTGTCCTGCCGTGGTTGCTGGCCGAGTTCTTTCACAGAGAAATCCTAAGCCATGGCATAAGTCTCTTGCAACGGCGCCGAGCTGAAGCAGCAAAGGTCGAAATCCCCGATTCCCTCTGTCTCTCAAGTTTCAGCCTTCAAGTCTCCGCCCTCTCTGCCAAACTTCCCCCTTGCCCCGCCCCGCATTCCCGCTAGTATCCAGGTTTCGCATTTATGACCAAGACCGCCGTAAGCAGCGTGGCGCTGCATGAGAAAGACACCGGAAGCGCGGACGTGCAAGTCGCGCGCCTAACCGAGCGAATCAACCTTTTGACCGAGCATCTGAAGGGGAACGCCAAGGACCATTCGTCCCGCCGCGGCCTCCTCAAAATGGTGGCCCGCCGCCGCAGTCTCCTCGATTATTTGAAGGACACGGCCGAAGAGCGTTACACCAAGCTCCTCGAAGGTCTCAATCTTCGCAAATAACCCGGACCGCCGCGCTCGCGGCGGTTCTTTTGCAGAAATCAGAACGCACGACCCCGTTATTCAAACCGCAGCCTGGGATCCAGGCCTCCCCGAGTGGAGCCTTGAATCCTGTGCTTTGGGATGATGCGGGGCCGGTGTTCACCAACCACAACCCGTAAGGAAACCACATGTCACACACCATCGTCTCCGGCCGCATCGGCCAGAATGAGATCACCATCGAAACCGGCAAAATCGCCAAACTCGCCGACGGCGCCGTCATGGTCCGCACCGGCGACACCATCATCCTGGCCAGCGCCGTCTCCGCGACCAAGCTGCGCGAGGGGCAGGACTTCTTCCCGCTGACCGTCGACTACAAGGAAAAGGCGGCCGCGGCCGGCAAATTCCCCGGCGGCTACTTCAAACGCGAAGGACGCCCGACCGAAAAGGAAACCCTCACCGCGCGCATGACCGACCGTCCGCTGCGCCCGCTCTTCCCGAAGGATTATTTCTTCGAGACGCAGATCATCAGCCTCCTGCTCAGTGCGGACGGCGAGAATGATGCCGACATCCTCAGCATCAACGGCGCTTCCGCCGCACTCACCGTCTCCGACATTCCGTTCGCCGGCCCCATCGGCGCGGTGCGCATCGGACGGGTCAACGGCGAGTTCGTCATCAATCCCACGCACGCCCAGCGCGAACAGAGCGACCTCGACCTCGTTTACGTCGGCAAAGAAAACGAAGTCATCATGATCGAAGGCGCCTGCGACGAATTGCCCGAGGCCGATTTCAAAGCCGCCCTCGACTTCGCCCAGGAACCGGTGGCCAAACTCATCGCCATGCAGCGCGAACTCGCGCAGAAGGCCGGCAAACCGAAACGCGACTACACCCCGCTCAAAGTCGACGACGCGCTCCTCGAGATCGCCTACGCCGTGGCTGGCGACCGCATCGAGGCCGCCCTCTACACCAGCGGCAAAGTGAATCGCGCCAAAGCGGTCGGCGCCCTGCGCCAGGAAGTGGAAGCCGCGATCAAAGCGAAGTTCCCCGAAGCCACGCCGTTCACCATCGGACAAGCCTTTGACTACCTGCAGAAAAAAGCCTTCCGCATCAGCATCCTCGACCGCAAACAGCGTTGCGACGGACGCGGACTGCACGACCTGCGCAAACTCGAGGCTGAAGTCGGCGTGCTCCCGCGCGCCCACGGCTCCGCTATCTTTGCCCGCGGCGAGACGCAGGCCATGGCCCTCGCCACCCTCGCTCCGGCCGACGAAGCGCAGAACCTCGACAACTACACCGGCGGCGACTCGACCAAACGCTTCATCCTGCACTACAACTTCCCGCCGTTCAGCGTCGGCGAAACCGGACGCTTCGGGGGCATGAACCGCCGCGAAATCGGACACGGCGCGCTCGCTGAGCGTTCCGTCCTCCCGGTCATCCCGCCGGAGAACGAATTCCCCTACGCCATCCGCGTGACCAGCGAAGTCATGGAATCGAACGGTTCCACCTCGATGGCCAGCGTCTGCTCGGGCGTGCTCGCCCTCATGGACGCCGGTGTGCCGATCAAGCGACCCGTCGCCGGTATCTCCGTCGGATTGGTCAGCGAATTCGACGAGAGCGGTGCGCTCAAGCGCTACACCACGCTCACCGACATCCTCGGTTCCGAGGACCACTTCGGCGATATGGACTTCAAACTCTGCGGCACGGAAAAAGGTGTCACCGGATTCCAACTCGACCTCAAGCTCCCGGGCATCAGCCTCGACATCCTCAAGCTGGCCATCGACGAAGCAACCGAAGCCCGCGGCAAAATCCTGCAGGTCATGAATGCCTCGCTCGCCTCGCACCGCACGGAAATGAGCCCGTATGCCCCGCGCATCGAAACGCTCAAGATCCCCGTCGACAAGATCGGCCTCCTCATCGGCCCCGGCGGCAAGACGATCAAAGGAATCGTTGCCGAGACCGGCGCCGAGATCAACATCGAGGACGACGGCTCGGTCCACATCTACTCGAGCAACGGCGACAGCCTGCGCCGCGCGAAGGAAATCATCTCCGGCATGACCAAGGAGATCGAAGTCGGCACGATGTATCAAGGCACCGTGGTGACGATCAAAGAGTTCGGCTGCTTCGTCGAAGTCATGCCCGGCAAGGACGGACTCGTCCACATCTCCGAGTTGGCCGACTTCCGCGTCAACAAAGTGGAAGACGTGGTCAAAGTCGGCGACCAGATCTGGGTCAAATGCATCGGCGTCGACGACCGCGGCAAGGTCAAACTCAGCCGCAAAGCCGCGATGAAAGAGCGCGACCAGGAAGCCGTTCCGGCCGACGCGTAAGCCGACCGCACACAAATCACACCAAGGGCGTCCCTCGCGGGACGCCCTTTTTGCTTTCTCCCCGCGGGTCTTCGGGCGAAAGTTCCGAGTCTCCCCCGGACGTCCTCGCTATGCCTGATCCGAAGAAAGCGCCGGAAAAGCCGAAACATGCCCTCGAAACCGAGGTCATCTGGGCGGTTATCGGACTTTATCTTTTCATCGCCGGCGTTCTGCTCCTCATCCATCACCTGCAACCCGAGGGCCAGGAAACCAAAACATCATCGCCCTCGCCCAGCCACGCCTCGCAATACGGCGTGCCCGGCGGCGAGCCCCACACCACCCGGCCATGATCACCGCGTTTTTCAAGGACAACGGGACGTTCCGCTTCACCCGCGAAGTGCAGTCGGTCGAGGAAATGCGCGGTGCGCTCTGGATCGATGTGCTCCGCCCCACCCCGGAGGAAAAAGATATCCTGAGAGCAGCGTTGGATATCGAGCTGACCCTGCAGCATCCGACCATCTACCACGAAGACGACACACTCTTCATGACCATGGGTCTGGTCAGCAAGGACGAGGAGAATGCCACCAAGGTGAACAAGCTCACCTTCATCCTCCACGAGGACTGCGTCGTTACCCTGCACGAGATCGAATTGATGCCCGTGGCCGTCTTCGCCCAGCGCATCCGCCGCAAAGCGCACCTTTATGACACGCCGCAGAAAATTCTCTGGGGCCTTCTCTTCGCCCTGAGCGAAACTGTGGCAGACCGCGTCGAGGCTGTGGGCACTGACCTGGAGGAACTTTCGCACACCATCGCGGAGATGCCGACCGAGCTGGGCACGGGCAAGACCGGCACCATGACCGAGATCAGTGACCTGCTAGCCGAGCTGTCCCGCTACGAAGACTTCATCTCCCAGAGCGGCGAGAGCGTCCTGCAACTCGCCCGTGTCGTCCGTTACTTCAACGCCGAGGTCGACGGTTTCGCCGACGCCGAGTTGCAGGCCCGGGTCAACGAATTGGCTGCGGACGTTGCCGGCATCAAAGACCACCTCGCTTTCGAGCACGACAAAGTCCGCTACCTGCAGCAGGCCTCCATGGGCATCCTGAACATGCAGCAGAACCAGATCGTCAAGGTCTTCACCATCCTCACCGCTGTGTTCCTCCCGCCCACTCTGGTCGGCACGATGTATGGCATGAACTTTTCCTACATGCCCGAGCTTTCCTGGAAATGGGGCTTCCCCGTGACAATTTTGCTCACCTTCCTCTCCGCCATCCTTCCGCTCATCTACATCAAGAAGAAGCGCTGGCTGCGCTGATCACCCGTGGCGCGGGAAAAGAAACAGCGTATCGCCACGGACGCCGCGCCGGAACTGCGGACCAGTCCTTTCGCCGCGCTCGATCTCGGCCCGCTGCGCGAAGGACCAATCGCCGCGACCACTGCTTCGCCTTCGCCGAAAAAAGAACCCAAGGAACGCCTCCTCCTTCGCCGTTCCACCGCGCACCGCAGCGGCAAAACTGTCCTCGTCCTCGAAGGATTCTCCCCCGCATGGAGCGCGGCAAAGTTGGAGGACCTCCTGCGAGAATTGAAAGCGTCCCTCGGCTGCGGCGGTCAAATCAAAGGCCGCACGATCGAAATCCAAGGCGACCAACCCGACCGCCTCCAACCCCTCCTCGAATCCCGCGGCTTCCTGGTCAAGCGGGGTTGGTAGGATCTGACAGCTTGGTCTGCCACGGCGTCAGGGACCGCAGGGCGAGGTCGGGGCACTCTTGCAGGTGAAGAATGCCGACACGGCTTGCCTTGAGATCATGCGGAAGCTGTATCGCTGCGCCCCCACGACACGATCCCCTCCCCGCAGTTCAGACCCGGGCCACCGGTCGCACATCAGCTCAGTAACTCGTGACCCTCAGTCCGGGCACGCGGGAGAATTCGTCGGTGTTGCGTGTGACCAATGTCCATTCCCGCTCCAACGCCGTTGCCGCGATCCAAAGATCATTCGACCCGATCAGTCTGCCTCGCGCACGCAGGGCCCGCGCCACATCGGCATACTTATCGGCGATACCCCTCGTGACGGGCAGCAACTCGAAGGACTCTACAACCGACAAGAAGGCGGCATCGGTGCGATTGGGAAAACCTTCGGCGAATTCCCCGTAAGCGGTCACCGGCAAATAGGCCACCGCTTCGGCATGGTCCTCCAAAAAGGCATGCGCAGCGCCCAGCGAACCGGAGCGCTCGCGTTGGAAGTCGATTAGGAACGTTGTGTCGAAGATCAGCGCTTGCATGGGTCGTTTGGGGGAAGATCTTCGGCCTGCGCGCGGTCGAGGGCGTCCAACACCTCGGCCGAGACATGGCCCGAGGCCCGCGCCAAAAGATCACCGCAGCGCTTCTTCCCCCGGTCCCAACGAGCCCGCTTGATTACAGCGGAAAACGACTCCCGCCGGTCCTGCTTTGCCCGAACCAACCACAGATAAGCCTCCTCATCCACAGAGATAGTCTTAGTTGCCATACACAGATCAATACACGGTATGTGGAATTTGTCAACTTGGATAACCGGCTAACCGAACCAGAAGGATCTTAAAAACACCTGGGGCGTCACATGGACTTTCTGCAGAAAGTCCATGTGACAGATCACGGTTTCTCCAACTTAACTTGAGGGACTCCACGCACGGCCTGCGCCTCGGGGAAATTCTGTTTGGTTCTGCTGCGAAGGGGCCGCCCGGCTCGCGCCGGACGGCCTCAGCTATAAAGCCAGACCAAACGATTTTACTGCGGCCCGAGGGCCTGGATACGCATGAAGGCTTTGTTGCCGGGCATGTCGAGAATGAAGGTCTCTGTTCCTTCGTCGGTCCAGTTGGGTGCTTTGAGGTCAGTCTTCGACTGGATCTGCAATCGCAGGTTGACCGTGCCGCCGGATTTGCGCAAGGTCACGCCACCGAGATTCAGATCCATCATAGCACCCTCCGAGAAAAGGCCGATCGTTTCCTGGGTAGCTGTGCCCTTGGTTTTGATCAAGTTGAACAGAGCAGTGTAGCTGGTGTTGGGATTGTATCCTGCGGAAACCACATCGCCATCAAGCAAACCATCGCCCGAGGTGTCCGCTTCCAGAGGATTGGATCCGGTGTCAGAGGGACCGCCAAAGACTCCCGTATTGGTCTCTACACCGTCGTTCAAGCCGTCGCCATCGCTGTCGGCGACATTCGGATCGGTGCCAGTGTCCGTGGCGTCGATGTAGATGTAAGACGCCGTTTCGACTCCATCGGGGAGCCCATCGCCGTCGGTATCCGCTTTGTTTGGATCCGTTCCAGTGTTTGTCAGCGAAACATAGACGCCGGTATTTGTTTCATAGGCATCGGGAATGCCGTCTCCGTCGGTGTCCGGAGGGGCGTTGTAAAGGACAAGGCTATGCCCGCCAGCCGCAGCAAGGGCAAAGACGCCAGAGAGACCTTCGGGAACATCCGCTTGACCGAGAGAGTTGTCACCCCAGGCAACGACTGTTCCATCCGCTGTCAAAGCCAGAGCATGCCCGGCGACAAGCGACGCGCTTATACCAACGATATTACCCAAATCAGCCGGCACATTGAGCTGCCCGACATTGTTGAGTCCCCAACCTTGCACTGTTCCGTCCGCTTTAAGAGCAACCGTAAAATGGTCACCAGCAGCAATATCGATGACACCATTCAACCCAACGGGAATTTGATACACTACCGGGTGATTGGACTGGCCCCAAAGAACTAGGGAGCCATCCCGCTTGAGCGCAACCGAGTGATATGCGCCTGCAGCGACTTTGACAACGTCCGTTAGGTCACCGGGAACGTCCAATGCACCCCAGTTGCTGGAGCCGCGAGACTCCACGGTTCCGTCCGCTTTGAGCAAGGTGTAGTGCGAAGCACCGGCAGTAACTTGCACGACACCCGTTACATCCGTTACAGGCGGTGCGGGAATGTGTTGGTAACCATCCCACATCCAGCCCCAAACAGCCACCGTGCCATCGCCTTTCAGGGCGATCTTGTAATCAAAGCCGCTTTCAATCTGCACAACACCAGCGAGATCACTAGGGGCATAAGAAGGCATGTGCTGCAAAGACTGATTAAGCATTGCACCCCAGGACTGGAGAGATCCATCAGCTTTGACGACGACCGAATCGCTGCTTCCTGCAGCAACTTGGATGGCATCCGGAGACGGCGTTGGGACATTACATTCGCCGAGCGTATTGTCTCCCCACGCAAAGACCTTACCCGTCGGGCGACTGTTATTCGGCGTGACTGTTGCGTTGTTCGGATCTGTCTTGTAGTGCGTCTCGATCGAATCGTTGAAGCCATCGCCATCAGTATCAGCGTTGAAAGGATCGGTAGGATAGCCGAACTCCAAGAGGTAGCGCGTGTAGCCCTCAGCTAACCGCGCATCATCCCACTTCGAGAACCCAGAAATATCCCCGATGATACATCCGTAGTCTTGATTACCTTGATGGTTGTCGGGAGCTACGTTCCAATTTGTGAAAGACCATTGCTCGCGGTTAACCCATGCCCAGTTGCCCGAGGGCTCATCTGTTTTGCTGGTCTGATAGGCACCGAACCAGGTTCCATCGCGCCCGTCGCGCAACTCGGGCTCGAAAAAGGAAACAATGAGATCTTGTTCGGCCTGGGATGTAATGGTTGCTAAATGACCACCCTTGGCCTCCGCATCGGCTTTTGCCTGATCCCAAGTCATCGCTCCCTGAACGACTTGATATCTTCCATAACCCCGCTCCCACGCGTCAGTCAGTCCATCGCCGTCACTGTCGAGATTACCAGCGTCGGTCTGATACAACTGACCAACTTCCGCTTCGTTAAGAGCGCGGTTGTATACGCGGACATCATCGATTTTTCCGTGAAACGGGCAGCGCTGCGTCCCGGCACTCCAGTCGACAAATTGTCCGATGGTGAAATAATTACCGCCGTAGTTCATCCCGCGGGTCAGGCCCGGACCGACAACTTGGGATGCATCCAACAAGCCGTTGCGAAAGATCCTCATCGTATTTCCGTCATAGGAGGCAACGACAAAATCCCATCTATCCTCCGGCGCAATCGATGCGGAGTCGAGGTCCTGCCTTGGAGCGCCCACCGTGAAGCTGTAGCGACGGCTGTTCACGGAATCGTGGTTGCCATCGTATAGCCGCAGGCCGAAACCGCCGTCCGAGTCCCAAGCGAGATAAGTAGCCGGACCAAATATACCTTGGAGGTCCTGCGATCCAAAAGTTGGAGCGCCCAACCCCTCATTGTAAATCCAAGCCGTCACGGTGACAGATCCTTCAATGCCGATGAGGGGCTCTGCTGGTTGGATAGCCACCTCGTCGTCAATACCGTCAAAGAAGTAAGCTGTCCCGGGGACGCCGTGGCGACCCGCGGTTAGCACTGCGCCATCGAGCGTTCCATTATTTCCGTAACCACTCTCGTCATTCGCATTTCCGTCAAAAGGATAATATGCGACCAACCCTTTGCTCAGCGGATTGAACGATTCGGGATCGTTTGGATCGGTGCCGTCTTTGCCCTCGCGGTAGTCGTTGACGGCGTCATCGTCGAAGTCGCCGGCAGCACCCAAATACTCGCTAATATCCGCCGAGTTTAGCATCTGCCCATCGAGATAAAAACTCGCGATATTGTTCGATAGGCTGATGCCTAGCTTGTGGGTTTGTTGAAGTGACCCTGGGGGCGGGGAAAAGGAAATTGGCCAAGAACTGTTAGGCGTAGCTGCATCAGTGTGGACTCCGTATTGCTGAAACCATGAACCCGAAGACGCCATGCGCAACCAATCCAAGCGATAAGGCGCGGCACGATTCGTCGCGTAGCCACCGAATGGCTCGTGAGAGCTAGGCGGATCACTCGGATCGCGATAGCTTACATGAAAGTGAAAGTGGCCCGCCCATTGCAAACGGACGACATCGAACTCAATCAGGAAATTGTGCGGCAAAGGTTGGGTGTATTCTGCTTCGGAATGCGATTCATAACCACCACTGCCATTAGCCCCAAGTCCGGTAGTCTCGAGTCGAAGTTTTCCATCAACGACTCGCGTCATTGGCCCATTAACAACGAATTTGTTTGTGTCTGCTCCCCCCTGTGGGAAATAGAAAAGCTGCAGGTTGTTCGTTGCCTGAGAGTTATCCGTAAAGTCGTTCGAGTAAACAACTGCGCCGCTGTCAAGGTCGATGACACGAAGATTGTCGATGTCCGCAGTCGAGCCCGCTTGCGCCGCCTGAAGCATGAAAGTGTTAAAGCGCGGCGACTGCCCGCGCAACTCGGTTGCGACGGCAAACTCGGGAAGAATGACAATGCCGAGCAAGGCCAGCACAGACGGAAGCAACGAAGAACGAACTGTGGATTTCATGGTTAGGAAGTTAATACCAGCCCGAAACTGATCGAGCCACGATAATCATATTTTTTCCTTTAAGTGATTGATTATTAGTTTTTTATACTAGAAGTATGCGAGACAGACTCTGGCACGCCTCAAAGTTCCAGCTGCCACGACACAAAGCGCCTATCCGTGGACAGAAATTAAAAGCGCCGTTTGCAGGTTTCAGCTAATGCCGTAAAAAGCACACGCAACTCGCTGCGTATCGATAGCGACTTTCTCCACACTTTCTTCGCGCAACTCGGCGATTTTTTTGGCGGTGAGTTTCACGTGCGCGGGTTCGCAGGTTTTACCGCGGAAGGGGACGGGGGCGAGATACGGACAGTCGGTTTCGACCATGTAGCCGTCGGCGGCGACGGACTTGGCGGTTTGTTGCACGAGGGTGGCGTTTTTGAAGGTGACGATACCGGTGAAGGAGACGAGATGGCCCATGGCGGCGATTTCGGCGGCGGCTTCGGGGGATCCGCCGAAGCAGTGGAAGACGGCACGCAGTTTTCCGGTATAGAGACGGAGTATGTCGAGGGCGTCGTCCCACGCTTCTCGCTGGTGGATGACGACGTTGCGCCCGAGTTCGACAGCAAGGTCGAGTTGGGCTTTGAAAGCTTCGGCTTGGGCGGACTTCATTGCTCCGTCGGCGATGTCGGCCGCAACCGCTTCGGCCGTTCCAGCCTGCAAGGCCCCGAAGACAGCTTCCGATTTGTCCCGTTTAAGCAGTTCGCGGCTGGGGAGATGGTGGTAATCCATGCCGGTCTCGCCGATGGCGACAACTTTGGGATGCCGGGCAAGAGCGGGAAGTTCCTCGAGGAAATCCATCGCACCCTCATCGAGAACGTTGCACGGGTGCAGTCCGAGCACGGCGAAGACGTTGTCGTATTTCTCGGCGATGGCGAGCGACTTGCGGCAGCTTTCGCGGTCTATGCCCACCGTGATGATGCGGTGCACACCAGCTTCGCGGGCGCGGGCGATGACGGCATCGAGTTGCCCGTCGAACTCGGGAAAATCGAGGTGCGCGTGGGTGTCGGTTAGCACGCTACCAGCGAACCACAGACGAGGCCCAAGTCAAACCGCCGCCGAAGACGACCATGAGAATGTGGTCGCCGCGCTTGATGCGTCCGCTGCGCTGGGCTTCATCGAGGGCGATGGCCACCGCGGCGGCAGAGGTGTTGCCGTAGGCTTGGAGATTGACGAAGAAACGATCCATCGGGACGTGGAGTTTGTCGGCAATGGTTTCGATGATGCGGAGATTGGCCTGATGGGGAATGAAGCACTCGATGTCGTCGGGTGTGAGGCCGGCGCGGGCGATGGCTTCTTTGGCGGCGGACATCATGGTCTGGACGGCGTGACGGTAGACCTCGCGTCCGGCCATTTTCATGGTGTTAACCTTGGAGCCGATGTTGTCCGCGGTGAGCGGCTGACGCGATCCACCACCGGGGACGTTGAGGATCTCATCGAGAGAACCATTGCTTCCGGAGTAAGCGGACAAAATTTCTCCGGTTCCCTCACCAGCGGGCTGGAGCACGGCGGCGCCGGCTCCGTCGCCGAAAAGGACGCAGGTGTTGCGGTCGGTCCAATCGATGATCGCACTGAGTTTGTCGGCCCCGATGACGAGGGCTTTTTCGGCCGAGCCGGTGGCAATGAATTGCCGGGCCAGCTCCATGCCGTAGAGAAAACCGGAGCAGGCCGCGGAGACGTCGAAGCAGGTGGCTTTGGGGGCGCCGAGTGCTTTTTGCACCAGACAAGCGGTGGCGGGGAAGGCCATGTCGGGAGTGACGGTGGCAACGATGATGAGATCGAGGTCTTCGGCTTTGATGCCGGCATTTTCAAGGGCGTCGAGGCCGGCCTTGATCGCGAGATCGCTCGTCGCCTCGTCTTCCGCGGCGATGCGGCGTTCTTTGATTCCCGTGCGCTCGACGATCCACTCGTCGTTGGTGTCGACCATGCGTTGCAGATCGGCATTGGTCAGGACTTTCTCCGGAACGAATTTGCCGGTGCCGGCAATGGCGACGGGGCGGATGGTTTTGGTGCTCATTCGCGTGCGTAGAAAGCGGACAACTCTTCGACGATGTGGGGATTGATGCGTGTCTGGATCGACTCGATGGCCACGCGGATGGCGTTCTTGATGGCCTTCGGGCTGCTCGAGCCGTGCGCGATGATGCAAATGCCGTCCACTCCGAGAAGCGGGCTGCCGCCGTATTCCTCGTAATTGGTGCGCTTCTTCAATTTGCGGAACGCACCCTGCATGAGGTAAGCGCCGGCGATGCGGATGGGCGAGCGTTTGATTTCGTTTTTCAACCAGTGGAAGACGGCCTCGGCGGTGGCTTCGCAGGATTTGAGGACGACGTTGCCGGTAAAGCCATCGCAGAGGACGACCTCGACGGGATTCTGGAAAAGATCGTGACCTTCGATGTTGCCGCGGAAATTGAGTCCGCTGGCCCTGAGCAGCTTGAAGATGTCCTTGGTGAATTCACTGCCTTTGACATCCTCGCCGCCGATGGACATCAGGCCGATCGCGGGGTTTTCGTATCCGAGGACGTAGCGGGAAAAAACAGCACCCATGATGGCGTATTGCAGCATGTGCTCGGGACGGGCGTCGGTGTTCGCGCCGGCGTCGATAAGGACGCAGAGGTTGGTCTCGGTGGGAAGGAGGGCGGCGATGCCGGGGCGGTCGACACCTTCGAGGGTGCGAAGTTTGATCGTCGTGGCGGCAACGGCGGCGCCGGTGTGTCCCGCACTGACCACGGCGTCGGCTTGGCCGCGTTTGACCAGGTCGACCGCGCGGGAGATGGACGAATCTTTTTTGCGGCGGACGCTGTCGACGGCGCTCTCGGACATGTCGACAACCTGCGAGGCGTGGACAATTTCCACGCGCGCGTCGCGGCAATTGTTCTTGTCGAGCTCCGCACGAATGCGTGCTTCGTCACCGACGAGGAAAAGTTTTTCGAGCTTGGGAAACTCGCGCAGAGCGAGAACAGCTCCGGCGACCGTGGCCTGCGGCGCGTGGTCGCCGCCCATGGCATCGAGCGCAACCTTCATCGGCGCAAGCCTTCGGGATTAAGCCGCTCCGACCGAGAGGACCTGGCGACCGTTGTAGTAGCCGCAAGACGGACAAGCGGTATGGGACGGCAGTTTGGCGCCGCACTGGCCGCAGGTGCCGAGCTTGCCGGCGCGCCAACGGTTGGCCGCTTTGCGGGTGCGCAGGCGCATCTTGGAGACTTTGCGTTTCGGGACTGGCATAAGAAATCAGCGTTTAGTTTTAAGCTTATCCAACTGGTCCCAAGCAGATTGCGCACTTTCCTGCGTTCCGCCGCCGGAGGATTCCGGGCCTTGGTAGGGACAGCTATGGCCGGGAATTGAATCACACCGCGGGTGATTTGGCAAAGCCAATAAAAGCTCCTCGCGAACGGACGGGGTCAGGTCGACCAATTCCCGCCCTTCGATTTCAACTTGGGTGGCAAAGGGGTCGGCTGCCGCTTCGAAGACAAAGGGCTGCAGACAGGCCACGCAGGTCATTTCGACCGGCACCTCGACCCGGCCGGTGGCGAAGATACCGCCGCCAGAGAGACCGACCTCCAATTCGTAGCGAACCGGGCCCGCAGCTTTGGCCCCGATGGCCGAGAGGTCCAAGAAGGAGGGATCTTCCTCGCCCTCGAGGTGTTTGCCCTCGGGTGGAAGTTGATTGAGATGGACACCGATCATGGCTGCGACGCTCCTCCGGCAAATTTTTGGCGCAAGGCCGTCGCGACCGGAGGCGGCACAACGCCCGAGACATCGCCCCCGAGGCGCGCCACTTCCTTCACAATGCGGCTGCTGATGTAACTGTAGTCCTCCTTCGGCATGAGAAAGATGGTTTCCACACCGGGGGCGAGACGGCGGTTCATCAGGGCCATCTGGAATTCGAATTCGAAATCGGAGATGGCGCGGAGCCCGCGCACGATGACCTGCGCTTTCTCGGACGTGACGAAGTCGACGAGCAGTCCGTCGAGTTTTTTCACCTTGAGACGCTTTTCGTCCGGCAAAGACGCGCGGATCAGATCGAGCCGCTCATCGATTGGAAAGAGCGGACCTTTGCCTTCGCTCGGAGCGGCCGCCACCACCACCTCGTCGAACAAACGCAGGGCGCGCTCGATCACGTCGACGTGACCGAGGGTGACGGGATCGAAACTACCGGGATAAATGGCGCGGGTCATCGTTTGGCATCTCCGCAGTTCGTGCCGCGCGGCAATTATTCGTAGTAGGAACCGAATTCGTCGCCCATGGGGTCGGGCGAAACCAGTTGTCCGCGGCCTTCGGCACCCTGCTCGAGATTCCGCACGGCATCTTGGCCGGCACCGCTGAAAGTGCCGCACCCGCAAACACCGAGAGCAGCCGCCAGCGCTAAGAAAAGAAGAAGTTTCATGGCGTTTGACTGATACTGCGCAACGGGCGGCGAGTCGACCTCAATCAAGCCATGATCGCGCGGGCTATCTCCTCTTCCTTGGCCTCGCCGAAAAGGCGATCGACCAAGGCCAGGCCGAACTCGAGCGCCGTGCCGGCGCCGCGCGAGGTAATGATCAGGCCGTCCTCGACCACGCGTTCGCCGGTTTGCGCTCCGGGCAACTCATTGACCGCGGAAAAATGCGAGGTGAAACGTTTGCCTTCAAGCAACCCGGCGTCCTCCAAGACAAGGGGCCCGGCACAAATAGCCGCAACCGTCTTGCCGCGGTCGACAAATTGGCGCGCCAACTCCGCTGCGCGGCCATCTTTGCGAAGGAAGGAGACGGCCGCGCCGCCGGGAATGAGCAGCAGATCAAAGTCCCCGGCCTGTAGTCCGGCCAGCGGCACATCCGCATGCAGCGCCAATCCGTTGCGTCCGGTTACCACGCTATTTCCGCCGACCGTTGCCAGCACCACATCCGCCCCGGCCCGGCGCAATACATCCACCGGGGCAACCAGTTCCAATTCCTCCACCCCGTCGGCCAGCAGGCAAAGCACGCGCTTTTTCATAGAAAGCAAAACGGAGCCTACGGGACTCGAACCCGCAACCTCTGCCGTGACAGGGCAGCGCTCTAACCAATTGAGCTAAGGCTCCTTGAGGACCCGCAAATAAAGCGCAGGGCGCCTCCCAGCGAAAGCTCTTTTTGCGGGGACGGAAATCGCGTGCGTTCGCCCGAGCGGCGGTTTTATTGTGTCTAGTCCCATGAGTAATGCATCGCTGGCCGCCGCGGCGGCCGACCTTCTTTCGTCCCGCGCCGACAGCCTGCCGAAGTCCCCCAGCCTGGTCGGCCTCGACGGCTTCGTGGATACCATCCTGCACGTGGTCGCGACGCGCGAGAGCGCGGAAAAATACACGCGCCTCGAAAGCATGGCGGAATTCGGCGGCAAGATCGCGGCGGCGGCAGGACTGAGCGCGAATTTCGAAATGGTCCAGCAGATGGTCAAACTCGGCGGCAACGGACCGATCATGGCCAATGCTCTCGACGCCTACGGCACGCCGGTCACCTATGTCGGCATCCTCGGCGCGCCGAACATCCATCCGGTCTTCGCCGATTTCGCGGCGCGCGCCAATGTCATATCGCTGGCCGAACCGGGTTACACGGACGCCATCGAATTCGACGACGGCAAATTGATGTTCGGCAAGCACATCAGCCTGCGCGATGTGAACTGGGAAAATTTGCTCGGCCACATCCCGCTCGAGAGACTGGTGAAATTGTTCAATGACTCGTCTCTGATCGCGCTGGTCAACTGGACGATGCTGACCGGAATGACGCGCATTTTCGAAGAGTTGCTCAAAAAGGTCATGCCGCTAGTCACCGAGCCGCGCTGGATTTTCTTCGACCTGGCCGACCCGGCCAAACGCACACGCGAGGACATCGCCAAGGCCGTCGACCTCATCGCCAAATTTCAGAAACACGCCAAGGTCATCCTCGGGCTCAACCTGCAGGAAGGACGCCAGATCGGCGAAGTGCTCGGCTTCCCACCGTGCGAGGAGACTCACGAAGCGGTGGCCGCGCATGCCGCGAAGATCCGGGAAAAGCTCGGCGTCGAAACGGTGGTCATCCATCCGGTGTCCTTCGCCGCGGCGGCCGACAGCACGGGAACGTCAGCCGTGCAGGGCCCATTCATCGAAAAACCGAAAATCACCACGGGCGCAGGCGACCATTTCAACGCGGGCTTTTGCATCGCCCGCATGCTCGAGGCGCCGCTCGACGTCAGCCTGCAGATCGGGGTGGGCACATCCGGCTTTTACGTCCGCACCGCCAAGAGTCCGACGGTCGAGGACATGGTGAGTTTCCTGCGCACTCTTTGAGCGCGTCCACGCCGATGCCCGCGCGTCCGCGCTCGCAAGAACTCTTCGCCGCGGCGCGCGCCCGCATCCCGGGCGGCGTCAATTCGCCGGTGCGCGCGTTCCGCGGTGTGGGCGGGGAACCGTTCTTTGTCGACCACGCGGCGGGCGCGCGGATCCGCGATGTCGACGGGAATGAATACATCGATTACGTCGGCACGTGGGGACCGGCCATCCTCGGTCACGCGCCGAAGGTTGTCGTCGATGCCGTGCGCGAGGCGGCGGGGCGCGGTTTGAGCTACGGCATTCCGAATCCGCTCGAGGTTGAAATGGCGGAACTGATCTGCGCGTGGATGCCATCGGTGGAAAAAGTCCGCATGGTCAACAGCGGGACCGAGGCGACGATGTCATGCCTGCGTTTGGCGCGGGGATTCACCGGACGCGACAAAATCGTGAAATTCGAGGGCTGCTATCACGGGCATGTCGATTCCTTGCTCGTGCGCGCGGGGAGCGGTGCCCTGACTCTGGGCCAACCGGACAGCGCGGGCGTGCCGCGGGAATTGGCGGCCTTGACCATCACATTACCGTTCAATGACGAGGCGTCCGTCGAGCGGACATTCAGTCGGGAGGGCGACAAAATTGCGGCCGTGATCGTGGAACCGCTGCCGGCCAATGCCGGTCTCATTCCTCCCCTTCCCGGCTACCTGCAAAAATTGCGCGAGCTTTGCACGGCGCACGGCGCACTTCTGATTTTCGACGAAGTCATGACCGGGTTCCGCGTGGCCCGCGGTGGGATGCAGGAACTGACTGGGATCCGCGCCGATCTGACGGCGCTGGGCAAGGTGATCGGCGGCGGTTTGCCCGTCGGAGCCTTCGGCGGACGCGCCGACATCATGGACCATCTCGCGCCCGATGGCCCCGTCTACCAAGCGGGAACTTTATCGGGCAACCCGCTGGCCATGGCGGCGGGCCTCGCGCAGTTGCGGGAACTGGAAAAAAGCAATGCGTGGAACCGGTTGGAGGAGCTTGGCGCGCGCTTGGAAAGCGGATTGCGCGCGGATGCCGCGACGTGCGGTTGCACCTTCCACCGGGTGGGAAGCATGTTCAGTTTGTTCTTCGCGGAGGGTCCGGTGCACCGCCTCGACGACGCGAAGAAATGCGATACCGCGAAGTTTGCGAATTTTTTCCATTACTCGCTGGAGCATGGCGTGTATTTTCCCCCCTCGCAGTTCGAGACGGGATTCATCAGCACGGCACACACGGACGAAGACATCGTCCGAACAGTCGGGGTGGTCGCCCAAGCGCTGCGCCACGCCGCATGAGCCAAGCACCCGAAACCGACGACCGCGCCATCGAGTTGGATTTGTTGGCGCGGGTGGCCAAGCGCGAGCGGGCGGCTTTCGAGCAACTTTACGCGCGCTACTCGAACATCCTTTACGCCACGGCGATGAAATTTCTCAAACAGGATGCCGACGCCCAGGATGTGGTGCAGGACGTTTTCATTCAGATCTGGGACAAGGCAAAGCTTTACGATCCGACCAAGGGCAAGCCGCTCACGTGGGCCCTCACCATGACCCGCAACCGCTCGATCGACCGCATCCGCGCCATCCAACGCCGCACCCGCCTGCGGGACGATTTCGAGAGCGAGACGGTGGCCGATGAATCCGCGGGGGTCAGGGAGGCGTTATCTGAGGTGGATGCCAGCGAGAAGAGCCAGATTTTGCGCGATGCCGTCGGTCGCCTGTCCCCCGAACAGAGGAAAGTCATCGAGTTGGCCTTCTTCGGGGGGCTCACCCAGAGCGAAGTTGCCGACCGCTTGGGAGAACCTCTCGGCACGGTCAAAGCGCGCGCCCGCCGTGGCCTGATGAAACTCAAAGAAATTCTCGGACCACAACCATGAATCGCGACCAGATCGAAGAACTCGCCGCCCTCGACGCCCTCGGCGCGCTCGACGGGGAGGATGTTGCTGCTTGGGAACGCGCGTGCGAGGAAGACAAGGAGGCATCTCGCCTGCGCGGCGAATTAGCGGACGTCGCCGCCATGCTCTCAATGTCAGCTTCGCCCATGGAAGCTCCGGCCAATTTGCAAAACCGGGTCATGGATCAAATTTTCGGAGGTCAGCCCGGCCGCAATGCCACCGAAGCGAAACAAACGCCCGGCTACTCGGCGTGGGGCGCCGCAGCGGCTGTTGTTCTCCTCGTGCTAATCGGCGCTTCGGCCACCACGCGGCAAAAGGAATCGGTGGTTGTCCGCGACATGCGCCCCAACCCGCAGGATTTGCATGTCATGCTCGGGGGTTACGGAGATTACGCCGGAGTGAAAGCCAGCGTGCTATGGGATAGCGGTCAGCGCGGATGGTATGTGCAGGCCGAGGGATTGCCTGAGTTGCCGGTCACGCACAGCTACCGCGTCTGGGCAGTCGATGCCCGAGGGGCGGTGCATGATTGCGGCGAGTTGCCACAGCGCGACGGTGGACTGGTGCGGAGGTTTGTCCAACCCGGCAGCGGCATAGATTCGATGCAGGGTTTCGCGGTGTCCATCGAACCCGCCGGGAGCGCGCCCTCCGCACCGACTTCGCCCGCGGTGTTGATCAGCGAGCAGCTGAAGAGCTGAGTGCGAATCGGCCTGCGGTGGATCGCGATGTCCCCATCGCGATTTATGGTCCGAGCCATCGCGCCGGGACGGCGCGATCCACCTAAAACACCAGCACCAGCACGATCACCGCGAGGATTGCCACAGCAATCCCTGCACCGATCGGCTGCGCGACGTTGGCCAGCGGGCTTTTTGTCTTTTCGCACCACCCGGCAAACATGAGCCATGCCGCCGGAACGACGAGGAACCACAGGCCCTGGTTGGCGATGAAGGTCGTGACCGTATCGGACCATGTTGCGGGCGGCGAACTGACCGAACCGGAATTGACCAAAATGTGCGATGCCATGGTGGCCAGCGCGAGCATGATGAATTGGGCCAAGGCAATGGCGATGTTCATAACCTGCCGAAACCCTGAGGCCCACCGCAGGAGCGGTCAATCCCGCGATCCGCTCGACAAGAGGCCCGGCTTGGCCTAGCTGAAACGGCGTGAGTTTCTCCGCACCCGTCCGCGTCCAAGCGAAATTTTTCCACGAAGGCGAACGCAAGTTTTTTGTCCAAGGCGTGACCTACGGACCATTCGCCCCCGATTCCGATGGACATCACTTCGGCACGCCGGAAAAAGCGCGCGCCGATCTGGCCGTCATGCGCTCGGCCGGGATCAACCTCGTGCGCATTTACTACGTTCCGCCGCGGTGGTTCCTCGACGCCTGCGCCGAACACGGGATCCGTTGCCTTATTTCCATTCCGTGGGCCGAGCATATCGAATTCCTCAACGACCGGAAAATCCGCCGCGAAATCGAAAAGACGGTCATCTCGTCGGTAGCCGAACACAAAGGCCACCCGGCCATTTTCGGCTATTTGGTGGGCAACGAGATCCCCAGCCACATGGTTCGTTGGCTGGGTCCGCACCGCGTCACGGAATTCGTCGAGCACCTCATCTATCTGGCCAAGCGCACGGATCCCGGGGTGCTCTGCTCCTACGCCAGCTTTCCCCCGACCGAATACCTGCTGCCGCAGAACGCGGATTTCTTCACCTTCAATGTCTACCTGCACCGCCGCGAGGACTTCGAACGCTACCTCGCGCGCCTGCAGAACCTCGCCGAGGACCGCCCGCTCGTGCTCGGCGAATTCGGCATGGACACCATTCGCCACAGCGAAGACGAGCAGTCCGAAATGCTCGCATGGCATATCGAGAGCGTGGTGCGCGGGGGATTGGCGGGGACCATCATCTACTCGTGGACGGACGAGTGGTTCCGCGGCGGACAGGAAATTCTCGATTGGTCCTTCGGCTTGGTGACCCGCGAACGAAAGCCGAAAAAAGCCTTTGGCACCGTGCAGAATCTTTTCACCGGCGGACGCCCGCTGGCCGAGCGCGTGCCGCTCGAAAAATATCCGCGCGTGTCGGTCGTTGTGTGTTCCTACAACGGGGCCAAGACTTTGGGCGACTGCCTCGCGGCGCTCGATCGCATCGATTACCCGGATTATGAAATCGTCTTCGTCGACGATGGATCGAAGGATCACACGCAGGAAGTGGTTGCCGATTGGGAAAAGGCGCGCGAAAAGCGTCGAGCGGAAGGCGCCAACTTGCCGGACTTCCAAAACATCCGCCAAAAAAACATGGGGCTCAGCTACGCTCGCAACGCGGGCGCGGCGGCGGCGACCGGCGAGGTCATCGCCTACACCGACAGCGACTGCATGGCCGATCAGGACTGGCTCTACTATTTAGTCGGAACGTTGATGTCGGGCGATTACGCCGGCGTGGGCGGACCGAATATCTCGCCGCCTGCGCAGGATTGGATCCAAGCCTGCGTGTCGGCTGCGCCGGGTGGTCCGAGCCATGTGCTGCTGACCGACGTGGTGGCCGAGCACATTCCGGGCTGCAACATGGCCTTCCACCGTTGGGCCTTCAATTCGGTCGGCGGATTCGATGCGGACTACCGCAAAGCAGGCGATGATGTGGATTTCTGCTGGCGCTTGCAGCAAAGCGGGCAAGTCATCGCCTTCAGCCCGGCGGCCATTGTCTGGCATTACCGCCGCTTCACCCTCGGCGCCTTCCGCAAGCAGCAAGAAGGCTATGGCGAAGCGGAATCGATGCTGCGCTTCAAGCACCTCGTCTTTTTCGGTCCGACCGGCACGGCCAAATGGAAAGGGCAAATTTACGGCGCCCCGCGTTTCACCTGGTTGGTCAATCGTCCGCTCATCTACCACGGCGTCTTCGGCGAAGGACTTTTCCAGAGCATTTATCCCACCCCGCGCTCCGAGGTGGCGAACTACCTCGCGAGCCTTGAGTGGGTCGTGCTGACCGTCTTTGTCTTCCTGCTTTCGATCGGCTTCCCCTCGCTGCGCATCGTGCCATATCTGATGTTCGGCGGAACCTTCCTCGTCGCGCTGTCTTACATGCTCCATGCGCGGCTCGAACCGCAGTTCGACTCGGTGCGCGCGCGCTTGCTCGTCGCTTTTCTCGCTTTCACCCAGCCTCTCGTCCGCGGCTGGGCGCGGTATTACACGTGGCTCAAATACAAACGCACACCGGAGCGCGTCATCCGCACGCCCGAGCAGGAACTCGCTTCGCGGCACGCCGCGGGCAGCACCACCCGTTTCGAATTCTGGAACGAAGAGGGACACGGGCGCGAGCGGTTGTTGGCCGAGACGACGAAACTTCTCGAGGACGAAGGATGGAGCTACTCGCTCGACACCGGTTGGAATGACTGGGACGTGCAGATCTACGGGAGCTTCTGGTGGCTTCTGCGTCTGCGTAGTGTGACCGAATATCATGGCGGACCGAAATGCCTGACCCGCGCCACGCTTCGCTTGCGCATGGGAGGCCCGACCTTCATGGCCAACCTGCTGCTCATCGGCGTGCTCCTCTACCAGCATTTCTTGGGCGGCGGCATCCCCTGGTGGCTGGGTGCGGGCCACGGATTGTTCGTGCTGTTCCTGGCCTTCCGCTCACGACGACTCAAACGCCGCGCCGCGGATCTTCTCTGCGTGGCCGCGCGTCATGCCGGACTCACCCGCGTGACCGGCAAGCCGGAGTCGTGAGCGCGCGGCTCTCGGATTACGATTTCGAATTGCCGCGCGAACTCATCGCTTCGCGGCCCCTTCCCGATCGTGCCGCTTCGCGCATGATGGTGGTAGACCGGTCGGCGGGAACAGTGACGCACCGCATGTTCCGCGACTTGCCGGAATTCATCCGTCCGGGCGATCTGCTGGTGTTGAACAATTCCCGGGTTATTCCCGCACGCCTGCTGACCGAAGACGGACGCATCGAATTATTGCTCTTCGAGCAACTCGGACCGGCCCGATGGAAAGCCTTCGCACGTCCGGGCAAACGCACTCGCGCCGGCGACAGCTTTGCCATCGCCGGGACCATGGCGCACATCGAATCCGTGGATGAGAACGACGGCACGCGTGTCGTACGATTTGAGGACGCGCCCGATCTCGAAAAACTCGGACACATACCCATCCCGCCTTATCTCGGACGCGAGGATGATGCGGAGGACCGGATTCGTTACCAGACAGTTTACGCGACCGTCGCCGGATCGGTGGCCGCACCCACGGCCGGGCTGCATTTCACGCCGGAGATCCTGGCCAAGTTGCCACATGCCTTCGTCACACTCCACGTCGGGCCCGGCACCTTCCTGCCGGTGCGCGGCGACAATCTCGACGAGCACCGCATGCACGGGGAGAACTACGAGCTTGGAGACGACGCGGCGGCGGCCATCAACGCGGCACAGCGCGTCATCGCGGTCGGAACGACGAGCCTGCGCGTTCTCGAGTCCCTGGCCGCCGGACCGGTCGCGCCCGGCGCGGGACGCACGGAAATTTTTATCCGTCCGGGCTTCGAGTTCCGCCACGCTCACGCTCTGCTAACCAATTTTCATCTTCCGAAGTCGACCCTCTTCGTCTTGGTCTGCGCCCTGGCCGGACAGGAACTGGTGCAGCGCGCCTACGCGGAGGCTGTGCGTGAAAAATACAGGTTTTTCAGCTACGGCGATTGCATGCTGATTCTCTGACGAGACTCGACGCCGGGCCGGCGGCCGTTAAAATCCGCCACATGAGCAGGATCAAAGCCTACGCCGCGAAGTCCGCCGGAGCGGCTCTGGAGCCGTTCGAATACACGCCCGCCGCGCTCGGCGACGAGCAGGTCGAAATCGCCGTGGACTATTGCGGCATTTGTCACTCGGACCTTTCGGTCATCCGCAACAGCTGGGGCAACGCGCAGTATCCTCTCGTCCCCGGCCACGAAGTCTCGGGCCGCATCGTGGCGGCGGGCGACAAAGTGAAGAAAGTCAAAGTCGGCGACCGCGTGGGCCTCGGCTGGTTTGCCGGCAGCTGCACGTGCTGCACCGCCTGCCTGCGGGGTGACCATAACCTCTGCGCCAGCGGCGAGGAAACCATCATCGGCCGTGCCGGCGGCTTCGCCGAACGCGTGCGCGCTCACTGGGCGTGGGCCGTGCCGATTCCTGACGGAGTCGACCCCGCCAAAGCCGGCCCGCTGTTTTGCGGCGGCATCACCGTCTTCAATCCCATCGTGCAATGCGGCGTGCAACCGACCGACCGCGTGGGCGTCGTCGGCGTGGGCGGCCTCGGCCACCTCGCCGTGCAGTTCCTTGCCAAATGGGGTTGCGAAGTCGTCGCATTCACCTCTTCGGAGGACAAAAAAGCCGAGTTGCAAAAGCTCGGCGCGCACCACGTGGTCAACTCGAGGGACCCGGCGCAATTGAAACCCTTCGCCCGCTCGCTCGACTTCATCATGGTCACGGTCAACGTGTCCCTCGATTGGGGCTCGTATATCGACACCCTCGCTCCCAAGGGACGCCTGCATTTCGTCGGCGCCGTCCTCGAACCGCTCAACATCAGCGTGTTCCCGCTGCTCATGGGACAGCGCTCGGTCTCCGCCTCGCCGCTGGGCAGCCCGGCCACCACGGCGCAGATGCTCGACTTCTGCGCACGCCACGGTATCGAAGCGGTCACGGAAACATTCCCCATGTCCAAAGTGAACGATGCTCTCGCACACCTCGAGTCGGGCAAAGCGCGCTACCGCATTGTGCTGAAAAACGACTTCCAATGAAACTGAGGACCGCCATCATGCCCGTTCTCGCGGTGCTCGCCGGTTGCGCCGGACCGCAAGGCGAACTCGCATCCCTTGCCGAAAGACGCCTCGCACTTTCGCCGGATATCGCATGGTACAAACACTCGAACGACGTCCCGGTCTACGATCCGGTGCGCGAGACGAGCGTTCTGCAGACCGTCATGGCCGCCGGACAGCAGCAAGGACTCAACCCGGACACCGTGAGACGGTTTTTCGCGGCCGAGATGGAGGCCTCGCGCCGCATCCAATGGGAGTGGATCGAAGGATGGCGGAAAAACCGCATAGCGCCACTCGATCGCCCTGCACAAGACCTCGGCGCCTATGTACGTCCGCAGATCGACGAAATCAATGCGCGTCAGATCAGTGCCATGGCCCGCGGCGCGCAACCACTCTCCGTCGCTCAGCTCTCGGCCATCGGCGCGCGTTTTTTACCGAAGAATTGACGCAGCAACGAGGCCGACTCTTCGCCGAGAACGCCACCGGTCACTTCGCACCGGTGATTGAGCGGTTCGCTTTGCAGCAAGTTGATCCATCCGCCAGCCGCGCCCCCTTTGGGATCCCCGCAGCCGAAAACCACGCGGCGCAAACGCGAGAGCACGATGGCGCCGGCGCACATCGGGCACGGTTCCTTCGTCACGTAAAGGTCGCATTCGTTGAGCCGCCAATCGCCGACCGCTGCCTCGGCCTGCGTAATGGCCAGCATTTCGGCATGGGCCGTGGCGTCTTTGAGCATTTCGACCTGGTTCCAAGCGCGGCCGATGATCTCGCCGTTGCGGACAATCACCGCACCGATCGGCACTTCGTCCGCGGCGGCGGCTTTCTGCGCACAACGCAAAGCGGACTGCATGTAGAAAACGTCCGGTTGCCAGTCGAAGCCTTGGATTTCTTCCGGGCTCAACGTAACCTCCCCTCGTGAAGACCATCGTGGCCCCATCGATCCTCGCCTGTGATTTCGCCCGTCTCGGGGACGAAGTGGCGGACGTGACCCGCGCGGGGGCGGATTGGATCCATTGCGATGTGATGGACGGTCATTTCGTGGACAACATCTCGTTCGGCTCGGCCTTTGTCGAGGCGGCGTCGCGGCACACGGATTTGCCGCTCGACGTGCACCTCATGATTACCAATCCCGACCGTTACCTCGACCGGTATCTTCCAATCGCCCGCTCGGTGGATATCCACCTCGAAGCCGATGCCGACATTCCCGAAACGCTCGAACGTATCCGCGCCGGCGGAAAAAGAGCCGGACTCGCCATCAATCCGCACACCCCGATCGGATCGATCGAACCTTACCTCGGAAAATTCGATATCCTGCTGGTCATGACCGTGGAACCGGGCTTCGGCGGTCAGCCTTTCATGCAGGACATGCTGCCGAAAATCCGCGCGGCGGAAAAAATGCGCGACGATCGAAAACTCGACTTTCCCATCACGGTGGACGGCGGGATCAATGTGCAGACCGCGCGGCAATGCCGCGAGGCCGGAGCCAATGTCATGGTGGCCGGCACCTCGGTCTTCCGCGCTAAAGACCGCGCCGCGGAGATTGCGGCGCTGCGTTGATTCCGCCGCTAAAAAAGAAGAGCCCGAGGATCCTACTGCGACGTGGCGTGCGGCCTGGCTGCTCCCTCGAGCAGGGCCAGCACTTCGCCCGCGAGAAAAAGCGACCCGGCGACAAGCACAGGCCGCCCGCCAGCGCGGGCCGCGGCCAACGACGCTTCCACAGGACCATCATGGATCGTGGAGAACCGCGCTGCTGCGGCCATTGGCCGCAGTTCCTCGGGAGAAGCTCCACGCAGATTGTTTACCGGCACGAGCCAGACTTCGTCGGCTATGGAGCGCAGCGCGAGGAGCAAAGCCTCAATGTCTTTGTCCAGCACCGCCCCAAAAACCAGCGAGGCCCGCACGTCGCCATAGACTTCCCGCCACGTGGCGACCAGCGTTTCGATCGCGCTTGGATTGTGCGCGCCATCGATCACCAAATCCTCGCCGACACGCTGAAAGCGTCCGGGCCAGACTACGCTGCTCAGGCCTTGGACTTCGGCGTGCGCATCGACCCGCACCCCCGCGGTGCGCAGGGCGGCACAGGCCAAGGCGGCATTCCAACGTTGGTGCGCTCCGGCCAAACCAGCGGCTCCGCCCGACCAAGGTTCGCTGACGAAAGTGATCGGAGCCCCTACCCCGGCCGCGGTGGAAGTGAGGACTTCGCGGACCTCTTGCGCTTGCGGGGCCGAGACCACCGGAACCTGCGATTTGATGATGCCGGCTTTCTCCCCCGCAATCTGTGCGAGGGTGTCGCCCAGCCATTTCTGATGGTCCAGGCCGATCGGCGTGATGACCGCCACGTCCGGGAGAACGGCATTGGTCGCGTCGAGGCGTCCGCCCATTCCGGTTTCCCACACGACGTATTCCGCTTCCTCGCGCGCCAACCACCACGCGGCGAGGACGGTGACCAACTCGAAAAAAGTCGGGGCATGGTTGCAAGTTTTCGCGGCCTCGCGCAACAAACTGAGTCCCTCCGCCACGGCGTCTTCGGGAATCATCGCGCCGTCGAGGCGGATGCGTTCACGGAAGTCGACAAGATGCGGCGAAGTGTAGAGCCCGGTGCGGTGTCCGGCAGCGCGCAGAATGGCATCCATCATGGCGCAGGTGCTGCCTTTGCCGTTGGTTCCGGCAACGTGGAGAAAGCGGAGACGCGATTGCGGATTGCCGGCGGCGGCAAGCAACCGCCGCGTGTTATCCAACCCCAGCTTGATGCCGAAGCTCTGCCTCCCGTAGACCCACGCGAGCGCGTCGCGGTAGTTCACTTTCCGCGGTGGAGAAAATCGAGCAATTGGGCGAGCACCTCGCGCATGCGGAGGCGCGGCACGATCATGTCGACCAGTCCGTGGTCCTGCAGGAACTCGGCGGTTTGGAAGCCTTTGGGCAACTCCTGGTGCGTGGTCTCGCGGATAACGCGCGGACCGGCGAAGCCGATCATGCATTTCGGCTCGGCGATGATGAGATCGCCGAGCGAGGCGTAGCTGGCCATGACGCCCGCGGTCGTGGGATTGGTGAGGATGGAAATGTAGGGCAACTTCGCCTCGGCATGGCGGGCCAGCGCGCCGCTCGTCTTGGCCATCTGCATAAGGCTGAGCATGCCTTCATACATGCGCGCGCCGCCGGATGCCGAGATGATGATGACCGGCCACTTGTTTTTCGTGGCGCGCTCGATGACGCGGGTGATTTTTTCCCCCACGACCGAACCCATGGTGGCGGCGATGAAATTGAAATCCATCACGGCGAGGCCGATGCTGTGCCCGCCGATCTTGGCATCACCGGTGATCACCGCGTCCTTGAGTCCGGTTTTCTTGCGGTAAGTCTCGAGTCGCTCCTGATAGGTGGCGACGCCGCGGAATTTGAGAGAGTCGACGGAAAGCAGGTCGGCATCGCGCTCCTTGAAGGAACCCTCGTCGACCAGACTCTTGATGCGCTCTGCCGCGCCAAGCGTGAGATGGTGATCGCACTTCGGGCAGACTTGGAGGTTCTGCTCGAACTCCGCTTTGGTCACTACCTCCCCGCAACCCGGACACTTGGTCCACAGTCCTTCCGGAACATTGCTCTTGCCTCGCACGCGAATCTTGAGCGCCGGCTTCTGGAAAATTCCCATGGTTCCTTTCTATCCGCGCGCAACCGTGATGACAACCACGGCGGCGGCCCCCGCTTCCCGCAAGACCCGGGCACAGGCATCGGCGGTCGAACCTGTGGTCAAGACGTCATCGACGAGGGCAACGGTCAGCCCTTCTACTTGCGCACCACGGCACAGGGCAAAAGCGCCCTCCAGATTCCCAAACCTTTCTTCGCGGTGAAAATCCGTCTGCGTGAGCGTGTAGCGCGTCCGCCGGAGGCAATCACTGACCGGCAAACCAAGTCGCCGACCGGCCAACTCAGCCAGCACTCCGGCCTGATTGAATTCCCGCTCGCGCTGGCGGGCGGCATGGAGAGGCACTGGGACGAGCGCTTGGGGTCGCATCACCTCGAGCCGATGATCGCGAAATCCTTCGGTCAGCATCCTGGCCAGCAGATGACTAAGGTGCATTTGGCGGTTGTATTTGAACTGATGGATCAGCTTGCGAACCACGCCCCGGCTCCGGTAAGCCGCGGTGGCGAAATCGAAGGACAACGCGCGGTCACCGCAGTTCATGCAGCGGAATGCCGACGTGAGCGCACCACCATACGGCTGACCACAGACCGCGCAACGCGATCCGAACGCGCGTTCGCGGGCGCGGCGGCAGGGTCGACAAAGGCAGGCCGAGGATCGCGCAAGGGCAACACCGCAGCCCGCGCAGTGGGGCGGATAGAGCAGCCCGGCGGCAGCTTCAAGCCAAGCGCGACGCGACCGGGCGGAAAACATGACGCAAATAGAGCCGGACAAGAAGACCGGTGAGAACCAGCGCAGCGAGCGGAACCAATCCGGTTGGGACAGCGCCGCTGACCAAGTTGGGCCCGACCCAAGGCAACGACCCCGCCGGTCCGGGTCCCGTGTTTTGCAGGGCGAGATTCGTGGTTTGCTGGGCGAAGACCCATCCGGCATGAAGTCCGATCGGCAACCACAGGGACCGCGTGCCGAGGGCCGTGGTGGCCAGAATCCAGCCGGCGACAAACAAACTCGCCGCACCAAAAATCAGCAGTGCCCCCGGGGGCAAGGTCTCGGTAAAGCGCACCGCCTCGGCAAATCCACTCCACCAACGCACGGCTTCCGGAGCGATGTCCGTCTTGGCCGGTTTGATAAAATGCACGACGACGAAAAGGAATGTGGTCACAGCGATCGCGGCGATGCGCGGCAAGGACCACAGGCAAACACCCAGCACCACGCCGCGGAGCACCACCTCTTCGACAACGGAAACCGCCGCCGCCGTCGGGACAATACGCCCAAGTCCCGACCAAGCGATGTCGGCGCGCCACTGGAACCAGCCGACGCCAGCACCCGCGAACGCCACCACCGCCACCAAGACGACGGAAACGACCAAACCAAAAATCAGATCGGCGACCGCCAATGGGTTGCGGCGGAGGTAGAGGTCGGCGGGACGTCGCAAGCCGATCCAGACCAGGGTCGGAACGAGCAGGACGAGCGCGCTGACCTGCAAGCAACGCGAGAGGACACGATGAAAGGGAAAGCGGGCCAGCCATTCGCTGACGCCGGCAGAGGCCAGCGACTGCCCGGCCCAAAAAATCGGAGGGGCGACGAGGGCGCCGATCGCCAACGCGGCTGCGAGGCAAACGAGGATTTTCCCGAAGGGGGGAAATTCGCGGTGGCGGGTCATTCCGAGGCGCAAAGCATCGCAAATACCCGCGGCAAGCAAGCCTTTAAGCCCCGCGCGGAGGACGCCGGAAGACCGCGGCAGGGTCGAGCAGACTACCGTTGCTGCATTCCTGCCCTGGCGGGGTTTGTCAGTCGGACCTCCACGGCCCCCGGCGCCAAGGACACTGTAGCGATCCTCCCTGCCGATACAAAGCGGATTGTCGGAGAGCCGCTTTCTTCGAAACAAAAATGGGGACGCGGACAAACTTCTTGTTTCGCAAGGTGGGCCCTTCTATAGAAAACAACCCCACTTCGCCCATAGCCGTTCCCATGACGAAACCCCTCCTCATCGCCTGTATCCTTTTGTCCCTGGGAGCTGCGGTGCTTGGCTTCCTCAACCGCGGCACCCTGCTCGCTGCACGCGGCGAACTGGAAGGCACGAAGTCGCAAATTGCCACCAACAACCAGCTCCTCGACTCCACCAAAAGCGAACTGGACCAGAAAAAAGAAGAAGTCACCAAGCTCGGCAGCGAGAAGGACACGCTCAACTCACAACTCGGAGAAGCCCGCACCGATCTGGGCAAGGCGAAAGAGCAACTTACGGCGGCACAGGAGCAAGTGACGACGATCCAGACCGAGATCGATCAACTCAAAGCGGACTCCGAGGCAAAAGACACGCGTATTGCCGAGCTGGAACAACAAGCCACCACACCACCCGAGGGCTCGGCGGAACCGAGCGACGTCGACAACGCCGAAGTGCAAGCGCGCCTGACCGAACTCGAAACGGTCAACCAACAACTCCAAGACCAGAACACCGGCCTGAGCACGCAAGTCGCCGAACTCCGCCGCAAAGATGACGGGCGCCAGAAGCTGCAGATGCGCCAAGGACTCACCGGCACAATTCTCGCCGTCAACCAAGCATGGAACTTCGTCGTGCTCAGCCTCGGCGACCGCCAAGGCGTTGTCCCCAATGCCGAAATGCTCGTGCAACGTGACGGGCAATACCTCGGCAAGATCCGTGTCACTTCGGTCGAACCTTCCACCTCCATCGCCGACATCCTCGTACGCACCGTGCCGCGCGGACTCTCTGTGATGCCCGGAGACAGGGTCATCTACCAGGCCCTGCGCGATTAAACGGCCCATGAAGCGTTTGCTCCTTCTCGCGTTGCTCGCGGCGTGCGGAGCCGGGCTTACCGGTTGCGCGACCACCGAAGACACGGCGACCAGCCGATCAGGTGTGAGCACCATTCCGTGGAACCGTCCCGCCAAGTGGGAAGGCGGCGGTGTGCTTGGCGGCCAGATGTCCGCCATGCGCGGTTACTGAGTGACCGACGCCCCGTTCCAACGGGCGCTCGTCGTGCGCGGCGGCGCAATCGGGGATTTTCTCCTCACCCTGCCGGTTCTCCATGCCTTGCGCACATGCGCCCCCGCCTCGCGTCTCGACGTGCTGGCCTATCCGTCGATTGCCTCGCTGGCCCGCACCTCGGGTCTGGTCGACGAAGTGCGTTCGATCGAATACGGACCGCTGGCCGGATTTTTCACGCGTGGCGCGACACTTGATCCGGAACTGCAGAAATACTTCGGATCTTTTGATCTCGTCATCAGCTACCTCTACGACCCCGACGCAATCTTTGCGGAAAATCTACGCGCCTCCGGCCTGAGGCGACTCGTCGAGGGACCGTCCCGCGTCACAGGGACATCTCACGCCATCGACCAACTCGCTGCGCCCTTGGCTACGCTGGGAATCCCGCTGGCCGGACGATCCACCCGGCTCGCCATCGCGTCCGCAGCCGAGGCATCCACGACCATTGCCTTGCATCCGGGTTCGGGAAGTCCGTCCAAAAATTGGCCAACGAACTGCTGGTGCGAACTGGCCGTGCGCTTGCTCGAGGCGCAGCCGGACCTCCGCATCGCCATCGTCGGCGGAGAAGCCGATGCCGCCGCCCTGCAATCGATGCGTAGCCTGACGGCGAGCACCCGTGTCTCTTTTTGGGAGAATCTTCCGCTGGAAACTCTGGCCTCACGCCTCGCCAGCAGCGCGGTTTATGCCGGTCATGACACAGGCATCAGCCACCTCGCCGCTGCAGCCGGAACCCCCAGCTTGCTCCTCTTCGGCCCCACCGATCCCGGCGTCTGGGCACCGCCGCACGAACATGTCCGCATCTTGCGTGCACCCGCGGGAAAGTTGGAGGAACTCTCCGTCTCCACCGTTATGTCAGCCCTGCGCCCCTTGCTCGGCACCCTGCGGCTTGCCAGCGGCGCGGAGCCGTCCGAGACTCTTGCCCTATGAACCGTTCGATCTGGTGCGCCCTTCTACTGGGTTTCGGCAGCGCTCTCCCCGCCTCCGGCGACGAGTCCAGCGCTTGGGAATCGCTGCAGGACGAAGCGGCCAAACTCACCGAGAATCTCCCCGAGGATGAGCAAGCGAGCCGGAAGATGCTGGCCGACCGCCTTGGCGCGCAATTGGAGCACTTCAAACAGTTCATCAAGGACTACGCCCAAAGCCCCAACCGCTGGGAGGCACGCATGGCCGTGATGCAAATCGCCAACTCGCTCGCCATGGTCAACCAGACCGAACCGGACATGGCCGGACAGAGCGAGGAATTGCAATCGATCGCCGACGATGCCGGAGCGCCGGAAAACGTGCGCGCCGACGCCGGACTCGTGCTTTTGCAGCTCGCCTCGCTCGATTTCGACCGCAGCCGATCCCAAGAGGCAGCGCGTTCGCTCGCCGCCGCGATCCAGAAATTCATCGACACCCATCCGGACGATGCGCGGATTCCCGTGCTGCGCATGACGGAGGCGCAGGCCATGGAGAACTACGATCCGGATCGCTCCCGGAAGCTCTATACCGAACTCTCGGGCAACGATGACCCGGAATTATCGGGCGCGGCCAAAGCCGCACTCGAATTGATGGATATGCGCACCGCGCCGCTCGACCTCAAGTTCACCGCGGTCGACGGCAGCGAGATCGATCTGGCGGCTTTGCGCGGCCAAGTGGTGCTGGTTGATTTTTGGGCGACTTGGTGTCCGCCCTGTGTGGAGGAAGTGCCGGAACTTGTCGCCATCTACGAGAAGTTCAAAGACCAAGGATTCACCATCGTCGGCATCTCTCTCGACGAAGACAAAGGCGCTTTGGAAAAATTCACCACGGAAAACAAAATGACATGGCCGCAGTTTTTCGACGGCAAGGGCTGGGAGAACGAGATGGCCAAGCGCTTCAAAATCCAGACTGTGCCGACCATGTGGCTGCTCGACCGCGAGGGCAAGCTGATCGACGCCAATCCGCGCGGACGCCTCGAGCAAGCCGTGGCCGCGGCTGTCGCCGCCAAGACTTAAGCGGCCCGGCGGGTTGCCTTGCTTCTCTTCCGGGCAGCGGCCGCCGCCTGCCGGACACGCCAGCGGACCGGCGCTTTGACGATGTAGCCGGCACAATTCTCCGCGCCGCAGCGGCACGGGTGGTCTTGGTAATGATCGTAATCGTAGTAGTAGTCGTAGGTCAGTTCCTGGCCCGGCAGGATTTCGCGCAACGAGACGACCCAAACCCGACCGCGCACAATCTGTGACTCGCAGTTGGGCGCGCAGGAATGGTTGATGTAGCGTGCCGTGTTCCAAAGCACGCTGCCATCGATGTCGGTCTTGGTGTTCAGCTCGAAAATGTAAATGCAACCGTCGGCCCCGCGCTTGGCCCGCTCCTGCCGCGCCAACTCGCGGCGCCATCCTTCCGCCTTGGTGATCCGTTCCCCCGTATACTCGATGATGCGCGTTCCCTTGGGAATGACCTTGGAAGCGAACATGCCGCGTCCATGGATTCTCGAGCCCCGGACTTTGGCCCATTCGCTGTGCGTCTTCTGCGGTTTTTGGCGGGATTTTTTCGTCATGATGGAACGATTCGTGTAGCACGGAACCGGATACCCACCAAGCTGCATCAAAGGAATCGTCAGTTTTTTCCGGATGGCGCAGGATGATCCGCGGATGCCTTCACACGATGTCATTGTCCTCGGCGGCGGTGCTGCCGGATTGTTCTGCGCGATGCTCGCCGCACAAGGCGGGCGGCGTGTTCTCGTCCTCGAGCACAACGACCGCGTGGGCAAGAAGATCACCATTTCCGGAGGAGGACGGTGCAACTTCACCAACCTGCGCGCTGCGCCCGGCAACTACCTTTCGTCCAACCCTGAATTCTGCCGCTCCGCCTTGGCCCGCTTCACGCCGGAGGATTTCCTGCAATGCGTCGAGAGCCACGGGATCCGCTGGCATGAGAAAAAGTTGGGACAACTTTTCTGCAACACCAGTTCGCGTGAAATCATCGGCATGCTGTCCGAAGGCTGCGCACGGGCCGGCGCCGAGGTGCGCTGCGGCGTCCGCATCGAAGAGGTGCGCAAGACAGACCGCTTCCGTTTGCGGACGTCGGCCGGCGAGTTCGACTGCCGGTCACTCGTCATCGCCACCGGCGGCCTGTCTTTCGCCAAGCTTGGAGCGAGCGATTTCGGCTACCGTCTCGCCGAGCAGTTCGGACTCCGGCTCACCGGCATCCGCCCGGGTCTGGTGCCTTTGACTTTCAGCGAGCAGGAGAAATCCGAACTCGGCCCGCTGAGCGGCGTGTCTCTCCCCGTGCGCGTGCGGCACAAAAACGCGGTGTTCGAGGAAGCCATGCTCCTGACGCATCGCGGACTAAGCGGTCCGGCTATCCTGCAAATCTCCAACTTCTGGCGCGAGGGCGAGACCCTCGCGTTCGATTTGTTGCCTGATGGAGGCGAGGTTCCCGTGGCGGGACGGGGCACGGCGCTCGCCCAGTTGTCGGCATTTTGGCCAAAGCGCTTCGCCGAGGCTTGGTGCGGGCGATATGCTCCGACCAGACCCGTCGCGCAGTGGACGGCCGCCGAACGCGAGCGCGTGCAGAAGCTGGTCCACGGTTGGTCGCTCGATTTCGGCGGCACGGAAGGCTACCCGAAAGCGGAGGTTACTCTCGGCGGCGTCGACACCCGCGATCTTTCGTCCAAAACCATGGAGGCCCGCAGCGTACCCGGACTTTATTTCATCGGAGAGGTGGTCGATGTGACCGGATGGCTCGGTGGCTACAACTTCCAGTGGGCATGGGCCAGCGCCCATGCGGCCGCCGCGGCGCTGGCGGATTGCGCCATCGATTCAAGGGCGTGATGTGCGCAAGTAATCCTCGAGCTCCACGATCTTCGCGGGTGGAACGTCCGCGCCGGGCAGCGTGCGGGAGAGCCGCAGCAGACGCGCTGCTTCCTCGTAGCGGCCGCGCTCCATGAAGTAGCGGGCCATGTATTCGTAACTTGGTGCGGCGTTGGGATCCAAAGCAATGCCACGGAGAAAAAATGGCAAAGCAACAGGAAGATTGCCGCGCATGGCCTGAACGAAAGCATAGCCGCGCATGGCCTCGACCGTCCACGGACGAAGCGGAATATATTTTTCCCAGTAGGAGGCGCAACGGCGGCGCCAGTTCACCACGTCCGTCAGATCATTCGCCTCAGCGCTCATCTCCCAAGCCAAACCGGCCGCAGCAGCCAGGTAGCGCGGATTGTCCAATTGTTGGTCCGTTTCCGCGGCGAACAGATTTTCTGCTACTGAAAAATCCTCCCGCAAAATCACATTGTCCATCTGCAAGGCGAGCTTCTCCGCTGGTAATTCCCGTGCGACCCACCACAAGAGAACGACGCCGGGGATGACCGGCATGATAGACAGAGCGCGCATCCACCAAGGAGATGGTTGCCCGGGACCGCGATCATCATCCCTCCTCGCGGCGGCCAGCCATCCCGCCGACGTGGCAACGAGAAACACGACCGGAGGCAAATGGAAGCGATAGTCGAAGAAGGAGTGCACGGACTGGGCGACCACGGCGGCGAGCGAACCGCTCAACAAGCCCAGTCCCATACCCTGCGGTAACCATCCTGTGCCGAGCGATGCGCGCGCCAAGCGCAGCGCGTTTCTCCATCCTGCCGCGAGGTGAAGGACAAAGCAGGTTGCTCCGAGCACCAAGCCGATGCGGCCGTATTCGACGAGCAATTGCAGCCAATCGTTGTGCGCATGGACCGGACGACCATCGATCCATGAAGCACGGTAACGCGTGGACAGCTGGTCGAACATGTTGGGGCCCGCACCGAACCACGGATCCAACGAAAGCATGGGAGGGACCGTGGAATACCAGAGCGATTCGCGGTAGAGATCGCCTCCGAGTTCACCGAGACGGAAGCGCACGATAAAACTTTCCAAGCCGACAAAGGCGGCAAAACCGAGAGGGATCAAAGCCAAAACAAGAATCCCCGCCCCGATCCAGAAGCGGTGAACTGCGGTGCCCCGATTGAGAATAAAGAAGCTGACCAACGCGAAAGTGAGCAAACCCGCGGCCACACCGAGATATGCGGCACGGGAAAGCGAAAGCACGAGACCGACGAGACCCGCCGACGCCACCCACGCCAGCAGCATCTTCACCGCCGCGCTTCCCCGCCCCCAAACCAGCATACCGAGAGCAAGGAAGGTTGTGCCCTGCAATACGGCGGAAAGTGTTCCGCGAGAGGCAAAGGTCCCGGAGACAAAACCGTGGTTCGGCAAATTCTCATCGCCGTGGGGAAGGCGCATGGTTGCCGCGAGGTCGGCCAGCGGATGGAACGGGGCCTCGGCCGTGAATTGCGCCACCACGATTCCGACCTGCACGACCATGAGCAAAAAAATCGAGCCGAGCACCAACCAACGCGGCCCGTCGCTCCGCAGGTGCCATGCGACGGTGAGATAAACCGCGAGACCGCCGAGCAAGAGCCACGAATCGGAGCGCGCGGCATACGCATCGGGGCTGTTGGCCTGCCTCCAGAAAAGATAGCCGGCAAACAGCAACATGCTCCCAACGCACCATGCGCCGGGAGCCTCCTGCGACTTCCAGAAGGTTGCCCCGGCGAGAATCGCGGCCAGTCCGGCGAGGAGATATCCCGGTGCAGCCAAGACCGGATACCACCATCCGCCGAGCAGGACCTGCGAAGCAACAAGAGCCGCGGCGAGCAGAGCCGCCGACATCCACATGAGAAATTGCGCCACCACAGGACGCCAAATCTACGACTGCGACCGCCCCTCGCTCAACATCCGTCGCAAGAAACCGGACCACTTGCCTTGCCCCGGCAGGCATTTTTTGGTCAATAGGTCGACTGCGAACACACCCAAATCAAACTGGTGCGCCGCGGTCAGCCAAATCATGAGCAAAAAAATCGCCCTTATTTTCCCCGGCCAAGGGGCCCAAGCCGTCGGCATGGGTCGAGACCTCGCAGCCGCCCACCCTGCCGCCGCGGATCTCTTCCGCCAAGCAGACGAGATCCTCGGCTGGCCGTTGAGCAAAATTTGCTGGAAAGGACCGGAGGAGGAGCTGACCAAAACCTCGGTCTGCCAACCCGCGCTTTACGTGCACGGCCTCGCCGCCCTGGCCGCCGTGCGGGAAAAACTCGGCGACTTCCCGGTGGCCGGCACGGCCGGACTTTCCCTCGGCGAATTCACCGCGCATTCGGCCGCTGGAACCTTCGATTTCGCCACGGGGCTGAAGCTGGTCGCCCGACGCGGACAATTTATGCAGGAAGCCTGCGAGGCCACGAGCGGCGGCATGGCGGCCATGATCGGCGCGGATGAAAACATTGTCCGCGACCTCGCCGCGGCCACCGATGTCGACGTGGCCAATATCAATTCGCCCGGACAAATCGTTATCTCCGGCGAGGCAGGCAAGGTTTCCCTCGCCGTCGGCATGGCCAAAGACTACGGCATCCGCAAAGCCGTCGAGTTGAAGGTCGCCGGAGCTTTTCATTCGCGGCTCATGCAGCCCGCTTACGAGCGCCTTGGCGAAGTGCTGGTTGAAACCACTCTCCATGAGCCCCGCTTTCCGGTGGTTTGCAATGTCGATGCCAAGGTTGTCCGTTCCGCGGATGACATCCGCCGCACCCTCGCCGACCAAGTGACCGATAGCGTGCGCTGGGCGGATTGCGTCACAACTCTGCTCGACGACATCGGCTGCGACACCTTCCTCGAACTCGGACCCGGCACCACGCTCGCCGGCATGATCGCCCGCATTCGCAAGGGCACCGTTGTGCACTCGGTCGGCACCGCAGAGGATGCGGCAAAGATCGCGCTCTGATTGCACGCCGCGCCGCGCGGAGCCATAGTAAAACCATGTTTCTGGCCGCCGAAATCAAGCGTCTCAAAAAAGAACGCAACGCCGTCATCCTCGCGCACAACTACCAGATCGCCGAGATCCAGGAGTTGGCCGACCATGTGGGAGATTCACTCGGTTTGGCTTACCGCGCCGCGGAAACCGAGGCCGATGTCATCGCCTTCTGCGGCGTCCATTTCATGGGCGAGACCGCCAAGATCGTGAATCCCGGCAAAACCGTGGTCATTCCCGACCTGAATGCCGGCTGCTCGCTCAGCGACTCCTGTCCGCCGGAAAAGCTCGCCGCTTATCTCGAAGAACACGCGGACAAAAACTTCTACGTCGTGGCCTACATCAACTGCTCGGCGGGAGTGAAGGCACTCTCGGACGTCATCTGCACGAGCGGCAATGCGGTGAAGATCGTCGAAAATGTCCCAGCCGACCGGAACATTCTTTTTGTCCCCGACGAGAATCTCGGCTCCTGGGTCATGGAACAGACCGGACGTCCCATGACGCTCTGGAAGGGCAATTGCTACGTGCACGTCGAGTTCACCCGCCAAAGCATCGAACGCATCCGTGCCGAATATCCGGATGCACCTGTCGTCGCCCATCCCGAATGCACCCATGCTGTGCGCATTCTGGCCGACGAAGTTTGCTCGACCGAAAAAATGGTTGGTTACTGCAAAAATTCCCCGTCCGAGACCTTCATCATCGTCACCGAGTCCGGCATGCTCCACCGCCTGCGCCGCGAATTGCCGGACAAAACGTTCATCCCCGGCCCTACCGATCACTGCGCCTGTGCGGACTGCCGTTACATGAAAATGAACACGCTGGACAAGTTGCGGGACTGTCTGCGCGATCTTTCCTCGCAGATCATTATTCCCGAAGACCTCCGCGCCCGCGCCGAACTCCCCATCCGGCGCATGCTCGAGTGGAGCCGGTAACCCGGGGAGACAGGTAGGGCGCGGCGTCCCCGACGCGCCGGGAACCTTCTCCAAATCAGAGTCCGAGTCCGGGCAAACCACCGAGGCCGCCGGTCACTTTGCCCATCGTGTCGGCTTGCACCTTGCGTGCGGCCTCTTGCGCCTCGCGCACTCCGGAGAGCACGAGATCCTCGAGCATCTCGACATCGCCCGGATCGACCACATCGGGTGAGATTTTCACCGCGGTGATGTCCCCGGCACCGTTGACCGTCACGGTGACTTTCCCGCCGCCGGATGACACTTCGAGCGTCTGTTCCGCCAGGTCACTCTGCGCTTTGGCGAGGCGCTCCTGCATTTTCTGCGCCTCTTTCATCATTTTTTGGATGTTCATGATTTTTTCGCTTCTTCCGGTTCGAGCGTCGCCCCGAAAAGTTCAATGGCAGCCTCGATACCGGGATCGTTTTCAAAGTCGTCAGCCAACGGCGTGGCGGATCCCGCTCGCGGTGCGGAGGCCACAACTTTTCCCGTAGCCTCGGGACGGAAGGAGATTTTGCGGCCCGTTGCTTTCATCCACAAATCCTCGATGAGCGCACCGTGTTCTTTGACCACGGGAGTCTTGAGCAATTTTTCCTGGTCGGAGGGAAAAACGACGCGCAATACGCCGTCCTCCTCGTGGACTTCTTGCGTGCGCTCGAGCCAGGCACTGCGAATTGCGTAACGCTCGGCGACGGCAGCAACCACATCCTGCCAGACTTTTTGCGGATCCGCAGACTCCGCGACCGCGACCGGCGCAGACTTTCGTTCCGCCGGCTTGGCCACCGCTGCCGGTGCCGGCGCCGGCGCCGCGGCACGGGCCACGGGGCGCGCCGGCAAAACCTCGCCACCGCGCAGGCCGGCCAGCGTGTCGAGAACCTCGTCCAAATCGGCGGTGTGCAAAAGCTGGATGCCTTTGATCACCGCAAGCTCGAGCGGGAGCTTTTTGTCGGCCGAGTAACGCAGCCCGGCCTCGGCCGCTGAAAGAATTTCCAGCAACTCCGTGAGCTTGCGCGGGGTGAAGCGTCCGCGCAGAGGCGAAACAAGTTCCCCGCGGCGTCCCGACGACTCCTTGCCCGTGACCTCGCTGACCAGCAAGTCGCGCGACATGGCCACGAGATCTGAGAGCAGCCGACCGAGGTCTTTGCCCGCGGCAGACTGCGCCGCCACGAGATCGAGGGCGGCGGCGGCATCGCCCGAAAGGATATGCCCGGCCAGCGCCGCGACGTCGTCGACCGAGGCGAAACCGAAGATGGAAAGCACGTCTTGCTCGTTCACTTTGTCGCCGCAGAAGGAAACAACTTGGTCGAGCATGGACTCGGCATCGCGCATGCCGCCTTCGGCCGCGCGCGCGATGACCTCGGCTGCCGCCGGGTCGAGCTTCACCTTTTCCTGTTCGGCGATGGCCAGCAGATGGTTGGCCGCCACGTCATCGCGGATGGCTTGGAGGTCGAAGCGCTGGCAGCGGCTGATGATGGTGGCCGGAAGTTTGTGCGCCTCGGTCGTGGCGAAGAGGAATTTCACGTGGGCCGGCGGCTCCTCGAGGGTTTTGAGCAGGGCGTTGAAGGCCGGACCGCTCAGCATGTGTACCTCGTCGATCAAGTAGATGCGGAACTGGCCTCGTGTCGGCAGGAAGCGGACGTTCTCGCGCAGCTCGCGGACCTGCTCGACGCCATTGTTGCTCGCGCCGTCGATCTCGAGGACATCGAGACTGATCCCGGCGGCAATTTCGCGGCAGGGATCGCACTCTCCGCAAGGTGTCTCGGTAGGCCCGTTGACGCAATTGAGCGCTTTGGCGAAAATACGTGCCGTCGAGGTTTTGCCCACGCCGCGAGGTCCGACAAAGAGATAAGCGTGAGCCAATCGTCCGTTTTTGATCGCGTTGCGCAGCGTGCGCACCACGGCATCCTGGCCGAGAACCTCCTCGAACAACTGCGGACGGTATTTGCGGGCGAAAACCTGGTAACTCACGGACGCAATCTAATCCAAGCGCCGACGCGTTGCGGAGGAATTAATGCCGGAAGTGGCGTTTTCCGGTGAAAATCATGGCCAGGTCGCGCTCATCGGCCGCCCGGATAACCTCGTCGTCCCGGACCGAACCTCCGGGCTGGATCGCTGCGGTGGCCCCGGCCGCGGCGGCGGCGACAAGTCCGTCGGGGAAAGGAAAGAAAGCATCACTGGCCACGGCGCAGCCGGCCAGCGGCAGCCCTGCCTCACCGGCCTTCCACACTGCGATGCGCACCGAATCGACGCGGGACATCTGGCCGGCACCGATTCCGAGGGTCCGGTCGGGTCCGGCGAACACAATGGCATTCGACTTCACATGCTTGACCACCTTCCAACCGAATTCCATGGAGCGCTTCTCCTCCGGCGTGGGCGCACGACCGGTGACAACGCGCGCCCCGGACAAATCACCGACCGCCGGATCGTGATCCTGCACGAGCAAACCCCCGATGACGGACCGCACATCGCGCGCGGCGGGCTCGGGCCGGGCGCGCAACTTCATCAGACGTAGATTTTTTTTCTTCTGCAGAATTTCCAAGGCCGCGGGAACAAAATCCGGCGCGATGATCACTTCGCTGAAAATTTCCGCGACGGCGCGGGCCAACAGTTCGGTCACGGGGCGGTTGGAGATGATAATCCCGCCGAACGGCGCCTGACGATCCGTGGCGAGAGCTTTCTCCCAAGCGACCGCCAGATCTTCATCGCTCCCTACCCCGCAGGGATTGGTGTGCTTGAGAATGGCCACCGTCGGTTCGGTGAATTCGGAGATGAGATCCACCGCCGCGGTGATATCGAGGATGTTGTTGTAGGAAAGTTCCTTGCCGTGCAGTTGCTCTAGGTAATCGGAAAATTTCCCGTAAAGCTCGGCTTGCTGGTGCGGATTCTCACCATAACGCAAACTCGCCGCCAGAGGGTGCGAGAGACGGAATGAAGTCCCGGCCGATTGCTCGCGACCGAGGTAGCCGGCAATGGCACCGTCGTAGCGCGCCGTCACATCGAAAACTTTCGCAGCCAGCCGGCGCCGGAGCTCGACCGTCGTGGCGCCTGCATGCTCCGACATTTCGCGCAGAACTTCCGCGTAATCGCCCGGATCGCAGACCACGGTGACCGCCTCGTGGTTCTTCGCCGCGCTGCGCAGCATGGAGGGTCCGCCGATATCGATATTTTCGATCGCTTCCCCTCGCGTCACACCGTCGCGGGAAACTGTCTTTTCGAAAGCGTAAAGATTCACCACGACGAGATCGATGGGGGCGATACCGTGCGCGGCGGCTTGCGCGACGTGCTCCGGAAGATCACGACGAAAAAGCAGGCCTCCGTGGATCAGGGGATGCAGTGTCTTCACCCGCCCGTCGAGCATCTCGGGAAATCCGGTGTGTGTGGAAACGTCGATCACGGCAAGGCCGGCCTCGCGCAGCGCCGCCGCCGTGCCGCCGGTGGACAAAATTTCCACACCGTGCCCGGCCAGGCCGCGGGCAAAGTCAACAAGCCCGGTTTTGTCGGTCACGGAAAGAAGGGAGCGGCGTATTTTCATCAAGCCCCGATTATATCAGCCCGCGAGCCTGCGGCCAGCCCCGGCGTGCATTGACTCGACCGGCCGGCGACCGCCATGCTGCGCGCACCGATGACCTCTCAACCCTTCCCCGGTTTCCATCTCGTGCGGCACCCGCTGGCCGATCTCAAGGTATCCGCTCTGCGCGACAAGAACACGCCGCCGCCGGACTTCCGCCGGTTGCTGCAGGAGCTGTCGCAGCTTGTCGCCTACGAGGCATTGCGCCATTTCGAGGTCACGCCGCAAAAAATCCAGACGCCGCTGGGCGAGGCACAGGGCGCCCGCGCGGTGCGCCCGCTCGTGATCATGCCGGTGCTGAGGGCCGGATTGGCCATGTCCGACGGCATCCTGCGCATGTTCCCATCGGCCGCCGTCGGCCATATCGGCATGTTCCGCAACGAGGAAACACTCGAACCGGTCAGCTACTATTTCCGCATGCCGCCCGGGGCAAGCGATGCGCACGTGCTCCTGCTCGACCCGATGCTGGCCACGGGCAACAGTCTGGCCGCCGCGGCCGACCGCCTGAAAATGGAAGGAATCGCGCACATCACGTGCGGCTGCATCATCGCCTCGCGCCCCGGAGTCAAACGCATGCGCGAGGCACATCCCGACATCACGCTTTACGGGGCGGCGCTCGATGAAGCGCTGGACGCACGCGGTTACATCACACCCGGACTCGGCGACGCGGGCGACCGCATTTTCGGAACCTGACCCTTACAGGCGCGGCGCGCTGCGCAATTTGTCCTCCCACCGCGTGAGCAGATGGAGAACCATGTTCGTGCCGAACTTGTAGGTGTCGAGGAGAGCTTTGATCGGCGGGCGCGGGTCGACGTTGTGGATGTAGAGTCCGCCGTTCAGGTAGAGACCCCAGTCCAAGGCGATGCGCTCGCCGCGCTCGTTGCGGTCATTGTTGATTTCCCATTCGCGCGGCCCCTTTTGCTTGATGCCGAATTGCCACATGTCGCCGTAGTCGTTGGCCGTGTAGATGACTGCAATCTGGCCGAAGTAACGCATCACATAGACGGGTTCCTGATAGTAATTCAGACCGGCCGGCTGCTCCTGGATCTCGGGGAAATAAGGCGCGCGGCGGAACATCTCATCGTTCGCCGAAAGCGCCTCGAAATCTTTGTCTTTGTCGGGGATGACGCGGCGCATTTCGCGGCGGAAGGCAATGTCGAATGCGGAACCGCGGCCCGGCACGGAGCTGTCACCCCAAATGGCACCGCCCAGGCGCACATATTTCTGCAAGTTGGTCACTTCTTTGTCGGTCAGCACGAAATCCCGCGAGCCGGTGAAGAAAATGAACGGCGGCTTGGCGGCAAAGATGCGGTCGCTGTCCAAGGGAACCGCCTCCACTTTGTTGTAATTCGTTTTGATCTTGTCGCGGGATTCTTTGCTCATGAACTCGAGCAGATTCGGCAACGCGCCCTGCGGGATCTTGTCGACCACGCGGAACACCGAGTCCCAATTGCCGCCGTTGTATTTGGCGATGAAGGCGGTGAAATCGAACTCGCGCTGACGCGTGCCCGTGCCGCTGCCGGTGCCTTTGCCCCAACCACCGGTGAATTCGCGGATCTGACCGGCCACCGCCGCACTCATGCCGGCCGCGCTCACCGACGTCGCAGGTGCCGCACTAACGGCCGTCGTGGTCGTCGTGGGAGCGACCATGGTCGATGGCGTGATGATCGCATCCATCGAAAAGTTCAGCGGGTTCTGTCCGGTCGTGGTGATCGCCGCCACGGTCGTGTTTTGCACCGTCGGCGTGCTCACGGTGAACGTTGTTTCCTGCGGCTGGGTCTGCGCGGCCGGCGGAGCAGCCACTTCCTCGCCCCCCGCGATGAACCCGCCCTCGCCGCCCTCGAAATCCGGCGGCTCCTGCATGGCCTCGAAGAGCACCGTGCCCCCGAAGATGACGATAAGCAAAGCGTGCAACACGAACGAGATCGTGAAGAAACGAGAGTTGTTGAACTTCTCGATCAGGCGGTCGATGAGCGATGACTTTTCCGGGGAATCCATCGGGGACCACCCAATATCCCCGCCGGCGCCGGAAAATCAACGCCTGACTGGACGCTTGGCGGGACCACCGGGCTTTGCGAACCTGCTTGTCGTGCCCACACAGCCCGCCCGCCCCACATTCCTGCAACGTGCCGCCGCGCTGGTCGGCGCCGGGCTGCTCCGGGGTCTTTTTGCCACCCTGCGAGTCCGGATCGACGACCCGCACAATTTTCTTTCCGCGCCTCCCCCCGGTCCGGCCATCTACGCATTCTGGCACAATCGCATTCTGGCCATCACCGCCGCCTTCCTGCGGTGCTATCCCCGGGGCCGCCGCGGAGTCCTTGTTTTGACCAGCGCAAGCAAGGACGGGATGTGGCTCGGATTGATCACGCGCCATCTCGGCATGGGCGCAGTGCGCGGATCGAGCAGCCGGCGCGGGGCCACCGCCATGCGCGAACTCCTCGAGCGGGTCGAAGCGGGATTCGACATCGCGATCACGCCTGACGGACCGCGCGGGCCGGTCTACGAACTCGGGCCCGGTCTGGTTTACCTGGCACAAAAAGCGCAACTCCCCGTCCTCCCCTGCCATGCCACCTTCCACAACGCGTGGCGGCTGCGGACTTGGGACCGTTTTGCCATCCCCAAGCCGTTCTCCCGCGTCGACGTGACGCTCGGCCCGCTCTTGAAGGTACCAGCTGCGGACGACGAGACCGCCTTGCGCGAGGAGCAACGAAAAATCCAATCGGTTTTGTGCGAGCAAGCAGGTTAAATCCCCCGATTATGCCGGCCATCATCGACGGAAAAGCCACAGCGGCCCGCTGCAACGAGGAAACCGCGCGCGACATCGCCGCGCTGCAAACGCAAGGCATCACGCCGGGACTCGCCGTCGTGCTCCTCGGCGAGCATCCCGCCTCGCAGGCTTATGTGCGCAGCAAAGACAAAACCTGCCGCGAGCTCGGCATGCACTCGCGCAAACTGGAATTGCCCGCCAGCACGACGCAGGAGGATTTGCTCCGGCTCATCGCGGAATTGAATGCCGACCCGTCCATCCACGGCATCCTCGTGCAATCACCTTGCCCGCCGCACATCGACGAGAGCTCCGTGGTTCGCGCCATCGACCCGCGCAAGGACGTCGACGGATTTCATCCGCTCAATGTCGCGGCTCTGGCCATGGAGGATCCGTCCGCCCTTGTGCCCTGCACTCCGCTCGGTTGCCTCGAATTGCTCCGCGCCCACGGCATTGCCACGGCCGGAGCGCGCGCGGTGGTGGTCGGACGCAGCCTTATCGTCGGCAAGCCCATGGCTTTGTTGCTCGTGGCCAAAGGGACGGACGCCACCGTGACCATCGCCCATTCGCGCACCTCCGATCTTGCCGCGGTGACGCGCGAGGCGGACATCGTCATCTCGGCGATCGGACGCCCGAAATTTCTCCGCGCGGAGCACATCCGCGAAGGCGCCGTGGTCATCGACGTAGGTATTAACCGTATCGACGATCCCGCTGATGCGCGGGGTTACCGGTTGGTCGGCGACGTCGATTTCGAGGCTGTTGCGCCCAAGTGCCGGGCCATCACCCCGGTGCCGGGCGGGGTTGGTCCGATGACCATCGCCATGCTCATGCGCAACACGGTGCGCGCCTGCCGCGTCCTGCGCGGGGAAAAATAGGCATTTTGTGCTGGCCAGCGCGGGGCAGCACGCGCATTGAAAGAGCATGGCGATGACGGACGCACTATCCCCGGTGCCCTCGGCACGGCGGTGGTGGTTGCCGCAGGGTCCGGCGGTCCAGCGCGCTTTCTTCGGAACATGGACGGTCGGCGTGTTCGTGTTCCTCTACATTCCGATCCTGCTGCTCGTCGTCTACTCGTTCAACGACTCGAAACTCAATCTTACCTGGGTCGGCTTCACCACCAAATGGTATGGGGCGCTTTTCCAGAACGAAGTCCTCCTCCGCGCTTTCAAGAACAGCCTCATCGTAGCCGGGGCGACCACGGCGCTTTCTGTTTTCCTCGGCACGACGGCGGCTTGGCTGCTTTACCGCTACAAATTCCCCGCGCAGCAACTCATCGGCCTGCTTATCTTCATTCCCATGGTCATGCCCGAAGTGCTCATGGGCACCAGCCTGCTTGTCCTCTTCGTCACCCTCGGTATTCCGCTGGGCTACGGGACACTGATCGCCGCCCACACCACCTTCTGCTTTCCCTTCGTGCTGGTCGGCGTGCAAGCGCGGTTGCAGGGACTCGACCCTTCGCTCGAAGAGGCGGCCCAAGACCTCGGCGCCACGCCGCTCAAGGCATTCTGGCTGGTCATCGTCCCCTATCTCATGCCCGCCATTGTGGCCGGGGCGCTCATGGCTTTCACCCTTTCGTTCGACGAATACATCGTCACCGTCTTCACCAGCGGCGCGGAATCGCAGACGCTCCCGCTCAAGGTTTACGGCATGGTGCGCGTGGGACTGAACCCGCAACTCAACGCGCTCAGCACCCTCTTTATCGGCATCACCGCACTGCTTGTCATCGGCAGCCAGATTTTCACCCGAAAAAAAACCGTATGAAAAAACACAAAACCAAACTGCTGGCCGCGGCCTGCGTCGGAGCCTTGCTCCTCGCCGGTTGCGGGAAAAAAGAGGAAGTGCTCAGCCTGTTCTGCTGGACCGAATACGTCCCGCAAGCGGTCATCGACAAGTTCACCGAAGAGACGGGCATCAGGGTCGCCGTCGAGAACTACACCTCGAACGAGGAGATGCTGGCCAAACTGCTCGCCGGCGGCGGGTCCTACGACCTGATCCAACCGAGCGAATACACGGTCGAAGCCCTGATCAAAGACGGGCAACTCCAGGAACTCGACCACGAAAAAATCCCCAACCTCAAAAACCTCGCACCCGAATTCCGCAATCTGTCCTTCGACCCGGGCAACAAATACTCCGTTCCGTGGATGGCCGGCTTCGTCGGCATCGTCTACAACTCCGAAGTTGTACCCGGACCGATCGTCGGCTACCGCGACGTCTTCACCGACGCACACAAGGGCCGCATCGTTGTTCTCGACGATGCCCGCGAAATCGTCAGCTGGGGCCTGGCCACCGCCGGCATTCCGATCAACGACGTGAGCGATCAGAACCTCGCCACCATCACACCGCTGCTCAAGGACTGGCTTTCCAAGGTCAAAGTCTTCGACTCCGACAGCCCGAAGACCGCGCTGAGCAACGGCGACGTCGATCTCGGTGTCGTCTGGAGCGGTGAGGCGGCCATCCTCTTCAACGAGAATCCGAAATTCCAGTGGGTCCTTCCCGCCGAGGGCTTCCACATGTTTGTCGACAACCTCGCCATTCCCAAGACCGCACGGCACAAGGAACTCGCGGAGAAATTCATGAACTTCATCCTCCGCCCCGACATCAGCCGCATGATTTCGGCCGACTTCCCTTACTACAACCCGAACGCGGCGGCGCGCGAGTTGCTCACCGAAGCGGAGCGCAACAATCCGGCCAGCTACCCGCCGGGCCTGGACGTCACCAAGGCCCAGCTCTTCAGCGATATCGGCGAACAGGGATCCAAGGTGGATGAGCTGATCACCACCATCAAAGTCCAGTAACCATGGCCGTCCCGACGGCAGCAGCAGTTTTGGCCCCCGGCCCGTCGCTCCAGCGGCGGGCCGGCCTCGGGCCATGGCTGGCCGTCGCCCCCATGATGGGGTGGCTGCTTCTTTTTGTCATAGTCCCCACCCTCATGCTGGTGGTGATCAGCTTCTGCGAACGAGACAGTCTCGGACGCGTCATCTACTCGTTCAACTTCGAGAACTACATCCGCGCGTTCGACTGGAAGTGGCTCAAGATCCTGGGCATCTCCGTCTGGTATGCCTTCCTCACCACGGTTATCTGCCTGGTCCTCGGTTATCCGGTGGCTTACTTCATCGGCCGCTCCAGCGAACGTGTGCGCGGACTCCTTATCATGCTGGTCATGATCCCGTTCTGGACGAGCTTTCTCATCCGCACGTATGCCTGGATTTCCATTCTGTCGCAGGAAGGACTGCTCAACGCCGCGCTGATGGGACTCAAACTCACCGCCGCGCCGATCGGGTTCATGTATACACCCTTCGCCGTGGTGCTCGGCCTCGTCTACAATTTCCTGCCCTTCATGATTCTGCCCATCTACACGAGCGTGGAGAAACTCGACGGCTCGCTCATCGAGGCCGCCTACGACCTCGGGGCGCGTCCCGCCCGCGTCTTCGCGCAAGTGGTTCTTCCCCTCACCCAACCCGGCATTGCCGCGGGTATACTTCTGGTTTTCGTTCCGGCCATCGCCATGTTCGCCATCACGACGCTGATGGGCGGCGGGTCCAATCCCACGATCGGCGAGGTCATCCACAATCAATTCACCAAGGCCCGCAACCAACCCTTCGGCGCCGCCCTCGGCGTCCTGCTCCTCGCCATCTTCATTTTCAGTCTCTGGCTCAGCCAACGCATGCGGCGCGAAGAACCGGAGTAAAAATACCTGCGCCGCGGCCGTTGCGGCTTTTCTTCCGGGTTCGGACTGCCGCGGCTCCACAAAAGGTGGAGCCGAAGAGGGGACTCGAACCCCTGACCCGCGCATTACGAATGCGCTGCTCTACCAACTGAGCTACTTCGGCGATGGGAAGGGAAAATATCGGTGAGCCTGAGCCGTTGGCAAGCCCCGCCTCTTGCCACGTGGCGCCGGCACCCCCATACTGCGCCGATTGCCATGGAAACCCTACTCCGACTCCTGCAACAGGACGCCAATGTATCCCGCGAGGACCTGGCGCGTCAGCTGAATCTCTCTGTCGAGGAGGTTAACACCCGCATCGCCGACCTCGAGAAGGATGGCGTGATCCGCGGCTACCAAGCCATCGTCGATCGCGAGCGGTTCGACAAAAACACGGTCACCGCCTTTATCGAGGTCCGCATTACCCCGGAGCGCGGTGGCGGATTCGATCGCATCGCCGAACGCATCGCCAAATTCGACCAAGTGGTCAGCTGTTACCTGATCAGCGGCGGCTACGACCTGCTCGTGGTGGTGCAAGGCACCAGCCTGCGGGAAGTGGCCAGTTTTGTTTCGGAAAAGCTGAGCACCATCGAATCGGTCATTTCCACCGCCACGCTTTTCCGGCTCAAGACCTACAAGGAAAACGGCACACTCTTCTCGTCCGAGACGCCGGAAGACCGGCTTTCGGTCAGCCCCTGATTGCCGCCGGCCATGGAAAACAAAATTGCCGCGCACGTGCGCGACATCCCGCGCTCGGGTATCCGCGATTTCTTCGAAATCGTACAGTCGATGCACGATGTCATCTCGCTCGGCATCGGCGAACCGGACTTCGTCACCCCTTGGCATATCCGCGAGGCCGCGCTCTTCTCGCTGGAAAAAGGACGCACTGGCTACACCTCGAATCTCGGATTGCCCAAGCTCCGTGAATCGATCGCCAACTACGTGGCCCGCAAGTTCCACGTGCAATACCACGCCCCCTCCGAGGTGCTGGTCTCGGTCGGCGTATCCGAGGCGATCGATATCGCCCTGCGCGCGCTCCTCAATCCCGGCGACGAGGTGCTCTACCACGAGCCCTGCTACGTGAGCTACAATCCGAGTGTCACCCTTGCCCACGGCAAAGCGGTGTCCGTGCCGGTGCACGAAAAGGACAATTTCCAACTCCGTGCCGACGAGTTGGCCAAGCGGATCACGCCGAAATCGAAAATCCTGCTACTCAATTTCCCGACCAACCCCACCGGCGCGACCATGCCGCGCGAGGCGCTCGAGCCGATCGCCGAACTGTGCGTGAAGCACGACCTCATCGTGCTTTCGGACGAAATCTATGCCGAGCTGACCTACGACGGGGCCGAGCACGTTTCCATCGCCACGCTCCCGGGCATGCGGGAGCGCACCGTGTTCCTCCATGGCTTGAGCAAAGGCTGGGCCATGACCGGATTCCGTATCGGCTACGCCTGCGCTCCCGCGCCGCTCATCGAGGCGATGATGAAAATTCACCAATATGCCATTCTTTGCGCGCCGACCATGACGCAGGATGCCGCCATCGAGGCGCTCGATCACGGCGATGCAGCCGTGGAGCATATGCGCGAGAAATACGAGCTCCGGCGCAATTACATCGTATCCGCCCTCAACGACATGGGCCTTCCCTGCCCCACACCGCGCGGCGCCTTCTACGTCTTCGCCGACATCCGCCCAACCGGTCTGACCAGCCGCGAATTTTCCCTCCGGCTTCTCGAGGAACAAAAAGTCGCAGTGGTTCCCGGCACGGCTTTCGGCGCCGATGGCGAGGGGTTCGTGCGGTGCAGCTACGCCACCTCGCTCGAACAAATCAAAATCGCCATGGAACGCATGGCGAAATTCGTCGCCGCCCTGCGGAAGTAGTCGGCGGCGGATCGCGGTGTCCCCATCGCGATGATCGTGCTGGGACAGCACGATCCACCCCTCAACACCTTTGACCCAGCGCCTCTTCGGGCGTATGGAATCCTTCGTGACCAGCGAACTCTCGTGGAGCAAAGCCCGCGCCTACCTGTCCCGCGCCCTGCGCCTGCGCTGCCCGGTCTGCGGTCAATCCCCCATGTTCCCCGCGGTGTTTCGCACCCGCAATCTGCACGACTGGTTCACTCCATTGGACGGCTGTCCACGCTGCGGCTACGCCTACGACCGCGAACCGGGATATTTTTTGCTTTCGATCTGGGCGATCAACTACGGTATCGCCGCACTCTTCGGTCTCGCGCTCTATGTTGCCTTCGAGGTCTTTTTCGACTGGCCGGTCTGGACACTCATCGTGGCGGTCGTTGTTCCCGTCATCTTTTTCAATCTTCTCTTCGCCCGGCATTCCAAGGCGATTTTCGTGGCATGGGATCATTTCTTCGATCCGCACGAACGCGAGGGTGGCGACGGCGGCGGGAATGTCCCGCGCGATCCGGCGCCGACGCCGCAACACCCGCCGCGACGGGCGCGTTTGCCGGTCGATGCGGGGGTGTGAGGCTCTTCCTATGCTAGTAGCGGCGGTCTGTGACCGTCGGTGCCTTTCTGAATTTCTGGTCCGCCGTTCATAGAGCGCCTCTACAAAAGCGATCGACGGACGCCCAAGGCGACCGCATAAACTGAACCCATGCCGGAACTGCTCAAAGCCCTGCTGGTCAGCGCATCGCTCGGCGCGCTGCTCGGCCTCGAACGGCAGTGGAGCGGGCAGCGCCACCATCCGAAGGCGGAAACCGTCGCCGGGGCGAGGACCTTCGCGGTGTGGGGAGCGCTGGGGACCTTGTGCGCGTGGATCGATCGCGGACACCAGCCGGGAATCTTTCTCGCCGGATTCGTCGGCATGGTCCTGCTTGTTTCGCTTTTCCTTTACCGTCGCGCCGTCCGCGACCGCGACATCGGACTGACCACCGCAGGGGTCAGCCTTGCCACGTATCTGCTCGGCGGGCTGGTTTCCTACGGCGAAGTGAAAACTTCGGTGGTCGTGGCCGTTTCGCTTGTCGTGCTGCTCGCGTCGAAAGACTGGCTGCACAAGATGTCGCAAAAATTCACCAGCGCCGACGTCTACCAGGCCCTCCAATTTGCCGCCGTCACGGGCATTGTCCTTCCGCTGGTGCCGGATCATCCCTACGGACCCTACGGCGCATTCAATCCCTTCAACATCTGGCTCATGGTCGTGCTCGTCTCGGGGTTGGGCTTCGCCGGGTATGTCGCGGTGCGGATTTTCGGCGGGCATCGCGGACTGGCCATGACCGGATTGCTCGGCGGCCTCGCTTCGAGCACTGCGACCACGCTGGCCATGAGCCGCGAAAGCCGGGATCAGCCCGGGCTCGGACAGGTCTGCGCGTTGGCCGTGATTCTGGCCTGCACGGTCATGCTGGCGCGCGTCGCCGTCCTTGTCGGGGCGGTCAGTCCGACACTTCTCGGCGCCGCCGCACCATGGCTCGCGCTCATGGCGGTGCCGGCGATCATCTTTGCCGCATGGAGTTGGCGACACTTCCGCGACGAGGAAGCCGCCGGCACGGCCAATCCCGCCGAGGCGCACAACCCTCTCAACCTGCGCGTGGCCATCCAGTTCGCCATCCTCTACGCCCTGATCGTCCTGCTCGTGAAGTGGGCGCAGGATGTCTTCGGCGGAGCCGGACTTTATGTCGCCAGCTTTTTGTCCGGACTGACCGATCTCGATGCCATCTCGCTTTCCCTCGCACAGCTGCAAAAAACCGGACACGTTCTGGCCAACGAGGGAGCCCGCGCGCTGGTCATTGCCGCGATGGCCAATGCCTTGCTCAAAGCAGGCATCGCCGTGGCGCTCGGCAGCGCGTCAATGAGGAGACCTGTCCTGCTCGTTCTCGGCGCAACCGCCCTCTGCGCCGGTCTCGCCGCTTGGCTGATCTGATCAACGCACAACCGTCTGTTGCTCCTGCGCAACAGGGGTTGCCGTGCGCGGCGAGGACGGATGGTCCTGGAGCGCGAGCAATTGGCTGACCGTGGCGAATCCGTAGCCTTTCGCTTTGAGGTCTTTGATTGTTCCGGGCATGGCATCGATCGTCCCCGGATGGATGTCGTGGGCGAGAAGGATTCCTCCGGGTGTGGCGCCCTCGACCATGCGGCGGCGCACCACTTCGGCGCCGGGCCGCTTCCAGTCGAGCGGATCGACCGACCACATGATGACGTCGAGGCCGTGGTCGCGAGTGATGGTTTGACGCACACGATCGTTGATCGCGCCGTAGGGCGGACGCATGTTCGTCGGACGGCGACCGGTCACCTTTTGGATGATGTCCGACGTGTTTGTCATTTCGGTCTTGAGCCGTGAAGCGCTCAGGGCCGTGAGGCGCGGATGACTCCAGGAGTGGTTGGCGATCTCATGTCCCTCGGCCACGATGCGGCGCGCGATCTCGGGATAGGTCTGGACGTTGCGGCCGATGACGTAAAACGTCGCGCGGATTCCCTCATGGCGGAGGATATCAAGAAGGCGGGGCGTGAACTCCGGATGCGGCCCGTCATCGAATGTGAGGGCCACTACCGGACGCGAGGTATTGACGGAATTGTAGCTGGAGGGAACACGCGCGGGACGTGATTCCAGTGGCCCCGAGGCTCCGATGCTGATGGATGGTTGGTGGCGCGCCGCCGGTGTGGCGGCAGGCACGGCCCGTGGGGCGTTTTCTTGCGCACAAGCTGCAACCAGCATAGCGGCCGCAGCAACCAGAGGAGTCGTGAACTTCATGAAGGTCTTTCCTGTTACCATGATGCACACTAATTCGCCAGAAGGCGTTTGCTGGCAAGCCTGGGCCGCAGCGAGTTGCTGCGGAGCAACTCGAGAAAACGCCTCAACGCGGGTGATCCCGCGCGGTTGCGCCTAGTCACCAAACCCACCGGCCGCCACATGTCCGGCGAGGCGATTTCCACCGGAATAAGAGAGCCGGCACGGCGCTCGGTGGTCAAGGCCGTCTCCGGAAGGATGGAAACCGCACCGTCGATCTCCACGGTGCGTTTGACCGTCTCGATGTTGTCGAACTCGCGCTCCGGACGCACGCGGACCCCGGCCGCGCGAAATGCGCGGTCGAGCGCTTTGCGGGTCGGGAGGTCGGCGGCGAAAGCGATGAATTTTTCCGAGGTCAACTCCCCGAGCGGGACGCGCGAACGGCGGGCCAAACGGTGCGATGGACTGCAGACCAGAACCATGCGGTCGCGCCACAGGACCTCCGAACTCAGTCCCCGGCGCGGCGACGGATAAGCGACCAAGCCGGCCTCCGCCTGGCCGGAAAGCACGGCCGCGTAAACCTCGGCAGATCGCAGGTAGTCCGTGTGGATTTTCACTTGGGGATAAAGGCGCGCGAACTGCCGCGTGTAAACGGGTAACTCATGCAGGCCCACGCTCAGGACCGCCACAAGTCTCAGGTCACCCGTCACCACTTCGCTCAACTGGCGCAAACGCGCGTCGAGGCCATCGACCACGGACAGAATTTCGCGCGCCGCCCCGAGAAAGACCCGTCCCTCGGCGGTCAGCGAAAAACTTTTCTTGCCCCGCTCGATGAGGCGCACGCCGTAACGCTTTTCCAGAGCCTTGACCTGCTGGCTCACCGCGCTCTGCGTGACGCCGTTGAGCTGCGCGGCCTGCGAAAAACTGGCGGTTTCGGCCAGATCGCGGAATACTTTGAAAAGCAGGGTCTGCACAGACGTATGAAACCATCTTATACAAGCCACTTTAACTATAAGCAAATCTGATGGACGCCATCGCGGCCAACTTGGAGGAAATCCGCAGCCGGCTGACCGCCGCGGCGGAGCGTGCCGGGCGCGATCCGGCGTCCGTCCGCCTCGTTGCAGTCTCCAAAACCTACCCCGCTGAAGCGGTCGGCGCAGCAGCCTCCACCGGCCAGCGCATCTTCGGCGAGAGCCGTGTTCAGGAAGCGCGCGAGAAAATACCGGCCTGCCCATCAGACCTGGAGTGGCACTTCATCGGCCACCTGCAAAAAAACAAAGTCCGCCAGGCCCTCCCGCTTTTCCCCTTCTTCCACAGCATCGACAGCGCCGCTCTGGCCGGAGCCATCGATCGCATTGCGGGCGAAACCGGAGCGAAAGCTCAGGGACTGCTCGAAGTGAATGTTTCCGGCGAGGAGTCCAAACATGGATTCACGCCCGACGAGCTCCGCGCGCAATTTCCCGCCTTGGCGAAACTTCCGCATCTCCGCATCCGCGGACTCATGACCATGGCGCCTTACAGCGACAACCCGGAGGATGCGCGGCCTGTTTTCCGCAAGCTGCACGAATTGCGCGACGAATTGCAATCCGCCCACCAGCATCCCCTGCCCGAATTGTCCATGGGCATGAGCGGCGACTTCGAGCCCGCTATCGAAGAAGGAGCAACCCTCGTGCGCGTCGGATCGTCCATCTTCGGCACTCGCCCGCGACCGAACAAAGAATGATGAACGCAGAACGCGAAATTTGCCATCACCGCACGGCTGCGGACTTCTTCATTCTGCATTCTTCCTTCTGCCTTCTCTCATGACCCCGCAAATCAAAAACCTGCAGATCATCGGCAAGGAACTGGCCATAGCGTGGAGCGACGGGCATGAGAGCTATCTCTTGCTCGAAGACGTGCGCAAAGCCTGCCCCTGCGCCGTCTGCAATGGCGAACCCGACGTGCTCGGCCGGGGAGAGAAGCCGGAGGTCAAGCACACGTCGGCCAGCTTTGAGTTGGACTCGTACGAAATGGTCGGCGGCTATGGCTGGCAGCCCAAATGGGCAGACGGGCACAGCACGGGGATCTTTTCTGTCGGTTACCTACGGAGGCTGGATCCCGCGGCGACGGAAGCCTGACCGCCTTTGCTTTGACCCTGAGCCCAGCCACGCTTTAATGGCGGGCATTTTATGCCTGCCCAACCGACCATCATTTACACCAAGACCGACGAAGCCCCGCTGCTCGCGACTTATTCCCTTCTGCCTGTCGTCGAGGCCTTCGCCAAAAACGCGGGAGTCAACATCGAACTCCGGGACATTTCGTTGTCCGGACGGATTCTTGCGGCCTTTGCCGATCGCCTCCCGGCGGCGCAGCAGACTCCCGATGCACTCGCGGAACTCGGCGCTCTCACCCTCAAGCCCGAGGCCAACATCATCAAGCTGCCGAACATCAGCGCTTCGGTCCCGCAGCTCAAAGCCGCCATCGCCGAATTGCAGAAGCAGGGTTTTGCCCTGCCCGATTATCCGGATGCGCCGGGAAATGATGCGGAAAGACAAACCAAGGAATGTTATGACAAAGTGAAGGGGAGCGCGGTCAATCCCGTGCTGCGCGAAGGAAACTCCGACCGCCGCGCCCCGAAGGCGGTGAAGGACTACGCGCGCAAGCACCCGCACAAGATGGGCGCCTGGTCGCCCGACTCGAAAACGCGCGTGGCGACGATGGATCGCGGCGATTTTTTCTCGAACGAACAATCCGTCACGGTGCCGGCAGCCACGACCGCGCGCATCGAATTTTTCCCGGCAGACGGTGGGGCGCCCGTTCTTCTGAAGGACGGCCTCAAATTGTCGGAAGGCGAGGTTTTCGACGCGACCTTCATGGGCAAGAAGGCGCTGGTTGCCTTCTTGGAACAGCAAATCGAGGCCGCCCGCGCCCTCGGTGTCCTTTTCTCCCTGCACCTCAAAGCGACGATGATGAAGGTGTCGGATCCGATCATTTTCGGGCACGCGGTGCGGGTCTATCTCGCGGACTTCATCCGCAAACACGGATCGACGCTCGACAAGCTCGCTGTCGATTTCAACAACGGTCTCGGGGACTTGATGACGAAGTTGCCCAAGCTGCCCGCGGAAGAAAAAGGCGCCCTGGAGAAAGATCTGCAGGCCGCGCTCGCCTCGCGACCTCCCTTGGCCATGGTCAACTCGGACAAGGGCATCACCAATCTTCACGTGCCCAGCGATGTCATTGTCGACGCTTCCATGCCGGCCATGATCCGGGAGGGAGGTAAAATGTGGAACGCCGCAGGCGACACCCAAGACACTCTGGCAGTCATACCGGACAGCTCCTACGCGCCCGTTTACCAAGCTGTGATCGACTTTTGCAAAAAGCACGGTGCGCTGGATCCGGTGAAAATGGGCTCCGTGCCCAATGTCGGCCTGATGGCACAAGCGGCGGAGGAATACGGATCACACAACAAAACATTCGAGCTTCCGAAAGACGGCACCGTGCGCGTAGCGGATTCAGATGGAAAGATCCTGACCGAGCATAAAGTCGAAGCCGGCGATATATGGCGCGCTTGCCAGACGAAGGACGCCGCCATCCGTGACTGGGTGAAGCTCGCCGTGAAGCGCGCCCGGGCAACCGGTTGCCCCGCCGTCTTCTGGCTCGACCGGAACCGGGCACATGACGCGCAACTGATCGCCAAGGTGGAGGAATATCTCGGTGAGAGCGAGACCACCGGCTTGGCCATCTCGATCATGGCCCCGGCCGAGGCGTGCCGATTCAGCCTCGAGCGCATCGCCAAAGGTGAGGACACCATTTCGGCCACCGGAAATGTCCTGCGCGATTACCTTACCGACCTCTTTCCCATTCTCGAGGTCGGAACCAGCGCAAAGATGCTTTCCATCGTGCCGCTGATGAACGGCGGAGGACTTTTCGAAACCGGAGCCGGCGGATCGGCTCCGAAGCACGTGCAGCAATTCACCGCGGAGAATTATCTACGCTGGGATTCTCTCGGGGAATTTTTCGCCCTGGCCGCTTCGCTCGAGCATCTCGCCGAGACGACCGGAAACAAGAAGGCCATGGTGCTGGCAGAAACCCTGGACAAGGCCAACGGAAAATTCCTCGAGGAGAACAAGAGCCCGGGACGCAAGCTTGGCACTCTCGACAACCGCGGGAGCCACTTCTACCTCACTCTCTACTGGGCGCAGGCCCTTGCCTCCCAAGACGAGGATGCGGAGTTGAAGCGGATCTTCGGTCCGGTCGCGGCCGAGCTTGCAACCAATGAGCAGAACATCGTCGCCGAGTTGGCCGCTGTCCAAGGCAAGCCGACCGACATCGGCGGCTATTACCGCCCGGACGATGCAAAGGCTTCCGCCGTCATGCGCCCGAGCGCCACGCTCAACCGGATTCTGTCCTCGATCTGACCGAAGCGAGGCGGATCACCAATGAAGCACCGCTTCGAACCCGGCACCTCGCCGACCTTGCTCTTGCTGCACGGCACGGGCGGGGATGAGAACGACCTCATTCCGCTCGGACAACTGATCCGTCCGGGTGCAGCGATGCTCAGCCCGCGCGGCGAGGTCGATGAAAACGGGCAGCTCCGCTTCTTCCGCCGCCTTGCACCCGGCGTCTTCGACGAGGCAGATCTGGTCCATCGCACGCACCAACTCGCCGATTTCGTCGAGGATCAGAGCGAGCGCCATCATTTCCGCAAAATTGTCGCCGTCGGTTACTCGAACGGTGCCAATATCGCAGCCTCAATGCTGCTCCTGCGCCCGGGTCTTCTTTCCGGCGCGATCCTTCTTCGCGCCATGGTTCCGCTCGAATTAGCGCATCCGCCGGACCTGGCCGGACTCCCGGTCCTCATCCTTGCCGGGCGCCATGATGAAATGATGTCCCCCGACCAACCGCAACGCCTCGCCGCGCTGCTTCTTGGCGCCGGAGCGGACGTCACACTCGAATGGCAGGATACCGGACACGGCCTCGGTCCGATGGACGTGAAAACAGCCAAGGAGTGGATGGACGCCAACTTCGCTCCTTGATGCCACTTAGGTGGATCGCGCCGTCCCGGCGCGATATCACTCAGGCAGAAATCGCGATGGAACATCGCGATCCGCCACAACTACTCCACGGTCACGCTCTTCGCCAGATTACGGGGCTTGTCCACGTCGCAACCGCGTTGCACCGCGATGTGGTAAGAAAGCAACTGCAGCGGAATGACGGTCAACACCGGCATGATCCAGTCCGCCGCATCGGGCACCCAGAGCACGTCGTCGACAATCCTCTCGAGGGCGGAATGCTTCTCCGTGCCCACGCCAATGACTGGACCCTTGCGCGCGCGGACTTCCTGGATGTTGCTCGCGTTTTTCTCGAAGAGCGCGTCGTCGGGCGCAATAAAGACCGAAGGCGTGTCGGGATTAACCAAGGCGATGACGCCGTGCTTCAATTCGGCGCTCGGGTAGCCCGAGCAGAACATGTAGCTGATTTCTTTCAGCTTGAGGGCGGCTTCGAGGGCGACGGGATATTGGAATTGGCGCCCCATGAAAAGCATGCCGTGAGAGTTGGCATATTTTTTTGCCACCTCGGGAAGGTGCGGGTTCATTTCGAGGACGCGCGCGACTTTTTCCGGCAGAGACTCCAGTTCCTCGATGATGCGCAGACCGTCCGAACTGGAGAGGTTGCGGATCCGCCCCATCAAGAGCGAGAGCAGCGTGAGAATGGTGACCTGGGAAGTGAATGACTTTGTCGCAGCCACGCCGATCTCCGGTCCTGCGTGCATGTAGACGCCACCATCGCTCTCGCGGGCGATAGTGCTGGCCACATTGTTGCAAATGCCGAGCGTGCGGTGCCCTTTGCGCTGGCTTTCGCGCAGTGCCGCAAGCGTATCGGCTGTCTCGCCGCTCTGGCTGATGACGAAAGTGAGGGTGTATTTGTCGAGCGGCATGTTCCGGTAGCGGAATTCGCTGGCGATCTCCACCTCCGTGGGCAACGAGGCGAGTGTCTCCATGGCGTATTCGCCGACGATCGCCGCGTGGTAGGCTGTGCCGCAGCCGATGAGAACGATACGCTCGACCTCGCGCAATTCGCTGGCCGTCATGTTCAGTCCGCCGAGCTTGGCCGTCGCTTCTTCGGCCGAAAGCCGGCCGCGCATGGCATCGCGCACCGAAGAAGACTGCTCGTAGATTTCCTTGAGCATGTAGTGCGGATAATCCCCCTTGGAAGCTTCCTCCGCATCGAAATCCACCGTGCTTATCTCGTAGTCCTGCCCGTCCCCGGCCAAGGACTGGATCTGGAAATTATCGGGACGCAGCAGGACAATCTCGAAATCTTTGAGATAAACGACGTCGCGCGTGTGGTTGACCAGCGCCAACGGGTCGCTGGCCAGAAAGTTCTCGCCCTTGCCGACGCCGAGGACGAGCGGACTGCCGCGCCGCGCGCCGATGAGCAGGTCCGGCACATCTCGATGCATCACCGCGATCCCGTAAGTCCCGTGCACCTCGCGCAAGGCCATCCGCACCGCCTCGACCAGATGATCAACCGAGGGCTCGCCGAGCTGGACGGCGAACTTCCCGATCAGGTGCGCCAGCACCTCGGTGTCCGTCTCGGATAGGAAAATGTGCCCCTCGCTCTCGAGTTCGGCGCGGAGCTTTTCGTAGTTCTCGATCACGCCATTGTGGACCAGCGCAAGACGGCCGCTCTGGTCGGTATGCGGGTGGGCGTTTTCTTTGGTCACGGCGCCGTGCGTGGCCCAACGCGTGTGGCAGATTCCTCGGTTCCCATGGACAGGATTTTCGCTGAGCAGCTGGGCGAGATTCTGGATGCGGCCGACGGACCTGCGGATCTCCAGCGAGCCCTTGTTGCCCAAGGCCACACCAGCGGAGTCATATCCGCGATATTCGAGGCGACGCAACCCATCCAAAAGGATGGGAGCCGCCTCGGCTGGACCGACGTAACCGACAATGCCGCACATAAGTAAGAGGAGATAGTGGTGCACCCCGCGCCGCATGGCAACCCCAGCGACACGGGGAGAAACCCTCCAAATTACCAGCGTGACATCGCGGCCGGTTTGCGCGACTCCCTTTGGCTGTCATGGCCGGAAAAAATTCCCCCCAAGCCGGCGAAGCCCTTGCCCGCACCCTCGGCATCATCATGGGTGGCGGCGCGGGCAAGCGACTCTTCCCACTGACCAAGGACCGCTCGAAGCCCGCCGTCCCGCTGGGCGGCAAATACCGCCTCGTCGACATCCCGATCAGCAATTGCCTCAACTCCGGCATCCGCGGCATCTACCTGCTCACGCAATTCAACAGCGTATCGCTTCACCAGCACATCAGCGCGACCTACAAATTCGACATCTTCAGCGCGGGCAGCTTCGTGGAAATTCTCGCCGCCCAGCAAACGCCGACCGGTGCCGGCTGGTATCAAGGCACCGCCGATGCCGTCCGCCAGAATCTTTCCTACTTCCTCGAGCGCCCGTGGGATTATTTCCTCATCCTCAGCGGCGACCAACTTTACCAGATGGATTTCGAAGTCCTCATGGCGGACCACCTCGCATCCGGCGCCGATCTGACCATCGCCACCCTGCCGGTCGACCGGCAAGCGGCCGAGGGATTCGGCATCATGCAGACCGATGCGGCGCGACGTATCACGCGGTTCGTGGAAAAACCGACCGACCCCGCCGTGCTCGATAGCTTGCGTATTCCCGGTCCGCTTCTTTCCGAACTGGGCCTCGACCCGTCGGCCGAACGTTACCAGGCCTCGATGGGCATTTACCTCTTCAACCGCGAAGCCCTCGGGCAATGCCTCGAGAACAACTTCGAGGACTTCGGCAAGAATGTCATTCCCGCCGCGATCAAGGACCGCCGCGTGCACGCGCACATCTTTCAAGGTTACTGGGAGGATATCGGGACGATCCGTTCTTTCTTCGAGGCGAACTTGGCGCTGGCCGAAATCGAACCACCTTTCAGTTTTTACCGTCCCGAATCCACCGTCTACTCGCGCCCGCGCTTCCTGCCGGCCAGCAAAATCAACGGCGCCACGATGCAGCGTGCCGTGGTCTCGGACGGTTGCATCATCACCGATGCATCGCTCGAGCGCTGCGTGATCGGCATCCGCAGCATCATCGAGTCGGGGGCGGTGCTGCGGAATGTCGTCATGATGGGCGCGGACTTTTACGAAGCCGAGGCCGCGCCCCGCTCCGGCACCCCGCCGGTCGGCATCGGACGCAATACGACCATCAATGACGCCATCGTCGACAAGAACGCCCGCATCGGGGAACGCGTGGTCATCAGCCCCGAGGGCAAGCCGTCCGAATACGACGGGGAAAACTTCTACATCCGCGACGGTATCGTTATCATTCCGAAAAACGCCGTGATCCCCGACGGTTCCTGGATCTGAATTTCCCTCGACCCTAAAGTTCTCAACCCTCGACTCAAGAATGGCCGCTGTCATCCCCCCATCCGGCTCCGCCGCTGCGCATCCCTTCGCCGGAAAAACCAAACCCATCGTCTATTTCGTCGGTCTGACCGCTGCGCTGGCCGGTCTTCTTTTCGGTCTCGATGTCGGCGTCATCTCCGGTGCGAATGAATTCATCCAGAAAGATTTTGGCGTCGACGATCGCACCATCGAAAACATCGTCAGCGCCCTGCTCTGGGGCGCGGTCTTCGGGGTTTTGGTCAGTGGATTTTTTTCCCTCCGCCTCGGCCGCCGCGGAACCATCCTGATCAGCGCGCTCGTCTTCGCCGCCGGTTCGATTTTCTGCGCTCTGGCCCCCTCGCCCGGTGCGCTCATTGCCGCACGGTTTTTTCTCGGCATCGCCGTGGGCATGGCTTCATTCGTCGCCCCGCTCTACCTCTCGGAGATCGCCCCGCAAAGCGTGCGCGGCGCTCTCATCTCGATGTATCAGCTGATGATCACCATCGGCATCGTCCTGGCCTTTTTGAGCGACACCTTTTTCTCCACCTACGCGAACCTCCAACCGCTCGCCACCACCATCAGCGAGTCTGTCAGTTCCGTGGCCGGCGGACGCGGCCAGATGGTCATGGAAGCTTACTTCGCGGTGCCGTGGCGCTGGATGCTCGGTGTCATTGCCATCCCCGCCCTCCTCATGTTCCTCGGCATGCTTTTTCTGCCGGAGAGCCCGCGTTGGCTCGTCCTCAAAAACCGCCTCCCGCAGGCACGCGGCGTTCTCCAGCGCCTGGCCAGCAGCCACGAGGAAGCCGAGCACGAACTCAACGAGATCGAGAACAGCCTGAAGGTGGAACAAAAAGGATTCAGTCTCTTCCGCGAAAACAGCAACTTCCGCCGGGCCGTCTTCCTCGGCGTCGGCCTGCAGGTCATCCAGCAATTCACGGGGATCAATGTCATCATGTATTACGCCCCGCGCATCCTCAACGAAGCAGGGTTCAACACCACGGCCGAGCAGATGTGGGGCACCGTGCTCATCGGCACGATCAACGTCCTGGCCACCTTCATCGCCATCGCTTTCGTCGACCGACTCGGACGCAAACCGATCATGTATGCCGGCTTCGCCATTATGGGCTTCGGCATGCTCTCGCTCGGCGCCCTCTTCCATCTGGGCATCGGCAGCGGCAACATCACCATGAGCTACCTCGCCGTGGCTTCTCTCGTCGTCTTCATCATCGGCTTCGCCATGAGTGCCGGACCGATCATCTGGATTCTCTGCGCGGAAATCTTCCCGCTGGCCGGGCGCGACTTCGGCATCACTTGCAGCACGGTGACCAACTGGACGGCCAACGCCATCGTCGGCATGACCTTCCTGACCATGCTGAACGCCCTCGGGCCGGGAAATACCTTCCTGATCTACGGCGCGCTCAATGCCGTATTCATTGCGTTCTTCCTCGCGCTCGTGCCTGAAACCAAAGGCGTCTCGCTCGAGTCGATTGAAAAGAAACTGCTCGGCGGAATCCCGCTCAAGGATATCGGACGCTGAACGGTAAAGCCCCCGCTTGTAGCGGCGCTCTATGAGCGCCGGACCACTCTTATTGCAAGGTGCCGACGCTCATAGAGCGCCCCTACAAGGTTGACACGCCTTCGCACCCAGAGGACGCGGGACCCGGTCTTACTCCTCGATCTTCACCGGCGTGCCCTGCTTGACGCGCTGGAAAACAAGCGGCGCGATATCGGCGGGCAGACGCACCGCGGTATCCGAAGCCGGATAACCCGGCAATCGCCCCGCATGGAGAGACAGCCCCTCGTCGTTGAGCCGGAGATAATACTGAACCGGCACGGCGCGGAACGTCGTGCCGCTCGGTGCGGCGTCGATCCGGGTACTCACACCGTGGCGGACCGTATTGCCATCGCGATCGACGAAGTCACCGTGCAGGTGGGTCTCGTGGGAAGCGGCTTTGTCTTGCACGGTGAATTCCCCGGTCGGGGTCTGGCCGCGGCGCTTGCCCGTGGAGGCCGCCGCATCGATCGCCATTTCCCCGTCGACATAGAGATAAACCCGTTGCCGCCCGAGGGAGACCACAATGCTCGTGTTTTCCGTGGTGGCGCGGTCGAGAACGCGGGGAACCGACTTGGGAGGATCCTGCGGGAGAACAAGATCACCCGGGCCCTTCATCGCCGGCTCGTCTTGCGCCCAGACTGTGGCGGCAGCCACCACCAGCGCCATCCATCCGATCGGTAAACCTCGCATCGAGGGCAAATTAGGGTTCGGCTCGCTTTTTTCAAACTCATTTGCTTGTGTCACCCCCGTGAACCCCCGCCTTCTCGCCGGCACCGTGCTTCTGCTCGCGGTGCTTGCCGGCGAAGCTGCGGCGGAGAAAGCGCGCCCCGCGCGACCAGCAGGCAAAAGCATCGTGGTCGAGGTGATGCGCGGCGGCTCGGTGCGGATTCCGCTGCGCGGCTTCGAACGGAATTTGAACCGCCTTGAATACAGACCGATCGGTTCGCCGCGCTACGGGAGACTATCGCAGTTAGAGCAATACAACGGGCCGGAACGCCAAGGCCCCGGCTTCGTCACCTACACACACGGAAACGATGAGGATTCCAATGAGGACACCTTTGCTTTCGAAGTCAGAGCGCCGACTACGGGTCTGAAAGGACGCGGCCGCGTCACCATTCGCATCATTGATGCAATCGCACAGTTGCGCATCACACCAGCAACACTCGACTTTGGCGCGACCGCGATCGGTGACGCACCGGCCAGCCTCTCGGTCGAATTGGCCAATGTCGGCGGCGGATCCATCCAAGGATTTCTCGAAGTTCCCGAACCATTTGCCTTGGCGGACGATGGCATGTTCGTTCTGCGTCGCGGCGAGAAAACCAGAATCCCGATCATTTTTGCGCCGCAAAGCGCCGGACCCTACTCGTTTCCCATCCAGCCCGTGCCCGGTGATCCGGCTGTGCTCACGCTGAAGGGTGAAGCCAAGCATCCCTTTGCGGTCGAGGCCGCCAGCTCCATATTCAAGGAGCAGTCCGATGGATCGCGCACAGCGCGGGCCACGGTCACAAACCAATCGCAAAGCCCACAGCAAATTTCCGTGGTCTTTCCATCGGAAACCCTCGTCGAACCGGTTCTGCCTCTCGACCTCGCGCCCGGTGAAGCCACCGAGGTGACCTTGCGCATACCGTCTGCGCAAAAGACCAACGTCGCGCCCTTCAGCGTCCGCTTCGAAAGCGCAGCCCATACCGTCGCACTCGATTTCCAAGCCCCTCCCACCCCGCCCGAAGTGTTCCCCGTGTCCGCCCCCGATTTCGGTGCGGTCAAACCCGGCACCGCGGCGCGGGCGGCACTCGTGCTCAGCAATACAGGCGGAGCAGTGGCGCAGTGCCGGCTGCAAAGTGGAAAGAATTTGACGACTGTCGATGGCGCAACGGCCTTCTCCATTGCTCCGAACACCGCGCACACCGTCGCGCTCCGACTGGTGCCGAGAAAAGATGAAGATCTGCCGACCAACGTGATCGTCGCATTCCGCGATACGGAGCTGAGCATTCCGGTCACCGCAGTTTGGGCGGAGACTATCGTGACCCCGACTCCCACGCCGACTCCTACACCCACCCCGACACCCACGCCTCTGGCGCTCAACAGCGGCATCAAGTTCGAGAGCAAAAACGGTGCGGCCTTCATCGCTTATCGGGAGGAGCCGGGCTGGACCGACTTCGTCTTGCAACATCGCCCCGATGGCACGGGTGAATGGCAAGGTTATCAGCTGCCCGCACCGCACGAGGGACTCCTCGGCTGGATGAAGGGCCTCGCGCGGCGCATCCAAGAACGACTCGACACACCGATAAAGCGAACCGAGGTCGATGGCCTCCAACCAGAGGAGCGTTTCGGGCGGCAGGAAATTGCCGTAGAGGAAACCAACGGTTCCGATGTCTGGCGACTTCTGGCCGCGCGCCAAGGCGAATCCATCCAGCGCCCTGTCTCGGAGGAATTCCAAATCAAGTCCGGCACACTCGTGCCAGCGGCGCCGTCACGCCCTGTCCCGCAAGACACCCCGCAGGCCGCAACACCAGCACCGCCACCTTCGCCCCAGTCCCTCGAGCGGCGCAACATCGGGCCTGTCACGAAAATTGCTTCCGCCAGCACCCGCCCCGAACGCAACGCGGCCGTGGTGCAGGTGGCTTTCGACAGCAGCCTTGGCATCCGGGGATTCCGGCTCGAGCGCGGCTCCATGGTTGCACAGATCGACGCGAAGACCGGAATTCCGCAGGCTCCTCTCTTCGAGAAAATCGATCCACCAGAGGCAGAGGTGGAATACCTCGGACTCGCCGAGGGAGAAGCTGATGGAAAGAAGTTTACCATTTGCGCGGCGCGCATCAGCGAGCTGCATCCAGGCTCGCGCACCTATTGGCGAATTGTTCCGGAAGGAGAAAAGGGCGCGCTCCCGCCGACAACCGTCATGCTTGTCGACACCCTGCCGCGTCCTCCCTTCCCGTGGAACACCGTGCTTCTCGGGGCCCTCGTTCTTCTTCTGGCCGGTGTGCTTTACCTTCGTTGGAAGATCAACCGGCCACCGGCCTGACCGTTGGATTTCCTCTGGCCAAGGCGGCTTTACCGCGTCAAACTTCCTCTATGACATTGCGACTCGCGGGCTACCTCGCTTCGACCGTCATGCTTGCATCCTGCGCCTCCCTGCCTCCCCCGGCAACAGTCCCCTCAGTCGACCTCGCCCGCTACGCGGGAGATTGGTACGAGATCGAATCTTTCCCTGCTTGGTTCCAGCGCGGATGCACAGGCACGAAAGCGAACTACACGCCGGCTCCGGACGGACGCATCCGCGTGATCAACACCTGCACGCGTAGCGAAAAACCGGTCAGCATCGAAGGGGTTGCCCGCGTCGTCCGCGGCAGCAACAACAGCAAACTCAAAGTCCGGTTCTTCTGGCCGTTCGAAGGCGACTACTGGATCCTCGATCTCGATCCCGCCTACCGCTGGGCCGCCGTAGGGCATCCCAATCGCAAATACCTGTGGATCCTCGCCCGTGACCCGCAACTCGATCCCGCGGAGTTGGCAAGCATCCGCGCGAAGCTCGCGGCCAAAGGCTATGATATCAACCGCCTGCGCCGCACACCGGCCGCAGGCAAAGTCTCGACCGATCAATGACGCCGGAAAACATGCCCACACCCCCGGCGCGCCAAACGCCGCGATCCGGATTGCGTCCGCCGGATTTTCTCCTGCCCCAGGGGGACAACCCCGCCGCGCGCACGCGCAACGGCGAGCCCAATGTCTACGTCTCGTGGGGTGAGCAGGTCTACGGACCCGCCGCGATCGATGATGTGCTCAGCGGCGTGCGCACCTCCTATTTCGAGGAAGACGCGCTCTTCTGGTTCGAGGGTCGCGATGAATGGCGTCCGGTCGCGGAGTTGTCCGCGCTCTTCGGGGACACCTCAGCAGACTTGCCGCGGGAAGCGCGGCACCACCCGCCTCCCCCCGAAGGCATCAAGCCAGCCTGGCCCGGCAGCCGCTCGCGCTCCTCGTCCTCCGGAGAAAAGCGCCGGCGCCGCAGTCACCGGAACCGCGCGACGAAACCGACGCGGGGCCAGATCGGCGGACGTCTCGTTGTGATCGGGGCTGTGCTGCTCGCCGTGCTGCTCACGGCAGGCATCCTCCTGCTAATGAGCCTGATTTGACCCGCCGACCGCCGCCGCGACTTTGAGGCGCAGCGCGTTGAGGCGGATAAAGCCGGTGGCATCCGACTGATTGTAGGCCTGCGTCGGATCGGCCTCCATGGTCGCCATGTGCGGATTGTACAGGCTGAGCGGACTGCGCCGTCCCGCCGCGATGACATTGCCTTTGTAAAGTTTGACCCGCACCTCGCCGGTCACATTCCTCTGCGTTTCCTCGACCAGCGCCTGCAATGCATGCCGCTCGGGCGCGAACCAGAATCCATTGTAAACCATCGTGCTGTATTGCGGGATGAGCGAATCGCGCAAATGCATCGCCTCGCGGTCCATGGTCAACGACTCCATCTGCCGGTGGGCAAAATGCAAAATCGCCCCGCCCGGCGTCTCGTAAACCCCGCGGCTCTTCATGCCGACAAAGCGGTTTTCCACCATATCGACGCGGCCGATGCCATGCTTCCCGCCAAGCTTGTTGAGCGCCTTCATGACCGCGAGCGGACCGAGCTTCTTCCCGTCACCCTTGTGTCCCAGTTCCGCCAGCACCGCCGCCACGCCATCGCCCTCGATTCCGACGCAATTGCCCTTCTCGAAGTGCAACGTTACGCGCGCCGCCGCGTCCGGCGCGTCTTCGGGTGACACGCTCAAACGGAACATGTCTTTGTTCTCTTCATCGCTCGCATCAAACCAAGTGTCTTCGAGGATCCCGCTTTCATAGCTGATGTGCAGGAGATTGCGGTCCATCGAATACGACTTCTTCGCCGTCACCGGCACGGGAATCCCATGCGTTTCGGCGTAAGCGATCATTTCCGCGCGGCCGGGAAATTTTTCGCGGAAGCGTTCCTGGCGCCAGGGCGCAATTACTTCCAATTCCGGCGCAAGCGCCGCCGCCGCCAGTTCGAAACGCACTTGGTCATTCCCCTTGCCCGTCGCGCCGTGTGCCACGGCATGTGCGCCCTCCGCACGGGCGATTTCGACCATGCGCTTGGCGATCAGCGGACGCGCAATGCTCGTGCCGAGAAAATATTGACCTTCGTAAAGCGCCCCTGCCCGGAACATGGGAAAAATAAAGTCCCGGGCGAATTCTTCCTGAAGATCGTCGACAAAACACCTGGCCGCGCCGGTGCTCAGCGCCTTCTTTTCCAAACCGTCCAACTCCTCCTCTTGCCCGACATTCGCGCAGAAGGCGATGACCTCCGCATCGTAAGTTTCTTTCAACCACTGCAGCAGGACCGAGGTGTCCAAACCGCCCGAGTAAGCGCATACAATCTTCATCAGATTACCTTCCTACATCGCTCGTTCATCTCTGGCAATGCCGCGGCGAGCTTGCAGCCTTCCGTCCGCGGGGCCACATTTCCCCTCCCTGCCATGAGAATGTCCAAACGGGGCGAATACGCCCTCCGCGCGTTGATCGATCTCGGCATCGCCGCGGAGGTCGGGCGACCCCTGCTCCGCGCGCAGGAAATCGTCGCCCGCGAGAATCTGCCCAAAGGTTTCCTCGACCAAATCCTCATGCAACTGCGCAAGGCCGGATTCATCGGCACCAAGCGCGGAAAAAATGGCGGCTACTTCCTCGACCGGCCGATGGAGAGTATCACGCTCGGCCAAGTCATCCGCCTTATCGACGGACCCCTGGCCCCCATCCGCTGCGTGAGCCAGAGCAAATACGAGAAGTGCTCCTGCCCCGACGAGGACACGTGCGCCCTGCGCATGATCATGCTCGATGTGCGCAATTCCCTCGCCGATATCCTCGACCGGCACACTCTGGCCGACAGCGTGCGCCGCTCGATCGCCAAAATGCAGGCGTCAGGCACGGCATGGCCGCTCAGTCTCCCGTGAGCCACGCCCAGATATACCGCACGCCCGCAGTGCCGAGGAAAAAGATCAACCCGACATAGCACAAGCCGACGAGGGCAAAGGCGTAGCCGATGAGCGTGCAAACCCCATCCCGCTCCATGATACCCAGTGCCATGAAAATGATGGCCAAACCGGGAATGGTGTTGGTCAGCGGGAACGGCGGTGGGATCGGCAGGCTGAGCAAGATGCCACCAATCATGATCATGAAGCCCATAAGGTTGATCATGCCCGGCCAGCGCTGGAGGAAATGCATGCGCGGGCGCACCAACTTTTCCACCTTGCGGTAAAATTTGGCCGCCGACCCCACCAGCTTCTGCAGCAGGTCGTAGGGAATCTCCCGCCGCAGGAGAAAATCCGGCATCCAGAAATTGTGTCCCAACCCGAGGCGTAGACCGCAGAGCGCGATGGCTGCGCCCAAGGGAATGGACAGCCCCGGAATGGAAACAGGAAAGAGGAACGGCACGCAGAGCAGGACAATGAGGGCCGGCAAGCCGCGGAAATGCAGGTGTTCGACGATGGTGCGCAGCTTCATCGGACGCCCCGGCGCGATGGCCAGCAGACTCTCCAATTCCTTGCTCAAACGAAGCGCCTGCGGGGGGTGTTCATGGTCGTGGCCATGACGTTTGCCGGTCTCCATTGCCGCGGCACTCTACCGCGCCGGAAGGCTGCGGCAAATTTTCAATCGCCGCCCCGCATCCAAGCCGTTAAGTTCACTGACGCACTATGCATTCGGACCTACTGACGGCGATCGACGAAGGAAAACTCACCCAACAACAGGCCAAAGTTCTGGACCAACTTGCCCCTGGCGCCTTCGCCCTGCACAAGAGCTGGGGCTGCGCGCGCGTGGCCAACGCGGATTTTCTCCTCGGCCAGCTCGATCTCGAGTTCCTCGGCGGCCGGAAGCAGTCCATGCAAATGGCGTTTGCCGCGTCCTCGCTCACGCCGGTGCCCGAAACCCACGTCGAGGCACGGCGCCTGGCCGATCCGACCGCGGTGCAAAAGGAAGCCTTCGATTCGCCGGTCGAATTTGTCCACCGCGTGATCACCGATTACAATTCGCGCCTCACACTCGAAGCTCTCGGCGATTACCTCGCCGCCGTGCTCCCCGACAGCGCGTTTCCCAAACCCGCACCGGGCGCATCCAAACGCTGGTGGACTTCCCTGCGCAACAAATTGAAGAGCGATGGACGTTTCGTCGTGCCCTCGAAAAAAACCGAATTCGTCGCGGTCCGCGAGCGCCCCGCCTCGCCCCACCTCGACATCGTCGATGCCTTCGAAAAAGCGCGCCAACCGAAGGATCAAGCCGCCGCCGCCGAAGCGCTGATGAAAGGCCTCGATAAATTCGAGGGGGCACCCGACGAGCTCCAGCGCGTCCTTGGACTGCTGGAAAAAGCGGCCGCCGACCAGCAAAGGCGCAACCCCGCGCATTCGATCCACCTTCTTTGTGTCCGCGACGAAATCCTCGAACGCCGCAAAGCCTCTCTGCCGGAAGGCGCCCTCACCCTCACCGAATTCCTTTCGCATCCGCCGTCCCACCTCGCCGCGCTGCTGGCTCCTTTGCCGGCCGCGCGTATCCGTCACGCGCTCGAAGCAGGCGTTGCCCTTGGGGGCGAAGCCGGCAATCGGCTGCTCATTGATGTCCTGCAGGAGGGCGACAGCAAAGTGGTGACCGAAGCCACCCGCCTGCTTCTCGAGAAAAACCAACTGGCACCACTGCGCGAGCACCTCGACCGCAGCATCGCCGCCCGCAACACCAACCCGGAACTTCTCGCCTGGCTTCTCTCCAAGCGCCCGGAAAGTTTCGCCGCCCTCCTCACCCCGGAAACGCTCGACGCCGCCATCACCGTGGTGGAACGCGAGAACATCAAGGACAGCAAGCGCGCCCTCAAACTCCACAAGGTCCTCGCTGACGACAAACAACTCGTGGCTTCCGCCCTCGCGGGGGCCGACGGGGAGGCTGCACGCGAACTCATGCGCAAGATCATGCGCACGCCGATTTTCGAGGAGATGGACAAACGCGCCCTCCTCGCCCGCGCGATCAAAGCGCGCCCCGAATTGCAGGAATTGCTCGCGGTCGGCGAAGACAAATCGTCCGCCACCTCCCCCGCCGCCAAAATGCTCACCGTCTCGTGGGCCAGCCTCGAGCGGCGCAAAAAAGACTACGACGAGCTGGTCAATGTCCGCATTCCGGCCAACAGCCGCGATATCCAAGTCGCCCGCGAACAGGGTGATCTTCGCGAGAACGCCGGGTTCAAATTCGCCAAGGAACAACAGGGCGTGCTCATGCGCCAGAAGGCCGAAATGGAACACCAGCTGGCCAACTGCCGCGGCACCAATTTCGAGAATCCCGAGACCTCGCGTGTCGGCCTGGGCACCACCGTGCACCTGCGCGACAATACGTCCGGCACGGAGGAACACCTCCACATCCTCGGTGCATGGGACGGCGATTCGGCCAAAAGCATCGTGTCCTACCTCGCGGCGGCGGCGACAGCCCTCATCGGCCATCAGGTCGGCGAAACGGTGCGCATGCCCTCCGAGCACGGCGAACGCGAAGTCACTTTGGTCTCGATCGAGCCTTTCAAAAATCTTGAAATTCTCTGACCGGCGGGACAATCCTTGCCGTCAGGGGCGCAACCGCCCGTAGTCCTTTCATGTCATCCACCAACATTGCCTCAGTCCGCGGCCGCGAAGTGATCGACTCGCGCGGCAACCCCACCGTCGAAGTCGAAATTACCCTGCAAGGCGGCGCCACCGGGCGCGCCATCGTCCCGAGCGGCGCCAGCACCGGCGAACATGAAGCTTGGGAATTGCGCGACGGCGAAACCGCCCGCTACCTCGGCAAAGGCGTGCAGAAAGCCGTGGCCAATGTGAACAAAGCCATCGCCGGCGCCATCACCGGACTCGACGCGCTCGACCAGGTCGGCATCGACCGCACCATGCGCAAGCTCGACGGCACGGCGAACAAAAAGAAGCTCGGCGCCAACTCCATCCTCGGCGCCTCCATGGCCACCGCCCACGCCGCCGCAGCGCAACTCGGTCAGCCTCTTTTCAAATACATCGGCGGACCCAACGCCAAAGTGCTCCCCGTCCCCATGATGAACATCGTCAACGGCGGCGCCCACTCCGACGCCCCGATCGACTTCCAAGAATTCATGGTCATGCCGCGCGGCCTCCCCACCTTCCGCGAAGCCCTGCGCTGCGGTTGCGAAATTTTCCACGCGCTGAAGTCTGTACTCAAGGGCCGCGGACTTTCCACCAGTGTCGGTGACGAAGGCGGCTTCGCGCCGAATTTCGCCTCGGCCGAGGATGCCCTGGACACCATTGCGGCCGCGGTGAAGAAAGCCGGCTACAAATTCGGCAAGGAAGTCTTCATCGCCCTCGACTGCGCTTCGAGCGAGTTCTACGACAAAACCAAAAAGGCCTACGTCTTCAAAAAGTCCGACGGCAAGGTCCGCTCGGCCGATGACATGGTCGCTTACTACAAAAAGCTCTGCGCCAAATACCCGATCATCTCGATCGAGGACGGCTTCGCCGAAAACGATTGGGCCGGGTGGAAAAAGCTCACGGACGCTCTCGGCGACAAGGTCCAGCTCGTCGGCGACGATCTCTTTGTCACCAACGTCGACTTCCTGCGCAAAGGCATCGAGCAAGGCGTGGGCAATTCGATCCTGGTCAAAGTGAACCAGATCGGCTCGCTCACCGAGACGCTCGACGCCATCGAGTTGGCCCGCGAGAACCGCTACACCGCGGTGATCAGCCACCGTTCGGGCGAGACCGAGGATTCCACCATTGCCGACCTCGCCGTGGCGACCAACGCCGGCCAGATCAAGACCGGATCCCTCTCCCGCACCGACCGGATCGCCAAATACAACCAGCTTCTCCGCATCGAGGAAATGCTCGGCAAGGACGCCGTTTACGGCGGAAAAATGCACGCATGAACTTCTACGAGGAAGACGATTTCGCCGTACAACGCCGCCGGCGCAACGAGCCGGACTTCTGGCACCGCATCAACCGTGTGCTGCAATTCCTCGTCGTCGCCGGCTTCCTCCTCACCGTGGGCGTGATGTTCTACCCCGTCTGGCACAAGCAGCAAGACATGCGGTTGCGCGTCCTCCAGCTCGAGAGTGAACTCAAAGATAAGACCGCTTCCATGCAAGGCCTGCAAGGGGAACTCGGCCTGCTCCGTAACGACCGCGAATACCTCGAAACCATCGCCCGGGACCGCCTGAATCTCATGAAGCCGGGCGAAACCATCTTCCGCGTCGAGCACCCACGCTCGTAGCAAGGTGGATCGCGATGTCCCCATCGCGATTTGTTGGTGACCTCGTCGCGCCCGGACGGCGCAATCCACCTCCCGCCATTTATCCGTGCCATCCGCGGACTCCGTGGTTAATTTTTCTTCCTGATTTCCCATGTCTCTTCCTGAATTCGACTCCCTCGACACCTCCGGGCTCGCGTCCCGCCTGACGCAGTTGCGGAGGTTTCTTTGACTACGACAAGCTCGCTTCCGAACTGACGGCCGTTGAAGGCCGCATGGCCGAACCCGGGTTCTGGGACAACAAGGACCAAGCCCAAGCGGACGTGGCCAAAGTTTCGCGTCTGCGCGGACTGATCGAACCTTTCCGCAGCCTCGAGACCCGCATCAGCGACCTCGCCGTCCTCCACGAAATGGCCGCCGAGGAGGCCGCCGGCGACGCCCGCAACCAGGCCGAGCAGGAAGCGGTCAAAGAATGTCACGATCTCGAGAAAGCACTCGATGCCTTCGAGATCACCTGCCTGCTCGGTGGCGAGTTCGACCGCAATGCCGCCTACCTCACGATTCATTCCGGCGCCGGCGGCACCGAAGCGTGCGATTGGGCCGACATGCTCATGCGCATGTATCAGCGTTGGATCGAGCAGCACGGCATGAAATCCGAAATTCTCGACATCCAGCCCGGTGACGAGACGGGGGTCAAATGGGCCACGCTCAAAGTCACCGGCGACTACGCCTACGGCTACCTGCAAACCGAGCGCGGCGTGCACCGCCTCGTCCGCATCAGTCCGTTCGACAGCAACAAGCGCCGCCACACCTCCTTCGCCAGCATCGACGCCACCCCGGAAATTCCCGAAGATGCCCCGATCGAAGTCGAGGAGCGCGACCTCCGCATCGACACCTACCGCAGCGGCGGCAAAGGCGGACAAAACGTCAACAAAGTGGAAACCGCTGTCCGCATCACGCACATGCCCTCCGGCATTGTCGTGGCCTGCCAGGCCGAGCGCAGCCAGCTGAAAAACCGCAACCTCGCCATGAAGTTGCTCAAGGCGAAGCTTTACCAGGTCGAGCAGGACAAAAAACGCGCGGAGGTTGAACGCCAATACGGCGAAAAAGGCGACATCGCCTGGGGCAACCAAATCCGCAGCTACGTCTTCCAACCCTACCAGATGGTCAAAGATCTCCGCACCGGCGTGCAAACCAGCGACGTGCAGGGCGTGATGGATGGTGACCTCGACGCCTTCATCCACGGAAAACTCCGCGGCCTCACCTACAAAAAAGGCGCCGCGGACGAAGACGAGGATTTGTAATCCCGAATGTCAGGTGGATCGCGATGTCCCCATCGCGATTTCTTCATCGAAATATCGCGCCGGGACGGTGCGATCCACCGCAGAAATCAACCCGGAATGCTCTTCAGCATCTCCGCATTGGTTGGATACTTCCGCACAAAGTGGAGCAGGCGCTCGATCGCCTCGATCGGCTTGTGCCCGGCGAGACCGCGGCGGATGACGTTGATTTTGTGCAACTGCTCTTCGGGCAGGAGCAATTCCTCGCGGCGCGTGCCGGAGAGGAAAATGTCCACCGCCGGGTAAATACGCTGTTCGCTGACCTTGCGGTCGAGGACCAACTCCATGTTTCCCGTGCCTTTGAACTCCTGGAAAATAAGTTCATCCATGCGGCTGCCGGTCTCGATGAGCGCGGTAGCCATAATGGTGAGTGAACCGGCTTCCTCGGTATTGCGGGCCGCAGCGAAAAGTTTGCGCGGAATTTCCAGCGCACGCGAATCGACGCCGCCACTCATGGTGCGTCCGCCGCCGCCGGTCGCGTTATTGAAAGCGCGGCCGATGCGGGTGAGCGAGTCCATGAGGACGAAGACATCCTTGCCCATCTCGACGAGGCGCTTGGCGCGCTCGATGGCAAGGATGGCGATGCGCGTGTGGCTCTTGATGTCGCTGTCGTTCGAGCTGGCCATCAGCTCGGCCTGCGGCACGGTGCGGCGGATTTCGGTCACTTCCTCCGGACGCTCATCGACGAGCAAAATGATGAGCTTCATCTCGGGGTGGTTCTTCACCACGGCCTCGGCAATGTGCTGCAAAAGCGTTGTTTTTCCGGTGCGCGGCGGGGCAACGATCAGTCCGCGCTGGCCCTTCCCGATCGGCGTCATGATGTCCATGACGCGCGTGGTGTAACGGGCGGGATCGGTCTCGAGATTGATCCGGGAGTTCGGATTGATCGTGGTCAGCTCCTCGAAATACGGGATGTTGGCGTATTTGGCCGGGTCTTCGCCCTCGATCTCGGTGCAGCGGAAAAGCTGCGGACCGCGGCTGCCCTTGCGGATCTCGCCTTTGATCCAGACGCCGTCGCGCAGGTTGAAGGCGCGGACAACTTCGGGGGTGACAAAGATGTCGTTGTTCGACTGGGTGAAGTTGCGCTTCGGGTTGCGGAGGAAGCCGAAGCCTTTGCCGCTGACTTCGACAATGCCTTCGGCAAAAACCGGTTCGCCCGTCGGTTCGTCCTCGAGAGGAACGCCCGCATCGGACGGACCATCCTGACCGCCGCCGCGAGGGCCGCGATCATCACGCGGACCACGGTCGTCGCGCTCACCACCACCGCCGCCACGGAAGCGCCGATCGCGTCCCCGGCGAAAGTTGCGGTGACGGTTGCGGCGCATGCCGCCCTCGCGCTGGCCATCGCCCTCGGGCGCAGGCAGCGCCGGATCGGGCCGGTGAGCGGGCAAAGCCGCTTCGCGTTCATGAGCCGGCAAGGCCGGGGTTTCAGGGGATTTGTTGTCTTCCATGGTGTTATCGGGAAATCAGTTGGAGCCGGAAAGGCCCTCGAGCTGGAGGGCAGGAAAAATGAAATGGGAGTAGACGCGGAGCACGTCGTTGTTTTTGTCGAAGGCGACCTCTTTCACCCGCGTGGATGGAACTTTCCCCGCTTGGCGTCGAGCGCGCCCTTGATGCGCTTAACTTTGGACCACTTGTTGCAACCGGCTAAGAAAGTGCCCGAGATTCGGCTCGGACTCCTTCGATAGGAATAGGTTATCTTTTTGTTCTCGGAGGATTGTGCGCCGCTCTTTGGCAACCAGTTGCCGGAATCGCCTCGAAGGGGAGCGCGACGAACGGCGCGGACAATCGGAACGAATGGAATAAAACAGCGTCTTGCCCCCCATGTCAACCCCCCAAGGTGGAAAAACAATCTAGCCGCGGCACTTTGTGCCGCATTCTCCTCCCCGGCGCGGCACAGAGTGCCGCGGCTACAGGAGGCGATGCTCAGCCTCCCGTCTTCGACGAGGCGCGCTTGCGGGCGGTGGCATCCAGGAGCTTCTTGCGGAGACGCAGGGTCTTGGGTGTGACTTCGACGTATTCGTCCGGCGCGATGTATTCGAGCGAGCGCTCGAGGGTCATCTGGATGGGAGGAGCCAACTGGATGCCCTTGCCATCGCCCTGGCTGCGCATGTTGGTCAGCTTTTTCGCCTTGCAGGGATTGACCGGCAAATCATCCGGACGCGCGTTCTCGCCGACGATCATGCCCTCGTAGATTTCCTCCTGCGGTCCGATGAAAAGGCGTCCGCGTTCCTGGATGGTATCGAGCGCGTAAGCCATGCTGATTCCGCCTTCCATGGAAATGAGCACGCCTTTGCCGCGGCTCGGGATCTCGCCTTTGTGCGGTCCGTATTCCTTGAACAGGTGGCTCATGGTGCCGAGACCCTTGGTCGCGTTGACCAAGTCGGTCTCCAACCCGATGATGCCGCGCGTCGGGATGACGGCCTCCACCAGCACGCTGTGCGGATGGTGTTCCATGTTGACGATGTCGGCCTTGCGCGCGGCAAGGGACTGCAGGATGTCGCCCAAATTGTCCGGCGGCACGTCGACGTAAAGGGTCTCCATCGGCTCGAGCAGCGAACCGCTGGCGTCACGTTGGAAAATCACTTCGGGACGCGAAACGAGCAGCTCGAATCCCTCGCGACGCATCTGCTCGACGAGGATGGCAATCTGCATCTCGCCACGGGCTTTGACTTCGAATTGCCCGGCCGCCTCGGTTTCCGAGACCTGCAGGGACACATTGGTCCTGGTTTCGCGGATAAGACGGTCTTTGATCTGGCGCGCGGTGAGCAGTTTTCCCTCGCGTCCGGCCAGGGGGGAATCGTTGACGCAAATCCGCATGCTGATGGTCGGCGGGTCGATCTGGATGAAAGGCAGCGCCTCGCGCTCCTCATTGTCGACCAGCGTCTCGCCGATGAAGACATCCTCAAATCCGGCCAACCCGATGATGTCGCCTTCCGAGGCCGACTCGATCTTCACCTTCTCCATGCCCTGGTGGCCGAAGATGGCCGTGACATTGGCCCGCTCCTTGCGTCCGTCGGCGTGGATGCAGACGATGCTTTGCCCGACCTTGACCGAACCGCTGATGACACGCCCGTAGGCGATACGCCCGAGGTAATCGCTGTAGTCGAGATTCGACACGAGCATCTGGAAATAATCGGATTCCGACTTTTTCGGCGCCGGAATGTGCCACGCGATGGCCTCGTAAAGCGGCACCATCGAATCGCTCGGATCGACCAGCTCGCGCTTGGCAAAGCCGGCTTTGGCGCTGGCGTAGATGTGCGGGAAATCGAGCTGCTCGTCGGTCGCGTTGAGTTCGAGGAAGAGCTCGAACACCATATCAAGAACCTTGTGCGGACGGGCGTTCTCGCGGTCGATCTTGTTGATGACCACGACCGGCTTGAGGCCGTTTTCCATCGCCTTGCGCAGGACGAATTTTGTCTGGGCCTGCGGACCTTCATACGCGTCGACGACGAGCAGCACGCCATCGACCATTTTCATGATGCGTTCGACCTCTCCTCCGAAGTCGGCGTGGCCCGGGGTATCGACGATATTGATCTGGTATTTGTCCCACTTGAGCGAAGCGTTCTTGGCCCGGATGGTGATGCCCTTCTCTTTTTCGAGATCCATCGAGTCCATGACCCGCTCTTCGAGTTTCTCGTGGGCCTGAAAGGTGCCGGACTGCCGGAGCAGCTGGTCGACGAGGGTTGTTTTGCCGTGGTCGACGTGGGCGATGATAGCGACGTTGCGGATGTTTTCCATGCGGGTTCGAAAAAGGAGGGCGGACTATGCGGGGGGCAGCGCGCGGTGTCAATGGCGGTGGATCGGCTTAGAGGTGGATCGCGCCGTCCCGGCACGTTGTTCTTGGGTGAAAAATCGCGATGGGACGGCGCGATCCGCCTAGATCACCATAAGCGGCACAGTCGAATCCGGAGCCTGATGCATGATGTGCATGACGCGGCGGAAGCCCTCGGCATTGGTCGTGATGCACGAAAGCGAGTCTGGAACCCCGGGACGGCCACCGGGATGCAAAAGGATGGCGTCCGCCTTGTAACCCGACCCGGGCTTGCCCACCGGCTGACCCGGACCCGTGATGGCCGGTGTTTGCGCGGGCCAGTTTGCTCCGCTTTTGCGCTTTGGTTGCAGTGTGTAATGCCCCGCCGGCACGCCGCGCGATTTTCCGATGAAACCGTTCTCGTTGGTGCGGAAATCACCTAGATATCCCTGCTGGCCGTAAACATACATCGTACCCGGCGAGCGCCGGTCCGTCGGATCGTCGCGCTCCACCACCACCCCGATCCAACCATCCTTGGCGCCCTTGGGTTTCTTGCCCGGATCGCGCTGCGCGCGATAAACCAGCCTGGGTCGCGGCAGCCGTCGCATAAAAGATCAAATCAAGGCGCGCTTACGCCGAGCCGGAGGAAACCGGCCGCATCCTGCATCCGTAGGGACACCGCGCGTCTTTGGAAACCCGGGAGATCACCGGCCTCGTTAGCGACCCCGGTCGAGTTGACGGGCATCCACCCGCTTTCCGTGGTGAGATCTGTGCTCATCTGCGGGACGCCGATCCAGCGGGGAAAAATTGGTATTTCTGGTTCGGGCGCGCGTTGGCCACCGTGGCGGTCCAATAGTCGGTGGCATTGTCCTTGGTCATGGCCGTCCCGCCCCCAGTTGTTGAATTGACCGCGCACCGTCACGGCTGTGGCATTGGGCGCCCAGACACGCAAGGTCACTCCGGTGATGATTGAACCCGACCAGTTGATCGTGGCACCGAGCGGCAAGGATTGACCGAGGACCGGATTGACCAGCAGCAAGCCGCACAACATCAACAGGATGGAGGGCCTCCCGGACATTCCGGTGAACTTAGACACACTCGCGGGGGTGGTCAAACTCCACACCCAGCCTCACCAAAAGCTTTGCGGAACTTCGATCTGGTCGCCGGGGAGGAGGATGATGTCGAGAGACGGATTGGATCGGACGGCCTTGATATCCACGAGCTGGGCACTTCCGCCGCGCATGAGACGGACCTTGCGCTGGTCGGCGTAGTCGGTGAATCCGCCCGCTGCACTGATCGCCCCGAGAACGGTGAGATCGGAGGTGTATTCGACGCGGCGCGGTTGGCGAACATCGCCGCTGACGTTCACAAACCGCAGCGTGGTCGGCACGGTGACCGTGATCGTCGGGTTGGTATAGATCTCCCCGCCACGGTAGGCCGCCTCGACGGCCCGCTGCAGTGCCGCCTGACCCAGGCCGGCGGCACGCACTTTGCCGACATGCGGCAAATTGATGAACCCCTCCCCATCCACGGTGTAAGAGCCGGTGATCAGCTGTGTCTCTTCGGACGGAACCCCGCCAATGCGCAGTTCGATGGTGTCTCCGTTCCGGAAAGCCGCGTCGGAAGCAAGCACGTGGCCCGGAATCCAAACCAGCGAGACCGCGATGAAGAAAATGCGGGGCAGGCGGAACATATCAATAGTCGTCTTCCTGAGCGACACGAGCGGCGCGGCGGGCGCGGGCCGGGGCCTTGTTCTCTTTCGCCGCCGAGCCGTTGACGCCATCGGGCGCGTTCCGCGGCGTGTAGTAGTAGTTATAATAGTTGGTGTAATACTCGTAATACTGGTCGTGACGGACATCGACGTTGTTCAGGACGACGCCAAGGATATTGCCGCCGACATTGAGCACGGCCTGCTTGACGCGCTGCAGCATGGCACGCGGGAAGCGGCGGTGCTGCACGACAATGATGGTGAGGTCGAGAGCGCGGACCAAGACGGACGCATCGCTCACCCCGAGAATGGGCGGCGAGTCGAAGAACACGATATCGAAGCGGCTTTTTACTTGGGCAATGAGGTCCATCATCCGCTGGGAGTTGAGCACGCCGACCGCATCGAACGGCAGCTTGCCGCTGGGCAAGAGGAAAAGATTCGGGAACTCCGTCGCTAGGACCACATCTTCAAGGTCCACATCGGTCGTCAAGAAATCGCTCAGACCATAATCCCCGTTCATTCCCATGATGCGGTGCTGCGAGGGGCGACGAAGGTCGGCGTCGACGATAAGCGTGTTGTAGCCCCCCTGCGCGAAGGTGAAGGCGAGATTGGACAAGGTGGTCGATTTTCCCTCCCCGGCGCCGCCGCTGACGAAGGTCACGGTATTGGCATCGGCTGACGGCCGGTTGAACTCGAGGTTGGTGCGCAAGATACGGTAAGCCTCCGCATCGGCCGTGGCATCGGGGTGTTCGTAGAGCAGCGAGATATTCTTGGGCACGACGGCCAGCACGGGCACTTGGAGGAAGTTCTCCACGTCCTCCATCGTCTTCACGCTGGTATCGAGATACTCGAGGAAGAATGCCAAGCCGATGCCGAGAATCAGTCCGACAATGACGGCGAGCGCCATGTTGAGCAGGACTTGCGGTTTGGACGGAGCGGAGGCAGGCTCCGCTTTTTCCCAGATGCGTGCCGGACTCATCGGCATACTGCGCTGCATGGTCTCGGTCGAGAGACGCAGTTCGGCAGCTTCGAGGACTTTTTTGGCCTGAATGTAATTGTTTTTGGCGCGCCCGTATTCCGAACCGCGGGTCTTGGCTTCGCGCTGATCCAAGCGGGATTTCTCGAGGTCTTCTTCCATCTTGGCCATGGAGCGCTCGGTAATCTGCAGGTTGGCCACGAGCGTGCGGCGGATGCTGTTGATCTGCTCGGACAACTGCTGCTCATAGGTGGATTTTTTGGCCTGCAAGGAAAGGATGTTGGGGTGGCGTGCGCCGAGCCCCGATTGCAAGGCGCGGGCCAACTCGGAGCTGATCTCCTGATACTGCGGCAGGATCGTGGCAACAGTCTGATCCTCGATCTCAAGCGTCGGCAACGAGCGCATCAGCTCGTCACCGGTGAGCTTTTCGATCTCGTTGTATTTGGTGCGAAGATTGGAAGCCTGGGTGCGCGCCTCGCTCGCGAGCTGTTCCTGCTGCTGCAGCACGGTTTCCTGCGACTGCATGGGATCCTCGAGGCTGTCGGGATTGAGGTCCGTGATACCAAGCTCCGTGCGGATCCGGCTCATTTCGTCGTTGGCTTCCTGCACTTTCTTGCGCTGCTTGGAAACTTCGTCCTCCAAGGTGGAGAGGGATCGGGCCAGAATCTTTTGCTGCTCCTCGATGCGTTTGCGCTGGTATTCCTGCGCGATGCTGTTGGCCAAATCGGATGCTTCCTGAGGGTCCGTGCTCTCGACGCTGATCTGCAGGAGGTTGGTGTTACGCACCTCGCGCACGTCGATCATGCTGCGCAGTCTGAAATAAGCTTGTTCCTTCGTGCGGATGCCGAATTCCTGGCTCCACCTGTCGACCAGATTCAGCGAGTCGATCACCGGGTAAAGCATCTCTTTCCGCTGGATGATCTGGAACTGCGTCGTGGCAAAGCGCGGATCCATGCCCATCGCGCCTTGGTAACCTTCGGTGAAAATCCGGATCTTTTGCTCGTTTTGTTCGACCTCGATGATGACGTTCGACTGGTATTGGCGAGGCAGGAAGTAAGTCGTCACGCCCGCGGTGACCACGACCAGCAGGAAAGCGAGAATGATGATCGGGAGGCGCAATCGGATGACGCGCCAGTAATCGAGGAAGTGCAGTTTGGCTTCCTGCACGGCGGAGGTTTCGCGGTCGGTCATGGCTTTTATCCCAGCCTTACAACTGTAGCAGCCGGCCCGCAATCTGCAAGGTCAAGCCCCAGGGGGGTCCGGGGGCAGTTGAGGCGGGAAAACGCGGCCTCGGACTTCACCGGCATCCATCCGCGACCGACGCCCGCGTCATCCAGCGCTGAGAAAAGCCGGCAGTCGGATTCGAACCGACGACCGCCTGATTACAAATCAGGTGCTCTACCAGCTGAGCTATACCGGCGCGCAAACTATGATAAAAGACCCACTCTCACGCAGCGTCAAGGCGCGGGATTGGGCGCGACTTCGCGCGAGCCCTGCAAATGCAGATAAGCAGCCAGCACTTTGCGCATTTCGTTCAATTCACCGCGCCCCAAAGGAATGGTCGCACCGTCCGCGGTGCGGACGATGGCAGATTGGCCGCCGACCATGGCCAGCAAGATCGGACGCACCTCGTCGAAGTGGATGTCTGCTAACTGCAGGACGGAACCATCGGTTGGTTGGTCGATGCGATTGGGAGTAGGTGTGAATGATCCGACTTCGATGCCGTCAACGAGGACTGTGCATTGACCAAGATCCGCGCGGCGCGTTCCCTGGTAGCGTATGACGCAACGCAAAGTGGACGCCCCCTCGCCCAGCCTGCCGAGATAGAGGTAGGCGGTGCTGCCGCGGGCTGGAACGCTGCCTTGATACCATGCTGTGCCGTGGTGGGTGTCCTGCCGCACTTGGAGGCTGGTAAAGGCTTGTTGGCCTTCGCTGGCGAGCGAGGTCAGAGGATCATTCGCTTCCGCAGGTTCGGGAAGTGGCATCTCGGTTGCTTCAGGGGGTGATTCAGGAGTGCCCGGAGCCGGCTGCGGCGTGCGCTGACAGGACGCTGGCAGCAAAGCTGCCAGCACCATTAGCATGAGGCATGCACCGCGCACCGGAGGAACTTACTGCTGAGGCGCCAAGTCGAACTGCATCCGGATGAACGTCTGGGTGTGCGCCGAGGCATCGATCGAATAGATGCGGCGCTCGAAGCCTTCGGTCACGCCATTCTGATCAGTGTCCCGCGTGCCCGGCAACAGCGTTCCGGACCAGCCGTTGGCGAAGTTGGTGCTCACTTGGGCGCCGGCCGACAGACGCGGATCATTCGTGCGGACAATCGCTCTCATTGTCAGCTTGGAATCTTCGACCATTTCCGGCAGCAGATCGTTATCGTTGCCGGTGGACGTGCCGCCGATGCCGTATTCGATCAGCGCAGGAATACCGTCGAAGTCGATGTCGCTCGTGGCCGCCTGACCGGGGAAGGTTTCCTCGAAGGAAGGCGTCGAGCTTTGATAGACCACGACGGTTAGCGTGATGATTGTGGCCGCTTCGTAGTTGTCGTTGCCCGCTTGGCTGGCCGTGATGATGGTCGAGCCGGCCGAATGGAAGTTGAGCAGGCTGCCATTGACCGACGCAATCGCCGGAAGCGAGGAGAGATAGCTGACAGTGAGTCCCGAGCTGGCTGTGGCCGCGAGCGTGACCGGCGGATTGCTGGTCGGGTAGGTGTTGTTCTCCAAGTCGAAGGCGATCGTTTGCGCGGCCTTCTTGAAGGTGATGATCGCATCGACACTGGCACCGGGGCGATCGGCGGTAGCGGCCACGGTGGCGCGAATGGTCACGGAGCCTGTGCCCGAGTTGACCGTCAACTGGTTGCCGTTGAGCGTGACTTTGCCGGCGTCACCACCGACCACCGAATAGGTGACCGGCGAATCCGGCGAGACCGTGGCAGACAGCGACAATGTTTCGCCGAAGGTCGCGAACTGCGGCGGCACGAAGCTGACCGCAGGCGACGAGGTGTCGACCAGTTGGAGGTATTGCGCCTGGTAGCTGCCGGTGGCGGGTGCGCTGTTGGGCAGTCCGACATAAAGCCCGTTGTCGAGAAGATCCGCGCCGGTGCGGGCGGTCGGCCAGACGAAAGCATTCGGGTTATCGGCGAGCAGATCCCTGACGTTGTAGCTGCGGCCGCGCTCGATGCCGAAGTAGTTCAGTTCCGTGCCGGTGATTTTCGCGTTGAGATCATACAAGGCCGCGACATTCGCATTGACGCGGTAATTGTTGTTCGCGAAGGCGAAGACCACGCTCTGTCCGACGGCACCGGCGGATTGGCCGGGGGTGATAACCTTGCCGACGGCGAAGATTTTGTCGTCGTAGCCGCCGCCTTGCTGGAGTTTGGAGAGGAAGTAGACATTCTGGCTTTGCAACGCCGGCGCGGCCAAGCGGGCTTTGTTCACGCGGCCGTAGAAGGTCTGGAGCCGCCACTCGTCAGCCGTGCGGTTGTTCCAAATCGAGGCCATATTGTTGTAGACCTTGAAGTTCGGGATGTTCTTGCCGAAGTTCGCCTCGTATTTGCCGAAGTTGTTGGTCGGATTGATCGCGCCGAAGTTCGTTTCGCTGGCGCTGTAAGCAGTCTTGCTGTTCTGCCCGCCGGCCTCCTGCCCATACATGAGCATAGGGATGCCATCGAGAGCCCCGACCTGCGCATAGCCGTAAGCGATACTCCACACGTCGTTGTGCGGGAAGACCTCGTCGTGGCTGGTCAGGTTGTTGAGCAGGGTGACGTTGTCGAACGCGTTGCGGCGGTCGTCGTAGGCTTTCCACGTGTCGAAGGTTTTCGGGTTTTTGACTTCGCCCGCTCCCCCGTTGGCCGGGTAACCGAAGAAGGTGTCGCGCCAGTAGAAGACGATATTTTCGTTGAGCACGTCGAAATGGCGCGCCGAGCGGTAGCCCACGCCGTGGCGTCTGCTGCCGGCAACTTCACGGGCGCCATCAAGCGACTCTGCCATGAAGATGAAGTCCCACTTCCGGGCGCGGGTTTTGTTAATGGCATACTCCCAGAACTGCGAGGGCAGACCCTGCGCGAAGTCGCAGCGCAGGCCGTCGATGCCAAGGTACGACTGGTTCTTCGGGGTCGAGGCGGTATGACCGGATTTTTCCAGCCAGTAGATCGGATAGTAGGCGAAGTAGTTCCAGACTTGGCGCGTGGTCGCGGTGTGACCGGCGAACTCGTCGCGCTCGAGCAGGAAGGCGAGCTTGTAGGCGTTGTCCGGATAGCTCTTGTCGGGATTCTGCGTCCCCTTCTCTTTGACCAGCGCATCGTAATCGCCGAAATAGAATTCGCGCACGTCAGTCCAATTGCCGAAGTCGTTGCGGTCCGGCGCGATGGCGATTTCGCTCGTGTTGGCTGCCGGCGTGGCAGGGAAGCCCTCCTTGGCATACCAACCGGTGTTGAAGTTGCGGATCTGCTGGGTTCCATCTCCGCTGATACCAAGATCGACCGCGCCCTGACCCATGATCGCATCGGGTGAGCTGTGATTGAAGGTGCCATCCATCATCACGCCGACACCCCATTGGTCGAGGCGCTGGACGAATGTCTGGAACTCGGACATCGCATTGCCCTCGTTGTTGCTGCGTCCGAGCATCCCGGCCACCTTCCAATAGTCGCGCACGGCATAGGGGCTGCCGGGATCGAAGGCCGCACTAGTCTCAGGGTTGATATCGCGACCCTCGATACCGATCGGGTGGATGGGCTGCAGCCAGAGCATGTTGATGCCCAACGCGGCGTAGTGATCCTTGTTCAACGCGTCGGGACGCCCGTCGAAGCCGCCAGATTCGCCGGGCAACGCGGGATCATTGACCAGATCGAGGAACGTGCTGCGTCCGTTGATCGTGGTGTCCTTGGCTTCGACGATGAGCGGGTTGACCTCATACATGTTCATCTCGAGCGCCTTCTTCGGCGAGACGACAACGGCACAATCGCGGCGGAGGCCGTTGTCGGTGTAGTAGATGTAGTTGCCGCCGTTGACCCCGGCGACTTTGTAGCGCACTTGCAGGCGATAGGCGCCGCAGAGTTCCACCGGCAGCGTGGCTGTGTAGTAGCCATTCGCATCGGGGCCGGACATTGCGTAGGCGCGGAAATAGGTGTCCGACGAAGTGGTTACTGTGGATGGATTCTCATCGAGGACAGCTTTGTCGCGGCGGTTGAGGTTGGTGAAAACTTCCACGTTGGAGACGGAGCCCCCCACATTCGGCCGGAATTTGACCGTCAGTGCGGAGGTGTCACCCGCCACCTCGTCGAGATAAAAGCGGCGCAGGCCGTAGTTGCCATCGGTCTCGTTGCCATTGACCGCCACAATCATTTCCGGATTGCCGATGTCGAAATTTCCGTCAAGGTCATCGTCGCGGAGTGACTCGATGTTGAGCGGCTGGTATTCCGGAACTTCGATGTCGTTGTCCGAGTTTCCGAATTTGGCCGGGGCTTGGGAAAGCAGCGTGCCGCCAAAGCCTCCCGAGTAGGCGCCGACCGCGATGAAAATCGTTTTAGGAACCGAGCCGAAAGCCTCGACCAAATCGAGTTCCGACTCGAGAGCCGCACCCTGATTGCCGAGCCAATTTCTTCCGGAAGTCTTGAAGCCGTATTGCGAGGCGACATTCGGCGTGGAGAAGAGCCACGGCTTGGAATTCGCCGTGCCGTTGAATGCACCGTAGACTTGCCCGCCCTTGGCCGAGGCGCTGTTGCGGTAAATGCGCAGGTCGTTGAAGTAGGGCTGACGTTGATCGTCTCCCGCAAGGTTTTGTGCATAGAACTCAATTTGGCTCGGTGCAGCTGCGCTAACCGTAACATCGCGCGAGAAAACACTCTTTCCATCCCGCGTCGTAGCTCTGACGCTCAATACGTTGTTCGCCGACCGGGTGATCGACCAGTTCATAGCTTGCGAGCCGTAAGCCATCCCGGAGTCTACATCTGCGACCAGAATCCTCGCATCGTTCTGGTTTTTTACGTTGAGCAAGAAGGTGCTGCCCGCGCGAATGTTGAAACCCTTCTCTCCACCGGCACCGCTTTCCCAATTCATGGCCCACTGGAAAGCAAGCGAGTCCCCAACCGCGAGCGGAGTTGTCAGCGTGCGGAAGGCCTGCACGCTCGAACCTGAGCCGCCTTTGGCGTAAAGACCAAAAGACTTGGCGTCCATTCCGGAAATTCCCGCCGCGCTGGGATTTCCCGTAAAAACTCCAGACACATTGCCACTGCTGACGATCGACCATGGTCCGAATCCGGTTCCTTGGTTACTACCATTGGCCCAAGTCGTGTAATTGGAGGCTGAATCCGAATCCGTGGCCGGACCGGCCGTGACCGGATTGCCGAACTGATCCGTGATGTAGATGACGTGATCATTGACTCCGCTCTTCGGCGACCACGTCGCGGTGTAAAGTTTGTTGCCGCGGACGGCCGCGTAGATGCGCATGCCGTTGTCCGAAACAACGAAGTTTTGGCTGTCGAACTGACCATCCATGACGAACGCGGCCGTGGTCGAGGCAGACCAGGACGCACCACCCGTGTTGTCCGTCGTCCCGCCGCTCCCGAAGTTGTAGTTCACCGCCGTGGCGTTTGCCGGCACGGTATAGGAGTAGGTGAACTCGGTCGGACCACCGGTCATGGTGAAGCTCTGGGCCGAACCGCCGCCGACCGGGGTGATGTTGACCGTCACGGCCGAGGCATTGGCCAGAGGTCCGTCGTTCGGGCGGTAGGTGATGGTGACGATCTTGTTGCCGCCGGACATGGTGAGGTTCGAAGTGGCGAACGAACCCACCGTGGCGGGCGGGACGCTGGCGCCGTTATACATGTCATAAGCGTAAACGTTGCCGCTGATGCGGAGGCCGCGGAGCAGTTCCTGAATGTTGCTGACGCCATCGCCATCCGAGTCGCGGTCACCGTCCCATTGGCCGTTGTAATACGTCTCGGCGTTCATCGGGTTGAGACGGGTCCAGTTCTCGCCGTAGTTCGGAATGTTGTCCAAACCAGGGCCATCGCCGGGCAACGCGCGATTGGGACCGGGGTTGCGTCCGCTCAGGAAGTTGTTCAGCTCGATATCGTCAGGCAGACCGTCACCGTCCGAATCGTGCAGATTTTGACCGTAGAGGTTGAAGACCACGCGACGCGCGGAACGGTTTTCTTGGCCGCCCTTGGTGACCACGGCCTCGAAGAAATGTGAACCGTTGACAAAGGCTCCGTAGAAAATTTTGTCCACCCCGCCCTGCCGGTAGCGGCCGGTGAAGGTGGACTCGAATTTCCCGCTGCCGACGGGATTCTCGACCAGCGGCAACTGTTCGTAGCCGTTCCAGAAAAGTTTGATGTCGCTCGCCGTGATACCTTTATCCGCAGGAACAGTGACAACCGTCTTGAAGAACGGCTCCGCAATCGTCGCGCCATTGGCGTGGTTGATCGCGATGGATTCTCCGGTGGTGTTGGCCGTGAAGTTCCGCGTGAGCGTGGAAGTATTGATGACCGAGCGGTTGGAACCGCGGTCCGCCTCCGTTGCGGTAAGGGTGATAGCATTGGGTCCGGCAGGGAGTCCGTCGAGCGCGATGCGCCAACGACCTTGGATGACTTGGTCGGCCTGCTGCTGCGGTCCGCCGTTGAGCGAGTAAGTCAGATTGTGGAGCGTGCGGTCGGCATTCTCCACCGTGACCACACGCGCTCCCTCGACCGTTTCGCCCTCGTTGAGATTGGCAAAAGCCAGATCCGGTCCGCGCCGATCGACATACACGGTGGTGGTGAACGTCTGGAAAAGTGCCGGTTTGCTGTTCGTGCGTCCGTTGAAGATGCGGGCCTTCACGGTATGCAGCCCCTCGGGAACGTTGGTCAGATCCACATCCAATTTGTAATGGCCATCGGTCATTTTGGTCATTTGCTCGAAGCCACCGATGACCACGTCCTTGCCGCCGAAATCCAGGGCACTGGCGTTGAGGTTGCGGCCTTGACCCCACTTAAGGAGGACATTGTCCACGGTCTCGCCGCCCTGCGCGGGTTGCCGGTAGAAGACATTGATCGTGGCTGTGTTGCCGGTCAGGCGTGTGATCGTGCGCGGCTTGGACGCGGCATCGCGTCCGCCCGGGACGATCCACGGCATGGTTGCGACGCCTTGGCCTTCGAAAGTGATCGGGCTTCCGCTGGCCGGACCTTGCGCGTTGAACGGCGCGTAGCAGACAAATCCCTGCCCCCACCAGCCGGGCACGCGGAGATTGACTTTTCCGTCGCTGCCGACGGTGACCACGTCGAGATTGCGACCGGTGTAATCCTTCAAAAGCGTGCCGGGTGCAAAGGACGTCTGGATGCCGTTGCGCGTCTGATCGAAACCGGAATCGTTGAGCGCGACCAAGAGGAGGCCCTCGCCGGAGTCGGGGGTGCCGTTGTTGTTCGCGTCCTGATAGCGCTCGTGGGCGAAGAAGTCGCCTTCGGCCCAACGGGTCCATTCCTTCCCGCGGGCGAATTGGTTGTGGATGTGGATTAGGTTGGGGATGGTCCCCATGTTGAAGTCGCCGAGCGCGCCGTCGTAGCCCTTGCGCATCCAAGTGATGCCGTTCTCTTCTTTGTCCTCGTTGTCGGCGAGGTTGTTGCCGGTGAAATAGACCACCGGCGTGCCGACGCGGGTGAGGATGTAGGCGTAGGCGAGCTCCAACTTGACCGGCGCATCCTCGTCGTGGCTGTGGGCGAACATGACACCTTCCTCCGGACTGAAACCGGCAAAACCGGCCAGTGCACCCAGGTTCCCGTTGTTGAAAGCATCCCCGATCATCTGCGACTTGCGCGGAAAATCGAGATAGCGCGTTTTGATACCTTGGCTCGGGTTGGTCGGGCTGCGCCAGTAATCCACTTCGCCCACCGACCCGATGAAAAATTCCGAATAAACCAGCGCATCGTCGCGGCGGAGGTAGTTCGCATACATGTCGTCGAACGGATCCGCGTCCGTTAATCCGCGGCGCTCGTTGAAATTTTTCTGGATGTTGTAGATGAGCGTTTTGTTACGCGTCGTTTCGTCCTGAGCCGGGAGACCGAAATACTCCTTACCCACGTGCTTCGGTGCATCGAGGCGCACACCGTCATAGTCCATGGCGTAGCCAAGCCAGTTGATCCAACGCGTCACGAAATCGCGCGCGTTTTCGTTCGGATAGCCGGTCTGGTTGAAATACGGGTATTTCTCCAGATCGCCGGGGTGGCGGACGAACGGCGCCGGGTCCGAGGCGTAGTTGGGAGAATTACCGCCTTGGAAACGGCCGTCGAACTCCAGCACGATATCCATCAAGCTGACCAACTCCTGGTGCAGCGTGCCGCCGTAACCATTGTCTGGAGTCCACTGGAACATGCGGGGCGGACGGCGGAAGCCTCCGGGCTGGTTGGCGTCCACAAAAATATGAAAATCCTGCGGCACCATGCCGGGATAAGTGCGGTAGTCCGGTCCGTTGCCCGTGTGGTTGAAAACGATATCCGGATAAATCTTGAGATCCATCTGGTGGGCGTTGTCCACCATGTTGCGCATTGACGTGCGCGAACCGTAGCGCGTCTCCCAATGGCCGCGTTGCGGATGATCACCGAGATCGAAACGGTCGAGGGAGTTGTAACCTACATTGCCGCCGTAAGCATGGGGGTAAGGACCGCCGATCGGCGATTTGCCCGGGGGCGGGGTCCAGACGGACTCGTAACCGAGTTCCGCAATCTCCGGCAGCCTCTGATAGATCTCGTCCCAGCGCGTCTCGAAATACTGGATGATGACTTCAGCGCGGACACCCGCTCCCAGCGACCAGAGAACCGCCACAGCGAGGAGAGACCTACGTATCAGGTTCGTGTTCAAGGGGTGTTGAGATGAAAGAGCGACCGGGGGGACCGACCGCGAACCAGCCAAATTATACATAAAAAATAGACAACGCAAGCAGCCGGGCGTTCAGCAAAACCAACGATCGTTTGAAATTCCGGCCGCGGTTGACGGCGGGCCGAACTGGCCCCATCGTGCGCGGCCATGAACCGCGCCGTTTCCCGCCTTGTTTTGCACCGTTTCGACGAAGCGCGCGTCCGCGCGGCGGCCGAAGAAATGCGCGCCGAATTGGGCGCTGCCCCATCGCTCGCGCTGGCCTTTGTCACTCCCGGCTACACCGGCCATCTCCCCGAGTTCCAAGAAATCATCGCCGTGCATGGACACGCCGCCGTTTTCTGCGGTTGCACCGGATCCGGTCTTATCGGCACCGCCAGCGAAGCGGAGATGACCGAAGGCTTCTCGCTCCTCTTTCTTCATCTGCCCGCCGCCAAGATCCGCGCCGTGCCGATCGCACAGGCCGAGGTCGAAACTTCGAACGGCGATGCGTTCTGGCGCGAGAAAGCCGGACAGTCATCCGCCACGATATGGCTTACCCTGGCCAACCCTTTCCGCTTCGACACCGACACGTGGTTGCGCGAATGGAACAGCGCTTTCCCCGGCGTGCCCGTCCTCGGAGGACTGGCCAGCGGTCCGCAAGGCGAAGAAGACGTCACAGTCTTCGGTCCGACGATCGGACAGACCTCCGATGCCCTCGCCATCGCCCTCGACGGCGTGCACGTCGAAACCGTGGTCAGCCAAGGTTGCCGGCCGATCGGCGAAGCTCTGCCCGTCACGCGGGCCGACGAGCATCTTCTTTTCGAACTCGGTTCCCGCCCCGCCTACCAAGTGCTCGAGCAAGCCTTCAACACGCTGGCTGATGCGGACAAACAACGCGCCCGCGGCAATCTTTTCGCCGGGTTGGTCGTCGACGAATACAAAGAGCAATTCGCCCGCGGTGATTTTCTGGTGCGCAATATCCTCGGTGCCGACCCCGCCACCGGCGCCGTTGTGGTCGGCTCTCATCCGCGCACCGGACAGACCCTGCAATACCAACTGCGCGACGCCGCCAGCGCGGACGAGGAGTTGAAAGCGCTCCTCGCACCGCACGCCGCGCGCCAAGAAAAACCGGTCGCCTCCCTCCTCTTCTGCTGCAACGGACGGGGAAAAAATCTCTTCGGCACACCCGACCACGATGCCAAACTCGTCGCCGACACGCTCGGCGCCACGCCTTCCGCCGGCTTCTTCTGCAATGGTGAAATCGGCCCAGTCAGCGGATCAAATTTCCTCCACGGCTACACCGCCTCGATTGGCCTGATTTACTGAAGGGTGGATCGCGATGTCCCATCGCGATTTCCACGGTAAAAAATCGCGCCCGGAGGGCGCGATCCACCCGGCAAAAATTACCGAACCTCGGAGCAGGTGCCATGGCGCCCCCGGACAGACCTCTGTTTTTATTCGCGCTGGCCTAAAGAAACTTCCCCGGATTCAGCAAATCCTCCGGATCCAGCGCCCGCTTGATGCGACGGTGCAAATCGTCCGAGCCCGCATCGATCGCCTGCTTCCACCAACGTTTCTTGGCCAGCCCGACGCCGTGCTCGCCGGTGATCGATCCACCCATGGCCAGCACACCCTGGAACAGGGCATCCAACGCGCGCTCCATGCGTGCCTTGGTCGCAGGATCATCGGGATTTTCCACCATGAGGTTCACATGGATGTTGCCGTCACCCGCGTGACCGAAGCAGGCCACAGGAACGTCATATTCGCGACCGAGTTGCGCGCCGAACTCCACCAATTCCACCAATCTCCCCCGCGGCACCACAATGTCTTCGTTGAGCTTTTTCATTCCGGTCGCCTTGAGTGAGGCGGAAAATCCGCGCCGCAAAGCCCATAGACGATCGCAGCCCTCATTTGTCGTCGCGCTCTCGACCGAAACGGCGTACGCGTCCCGCAAAAGACCGGTCAACTCCGCCGCCTCCGCCCGCACACTGGCCTCCTGACCGTCGATCTCGACCAGAAGATGCGCTTCTCCCGGGGGAATGGCCGTCTCGGCACCCGCATGCTTCCGCGCCGCCTCGAGGGTGAAGCGGTCGGCGATTTCCGCCGCGCTCGGCAAATGTCCGTGCGCGAAGATCGACTGCACCGCGGCGGCTGCTTTCGGCATGTCGGGAAAGCTGGCTGACAAAACCGCCCGAGCCGGCGGCCACGGCAGCAACCGCAGCGTCGCCTCGGTCACGATCCCGAGCATGCCTTCCGAGCCGGTGAAAATTCCCACGAGGTCGAACCCCGTTTTGTTTTTATGCGTCCGCCCCCCGACCCGCGCCACCGTGCCGTCGGCCAGCACGACTTCCAAGCCGAGCACATAGTTGCGCGTCACCCCGTATTTCAAGCACCGCGGACCACCCGCATTCGTCGCGATGTTCCCGCCGATGCTGCAATCTTTGAGGCTCGCCGGATCGGGCGGATAAAAAAGTCCTTTGCCCCGCGCGGCATCCTGCAAATGCCCGGTGATCGCTCCCGGTTCGACCACCGCGACAAAATCCTCCGCGCTTACCTCTTTGATGCGGTCCATGCGAGCCGTGGAAAGAACAATCCCACCGCGCACCGGCACACAGCCGCCGACGTATCCGTGGCCTGCGCCGCGGGTCGTCACGGGAATCTTTTCCCGCGATGCGATCTTCATCACGCCGGCGACCGAGGCGGTGGAGCGGGCAAAAACCACCGCGTCCGGAACGGTCCGGGCAAACCATTTGTCGGCCGCCGCCTCCTCGCGCGCCGCGTCATCAAGACGCACGCCGTCGATACCGGCGACCTTGCGCAGTTCGTCGATGATCCGCGCGTCCATGCGCGACTACATCCCCATGATCTCGTAGCCGCCGTCGACGTAAAGCACTTGGCCGGTGATTGAAGCTGCGCCATCGCTGGCTAGAAACACGCCCGTTGCGCCAAGCTCGGAGGTCTCGCAACTCCGCTTGAGCGGCGCGTGTTCTTCGTAGTGCTTCATCATGGAGGAAAATCCGGCAATGCCCCGAGCCGCGAGGGTCTGCACCGGCCCCGCGCTGATGCAATTCACGCGAATCTTGTGCGCGCCGAGGTCGTAGGCGAGATAACGCGTCGAAGATTCGAGGGCAGCTTTGGCCACACCCATCACATTGTAGTGCGGCACGACCTTCACGCTGCCGAGATAACTCATGGCCACAACACTGCCGCCATCGGTCATCATCGGCGCCGCCGCACGCGACAGCGCGACCAGCGAGTAAGCGCTGATGTCCAACGCGGAAGAAAACGCCGCCCGCGAGGTCGAAACAAAATCCCCCTCGAGCGCTTCTTTCGGGGCGAAGGCCACGGAATGCAGAAGCAGATCGAGCTTGTTGGTGTGCCCCTTCACCTTGTCGAAAAACGCCGCGATTTCCTCGTCTTTCGAAACATCGCAGGGATAGACCGGAACGTCTGATCCGAATTCCGAAACCAACTCCTCCACGTTCTCTTTCACTCGCTCGCCCTGGTAGTTGAAGATAAGTTTCGCCCCCGCCTCTTTCCACGCTTTGGCGATGGCCCACGCAATGCTCCGCTTGTTGGCCACGCCGAAAACCACCCCTGTTTTGCCTTCCAGAATTCCTTTGCTCATAAGCCGACAATCATCCCAGAACCGCCGCGCTCAGGTCAATCGCGCCGTAGCCTCAGGTGGATCGCGATGTCCCCATCGCGATTGGCCCCGATCTATCGCGCCGGGACGGCGCGATCCACCTTTTCCTAGCCGCTCGTCCCCATTGCATCACCGCCCTCATCGGCCTTAAATTCCCTTCATGTCCGCCTGCTGTCACAACCCGACAACTTGCGAGGATCCGTCCGATCAGCTCGTGCTCAACCGCGAAGCCAAGACTTGGCTGCGCATCGGCATGGCCGGACTCCTCGCCGCGCAGGCCATGATTTTCAGCCTCGCGGTCAACATGTCGCCGGTCGAAGGCAACGCGCGCTGGATCCTCCACGGCGCCCTCGCCCTCTCGGCTCTCGGCGTCTTCCTCCTCGCCGGTCTTCCCATCCTGCGTGAGTCATGGGACGCGATCCGCCACGGCAGGATCGTCTTCGAACAATTTTTCCTCGTCGGCATCTTCGGCGCGTTTTTTGCCTCGGTGCACAGCTCGCTCACCGGAACAGGCAGCGTCTATTACGAAGTGGTTGCCGTGCTGGTCGCCATCTACACCTTCGGCACCATCCTCGCGCGCCAACGCCGCGACGTCCTACGGCGTTCCATCGAAAAAATCGGCGCAGCCTTCGATCTTTGCCAACGCGTCGACTCCGCCGGCCACCGCGAAACGGTCACCGTCGACCGCATCGTACCCGGCGACGAAGTTCTGGTCGGTGCGGGTGAAGGCATCCCTGTCGATGGCAAGGTTTCCGATGGAGTGGCTCTGGTCGATGAAGCCGCGCTGACCGGCGAACCCTACCCCGTGGTCAAACGCGCCGGCGACGCGGTCCAAGCCGGCAGCAGGGTGGAAGACAGCACGCTGCGGATTGCCGCTACCTCGCGCGGACGCTCCCGCCGGCTCGACACCTTGCTGCGCTCGATCGAAGAAGCGCGCCGGAATCCCGGACGCATCCAGCGCGAGGCCGATCGTCTGGTCTCGTGGTTCCTTCCTCTCGTGCTTGTCATCGCCGCGCTGACCACCCTCGGCTGGACCCTGCAGAGCGGATGGATCACCGGCGTTTTCAACGGCCTCGCCGTCCTTCTCGTGGCTTGCCCCTGCGCGATGGGACTGGCCACCCCGGTCGCCATCTGGTCGGCTCTCGCCGCGTTGGCCAAACGCGGACTCTTCGCCCGCGGCGGCGATGCGATCGAAGCGCTCGCTTTGATCGATACGGCCGTCTTCGACAAAACTGGAACGCTGAGCGAAAGCGATGCGCGCATCGTCGACTTCGTTGTCGCGCCCGGCACGGACCGCGCGCAACTGCTGCGCGAAATCGCCGCGGTGCAAACCGGCAGCGGACACCCCATCGCCCGCGCCTTCCGGTCCGCCGCAACCACAAACTCCACGCTGTTGGCCCGCGCTATCCGCGTGCTGCCAGGCGCAGGCATCGAAGGCACCTTGCCCGACGGCACGGCGCTGCAAATCGGCAACGACGGCATCCTCGCACCCGGTGACGGACGCGAAACGTTGCACACCCAGCTCGCCACGGAGGAAAAAGGCGGCCACGAGATTTTCATCCGCCGCGACGGACGCCTTTGCGGTCTGGCTGTGGTTCGCGAGTCACTCCGCGATTCGGCCCGCGAAGCCATGGCGCAGATGAAATCCCTCGGCATCCGCACCATCGTCATGACCGGCGACCGCGAGGAGAACGCGGCGCGCTTCGGCTTCGACGAGTGTCTGGCCGGACTCTCCCCCGACGCGAAATTGCGCGAGGTGGAAAAATTGCGCGCGGCCGGAAGCAGAGTCCTCTTCATCGGCGACGGCATCAACGACGCCCCCGCCATGGCCGCCGCCACGGCGAGCATCGCCATGGGCGCGGGTAGCGAATTGCCCCGCGAGACGGCCGGACTGGAACTCAACGGACAGGACCTGCGCGTTGTCCCGCAATCCATCGCCCTCTGCCGCGCCACCGTGCGGGCCATCCGCCGCAACATTGCCTTCGCCGCCTGCTACAACATTTTCGGCATCGGCCTCGCCGCTGCGGGGATCCTCCATCCGATCGCCGCCGCCCTCATCATGCTCGTCTCGAGCCTCACCGTCACCTGGCGCGTGCTGCGCGAAACTTCCGATACCGCGCTGCAAAAAGCGGCCGCCAAAGACCGTCCCCTCACCGCGCACAGGGCTTGGGACTTACCGCAAGTCGAGCGCCTCGTTTTCGCCGCCGCGCTCGCCGTGCAGGGGCCGGTCATCGCATGGCTCGGCGGATTTCACGGTGCGGGCGCCGCCGGGTTTGTCATACTTTTTCTGGCTGCTGCGGGCGCCGTCCTGCTCTGGTCTCGCGAACGCCCCTGGACACCCGCCGCACGTATGACCATGGCCATGTTCAGCGTGGGCGGACTCGCCATGCTTGGAGGCTGGTGGGCCGACGCCGGTTTCACCGCCGTGGTGCGCGACGGCGTGTGCCTGTGCGGTTGCGCGCAATCGAACATGGGCCTCGGCCTTCTCGCCAAATTCACCTGGATGGACGCCGGCATGCTGCTCGCCGCGTTACCGGGATTGTTCGTCGACAAAGACATCTTCCTCTCCTTCTCCTCGCGCGTTTGGTGCTGGATCGCGGGACTGATCGGCATGTTCCTCGGCATGGAGGTCGGAGCCATGGCGCTGGCCGGACTTCCCATCGATGCCAATTCCGCCCCCGCCCAATTTTTCCTCACCTACGCCGCGATGGTCATCGGTATGTGTCTCGGCATGCTGGCCGGATGCGAAGCGGCACGATTGTTCGCACAGCGCCGATGAGGACGCGGGCGCTGGTTTTTTGCGCCTTCTTCCCGGTGGTTACAGGCTGGGCAGAGAACGCCGAACTGCAACCGCAGCCTTGGACCCAGTGGGATCTCGCCACCGGTGACTGGAACCGCAACCGCGCACTGCTCGAAGACCAAGGCAGTAAATTCATCGCCACCTACACCTCGCAGACATGGGGCAATGTGACCGGCGGAATCCAGCAAGGCGCAACCTATGCGGGGCTGCTGCAATTCGGCGCCGAACTCGATTTCGAGAAGCTCGTCGGATGGAAAGGCGGGTCGTTCTGCACGACATGGCTTTGGATTTACGGGGGGAATCCGACGACGTCGCTGACCGGCGCGCTCTTTCCCGCCAGCGGCATCGAGGCACCGAACAGTTTCCGCGCGCTCGACCTCTGGGTGCAGCAGAAACTGTTCGACGATGTGCTGACCCTTCGGGCGGGCATGTTCAATGCCGACCGCGATTTCACCGTTTCGCAAGGCGCGCAGCTCTTCCTCAATTCCGCATTCGGTTGGCCGATCCTTTACGATGGTTCGCTGGGCGGACCGCCGTCTTATCCTTTCGCCGCACCGGGTCTTTACGCCGCAATCGAACCCGGAGGTGGATGGACATTCCGTGCCGCAGCGATGCAGGGCGTCGTCTGGCCTCCGTCGGAAAATCCGACGAATTTCTACTGGCGCATCAACCGCGACAACGGGCTGCTTTTCCTCGGCGAGGCGCAGTATGCGTGGGCGAGCGCTCCTCTCCCCGGCTCGGTCCAACTCGGCACCATGCTCGAGAACGGTTACCAGGATTATGTCTCCCGCGGCGGGGATCCTTGGGGCGGTTCGTATGTCTACGGAATAGTTGACCAGATGCTTTGGCGCGAACCGGGAACGGGCACCGATGCGCAACAAGGTCTCGCCTGCTTCGGTCGTTTGTTCGTCAGCGGCACACCGGACCGCGATCCGCTCGGCGTGCTCTTCAATTCGGGGTTCACGTGGGGAGGCCTCGTGCCCGGCCGCGAGGACGACACCGCGGGACTCGCCTTTGTCTGGGCGCGCCTCACCTCCGCAGAGTCGGCGGAACTCGCGGGTGCCAACCGCGGCAACGAATTCATGATCGAGGCGACCTACGAAGCGCAGCTCACCCCATGGTTCGAGCTGCAACCGGACCTGCAATTCATCATGCAGCCCGGCGGAAGCACCGCGCTGCCGGGTGCGCTCGTTCTCGGACTGAGCGCCACGATCGACTTTTGACCACGGTCAGCGGTGCAGCGTTCCGTTTTCGCGTGCCGCCTCGATGTAAATCGGAGGCAGCGCAATGCCGCGCTCGGTCATTCGGCCGCGCCGCACGGCCACTTCGAAATGATCGGATACCAGCGGCGACGGTGCCCCCGGCGTGTCGCGGTCATCAAGCCAATCGAGAGCCAACTCGATCGCCTTTTCGCCGTAATTATCCGGCGGCGGCGAAAAGCTCAGACCGCCGCCATCGGAGACGAAATCCACTTCCGTGCCGATGGGCAAAGCGGGCGAGTTCTCCTCGGTCCAGCGGTTGATCTCCGCCACCGTCATCACGCCGTTTTCATCGGGCAGATCCTTGGTCCCGAGCAGGAGCAGAATATCCTCGGCGCCCGTTCGTTTGACAAAGTCATGCCACCCTGCGGCTTGCGTGACCAACGCGGTCTTGCCGAGCTGCAGCGGCGCCCAGTCGAACGCCTTGGCCTCGTCCATTTCAGCACGGCCCGTTTCGCCGTCGACCCCGAGGACATGAACCCGCGGGTTGCGCCCGGGAAACATCGCAATCACGGCATCACGGATTGCAGCCAAAGGCATTTGTTCGGAAATGCCTGAAACATTCGTCGCGCCGGCGTAGCCGAAATCCGCGGGCGGGCGATTAAGCGAGACATAGAGGATGCGCGGACGCGCACGGCCTACGTAATCCCGAGCCACGAGGGAATTCGCTTCATCGTCCACGGCAATGAGCACATCTGGTTCGAAACGAGCCATGGCGCGATGCGCCTGCGCCCGCACCCCTTCGGTGCGGTTCCGCGCCGCCGGGGAGTCGATACCGAGATAGTTCCACTCCACAGCAAGAGGACGCCGGTTGCGGTCGAGCGCCTCCCGCATGCCGCGATCGACCTGCCGGGCCCACGAGGAGTCCGCGCCTGCCGAGTGGAGCACAAGGATCCGCGGTTTGGTCGCATTGAAAAATCCGAGCAGCACAATGAAGGCGATCAGGAAGCCGCCGACCAGGAGGTTTTTCCAGAGATTTGTCATAGCAGTCCGAGCCATTTCCACCATGGGATCGAGGCGTAAACCGCGGCGACCCGCGCCGCATTCATGAACAGGTTGTAGCGCATGAATCCGCGCTCATCGGTCGTCTCGAACAACCCCGCCGACTGGATCTGCAGGATTCCATTGGTGCCTTGATGCCGGAAAAACGAAATGTCGCTGAAAATCGCGGTGCAAAAAATACAGATCCACGGATGGATCCCCTGCGCAGCCGCCACCGGCAGAAGAATGATGGCCGAAGTCAGCATCCCCGCCGTGACCGGCAGCACCAGGCGCACCGCGAGCGTGGTAAGGAGTGTCGCGAGAATGAAAAGCCCGATTTTTCCGTCGACGAACCCGTAAGCCTCCCCCACAGCATCGGACAGCGCCCGGGCCAGACCGAGGTGGGTCATGATCCGCATCATGCTGTCCATCCCGAGGAGGAAAAAAATCATCGGCCAGTCCACCCGCTGCTGGAAATCCTTGCGCAGCAGGGTTCCCGTGAGGAGCAGACCGAGCAGCACGCACCCCGCCAGATAAGCCGGTGCCACGTGGTGCCACGACACCGTGGCGCATCCGACGAGGAAGAAAACAAAGCCCGCCGCCGCGATCCACTCGGATGGTTTCAGCGGGCCCATCCCCGCGAGCTGACGACTGAGACTCTCCCGCGGCAGCGGCCCCTCGCCGGTCGTCGGGAAGAGGCGCGGGATAACAAGCAGATGCACGGCGGTGACGACCAGCGCGGCCACCCCAGCCGCCACCAACCAGAAAAATCCGGCGAACTCCGCCTGCACTTGCGCGGGGAGAAAGTTAAGCGCGGCGATATTCGATGACTTGCTCGTCGCCATCATCGGCGAAAAAAGCAGCGCGCCTCCGAACATGGCAACAAGCAACGCCGTGATGGCCGGTCCGCGCGGGGGTAGTTTCAGTCCGTTGGCCATGTCCTCGAACAGCGGCTTGAGCAGGGACAGTCGCGTGTTGGTCGAGGGAATAAGCGGCGAAAGAACGTAGCCCGAGATGAGAAAAGTCAGCTGGTGCCAGAAGGGTTTGTCCGGCAAACGCAGGAGCAAGCGCAGCATGAGGCGGTAACTCAGGCCCGACGAACTGATCACGGCCGACAGCGCATAAACCCCGAGCAGCAGGAGGAGACTGGGCGAGGAAAACCCGGCCAAAGCGATATTCGACGGCGCCAGACCGATGAAAAGCGCCGCCACCACCACAATGAGGGCCGGCACAAATTCCTCAACCAGCCCGAAAACCCAAAGCAAGACGGCCGCCCCAAGCAACGCCGAGAAAATCGCCGCCTCCACGCCCAGCCCCGAAGCCAAGCCGAGCACGTAAACCAGCGGCGGCAAGACGAACACGCAAGCCCAACCGGCTACCACCTGTCCTGGCACGGACCCAACCCCAGCCTGACGACCACGCCAGAGCGAGAACGCGAGCATCACCCCGGCCAGCAAGGCCAGCAAAGCGAAGACCGGCCAATGCGCGTGCAGGACCTCGAAAAAGCGGACACCCATAAGAAGGCAAGACATCTACCCCAACCACCTCCAAGACCGCAGCAAAATCCCCACCCCCACTTGTAGCGGCGGTCTGTGACCGTCGGTGCCTT
>CAJBKE010000026.1 GCA_903953565.1 uncultured Verrucomicrobiota bacterium | reverse complement strand
GGGTGTGGCCGCATCGCGGAACACGTTGTAGGTGCTGCCAAGATTGAAATAGGCAAGCTGGTCTGTGCCGGTGGTTCCTGCAGGGTTCTGGAAAAACATGAGCAGGTCGTTGGCCGCGTAAACGCCGGCTTGGGCGGCTTTGGCTCCCGACGCCGTGACCGCAAGGGCTCCGGCGGCAAGCGCGATGGTCCGCAACTTGTGGGTGAAGGATGTCATTTTTCGTGGGTGTTTGGTTTTGGTTTTAACGGGTCTGGAGATTGACTTGAAGGCACGTGGACAACCGCGCCAACGAGGACAAAACTGCTCGGACAACCGGGGCGGCGGTAGGCAAATGTTGTGAATTTTTTGTCACTTTTGCGCGGAGGCTGGAGCCCTGCGGTAGACGGTCCAATGGCTCCCCGAGACAGGTGCTGAATGGTGAACCGAGACTGCCCGGTAGATGTCGCCGTGCAGTTCCAGGGACTCCTGCGGAACAGCCGGGGGGTCCTCCTGACTCGCGTAAACGACCCAGTCGGCCACCTCTTCCGCCGCCCGGGCCTGCGGCACGAGGATGAGACTATCAAGGTGTGGCTCGGAGCGCTTGAGATGGGCAAGGAGGAACCCCACTTGCAGCTCTGTATTGGAAACAATTTTCCTGCCCGCGGCAGGCTCGGAAGCGATGCGGGTCAGGGCGGCTGCATAGTCGCCGCGCCCCTGTCCGATCAGGGCAGCCAAGCGCGGGATCTGGCCGGCCACCACTGCGGCGAGAAGGAAGCCCGCCGCCATTTTCCACACCGGAGCGGACGAACGGAATGCATCGGCCACCGGTGCAGCGAGCAAATAAACGAAAGGCAGGCTGACCAAAAAGTAGCGGAAATAAAGATAAGTTGTGTCGGTCGCCAGCAGCGAGAGCGCGGGAAAAACCACCACGGCCCCCGCGAAAAACACGCGCGTGGCGGCATCGGGAAAGCGGCCGAAAACCAGCGCGGCGGTCGTCGCGGCGAGACCCGCCAAGGCGAGCGACCAGTGACCCGTCCCGGCGCCCGGGATGCCGAAAGAATAGCCGAAGAAATGCGCCAGAACCTGCGGCACCGCATATTCCGGTCCACCGGCGACGATCATCACCCGCAGAAAAAAAGACCAATACACTACCGCCCCGGCCAGGGGCACGCCGAACCAAAGCGCAGCTCCGCCGAGGGTCCGCACCCAGTTCCCGCCCTGCGCCCGGCGATCGGCGAGGAAATACACCCCGAGCGCGGCAAGAATGACTAGCGATGTTCCATGGGAGAAAATCGCGCCGAGGCAGAGCAGCCAAAAGACGGGCACGCGCCAGACCGCGCCGCGATCGGCCCGCGCGGAAACGAACAGCCAAGCCCCGAGCAGGCAGGCCAGCGCCGGCGCATAGCCGCGGGCCTCGCTCGCGTAGAGCACGAGGGGAAACGAGGTGGCGGCCAGGAAGAGCGGCACCCACGCAAACTGTTGCGACAGCCGCCGCGCGGCGATCCAGACCAGCACCAGCACGACGAGGCCCGAGACCATGGAGAGCCCGCGGTAAATCCACGGATGACGATCCTCGCCGGCCAGCATCAACCACAGCGTGTTCAGCGGATGGTTGTTGTCATGACGGTAAAGCTCGAGGATGTGCCACGGCTGCTGCGCCGAGCGCGCCCATTGCAGCGAGAGCAACTCGTCGAACCAGAGGGTGCCGCGCCCGGCGGCGGCGATGAGCGCGGCGCCGATCAGGATGAGGCCGACTATGACAAACCGGCCGTTCACGGCATTGCGGCATCCAACTGCCGCAAGTAAGCTTGTACCCGCGGTTCGCCGGGGCGCAAAGCCAGCGCCTCTGCGAATTGCGCCCGCGCCTTGTCCGGCTGCCGCGACTCGAAGTGATAAATGCCGCGGTAAAAATGCGCCTCGAAGTCGTTCTGCGAAGGCAGGAACGCGACCACCCGCACCGACTGGGCATCGATGCCCGTGGCCGTGGGAATCGGGTAGGCGAAGGGTCGCAACCACACCGGGAACTCCTCGCTCTTGAGGACTGCATCGAGGTAGGACGGGGCCGGGTTGGTTTCGCCCCTGGCCTTGGCCAGGAGGCTGGCATAGGCCTCGCCGAAATTACTCCACGAAGGCACCACGATGTGAGTCACGCCCGCCTCGGACAACAGGCGCTTGGTTTCCTCCTCCGTGCCGGCGGCGAACATTTCCGCCGCTTTTTTCAGACCCGGCATGTTTTCCCAGTAGAGCGTGCCGAGCACGCGCACGCCGCCGTGGTAGGCCATTTCGGTCGAGGTGTTCGGTCCGGTCAGGACGGTCGGCACCTGTCCCGGACTGGCCTGCAAAAGGCGGTGGGTCACGTCGCGGATCAGCAGGTTGCCGCCGACATCCTCGCCGAGCGGGGCATCGAGGCAGGATCGCTCCGCCTTGGTCGCGAAGGCCGCGGCCGGCAGCGGACCGAGAACAAAGGCGATCCACGGCACCGACGCCAGCAAGGCCAGGCCGCGGGACAGCCACCGAGAACCGGGAGGCAACCGCAAAACCGCAGCCACCGCCAGCAATCCCCAGAGCGCCCACAGAGCGAAGGCGGCCGACGACCAGCGAACCTGCCAAAACGCGAGCAACTGCATGATGGCCGTGGCGGGCAGAAGCAATAAAAGCGCGCGGCGGAAAAGCGCATCGCCCTTCCCGGAAACCCACAAAGCCAGCGCGCCAGCCAAGATCACCCAGATCCAAAAATAGAGAATGATCCAGACCAGCGCGTTCTGCTCCTGCCCCTTCCAGCGCAGGATTCCGGCGATACTCTGGAACTCGGAGATGTATTCTTTGTGCAACGCGAGCAGGAAGGTATCGGAAACCCAGAAGGCGCGATCTCCGGCCATGGTGATCGCGGCGACCGGTGCAGCCGCCACCAACACGCATAACGCCGCCTTCACCCAGTCTCCGGCTTTGCGGAACGGAAATTTTCCGTCGCGCCGGCCCTCGAGGAAGCGGCAGAGCAGCCACGAACCGCCAAGCCAAGCGAAAGCGTAGAGCGGATGGTTGACCTCCAACCTCCAGCTCATGTGCCGCGGGAAATACTCGAGCAGGTAAAAAGCGAGGCTGCCGAGGCATCCGGTCACGCCCCAGACGAGCCAGAGATTGGGGCGCAGGGGCGGCTCTTTGCTGCGGGCGAACAACAAGCCCGTGAGCAAGCCCCCCGCCCCAAGCCCTGCCAAAATGGGCAAGGCGGTCGATGCACTAACCCACAAGGCAGCGGCACCGGCCAAGCCTGATGCGACGAACCAACGTGGGGCCATCGCGTCGGTGCCCCGCGCAAAGCCCGCGCCGCCGGCGATCAGGCACAGCGCGCAAGCCGAGGCGAAAACCAGAACGATGCCGTGGTGGTCTGCCTCGCCGAGTTCGAAGGTGCGCACCACGCCCTGCGTGGTCAGCAAGACGAGCAGGTAAAAGGTCGCCGGAAGCCAGCCGAAGGCCCGCTGCGCCGTCCACCACAGGGCACTGAAAAACACGGCGAGCAACAAAGGACCAGCGGCGACGGCCGCATCGGCCACGAACCATTCGGTCGGCTGACCCGTGCCCCACGACCGCACCCAGGCGAGAAGTGCCAACACCCACATGAGGAACGAACTCCAGTGCACCTCCCGCCCGTGCGGAGAATTATCCAGCGCCGTCGCGCGCACGCGCCACGTCCCGTCGCGGAGCATTTTCTTGGTGTGCACCACCCACCAGCGCGCATCGACCGAAGAATTCGGAAGCACCAGATGCTCCTCGCGGGTGCCGGGCGGCAGCTTCACAGAGTGCGGTGCCACGTCGCTAAAACTGATCGCGGAAACTTTGCTGATCATGGACCAGCGGCCGAAGCCGGCCGCCGCCAAGACAACAGAGGTCAAGGCGAGGCAGAGCAGAATCGAGAAGCGGACAGACCGCGGAACCATAGCCAAGTTTGACAAGGATCGGACGGTCAAAGCACCTGTTCTTCCGCAGGCGCAGCGACATTTGCTTCCTGCCGTTCTTCCTCTTCCGTCCCACCCCCGCCGTAACCCAGCACCTCTACGGTGATGGTGGAAGGTGCTTGTTGCTGGTCGGTGGGGGCGCCGGACTGGGCCTGACGGGTGACATCAGATGCGGCCTGCGAAGTTGCCGCGGTGCTGGAGGAGGCAGAACTCAGGCCTCCCACGTTGGGCGCGGCGGCGGGAGCGGCAGCAGGGACACCTACCGACGCTCCTCCGGCCGCGATATTGTCGGCATTGCGAACCTGCGCTGCGGCGATCGTGATGTTACCCGTGGCACGGATACCCGCATCACCCGCATCAACCGTGCCGCGCGGGGCCAGCAGAGTGACCGCACCGGGTTCGACACCGGCCACGGAAGCGAGCACGCCAATGCCACCGCCCGTGGCCAAGCCACCCAAGTCCGTCTCGATGTCGGCGCTGATCGCATCGATGAGCACACGGGTCGGCGGAGCGGTGACCACGGTCTTGGCCGCCGTGCCCGCCGCGATGTCGCCGCGCGAAGACCAGATGGTGAGATCACCGCCACGCAAGGTGAATATGCGGGCGCGACCAATGTCGATGTTGCCGCCGGTAAGTAATGACACCTCCCCGCCGTATTCAGTGACAATACCGGGCGGCGTGAGCGGATTGCCGAAAATGTCCGAAGCCATGGTGATGCCACCGCCCGGCGCGGCAGCGATGATCGATCCGCCCGAAGTGGTGCGCAGATCACGGGCACGGGTGAAAATAGTTCCCGACGAAGGGCTCTTGCCGAAGATGCTTTCGACCGCAGCATAACCCGCATCATAGTTGCCGGTAAGAGCGGCATCCTTTCCGACCTGTTTCAAGCGCTCGAAGAGGCCGCGCACTGAGGCCACCGCTTTGTGCTCCGCCGTGTTACCAAGGAAACCGGTTGCCGGAAGGTTGGCGAAGGCGAGCGAGCTGCCGGTCAATCCCAGAGCCGGGCCGGACGAAATTCCCCCGACCCCGGCCATCACAAGATAATGCGCTCCCTCGAAGGGAAGCGAAGGGTTCCGCAGGCGACCGATGCTGGTCAGGCCGACGCCTGTGCCATCGACGAAGTTGGCCCCTGAGCCGAAGTCGATGTCACGACCAGCCAGAACCTGAACGATGCCCTGTCCCCCGGTCTGAATATCGCCCGCCAAAGCTTTGGTCGGCACCGGAACACCGCCCGCGCCAAGCAACACAGTGTCAGAATCAGGGTCAACGATGAGGTTTCCTGACGACAAATTGCCGCCAAGCACGCGCAGCGGGGCGCTTTCATTGAACGGGACGAGGTCCCGGCCGGCCGAAACCAACGAAATGTCCGACGAAGCCGCATGCTGCAAGTAAAAGGCAATATCCGTGATGTCCCGAGCGGCGACGGCGCGAATTTGTTTCGGGGCAAAAAGGGTTAGGTTGGCCAAATCCCCGCCCGTGGCGTAAAGGCGAACAGGATTAGGATTCCCGGCGTGGACCGGTGTAGCGGCATGCAAGGCCGTTTTGACATCCGTCGTGCCGTAAACGCCTTTGTAGGATCCCGTTTCGAGGAACATAGGATTAATCGAAGACCATGGACTGAGCGAGGAACTCGCCAAGGTCTGAAAATTTGAACTGCCGGTCACTTGTTGGAATCCAAGCGGGCTCAAGAGATTTGGCATCAGCAAAGCATCGGCGTCGGAAACGTTGAGACGAGTTGAGATCCAAGCTTGGACGTCGACCGTCACACCACCCACATCGGTGCGCGTGACACCGGATATGGCGAGTCCGGGGATGGCGCCGGAGGCGAGAAGCTCCAACTCACCCTGAGGAGAAGGGAAGAGATTCAATTGGCCGACCACCGTGACATCGCCACCAAAAGCCGTGCTGCGTAGTGAAGGGAGTCCTATCGAGGCGATGGTGCGATAATTGTCGGTGCCGGCTTCCGCCGACCGCAGCCAAGGACGATAAAAGGCCGCCGAACCCGGAGAAATGGCCGAGCCCTGGCGATAAACCGCCTCGAGCACCGGCAATGCCAAGTTGTCGTCCGGCAAGGTCACGCCCAGACGATGGGTCACTGCACCGCCGAAGGAAGCGGCCGCCAAACCGGCCGAGGGGTCGATGGTTTGGAACTGCGTCTTATACCAGAATTTGTTGTTCAGACCTTGGGGCAGCAAAAAGGCCGCCGTGGCCGGACCCAGCAGCACGTCCCCACGCGCCGCGACGTCGAACTGCGTGCGCCCACCGAGAAGAGTGACCGCCTGCCACGTCGAGGGATCGAGCAAACTTTGACTCGATGTCAAACGCCACGGCGTCAGCGAGCGGGCCTCGTTGGTGGTGATTTCGTCCAGAGCCCGCAGCTTGGCCTCACCGCGCTCGACGTAAAAAGTGCCTCCGTCGAGGTTACGGCCAGCTTGGACGATCAAGTCTCCGCCGCCATGCTCAAGGAGATTCGCCGCATCCGGCGCAAGATTGAAGCGAGTCGCGGCGGACTCTCCGCTGGCCGCATCTTGACCTGCCATGCGGGCCGAAGTTGGAATCGCCGCATCGGCATTGACCAAGTCCCGCCCCGCCGACATCTGGACGTTGCCACCCCCAAGAGCGCCAAACCCTTGGAAGAAATTGCTGTAATCCACCCACCAAGTGGTTGAAGCAGCTCGATCCCTGAATGCTCCCAGACCAGTAGAGGAAATCAGTCCGAAGAGACCGGAAGCAGGATCAACCAGACCGCGCCGGTAAAGCCACTGCGTGGGCAGTTGCATCGAGGCATCAGCCACAATGGTGCCGTCTCCTAGGCGAGCGAAGCGACCGACGTCACGACCCGCCGCCAAACGCAAATCACCACCTGCCACCGCGTAATACGTTTGGTAATTTTGCTGCGCCGCTCCCAGCGCGCCACCTTGGTCAGGGTGAGTAGAAGGTGCGGTTACCGGCAAAACGAAATCGCCGGAAACAAAGACTGCCGTGCGATCGGCAAGTCCGACACCTGCAGTGTATATCGTGGCGAACGGGTTGCGCAGCTGGACATCGCGGCCAGCCGCGACCTCGATACTACCCGTGCCGGTGCGGATGACCTCGTAACGCGTGCCGCGTTCTGTGGTGTCTTTGACACTGTTAACAAAACGAATGTTGTCAGCTGTTTGGCCGTTACTATTTTGACCTGCCGCATCATTAGGGGTGTTTGATTCGAACGAATTTAAGACTGCCGAGTAGAACTCGCCAATCAACACGGAGCCTTTGTCCGTATCGAGCGTGGATTGCGGAAGAATCGTCGCCGCCGCCGCGCCGGAAAGATCCGCACCCGCAGTCATTCGGTAGGACCAAGACTGCGTATTGATGGGCAGTTTGTCGTTGATCACCATCAACGGGGCAAGCCAGAGACGAGACCAACCATTGTCGCGCGAGGCGCTGACCGGCGTGAAGCCATCGCTCAAGGCGTTGTTGAAGACCAGATCACCTGCAGCCCGCAGGGTAAGAACACCGGGCGCTAAGTCGGCCCCGTAGCGCCAGCCGGAAAGATCCCAGTCGGCTACCGTGAAAGCCTCGTTGCGTTCCGCAGTGCCGGTAGATCCTTTTGGATTAGCCAAACCGAGAGTCAAGTCACCCGACGCGTTGAAAACCTCCACGCCCGGAGCGAGGACGAAGACGTCGGCCAAGCCAGATGCGGAAGCCAACATTCGAGATGTCATGGCTGCTTCACCTGCGTTGATGAAGGCTGCATTGTCGGAGTGGATACTTTCGCGCAAGGCACGGTTCATCACGCCGCCGGCCGGTTGGTAAACACGAAAGGCTTCGGCCAAGACGGAGGAACCGCCCTCGATGGTGCTGCCGATTGCCGCGATTCGAACATCGTTCCCGACGCGCGGGGCCCGCAGATGCAAGGTGCCTTCGAATTGACCGTAAAAGGCGCTGGAGCCGGGTGCGGTGTAGGATCCGGCCACGTATTCGGCGACCGAGAGATCGATGCGGGAGCCTGATTGAAGATCCAAGAGCGCTGCCGTGTTCGCCACACCGTTGACCGTGCTGCCGCCCTCGAGCGCGATGTGGCCGCCTTTGCCCGCATTGCTGAATTCTTCCGCCGCCACCGTGAGCACCGAGCCATCGGCCAAGGTGAGGTTGCGGCTGGTAACCAAAGAAATCCGGCCGCCGGTCACACCCGAGGCATCGATCGTGCCGGTCACCGTGATGTCGCCGGCATCGGCGGACAGCACATAGTCACGCACGCGTGTGGTGCCCGCCACCGTCACATCCCCGGAGCGCACGCGCAGATTGCGCCCCTGGAAAAATCCGGCGTTATCGAGGTCGGTCCGCAAGGCGTCAAAATCGGCCACCGACCCAGCATCGAGGGTGAAACTTCCGCTCGTGCGCCCCGCGCCAGCCGACCCGTCCAAGGTGCCGGCGATGTCGAAGCCTCCGCCCGGCGAGCGCACTGTGAAATAACCCGCATCGCCGCCTTCGGCATTCGCCGCCACGGAGACATCGCTACCCTCCAGCAACCTCACGCTACCCTGCCGCGCGGACAGGTCAATCGAACCGCCATCCGTGTAGCGGGTGACATCGAAAAATTGCCGTGCCTGTCCCTCGGCGGCGAGACGTCCGGAGACCTCAACGTCCCCGGTGGTAGCGGTGACGGATAGCACACCCGAGGGAAGCATGACATCGGCGGCCAGATTGACTGAGGCGCCTTGCAAATTCAGGCGCGCGCCCAAGGCCGGCGCGACAACGGACGCACCAGCGCGATGGAAAGCGAGACTGCCGGCGGCGGTAATGTCATAGCTTACCCCCTGCCCTCCGACCAGCGCCGGGGCGTTGAAGGTGGCACTACCGCCCAAGGAGAGCGAACCGCCGGCCCCGGCCACAACCCCACCCGCAGCTGTTGCCGCTAAATTGTCATAGCCGAGCAGAGCAAGTTGCCCAGGTCCCAACACCAAGCGCGAGCTTTGCACGGACAAAGTTCCCGCGGAGGCGACAGGACCAGCCAAATCGATCATCCCGGCATTGGGCCGGGCAAGGTAGACATCGTCAGCGCGGATCACCGCGCCGGTCGCACCGGCGCCGTAGCCGCGCAGGCCGGAAGCGAGCAGTTCAAGGCGCGCCAATTCCCCGCTGCCCAGAGTGCCATCGCCGTAGAGATCGATTGTGCGGTAGCTGAGAAGGCGGAGAAGATCCGATTCGGAAGAACGCTGGAGCAGATCACCCTCAAGGACCAGATGGTCGGTCACCGCACTGCCGGCGAGCGCGTGATTGCTGCCGTCGAGCAACAGGCTGATCTGGCCGCTGCCCAGTGTGAGGGCGCCGGCCCGCACGTCGAGGGAACCGTCGAGATCGGCAGCGTAAGTGGAATCGACGATCACCCCGTCGCCGACAAGCGACGCACCAGCACCGACCGTCACTTTCTGAGTGATAGCCGAGAGTTGCCCGCTGCGCGTGATGGCTGCATTGGCATCGGTGCTGACCCGCACCAAAGCGCCATCGGCGCCGAGTTGCAGGTTTTGCGCCGCGCCGCCGATGGTTCCCTCCGCTCGCATCGCCGAACCGGACGAAACATTGACCGTGTTTTGGCCGGCCAAGGTGATATCAGCGCCTGAAAGAGCGCTGCCCGGGGCATCCAAGGTCACATGAGAACTCCGCACATTCACCGTAACGCCGGTTCCGGTTTCGCTACGTTGGCCACCAACCAAAAGACTTTCATAGCCCCAAGAGTTGAGCGTCCCGGCCGATAGAACTACTGTGCCAAGGACTGGAGCAGCCACGCCCTGCCCGGTGATGGTCATCGCCGCGAGGCTGCTCAAATCGATCTCCGCGGCGCGTCCCACAGCCGAAGTGCTGTGGGCCAAGACCGTGCCGGCCAAATTCAGACCTGAGTTGCCGTGTATGGCGAGACGGGCGGAATCCTGTGGCAGGCGCTGGACCGCAGGTAAATCGAGCCGGCGGGCAGCCGCGGCCAAGAACTGGTTGGCTCCGTAAATGTCATACTGCACACGTCCGGCAACAATCTCGCGGGGCAAAACTTCGAAGCGGGTCTGTACGGCGTAGACAGCAGCGGCTGGGTTCAAACCATTGCGGGACCGGCCGCTCGCCAAGAAGGATCCTTCCTCCAAGCGAATCAAGTCCGACGTGAGGTAGCTGTCGCTACGCAACACGGGGTTTTTAGTGGAAATGACCGTGCCGCTGCCAGTTAGGTTTCCTTCCTCAGGAATGACGAGAAAGGCGCCCGGCAAAAGCGCAAAACGCCGAGGCAGAAGAGTATGGTAACCGGAAGCCAGACCGGGAACCCCATCAAGATATACCTGTTCACCCAAACGTAGTCTAGGGGCCACATATCCAGAATCGCCGCCGAGCGCACCCGAGTTGATGCCAGTATTGAAACCACCAAGCGCCGCAACGCGATCGGCGGTGCCAGGCAACACCGCATAGGATTCCGGAACTTTGAACCAGAAAAGTGCGTCCTCAGGTCGCGGAGCAATCGCGTAATCGGTGGGATTGATGTCCACGCGGGCCGACCAAGTGCTGCCACCAAAGGATACCAAATCCCCGGCGTTGTAGCTGGAGCCGGAGTTCCATGATTGGTTGGCCGCGCCGAGCAAATCGCTGCTGCCCCCAATGCCCGGAACCCAGCGGTAGGCCAGAAGGTCGCCGCCGCCGCTGATATCGACAACCGAACTAGGTGCGGTGTCCACATTGCCCGCGGACAGCGCCACCGATCGCTGGGGCAATCTACCGGCCGTGACATCCACCCCGCGAGGATCGATCCATGAGAGCCCGTTGGGCGTCAATCCGAAGGGTATGGTCAAGCCTCCGGCGGAAACAGAGGTGGTGGAAGATGCATCTAAGCCCAAATTCGCCGTCGTCGGCAGCGGCAAGGCGGACCCGGTCACTGCATTCGCTGGTGCGGCACCTGATCCGTCCCATCCGAGAGTGATATTGCCCAGCGGCGCGCGGAGAGTTCCCCGCTGATCAATATTGGCGGCCATCAAACGTAGGTTGCCGCCAGCGGAGAGCGGGACGCCGGAGGAACCAGAGGACAACACGGTGATCGATCCGGCGGCCCCGGAGTCAGAGTTGTTATAAGCGAAAAGATCGAAATTGCCGAGGGTGGTCGGGTAAATACGCGCAGCCTGCACAGTCAGATCTCCCGCCATGTTCAAGCTGCCGTAACCGCGAAGGTCACCACCGCTGGCGGCCAGCGAAGCGGAACCGATGCCGTCGAGCACCAAGTTGCCGGCATCGATATGCGACGCGCTGGCGGTCAAAACCCCCGTTCCCGAGGTGGGCATCACGAACAATTGCGACGCGCTTCTGGCGACGAAGCTGAGGAAAGGTTCGTAAGGATCGGCCGGATTGAGCGGTGCTTGGTAAGGTTGACCGACAGTAATCGAGGCGGCTTTCAACGACACAATGCCGTCAGCTTTGATGATCCCGCCACCCGCCAAGCGAAGCTGACCTTGGGCGCTGACCGCCACATCGCCGCGGAAATCAACGTTTCCACCGTAGGGAATGGGACTCGCATCCGGCAGGTAGAAATAGCCGAGGTCAAGGTTGGCAAACCGACCTTTCGAATAACGATCCATCGCAAAATAGCCCATGCCGGCGACACCTTCACCCACTTGGAAATCTGTGGCGCTTCCACTTTGGGTCACCACCATGTTGATGTCCGCGCCGGACCGGTCGGCACCAGAGGCATAGAAACGTCCGGAAGAAACAGAGAGAGTTCCTCCCACGGCAGAGGGTCCCCCCGCGGCGCCAAGCAGCGTCGCATCGGAGAAAAGCATCTGCGACCCGGCGAGCGCGATCCGACCGCCATCGCTATCCACCTTGGCAGATGATCCGAGCACGACCTTGAATGGGTTTTGCGGATCCCGAGTCGGACGCCCCAACCGCTGGGGACTGAAATCCAATTCCGCAGAGGATCCGCTCACGTCCATGACAGCACCATCCTCGGCAACAATGTTACCCGAAATTGAAATCGACCCGCCGGGCAAAAGTTTACCCGCACGAAGTCCGTTGAAGTCAGGCAACGCCACCACGGCGCCAGCAGCGCTGAGCCGGGCCGATGAACCAATCTCCACTGTCGAAAGGGCTTTGGTTGGTTCTGGGTTCGGAGCAAGACGATAAGCGCTGCGCCCGACAATTGCGATCGAACCACCGGGCGCACTAATCGAGCCATTGACACTTACCACATCACCCTTGAGAGAAACGGAAGAGCCTGCTTCGGTGGTGATGCGAGATCCCGCCAACATTTGCACAATTCCCAAAGCTTCGATTTTGCTTTCAGTAAAACCGTCATCAAACCCAGTAGCCGAAAGATTCAATGAAACCGCCTGACGGTCTCCGGCAAAGCTAGGCGCTATAGGAACAAAAACATCCGTGCCCAGACGACGGAATGCCGGATCTTTCACCCCGACGCGTGATTGCAGCGACAACGTCTGAGCCAATGGCCGGATATCCCCCGCCACCACAACACCCGCCAAATTGTTGTCATCGCCGTCTCGTCCCCCGAGTCCGATGAGGTTATAGGAAGAAAAACCTCCAGATTGGAAGAAAGCTGGGGAGAGGTTAATGCCGCCGGCAGGACGGTTAGCGCCGCCGAGATGGATAAAGTTCGACTGCAACGTGAGTGAACCGCCCTTGACTCCAGAATAAGCCACCAGGCTTCCGGCAAGTTGCAAAGCCCCACCCACGGATGTCTCTAAATCAGGATCCCGCCCGGAAAGGATAGTAATAGCCCCCCCATCGCCGTAACTGAATTTGTTGCGTCCAAAGGCATAAACACCGCCACTGGCATCGAGCAAAGAACCGGCTGGTAGTTGCACCGAATATCCCTCAAGACGGATGGATCCTCCATCCGTCAAATTGGCCCCGTAGGAAGGGTTCGCCGAAAATTGACGGTCATCGACCATCATACCGGAAACATCGATGCGGGATTGACCACCAATCAGAATGGATCCGCGACCCGGCTGAACCGCAGGTGCTGGCTTTTCTGCCAGTGCCCCGGTCGCCGACAATTCGGCGTAGATGTAGGGCGAAAAATTGTAAGCCGTCAAAGCGACGGATCCTGCCGGGGCCGAAATGATGCCGTCCATGCGAACATTCTTCGCGGCGGCCTCGATACTACCACCGGGCCTCAAGCGGATCGAAGTTCCAGCATCCACGACAAAATCCCCATCGGCATTTTCCACGCTCAAATTGCCGAATCCACCTTCTTCCTCATCAAAAACGGACGTTCCGAGGGTGAATGTGCCGCGCAGGTGGCCCGGTAGCGCCACCGGTGCGCCATCGACCAACTCAAATTCAGGCAACGACAGAGTCGCGGCGCGACCAGCGACCAAACGGAACTCGGGCGCAAAGGGGGATTGGTTGCCAAATACTGGGGCGGTCACTGAGTCGGCATTTTTCTCGCCGAGAAATGCGAGGCGCAATGAGCCAAGGGCGGGAGGCGTCTCGCGCTGGTTGGGGCCGACATAATTTTTACCCACCAAGTTGCCAGCGAGAGCCAGGGATGGAGCCGTCAATGAAACCGTGCCGGATGGCGCCCCCTCGAAGTAAGAATTCTGGTTGTAACCTTTGGCCGGATTAAAAATACCCGAGGAGTAAGTCTGCGGAGCACGCCATTTGGAAGTCACGTTTCCTGTGCCGGTGTAAACTCCGTCATAATTGATATCGGCATAAGCAGAGCTGATCGGTGTCGCACGACCACCAAGCGAAAGCATGGAGGTCTGCACAAAACCCGCGCCGTGCGTCAGCAAGCCACCGGAAACATCGACCGTTGCGCCACGGCGCATGACGATCGAGTCGCCCGCCGAGAGCGAAACCGTGCCCCCGCGGGCCGTAAGCTGGGCAATGTCGCGTTCGATGATCGCAAGATAACCAGTCAGATCTCCCAAGGGGGTGCCGATCCAAGAACGACCATTGTCGACGCCGGTTTCGCGCAGATCGACGACCAACGGGACGCCGCGGAGCGCGGAATTGCGCTGCACCGGGGAATCGGCCAACTCGGAACTGCGCATGGCCACGGAGAGCAAATGCTGCTCCAGCGGAACAAAGCCATCAACCGACCCGCTGACGTCGATCAGCGAACCCTCGTCGAGATAGACTTGGCCGCTTTCGGAGAGAAATCTTTGGGAGCCACTATCGAAGAATTGTCTAAGTAAGGTGCCCGCAACTACACCGTCAGCGTTTGGTTTGAGCTTTGGCCATACTCCCGCCCGCACGGAAACATCACCCGAAGGAGCCAAGAGGATCGAACCGCGTCCGAAATAGATGCCTCGCCCCTCCATGTTGACTCGGGAATTTTCCGATAAACGCGTTCCGGGAAGTTTTTTTCCGTTCGCATCAGGCAAAATGGAAGTGATGCTCCCGGGCGCCAACTCTACCGTCCCGGTGAATTGTGAGAGGAAGGGAGGCTTGGGATTAAAGGGATCAGAATCAAATTCTGAGAAACTAACAGCCCCATAGCTGGCCAGAAGATCGATTCTTCCGTTGAGGTTCACCGATGTCGTGCTGAACAGCACGCCGCTTTGTCTGACCTCCTTGCCGGCCATGATGATGCTGCCGGTAGAAGACTGAACGAGGCCGTTGTTTTCGACGCGCCCGGCATAGTCGCCCACTTGGCCGACCCAGACATCGAGACCACGCAGGCTGGGATCGTTCTCCGGATGCGCGCGCACGCCGACCTGCAGACCGGCGGCAAGGATGGACTGGCCGGCCGGTGTGTCGATCGTGCCTTCGTTGCGGACATTGGCGCCGACCAGCATGACGCGTCCGCCATTGCCGTCTTGCCCGGCCGTGGCCTGCAAGCGTGCACCGCGCTCGACCACGATATCACCGTATGGACGGTCGCCTGCGGGAACGCGAATGCCGTCGAAGATGAACTGCGCATCTTTGTTGTTGAGCAGACCGTCCCGGACAAGGTTGTCGTTAATCGGCAAGGTCGAGGCGACGAAGGTCCTCGTGTTGATCTGGCTGGAACCGCCGAATACCACGCCGTTGCGGTTTATGACATAGACTTGCCCTTGGGCGTTGATGCGCCCGCGGATCTGCGAGGGGACTCCGGAGGGATCGAACACTTTGTTGAAAGCGATCCATTTGCCGGCGTCGGCCCCGCCTTTCGATTGGTCGAAATTCACCGTGGTATCGCGTCCGACGTTGAACGTTTTCCAATGGAGCACGGCTTGCTGATCATTCTGTTTGATCGTGACATCATTGCCCGCAGCCACGGGAGTCTCAGCGCCATCCCAGCGGGCGTCGTCACCGGTCAAAACCTCGAGACCGCCAGGCCTGAGCCCGTTGGCCACATCGTTGAGCGCCGCGGCGGAGGCGCGGGCCGCCGCTTGGGCGGCTTGCATGCTTTGCAATCCTTGGAACGATCTCGCCAACCGCTCGCGCGCAGCTGCCTGGACGCGCATGGCCTGCGCTTGGTTATCGGCAAAGGCTTGGGCGCGGACCGCATCGCGGTTTCCGGAAGGAGCGGAAGCACCGAAAACATTGCGGCCGGCGTAAGCCGGGGCGGTCATCGTGCCCGCGAGGATGAGCGCGGAAATAGCGTTGATCCAGCGACGCGATTGCGCCGCGCGGATGATGCCGCGATGGCGGATGTTATGACCTGATTTGGGACCCATGGAGCACCGGTCCGCTCTACAGATGGCGACCAGTGCCGTAAACTAGATGAGGCTTCTTCTTTTTCCAGCGGAGCCGTGTGACAATTTGGTCACAACTTGGAGGCCCAGACTTGGCGCAAGTGCTGCGCGAAAGGGGCGAAGGCGGGATCGGCGGCGAGGTAAGCGAAAAGGTCGGGCGGCAGGAGGTCGCTGGCTTTCCTGAGGAGAGCATTCGCTTCGTCGGGCCGTCCGAGGCGGAAGCCGAGATAGGCTGCCCCGAAAAGGTCGGCGGGGGCGGCGGCATCGGAGGGCATCTGCGGTAATTGCGCATCGTCCTTTTCCTGCAGTTCGAGCAAACGCAAACTCACATCCACCGCGGTGTGCGCGTCGACCGGTTGCAGACGCACGCGCGCCGCTTCGAGCATTTCCTTGGCCGCCGCGTAATCTCCGCGGGCGCGCAAGCGCGCGGCCAACTCGAAACAAGGAAACGGATTGGCCGGATCGGCCTCGACCGCCTCGCGCAGCAAACGATCCGGCGCCGGTTCCAAATTTCCGAAAGGAGTGTCCGCGGATCCTCCCTCCGCCTGCGCCGCGAGTGCAGCCTGCAGGGCGAGCGCATCGGACACACGCTGGCCCTTGGCCAAAGAGGAAACCAGGGCCTGCTCGGCCACCTCGCGTTCGTCCGCCTGAACGGCGGCTAGTCCGACCAAATAGTCGATCGATGGAATCCGCGGATTCTCCGCCTGCACTTTGCGCAGTTTGGACAAAGCATGAAGCGCGAGCCCCGACCTCAGGTCGGCCAAAGCACGGTCGATGGCAGCACGCTGCGGTCTCGTAGCCGGAGCCGACTCTTCGGCCGCTGCAGCAATTGAGTCCGCCTTTGCGGGGGGCGCCTCGTCCGGGCCCACCGCCATCCACCAACCCGTGCCAGCCATGCAGGCGGAAAAAAAGAAAAGGCCCGCGAGCAACCAGGGCAGAATGATGCCGCGATGGTCGACGGGCGGCGGGGGATCTGCGCTCTCGGCGAGAAGCACGGGCGCCGACACCGCTGGCGGAACCCCAAGCTGCGGCGAGATCGGATTGCGCCGGCGACGCACTTCCTCGATCGGAACCACCGTCATGCGGGGCCTCAGCGGGGCAGTCGGCTGGGATGAATCGGCTCTCACGGGTTGGACCTCGTGCAATCCTGCCGGACCCTGCGCCCCGGCGCGAAGGCCGAAGTCGTGAATTTTTTGTCACATCGCCACGAGCGTCAGCGGCACGAAAATTGACGGTCGGGCACTTGCCAGACACATTTGTTTACGCGTATATGTTGTGCGCTGTGAATCTTGTCCGCATCCACGAGTGCCTTTGCGACCGCACGCGGCTGCGTGTTGTCCATCTGCTGCTGCACGGGCCGTTGTGCGTGTGTCATATCCAGGAAGCCCTCGGCGAACCGCAAGCCAAGGTCTCGCGTCATCTGGCTTACCTGCGCCGGAGCGGCATGGTGAAAACCGAGCGGTGCGGCAAGTGGATGATTTACCGGTTGCCGGTCGATCCGCCGCCGGCGCTGGGCGCCCAACTCGCATGCCTGCAGGATGCCGCGGCCGAGGAGGCGGTTTTCCGGCAGGACGGACAACGCCTGTCCAAGCTCCGGAGGAAACCCGGACCCGACAATCCCCCCTGCGCGCGCCAAGCCCGCCCGCCGCGCCGCCGCGCCGCCACACGCTCATGACCGAATCGATCGCCTGCCGAATGTCCTTTTTGGACCGCTACCTCACGCTGTGGATTTTTGTCGCCATGGCCGCGGGGGTTTTGGCGGGGAGCTTTCTCATTCCCGACCCGGAAGCCTTCTTCGCGCCGGTTACGGTAGGCACGACCAATCTGCTCATCGCGGCGGGGCTCATCCTTATGATGTATCCGCCGCTGGCCAAGGTGCGCTACGAGGAAATGCCCAAAGTTTTCTCCAACCCCAAGGTGCTCGGGCTCTCGCTGCTGCAAAATTGGATCATCGGTCCGGTCCTCATGTTCGTCCTCGCCGTGCTGTTTCTGCGCGATCACCCGGACTACATGGTCGGGCTCATTCTCGTCGGCATCGCCCGCTGCATTGCCATGGTGCTGGTCTGGAACCAGCTGGCCAAGGGAAGCAGCGAGTATTGTGCCGGGCTCGTGGCGCTCAACAGCGTCTTCCAGATCGTGACCTTCGGTCTCTACGCGTGGGTTTTCATCACGTGGCTGCCGGGTCTGCTCGGCATCGACCTGTCCGGGGTGCAGGGCTTGGGCGGCAAGTCGCTCGCCGACGTGACCATCGGGCAAATTTTCGCCAGCGTGATGATCTACCTCGGCATTCCGTTCGCCGCGGGTGTGCTGAGCCGCGTCATTCTCATCCCACTCAAGGGAATCGAATGGTATGACCGCAAATTTGTCCCGGTGATTTCGCCCATCACGCTGATCGCCCTGCTTTTCACCATCGTGGTCATGTTCACTTTCAAGGGCGACGCCATCGTCCGACTGCCGCTTGATGTGCTGCGTATCGCGGTTCCGCTGACCATTTATTTCGTCCTCATGTTCGGGATCAGCTTTTTCCTCGGCCGCCGGGTCGGGGCGGACTATTCGCGCAGCACGACGCTGGCCTTCACCGCGGCGGGCAATAATTTCGAACTGGCCATTGCCGTGGCCATCGCCGTCTTCGGTATTTCCTCCGGCGTGGCCTTCGCAACCGTCGTCGGACCCCTCATCGAGGTGCCGGTGCTCATCGGGCTCGTCCATGTCGCCCTGTGGGCCCGCCGTAGATATTTTCCGCGCGAGGTCATCGAAGAGGCGGACCGCCTCGGCGAAGGAACGTTGTCCGCCCCGGACCGGGCGTTCCTGCAAACGGACGCTTGCCGCGCGGTGCGCCGGACCATGGAAAACAACGCGCTATGAACTCCAAACCCTGCGTCCTCATCCTCTGCACCGGCAACTCGTGCCGCAGCCACATGGCCGAAGGCATCCTGCGCGCCGCGGCCGGCGACATGCTCGACGTCTGCAGCGCCGGATCGCAACCGGCGGGTTACGTCCACCCGCAGGCCATCGCTGCCTTGGCCGAAATCGGCATCGATATCTCCTCCCACACTTCCAAGCACATGAACGAATTCCTCGATCGCCAGGTGGAAACGGTCATCACGGTGTGCGGCAACGCGGATCAGGCCTGTCCGATGTTTCCGGGTCAGGTCAACCGCCATCACTGGCCTTTCGATGATCCGGCACACGCGACCGGCACCGAGACCGAAATTGCCGCCGAGTTCCGGAGAGTGCGCGACGAAATCCGCCGCGTTATCCAAGCCTACGCCGCCGGTCGCCGGGATCAGGCGGCGAAGATTATCTCATGAACACCGCCGAATTCACCGCCCTGCTCTTCGCCCTCGGCGACAAACCCGTGCATTTCGTCCTGCCCGATGGCGGGCGCATCCCCGGCCATGCGCACATCACCGAGGTCGGCCGCGTGGACCGCGAGTTCCTCGATTGCGGCGGGCAACGGCGCAAAACTTCGTTCTGCTGCCTGCAATCATGGGTGGCGGACGACACGGACCACCGGTTGGCCGCGCGCAAACTCGCGACCATCATCGATCGCGCCCTCGGGCCGCTCGGACTGGCGAGCTTGCCGGTCGAGATCGAATACGAAGACGGTTTCATCTCCCAGTTTCCGGTCGTTGCGGTAAGCGCCGGTGACGTGGTTATGGTTCAACTTGGCACCAAACACACGGACTGTCTGGCCAAAGAGGTCTGCCTTCCATCCGCCGCGCCATCCACCGCCTGCAGTCCCGGATCCGGCTGCTGCTGAGGCGACTCCAACCGCTCCGATACTTTTCAAGCTGCGCCGCTCGCCGCGAAGGCGGCCGACGAATCGCGCAAGCGCAGAAGCTCGATCCGGCCATCGAAGCTCTCGACCAAGGCCGTGCAGTGTTCAACCCAGTCGCCGCAGTTGTAATAGGCGGTGTCCCCGATTTTGCGCACGGACGGCATGTGGATGTGGCCGCAGAGCACCGCGCTGGCACCGGCATCCGCGGCATAACGGGCCACAGCTTCCTCGAAACCGCTGATGGAGTTGACCGCGTTTTTCACGCGTGATTTGACATAGGCGCTGAGCGACCACGGCGCGAGGCCGAGCCGGTGACGGACCCAATGCACAGGGTGGTTGGCCTGCAAGAGGAACTGGTAGCCGATGTCGCCGACGTGCGCCAGCCAGCCCATGTTCTGCACCACGGTGTCGAGTTCGTGTCCGTGAATGACGAGAATTTTGCGTCCGTCCCACAGGCGGTGAACGGCGCGCGGTACGATTTCGACGTTGCCGAATTCGCCGGGAAATTCGGCGACGAATTCGTCGTGGTTGCCCGGGATGTAGACGAGACGCATGCCTTTGCGCGCTTTGCGCAGGAGCTTTTGCACGACGTCATTGTGCGATTGCGGCCAGTAGCGGCGGCGGCGCAATGACCAGATGTCGATCAGATCTCCGACCAGATAAAGTGTCTCGAATTCATGATCGCGCAGGAATTCGAGCAGAGCTTCGGCCTGGCAACCACGGGTGCCCAAGTGCACGTCGGAGATCCAACCGGTCCGATGAAGAGTCATCAGGTGATACGGATCACACGAAGCCCACCTGCGGTAAAGACCGTGTGCTGTGACATTTTCGTCACAGATAATCATTGGCTCCGCCCCACCCGCACTGTTAGGCAATTGCCTGCGGGGCAGCTCCCGACCGCGAGCCAACCCATGCCGGCCAAATTACCCCACAAGGATACCGTTTTGGTCATCGAGGACGAACCCGACGTCCTCGACTTGCTCCGCTTGCACCTTCGCAGACAGGGCTACAACGTGCTCGAGGCGAGCGATGGCGTGACCGGGCTGAAGATGGCACGGGAAAAACTTCCCTCCGCCGTCGTGCTCGATCTGATGATCCCCGAGATGCGGGGCGAAGATGTCTGCCGGCAGATCCGCGCGACGGAATCGACCGCGAAGATTCCCGTCATCATGCTCACCGCCAAAGCGCGGGCCGAGGAGCGCGTGGCCGGCTTGGAACTGGGCGCCGATGACTACCTGACCAAGCCGTTCAGCCCTCGCGAACTCGTCCTGCGCCTGCAACTGCTCATCCAAAAGGCCCGCTCGAGCGAACCCGGCGAGAAACTCTGCGTGGGTCCCTTCGAACTTGACCGCGGCAGCTTCGAGGTGCGGCTCGGAGGCCGCAAATTGGATCTCACCGCCCTCGAATTCAGGCTTATGGTTGCGTTCATGGAAAGCCGCGGCCAAGTGCTCGACCGCGAAATCCTCCTCCGCAATGTCTGGGGCTACCGCAACCCGAGCAACAGCCGCACTGTCGACACCCACGTGCGCCGCTTGCGCGCCAAGCTCCGTCCGCACGAAGAATTCCTGCACACCGTCCACGGCGAGGGCTATCTCTTCCGCACCGCGGCAAATCCGGGCAAGCAGTGATCAGAGCCGGAAGATTGCGCCGAGTTTTTTGGTCAGATTTTCGACGGTGATGGTGGGCATACCAAGGATCGGCAGGAAGCTTTTGTCTGTCTCGACGGCGGAGCAAACCTGCACTGCGACACAACTGCCACACGAGCAGGCCGATCAGAGATCGGAAGAGATAGAATCACACATATTACTCTGGAAAGCCATCGCAGGGGCGGCCCATTCGCTCACCAACAAAACAGCCTGGTCAGTTCCATCACTGAATTCCCCCCGGATTCGCGACACACGGAACCAACCAGGCTGCGGGCTGTAGGCCCTATTTGGTGATCTGCTATGGCAGATGGAAAAGTAGCGAGCACGTGTTGTGCCAACTTCATCGAGGCACCTCGCCCTCACTGTAAAGCAGACGCTGCCGCCACCGTGGTGGATAAATGACAACACCGGAACATCCGGCTTGTTCACCCGGCGAGGGCCGTGTTCCGTAGTCCGATGCCACGCTACGCGCTTGCCGCTTTGCTTTGGTTGGGACTAACAGCCTGGGCTGCCGGAATCCTCTGGATCTCGTCGATGACGAGGCAAGAGCTGCCCGAGTCCGCTTTTCTTTTTTCCGACAAGTTCAACCACTTTGTGGCCTTTGCCGCAGGTGGGTGGCTGGCGGCCAGCGCACTGCGCGCCACCAGTCCGCGGTCCGCCATCACCAACTGCCTTCTTCTGGCCATCACCCTCCTCGCCATCTTCGGCGCGGTCGACGAAACCTTGCAGAAATTCACCCCCGGCCGCACCGGCGGAGACCTCCATGACTGGATTGCGGATTTCCTCGGAGCCATCGTCGGTGCATTATTGACCCTTCCGACCCATGGCCGCCTCGAACGTTTCCTCACGCGCCCGTGAACTGCGGCGCCAAATCGCGCAACACGACCGTCTTTACTACGAGGAAGCGGCGCCGAAAATCACCGACCGCGAATACGATGCGCTCCTGCGCGAGTTGTGTGATTTGGAAGACGCGCACCCGGATCTTGCCACGCCCGACTCCCCCACCCACCGCGTGGCCGGCAAACCGCTGGAAGGTTTCTCGCAGGTTCGCCACCGCGCGCCCATGCAGAGCTTGGACAACACCTACTCGCTGGAAGAAGCGGATGAGTTCATGGCCCGCGTCGAACGTTTGCTCCCCGGGATCAAACTGCGGTGGACGATCGAACCGAAGGTCGACGGGGTCGCGCTTTCGCTGACCTACCGCGACGGATTGCTCGAGCTGGCCGCCACGCGCGGCGACGGAAGCACTGGCGACGATGTGACGCAAAACATCCGCACCATCCGCAGCATTCCTCTGCGGCTCGAGGGTGATATTCCCGACCTGATCGAAATCCGCGGCGAAGTTTATCTTCCGAAAAAGAAATTCGCCGCGCTGAACGAGGAACGCGAAAAAGAAGGCAACGCACTCTTCGCCAATCCGCGCAACGCGGCCGCCGGCTCGCTCAAACTTCTCGATTCTTCAATCGTGGCGAAACGCGGACTGAGCGCGGTCTTCTACGGACTCGGCGCGGTCGAGGGTGGCAAAGCAACGTTGGCGCAATCCGAACTGTTGCATTGGCTGAGAAAGATCGGTCTGCCGGTGGTCCCGAAATTCTGGGAGGCCGACGACGAAGCCGGTGTGCGCCAAGCCATCGCCGCGTTGGAAAAGATCCGCCATGACTTCGACTTCGAAACCGACGGGGCGGTGATCAAGCTGGACGAGTTCAAGCGCCGCGAGCAAACCGGCAGCACATCGAAAGCCCCGCGCTGGGCCATGGCCTTCAAATACGAAGCCGAGCGCGCCCGAACGCAACTCAAAGACATTACTGTTCAAGTCGGCCGCACCGGCACACTCACCCCAGTCGCGGAACTCGAACCCGTGCCGATTGCCGGCAGCCGCGTGGCCCGCGCCACCCTGCACAACGAGGAAGAGATTGCCCGCAAAGACATCCGCGTCGGCGACTGGGTCTTTGTCGAAAAAGCGGGTGAAGTCATCCCCGCCGTGGTCGGCGTGGACACCAAGGCGCGCACGGGGCGGGAGAAGAAATTCAAGATGCCGGAGAAGTGTCCATCCTGCGGGAGTAAAGTTTTCCGCGATCCGGAACTGACTGCGGTCCGTTGCATAAACCCGGACTGCCCGGCGCAAATTCGCCGCCGCATTGAACATTATGCCGCGCGCGGAGCAATGGATATCGAAGGGCTGGGAGAAGCCATGGTCGATCAGCTGGTCACTGCAGGCTTGGTCGTGGCCCTTCCCGATATTTATGCGCTCAACGCGGAAAATGTTTCGGCTCTCGAGCGTATGGGCGAGAAGAGCACGGCCAATCTGCTCACCGCGATCGATGACAGCAAAAAGCAGTCTTTGTGGCGCCTGCTTTTTGGTCTCGGCATCATGCATGTCGGCGCCTCGGTGGCTCGCAAGCTGGCCGACAAGTTCCACACGCTGGACAAAATTGCCGCGGCTTCGGTCGAGGAACTGGAAAGCACCGAGGATGTCGGCGCGGTGGTGGCCAAGGAAATCCACGACTTCTTTCGTCTCGCGCACAACAGGAAGCTGATTGAGACGCTGCGCACGCGCGGCCTTAATTTCGGCGAACGCGACGAGCGCGCAGCCCCCGCCTCGCAGGAACTGGCCGGAGAAACATGGGTCATCACCGGAACATTGAGCCGCCCCCGCGACGAATTCTCCGAACTGATCCGCCGCCACGGCGGCAACGTCAGCGGCAGCGTAAGCAAAAAGACCAGCTACGTCCTCGCCGGCGAGGAAGCCGGCAGCAAATTGGAAAAGGCCCAGTCGCTGGGTGTTCCAGTGGTCGACGAGGCAACCTTGCGCGGGAGACTCAAACCATAGGCCCCACCTCAACAAATCATGAAACTCATCTCTTGGAACGTCAACGGCCTGCGCTCGATCCTCGGCAAAGGCCTCCTTGAATTTTGGTCCGGCGAGAAGCCCGACGTGCTTTGCCTGCAGGAAACCAAAGCCAAACCCGAGCAAGTTGCCGAGGTGACTTGGCCTCGCGGCTTCGAACCGCATTGGAACTCCGCGGAGAAACCCGGCTATTCCGGCACGGCCACCTTTGCCAAAAAGAAACCAGCGGGCCAAACCACCGGCATCGGCGCGGCCGAGCACGACAAGGAAGGGCGCGTGGTCACGCTGGAATACGACGATTTCTTTTTGGTCAACGTTTATACGCCGAATTCGCAGCGCGAACTGACGCGGCTCGATTACCGGACGCGGGAATGGGAACCGGCCTTCCGCGCTTACCTCAAACAGCTGGAGAAGAAAAAGCCGGTCGTTGTCTGCGGCGATCTCAATGTCGCGCATACCGAGCACGATCTGGCCAACCCCAAGACCAACCGGAACAACGCCGGTTTCACCGACGAGGAGCGCACGGAATTCCAAGCGCTCATCGACGCCGGCTTCGTCGACACTTTCCGTTTATTCACCCAAGGCAGCGGCCACTACACATGGTGGAGTTACATGAACAATGCGCGTCCGAGGAACATCGGCTGGCGCATCGATTACTTCCTCGTCTCGGCGTCGCTCGTTCCACGGGTCAAATCCGCGCGCATCCTGCCGCACGTGCCGGGCTCGGATCATTGTCCGGTGGTCTTGGAGCTGCGTTGAGGTGGATCGCGCCGTCCCGGCGCGATGCTCTGGGGAATAAATCCCGATGGGGACATCGCGATCCACCTTCCTCACGGAAACAACCCGCGGTCCCGTTTGGCATCGAGCACGCGCTCGATGCCGATGGCCATGGCCGCGGTGCGGTTGGCCACATCGCGCTCCTTGGAGCGCTTGATCACCGCATTGAAAGCGGTGTCGAGAATGCGGTAGAGCCGGTCGGTCATTTCGATGTCGCTCCAGAACAAACTCTGCATGTCCTGCACCCACTCGAAATACGACGTGATCACCCCGCCCGCGTTGCACAGCACATCGGGGATGACAAAGATCTCATCCCGCCGCTTGTCGAGCACCTCGTCCGCTTCCGGCGTGGTCGGACCATTGGCCGCCTCGGCCAGCACGCGGCAGCGCAGCCGCGCGGCATTGCTGGCATGAATGACGCGCTCGACCGCCGCCGGCACGAGCACGTCGCACGGCAGGGTGAGAAAATCATCGGCCGGGATCCGCTCGCCTTGCGGAAAATCTTTCAACGTCTTGTGCTCCTGAACGTGCTTGTCGGCCGCGGCCACATCGAGGCCCTTCGGATCGTAAAGACAGACCGTGTGGTCGCTCAGACCGACAATTTTCATGCCCGATTTGTAAGCCAAGCCGCAGGCGGTGACCGATCCGACATTGCCAAAGCCCTGCACGATAGCGGTGCATTTGGCCGGCTCGATATTGAGATGATCCAAGGCACGCTCGACGAGGAAGACCACGCCGCGCCCGGTCGATTCGCGGCGTCCGGCCACCCCGCCGATGGCCACCGGTTTTCCGGTGACAATTTCCGGAACGGCATGACCCGCGTGCATCGAATAGGTGTCCATGAACCAGGCCATGACCTGCGCATTGGTGCCCATGTCGGGGCCCATGATGTCGGTGCGTGGGCCGACGAACGGGATCATTTCCTGCATGTAGCGGCGGGAAAGTTTTTCCATTTCACGGCGGGAAAGCTTGTTCGGGTCGACCGCCACCCCGCCCTTGGCTCCCCCATAAGGAAGTCCGACCAGCGCGCATTTCCAACTCATCCAAATGGAGAGCGCGGCCGATTCCCCCAGGGTTAGCTCGGGGGAAAACCGCGTGCCGCCTTTGGTCGGACCGATGCTCAGGTGGTGCTGGACGCGATACCCGTGGTAAACCTCGACCCGTCCGTCATCGAGCTCGATGGGCAGCGAGACGGTGACCGAGCGCTTCGGTTGGATGACGCGCTGACGATATTGCTGAGGAATCTCGAGGTGATCAGCCAAAACCTCGAATTGCTTCACGGCCATGCGGAAGACCGGGTCGGAGGAATAGAAGCTCTCCATAATGATGCCGCTCAGGGGGCAATCTGTAGCGAATCTTTTAGTTCGGCGAATACTTTCTCGCCGATGCCCGGCACGCGGCGCAGGTCTTGGACGGATTTGTAGGGACGCCCCTCGACAATGCGCTCGGCCAGCACCTCGCCCACGCCGGGCAGAAGCATGATTTCATCGACTGTCGCCGTATTCGGATCAATCGGTTGGCCGCTGCTCGTGCCGAATGCCGCTTGAAGTTCGCGCTCCTCCGCGCGGCGATCCTCGCGCAAAGAGACCAGCCGCTGCGGATCGGTCTTGGACCAAATGCCGCGGCGCGCGATGGCTGCGCCAAGCTCAAGATCGTCCATCTTGGCTTCAGCCGCTTCGGCATTGAGTCCGTCCGGCGTGTTGCGCCTCACGCCATAGCTGCGGGCCAGACCCTCGTCGACGAGCACCTCGCCGAGATCGCGTCCGTCGGACAGCGTGACGAATCCGTAAGTGCGCGGCTTGGCCGAGCGACCGGGTGCGGTGGCGAAAGCGGTCTGCACGGTGAACGGCGTCGCGAGCAGCTTTTTCACTTCGTCCGTCGCGCGGCGCCCGAATTCGAGGGTCACTTGGTGATCATCGATCCCGAAATAAGACGACTGATCGCGCACGCGCCGCTGGTCGGTTTCCGTCGCCGCAGCAACCTCGTTGCAATCGACATAATAAAGCCGGAGGACGATTTCTTTGCCGTCGGGCAGATTGACCGGAAAGCTATCGCCATCCGACCAGCCAGCCTCGACGAGGCGGCAGTTTTCGAATTTCTGCAGTTCTTGTCCGCTGGCCGCTGCGACCAAAGCAAGGAGCAGGAGCGCGGCTGGAAACCTCGTCATTGACATTTGCATAGCACACTTTCCTGCCGGTTGCACGCGGCTTCAACTTGGCAGGGATGGTTCGCGCAGCTAGGATCCAAACTCATGAACATGCCGCGCATCATCTTCACCTTCGCCGTTATTTTTGTCCTGCTGGGAATCGGAGCTTATCTGATCACCGGGGCGCAATCTTGGACGGCGCTCATTCCTTCGATCTTCGGTTTGCTGTTGGCCATTGCCGGGGGAATCTCCCTCAAGAGCCTCAAACACGGCGGACACTTCGCCGCGCTGGTCGGCCTCCTCGGATTTCTCGGCACCGCCAAGAGTCTTGGCAAACTGCCGGCTCTGCTCGCGGGCGAACCCGTCGAACGCGCAGCTGCTGTCGGCGTGCAGGCCTCCTTTGCCATTCTCAGCCTTGTCTTCGTCGCCCTCTGCGTGAAGTCGTTCATCGACGCGCGCAAAGCCCGCTCCTGATGTCCTCTCACCGCTGCCGGGCGGAAATCGATCATGCCGCGCTGCGCCACAACGCGGCGGCGGTGCGGAACGCAGTCGGCAAGTCACCCGGCATCATTGCCGTGGTCAAAGCCGACGGCTATGGCCATGGCGGACCCGAGGTGGCGAAAACGCTCGAACCGTTTGCCGAGCAATTCGGCGTGGCCACGCTGGGTGAAGCGCGCGCAGTGCGTGCGGCGGTAGCAGACAGAGACATTCTCATCCTCAGTCCGTGCCTGCCCAGCGAGCGCGAGGAGGTCGTGCGCGAGGGATTCATTCCCGTGGTTTCGAGCGCCTCCGAAGCCAAAGCCTACGCACACTTGGCGCAGGGAAAACCCGTGCGCATCCATCTCTGCATCGACACCGGGATGGGGCGCATTGGCGTGTGGCAGGACGATGCGATCAAAACTGCGCAGGAAATCGCGGCAATCGCCGGCATCGAGGTGGAGAGCATCTCTACCCATTTGCCGGTGGCGGACAGTGATCCCGATTTCACCGCGCAGGAATTAACCGCCTGGGACCAACTTGACGCGCAACTGCGTCCGATTTTACCGAAAGCAAAATTCCACGCGTTGAATAGCGCCGCCTCACTCGAACGCCCGGAACACGCCGCCGACCGCGTTCGCCCCGGGCTCGCCCTCTACGGCATCTCTCCCCTCCCCGCGTTCCAGAAACTTCTCCAGCCGGTCATGACATTGAAGACAGGCATCACGCTGGTGCGCGATGTCGGACCCGGGCGCGGGATCAGTTACGGGCGCGACTTCATCACAACGAAGCCCATGCGTATCGCCACGCTGGCCATAGGTTATGCGGACGGCTATCCGCGGCAGATTTCGAACAGGGGCGCGCAAGTGCTCGTCCGCGGCAAGCGTTGCCCAATCCTCGGCCGCATCACCATGGACCAATTGATGGTCGATGTGACCGACTTGCCGCGCGATGTGGCGCCCGGCGAGGAAGTGGTGCTCTTTGGGAAACAGGGAGACGAAGAAATCACGGTTGGCGAAGTCGCCGCGTGGGCCGGAACGATCACGTGGGATGTTCTTACGCGATTGGGTAAGCGAGTTGTCTTGGAGCAGAGAAATACTTAGCCACGGATTGGCACGGATAAACACGGATTGAAGAAAAATATTTTTCCGCCGGCACACCGGCGCAAAAAAAGTCATCCGGCCAAACGCGCGAAACTGGAATAGGCCAAGCTTCAGGCGGCGCCGAGGTAGGCTTCGCGGACGCGGGGGTTGACGAGGAGTTCGGAGGCCGGGCCTTCGAGGACGAGGTTGCCGGTTTCGAGGAGGCAGGCGCGGTGGGCGAGGCGCAGGGCCATGTTGGCGTTTTGTTCGACGAGGAGGATGGTCACTCCGTTTTCGTTGAGTCGCCGCAGGACGGCGAACACTTCCTGCACGAGTTTCGGGGCCAGTCCCATGGAGGGTTCGTCGAGGATGAGGATCTTGGCATCGCTCATCCGCGCGCGGGCCAAGGCGAGCATTTGCTGCTCCCCCCCGCTGAGGGTGCCGGCGAGTTGCCCCGCGCGTTCGCGCAGGCGGGGGAAAATATCCATGACCATCTCGAGGTCGCGTGCTCGACCGGCTTTGTCGCGCCGGATCCAAGCGCCGAGTTGCAAATTTTCCATCACGGTAAGTCCGCCGAAGATGCCGCGCCCCTCCGGAACGTGGGAGAGACCGAGGCAGAGGATGCGATCGGGGGACATCCCGCGCACGTCGCGCCCCTCGAGAATGACCGAACCCTCGAAAGGCAGCATGCCGGAGATCGCGCGGAGGGTAGTGGTCTTGCCGGCGCCGTTGGCCCCGACAAGGGCGAGGATTTCGCCCCGCTGCACGTGGAAGCTGATATCTTTGACCGCGCGGATATCGCCGTAGCGGACCACGAGATTTTCCACCCGGAGGATAGGTTCACTCATGGCCGTCCTCCGGTCCGAGGTAGGCCTCGATGACTTTGGGGTTGCTGCGCACTTCGGCGGCCGTGCCTTCCGCGATGGTTTTGCCGAAGTCGAGGACGGTGATGCGGTCGCAGAATGTCATGACCAACTGCATATGGTGCTCGATGAGGAGCATGGTCACGGAAAAATGGTCGCGCAGCCATCCGAGGAACTCGACCAGCTTCAGAGTTTCGGCGGAGTTCATCCCGGCCGCGGGTTCGTCGAGCAGCAAGAGTTGCGGTTGCAGCGCCATGGCGCGGGCGATCTCCAAACGGCGCTGCGATCCGTAGGGTAAATCACCGGCGCGCTCGTAAGCCACGTCGCCGAGGCCGAATTTTTCCAACATATCCAGGCAAATGGCGATGGTCTCTTTCTCCGCGCGGCGCGCCGAAGGAAGTTGGACCATGGCGCCGGGCCACGAGTAGCGGGCGTGGGCGTCGTGGGCGACACGGACGTTGTCGAGCACGGTGAGATCGCGGAAGAGGCGGATGTTCTGGAAAGTGCGGGCGATACCGCGGCGGGCGATGTTGCTGGGGCGTTGCCCGGCGATGGACTCGCCGCGGAAAAGAACGTCGCCCGCGGTCGGGGTGTAAAGGCCGGTGATGATATTGAACGCGGTCGTTTTGCCCGCGCCGTTTGGACCGATGATTCCGTGGGCGTGGCCCGGGGTGACTTCGAACGAAAGATCCGACACGGCAACCAGGCCGCCGAAGCGCATGGTCACGCCGCGGACCTCGAGCAAGGGGTTCATTTTTTATCCTCCTTGGCGGGGAACTCGCGACGCGGAACGAACCAGGGGAACTCGCGCATGCCCATGATGCCGCGGGGACGGAAGAGCATGAGGAGAACGAGGATGAGCGGGAGAATGACCATCCGCCAGGTGCCGAGCGGTTGCAGCACCTGCGAGAGGAAGGTGAAGACCGTGGCACCGAGGATGGATCCGGCCAGCGAACCGACCCCGCCGAGGTAAACCATGACGAGGATCTCGGTGGATTTGACGATATCGAAGACGCCGGGATTGATGAATTGGAGCTGGTGGGCGAAGAGCGCACCGGCCACGCCGCCGAAGAACGAGGAAACGACAAACGCGGCGAGTTTGGCTTTGCGCGTGTCGACTCCCATGGCATTGGCCGCGATTTCGTCTTCGCGCACGGCGACGATCCCGCGACCGAACCGCGAATAGACAAGATTGCGGATGGCCCAGAGCGTGAGGGCGGTCCAGATGGCGGTCCAAAGCAGCGTGGTGTGGTTGCCGATGCCGAGGAAACCGCGCGCGCCGCCGACATACGGGATGTTTTCCAACCCGGACTTCACGATCATGAGAAAGGCCAGCGTGATGATGGCGAGGTAGTCGCCGCGGGTCTTGAACGAGAGCAACCCGAGGAGGAAGCCGACGGCGCCGGCCATCAGTCCGCCGCCGATGACGGCGAGCGGGAACATCCAAAGCGGGTCACCCCACGCGAGCCATTTGACCGAGACGCAGGCCGAGAGATAGGCGCCGAGCGCCATGAAGCCGGCGTGACCGACGGAAAACTCGCCCATCCAGCCGTTGACGAGGTTGAGGCTGACGCAAAGGATGATGTTGATCCCGAGGGTGATCAGGACGAAGCGCACGTAGTCGTCGACCAAACCGAACTGCTCGATGACAAAACAAGCAGCCAGACCGGCGGCGAGCAGGGTCAGCAACACGCCGCGCGGCGGGGGTTGGCGGAACCACCGTGTCATACTTTCTGCACGGCGGGACGCCCGAGGAGTCCGTAGGGTTTGAAGACGAGAATGACGAGCAACAGCGAATAAACGACCAGATCGCGGTAGGTCGAGGGGAGCACCGTCACGGTGAAGACTTCGACCGTGCCGAGCACGTAGGCCCCGAGAACTGCGCCGCGCACGCTGCCGATGCCACCGATGACCGCAGCAACAAACGCTTTCCAACCGACGAGCACACCCATCGTCGCACTGATCACCGGGTAGGCCGAGGCGTAGAGCACGCCGGCCGCGCCGCCCAGCGCAGCCCCGATGGCGAAGGTCATGGCGATGATGGTGTTGACCGGAATGCCCATGAGCGGGACGGTCATGCGGTCCTGCGCGATGGCGCGCATGGCCATGCCGTAACGCGTCCGACGGATGAAAAAGTCGAGAGCGACCATCAACGCGACCGAAACACCGATGATCAGCAGTTGCAGGGAGGAAACGGTGACGCCGGCGAAGTTCCAGGTGACCGGAACGAAAAGCTCCGGCATCCGTTGCGAGTAAGGGCTGAGGCTCAGGGTGGTGTTTTGGATGATGAGCCCGCAACCGAGCGCGGTGATAATGGCGGAAACGCGCGGCGCATTGCGCAGTGGTCGATAGGCCAGCCTCTCGATCGCCACGCCGAGGATCGCGGTGGCCAGCATGACGATGATCAGGGCGGCAACGAAGGGGACGGGCAGAAACAGCAGGAGGAGAAGACAGAAAAACGAACTGACCATGAAGACATCGCCGTGGGCGAAGTTGATCATGACCAGCACGCCGTAGACCATGCTGTAGCCCAGAGCGATCAGTGCATAGATCGACCCGAGCTGGATGGCGTTGATCGCCTGCTGCGCAAAGTAGTCCATGCGCGCGCGTCAGTCGGTCAAGGTTGCGCGTTGGTCACCCACTGGAAGGCGCCGTCTTTGATCTGCAGGACCACGGCGCTCTTGATCGGATCGCCCGAGCCGGGCTCGAAACGGAACGTTCCGGTGACACCTTTGTATTCCCGGATCTGGGCGAAAGCTTCGCGCAGGGCCTCGCGGTCGTTCTTGCCACCCGCCTTGAGCGCTTCGGTCACGAGGCCGCATGCGTCGTAAGTGAGCGCGGCGACATCGTCGGGAGCCTGGCCGTATTTCGCCGTGTAGTCGGCGATGAATTTCTTGGCCTCGTCGGTCGCGATCTGGGTCGAGAAGTGATTGCAGAAATACGAACCGTCCACGTCGGCCCCGCCGAGCTTGATGATCTCGGGGGAACTCCACGCGTCGCTGCCGATGAATTTCGCGGTGATGCCGAGGCGGCGGGCCTGCTGGGCAATAAGCGGGACATCGTTGTAATAGGTCGGGAGGAAAATCACGTCCGGGTTGGCCTCGCGAATATTGGTCAATTGGGCGGAGAAATCCTTGTCGCCGGTGGTGAAGGTTTCGAAGGCGACGATTTCTCCGCCGGCCGCGGTGAAGGTGTCACGGAAGAGAGTGGCCTGACCGAGCGGAGCCTCGGAGGAGACGTCATAGAGGACGGCGGCTTTTTTCGCACCGAGGTCGTTGGACACGAATTTGGCCAGCACGATGGCCTGGAACGGGTCGGTGAAGCATCCGCGGAAGACGTAGCGTTTGGGCACGCCGGAGGCTTGATCGAGGGTGGTTTTCGGATTGGTCGACCACGGTGAGATCATCACGCACTTGAGGGTCTCGGCGATTTCGCCGGCGGGAATGGCGCAGGCGCTGGAGTTCGGGCCGACCATGGCGACCACGTCTTGGCTCGAAATGAGTTGCTGGGTGACCGAGGCGGACTGGTCGGCTTTGGCCGCGTTGTCGCGGATGACGAGGGAAACTTTCTTGGCTCCGTCGGCGAGGGTGACGCCGCCTTTTTCGTTGAGCTGGTCGAAGAAAAGCTCGGCTGCATTTTTGCTCGAGGCGCCAACGGCAGGGATGTCACCGGTCAGCTCGATATTCATGCCGACTTTGACCGTATCGGCGTCCGGGCGGCCGCAACCGGCGAGGACGAGAGGAAAGGAGACGGACGCGAGGAGAGCGAGGAGTTTCAACATGAAACGTGTTTAGGGAGCACCCAGACCGGCCGCAAGGGAATTAACGCCTCAGAGCGGCGGATTGAGCAGGCGCACCGCGGGGTCGAGTTGGCGCCGGTCGCGGTAGATATTGGGCGGCGCGCTGGAGAGCAGCGTGTAGTCGGCGAGGACGAACTCGGGATAAAAATCATTGCTCGCCGGCTCGTAAACTTTGCCCCCAGTGAAGCGCCCTTGCAGGCGGTATTCGTGGTTGTTGTCGATGCCGAGCTTGCCGGTCGCGCGGTCGGGCGCGAGCTTGGTGTTCTCGTTCATCATGACGAGCTGCGCGGTGCTCCACGGTTGGCCCGGACGGCGAACCCAGCCCCACATTTTGTAGTCTTTTTTGTAGTAGCGGCGGCCGATGTAGTAGTTGCCGGGGGTCTCGGCGGCGATGATCGCGGCGGCACGCGGATCGGGACGCGTCATCGTGGTGCCGGTTGTTTCGCAACCGGCGGCGGCGAGCAAGGCGAGGAACGGGAGAAACTTGAGCAAACGCATGGGACCACGGTAATTTTCCGGCGGCGCGGGTCAAGGCATCCCGCATTGGATTCCCCCGCCCGGTCATGGCATGGTGCGGGCATGATTTCGCTGTTGGGAGAAACCACCGAGTCGCTCGAGGCCGGTCTTGCCGCTTTGGGCCACAAGCCTTACCGCGCGCGACAGATCATGGAATGGGTCCATGAGAAGCGGGTCGGAGACTTCGCGGAGATGACCGATCTTCCGGCCGAGCTGCGCGCCCAATTGGCCGAGAGATATCCGGTCGGAAAGCTGGAACAGGTGCGCATGAGCGGGTCGAAGGATACAACGCGCAAATTCTTGTATCGCCTGCCTGACGGGCAATTCATCGAGAGCGTCTTCATCCCGGCCTCGCCCGCGCTTTACGGGCAGACATCCGATCGCAGAACCCTGTGCGTCTCGACGCAAGTGGGCTGCGCTTACGGGTGCAAATTTTGCGCCAGCGGTCTGCGCGGATGGAAACGCAATCTTTCGGCGGGCGAAATCACCGCGCAAGTCATGCAAGTCGAGCAATCGACGGGCGAGCGGGTCGACAACATTGTTTTCATGGGCATGGGCGAGCCGCTGGCCAATTGGAAAAATTTGTCCGTCGCCCTCGAAATCCTCAACGCTCCCTGGGGTTTCGAAATCGGCGCGCGGCATATCACGGTATCGACCAGCGGTCTGGTCCCGCAAATCCGCGAGCTGGCGGATCATCCGGTGCCGGTGCGGTTGGCCATTTCGCTGCACGGCGCGAGCGACGAGGTACGCGAGCAGATCATGCCGGTGAACAAAAAGTATCCGTTGAAAGAACTCTTCGATGCGTGCGCGTATTTCAGCTCCCGCCGCAAACAAAAGCTCGGCTTCGAATACATCCTCATCGCCGGGGTGAACGATGCTCCCGAGCAGGCGCGGTTGCTCGCGGCCCACGCGCGGCGTCTTGACGCCAAAGTGAATCTCATCCCCTACAACACGGTGGAAGGTCTTGCGTGGGAACGTCCGAGCGAGGCGCGGCAGCAGGAATTTGTCCGGGCGGTGCGCGCCGGCGGAGTGGTCGCCACCATCCGCCGCGAAAAGGGACACGATATCGACGCCGCCTGCGGTCAACTGCGGCTGCGCGTCGAGGACGAGTTGGCCGCGGCGACGTGAGCCGCGTGGCTTCTCGGGGACCACAGCAACCGACGAAAGGGTCGGCCGCAGCGTCCGGAAGTTGCCAAAAGCACCTCCCGGACGTAACAATCCGCGCCATGTCCACCGTTCTCGAAACTCCCGATGCCGCCGCTCGCACCCGTGCGGTCGAAGCCGAGGCACGCAAGAAAGGCGAACTGCTCGGGGAGACGCTGACCATCAACATGGGGCCCTCTCACCCGTCGACGCACGGCGTGCTGCGCATTGTGCTCGAGTTGGACGGTGAGGTCATTACCAAGGCCGATGCGGACATCGGCTACCTCCACCGCGGCGACGAGAAGATCGCAGAGAACATGCAATACAACCAGTTCGTGCCTTACACGGACCGGCTGGATTACCTCGCGCCGCTGGCCAACAACGTGGCCTACGCTCTGGCGGTGGAAAAATTGATGGGCTGGGAATTGCCGCCGCGCGGCCAAGCCATCCGCGTGATCTGCTGCGAGCTGGCGCGCATTTCTTCGCACCTTCTCGGGATCGGGGCTTATGCCATGGACATCGGGGCGATGACCGTCTTTCTCTACACCTTCAAACACCGCGAGGTGGTCTACAATTTGACCGAGCAATTGACCGGCGCCCGTTTCACCACGTCTTACACGCGCATCGGCGGAATGACGCGCGATCTGCCGCCGGGATTCGATCAGCAAGTGCGCGCTTTCATCGACGATCTGCTGCCCAGCCTCGATGAAGTGGACAAGCTTCTCACCCGCAATCCGATCTGGCTGGATCGCACCAAGGATGTCGGGGTCATCAAGAGGCAGGACGCCATTGCTTACGGTCTGACCGGTCCGAACCTGCGCGGCTCGGGCGTGGATCATGACTTGCGCAAAGCCCACCCGTATCTGAGCTACGAACAATACGACTTCGATGTGCCGGTCGGATCGGTCGGTGACTGTTTCGACCGTTACTTGGTGCGCATGGAGGAAATGCGGCAGAGTGCGCGGATTCTCAAGCAGGCTCTCGACAAGATGCCATCCGGCCCGATCCATGTTGAGGATCCCAAGAATATTTTGCCCAAGAAAACCGACGTGATGACCAAGATGGAGGAACTCATCCATCAGTTCATCATCACGACCCAAGGAATCGATGCGCCCGCCGGGGACGTTTATTTCGGCGCGGAAAATCCCAAGGGAGAGTTGGGCTTTTACATCCACAGCAAAGGCGGCGGCGTGCCCTATCGTTTGAAAATCCGCGCCCCGAGCTTCGCTAATCTCAGCATCATTCCCTCGTTGCTACCCGGCCACTATGTCAGCGACGTGCCGGCCATTCTCGGCAGCATCGACTTCGTCATGGGCGAGTGTGACCGGTAGCGGTTCTGTTTTGTTGCAAGCGCAGGGGCGCTACGGAGAATTTTGCAGCGGCCGCCACGATCGTTTGATTACCGGGGTGGATCGCGCCGTCCCGGCGCGATAGTTTCAGCGGGGAATCGCGATAGGGACATCGCGATCCACCTGAATTCTCACGCAGCCTCTGCGGATTGCTTCTAGCGCTCGCGGTAGGTGATCCGCGCCTTGCTCAAGTCGTAGGGAGAAATTTCCATCTTAACCTTGTCGCCGGGAACGATGCGGACGAAGTGCTTGCGCATTTTGCCGCCGATGTGGGCGAGGACGACTTTGTCGTTAGCCAATTTGACGCGGAACATCGTGCCGGGGAGCACCTCGACAACGACACCGTCCGCAGGAATGGATTCTTCTTTGGCCATGTGATCAGGCAGTCAAACCGCTGGGCGGCTCGAAATCAACCCACTTGACCAAAGAAACCAATCGCGCCACGCCGCCATTGTGCCAGGTCCACGGCGGATCTTGCATGCGTCCGAGCAGACAAAAGCGCGATGGACACAGTGAAGCGAAGCGCTCGGCCAGTTCCTCCGTGCAGGGAAAAAGTCCGACTGCGCCGACATGCGCGGCGGCTGGACCAATCGATGCGGCAGGATCTTCGGGGAGCGGTTTGACGAAAATCACGCGGTTGAGCGTCGATGCGGGAAACCATGCGTCCTCCTCATAGACCACTGTCCAGTCCATGTTTCCCCCACCTTCCCACAGCGCCACCCGCAAATCCCCCGCGGCGCGGAAACGGTAAGCCGCACGAAGGTTAGCTATCTCCGCCTGCTCGGCAACGGTGATCGACCCGCGAGGATGCGAGCGATTGAAACGGTCCATGGCCGAGGAAAGTTTTTCCGCGTAAGCGCGGGCGAATCCCGGACGCGACTCGCGCACATAAAAGACCTGTGGGGAAAGACATCCCTGCTGGTCAAAAAGCGATGCATCCCGCGCCGCAGGGTCGCAGGAGGCAAACTTGGGATCGTCCCAAATGATCCCCAGACTCGCCTTGTGTCCGTGGCCGACAAAGACCTGCGAAGGCGAAACAAGCGTGCGGAAATGCGCGGTGGTTTCATCCGAGCCGTAAACGATCAGTGCTCCAGCCAACGCGAACCATGCGGAGGGCAATACTTCCGCCATTTCGACCGTGGCGCGCAAAGTATCCGGCAGCCCGGAGACAAATTCATCCAATTCGATCAGTCCACCGCGCGGCAGTTTGACCAGATTGCGGCTGCCGAGAAGTAGTCCGCCGATGATGCTCTGCAGTGCCGCGTGCGGCGTGTTGCCGCTCACCACGTGAAGGATTGTCCCGGGTGCGACGGCCTTGGTTTTTGCCATGCCGTGATCGATCCAGCGGTCGAGCACTTCACTGCTTCCCAACTCGGCTCGCAGCCAGGCCAGCAAATCAGCCGCCGTGGTTGGACCGAGGAGCGCGCGGAAAGGCTCCGCGGCTTTGGCGATGGCGGTGGCGCGTTGAGCGGTGTTCATCGCAACCATTCGTCAGCGGCGCGGGAGCATCCGCGCGGCAAAGCAGCAGGATCGCGTCCGAGCAATTCGAAAGCCTCGCCGCGCTTGACGGCCAAATCGCGCGTGCGGATGCCGACAACTGATCCGACATTGGCCGCGTCATAAATGAGCAGGATGCCTGTTTCGCCGTCCTCGACCTCCGCGAGCGTGACCGGATCGGCCACGATCGCCCGAGCCCAAGACGGACCGTAGTGCAAACCTTGCGGCCCACGGGCGTAAAATTGCGAACTGAGCTCGGTCATTCCATATTCGTTGTAAATGTCATCCGGACGGATGCCGAGCTTGTCGCCAAACAGCGCGTATAGGTCGCCCCGCGAAATATGGCGTCCGCTGCCTTTGTATCCGCCGGTTTCCATGGCACTCGATCCGGGGGGCAAAGCGAGCGAGAGCCCGCGTTGATTCATCCGCTCGAACAAATGGAGGAACCCGAGCGCCGTGCCAAGCAGGCAAACCGGCTCCTCGACGGATTGCAACCGCTGCAGATCGATCTCACCGCCCGGCGCGATAAAATTCTCGCGCGGCGCGAGCATGCCGAGCATGTGGCTCAGCGAGGAATGCGGGGCTTCGTCCGGATGCGGTGCAATGACGAGATAAGGCGAGGAAGGAAGTCCGGCCTGACGCCACCCTTCGCGCACCGCCGCCTCGTAAACCTCGAGCGTGCGGAAATGGTGTTGTCCGTATCCCTCGCCTGTCGTCCCGCTGGTGCGGAATATTTTCCTGGTTTGTTCCGCGGGAAAGCTGCGCAGGTCGGCGTGTTTGAAAGCTTCTTGGGGAAGGCAGGGAATTTGCCGCCAATCATCCGGCATTTCCCCAACTGCCACGCTCAGGCAAAACGCGCGGTAAGGCGCATTGTTACGGAATTGATACGCATGCAACCGCAGGAGCAGGTCGCCCAAGTTCTCATCCCCCTCGCCTCTGACCACTCGGCAAGCATCCTTCTCCAGAGACTCGATTTCGCCGGTTTGCATGCATCCATCCTGCCAGTTCCCGCACGCCGGCAAACGACATTTTGACCTGAGGAGGGCGGCGGGGCAGATTTGTCGCGGTGAGCTCGAAATTGCCCATCTTGTTATTTCTATCGCTGGCCTCGATGGGACCGCTGAGCGCGCAGACTGAGCCGTCGGCTCCCGAGGTCGGCACGGCACGCGATGTGATCATCAAGGCCGACAAGGCCTACAACGAGAAGCGCTACGACGAGGCTGTGGCCGGCTATCAGAAGTTCCTCGGTGATTTCGGAGCTTCCGGAGAGGCCAAGCCTCTCTTGCCGCATGTGCGCTATAATCTTGTTGCCGCATTGATGCAGACGCAGAAGTTCGGCGGTGCTGCAGAAGCGATCGAGGAAGCACAAAAACTCCCCGAGATCACCCCCGACAAGCAGGAGAATCTTTCGTTCTGGCTCGGAGTTAGCCTGATGCAGACCGGCGATACGGTGAAGGCGCGGGAGGCGCTCGGCCAATTCATGGAAAATTTTCCGCGCTCGCGCCGGCGGGAAGATGCCGCGTTGCTCGCGGCCACCCTGCTCGTGACCGAAGGTAACAAGAAGGATGCGGCCACAGCGCTTGCAGCGATCCGCAAAAATCCGCAAAGCGTCCACAGCGGCCGCGCCGCAGTCCTCGAATTGCACAGCCTGATCGAAACGGGCAACGACGAAGCGGCGCTCGAGTTGGTCACAACGGAGGCCGCTCGGCAGGACCGCATCACGCAGTTGGCCACCTTTCAGGCGCTGGCTATGCAACTCGGCGAGAGACTTCTCGAGCAAGACAGGCCGCGCGAGGCCATCCGGGTGATGCAAACCATCTCGACGCAAGAGCGGCTGGTTGAGCAGCAGCAACGCCGTCTTGAGGAGGTCAAAAAGCGTCTCGAGGCGATCGAAGCAGACGCAACTCCCGATGTGTTCGAGCGCGCCCAGATGCGCCAGATCGCGCGGGAGATCGAGAAGGAATTGCAGAACCTGCAGAAAGCGCAGGGTTTCGATGCGTCGGTGCGATTCCGCATGGCCAGCGCATTCCACCGACAGGAACGCTACCGCGAATGCGCGCTGCTGCTCGACGACATGCTCCGGCAAATGAAACCGGATGCGGCGGTGGAAACGGCTTCGCTCAGCGCGCTGCAGAGCTGGCTGGCCATCGAACGCAACGACAAGACGGTGGAAACATCGCTGCTCTTCGAGAAAAATTTCCCCCAGTCCAAGCAATTGCCCCTCGTTCTCTACCTGCGCGGCACAGCGCAGCAACGCGCCGACCAATTCGACGAAGCGATCGCGACGTTTGCCGCTCTGCGCGAGAAATTCCCCCAATCCGAGCAGGCCCCGCGCGCTTTTTTCATGGAAGGCTTCACGCAGCTCCTCGCCGAACGCAACGAGGAGGCGGCCGCCACTTTGGCGAAGTTCGGCGAAAAGCATCCGGACCACGAACTGGCGGAGCCGGCGAACTACTGGCGCGGCTCGGCTTTGGCTTTTGCCAAAAAATTACCCGAAGCGCGCGAGGTGCTGGGCGCGCACGCGAAGAAATTTCCCAAAGGCACGCTGCTCGGAGCGGCCAGCTTCCGTCAGGCCTATTGCGCGCAGTCGATGAAGGACTACGCAACGGCGGAGGCGGAACTCGAAGCGTATCTCGCCGCATATCCGGATGCGCAGGAAAGCAACGAAGCCCGCCTTCTGCTCGGCGATGCACTGCTGGCCCAAGCCAAGTCCGACGAGGGCAAAGAGGTCTACGCAGGGGTTCCGGCCGAAGCGGGGCACTTCCACGAAGATGCACAGTTCAAATTGGCCAAGGTGCTCAAGCTGGAGGAAGACTACGAAGGGCTGCGCGACCTCATGGGCAAGTATCTCGAGGCTTATCCCCGGAGTCCACGCGCCGCCGAAGCGCTTTTCCTCATCGGCCAGTCGTGGCGGCAAGACGACCAACCGGACAAAGCCATTGCGGAGTATTGGAGAGCGATCGGAGATTTCGGCAACGATCCGGAAGCCGATTCGGTCGAGGATTTGTTCATCGCGCTCGGACGGCTCCATAAAAGTGATACGGAGAAGCACGACCACCTCGCCGCCCTGCGTGAACTGCGCGCCAAGGCGGAGGCGGAAAAGCAGGAGACGCTCACGGTCCGGTCGATTTGGGCTCTGGGGCAGGCGGTGAAGAAATCCGACCCGGAGCTTTCGTCGGCCTTATTCCGCGAGGCTTCAGCCTTGGCCAAGGCCGAAACGACCAATCCCCTCATCCTCGCGGACGGCGCCGAGGCGCAGTTGGCGGGGGCCACGGCGGGTGATGAAGAATCCGCAGGGCGACGCGAAAAAGCGGCTCAGATCTACCGCGACTTGCTCAAGTGGCATCCGCGCGCGGCGCAGAAAGACAAAGCTCTGGCCGCGCTCGGGCGCATGGCCATGGAGGACGGAGACCGTCAGGCAGCGCTCGACTATTACACCCGTCTCGAGCGCGACACACCGTGGTCCACGCTGATGGGCGAGGTGCTTATGACACGGGCGCTCATCGAGAGCGAGGCGGGCAACACGGATGGGTCCGCGGAGGCGTACACCCGGTTGCTCGCCGCGGAAAGCGTTCCGGGAAAACTCAAAGCTCAGGCGCTTCTCGCCTTGGGCGAACTCGAAATGGCGCGAGACCGTCCGCAGACCGCCATCCCCTACTATCAGCGCATCTACATTCTCTACGGGAAATGGCGCGAGACGGTGGCCAAAGCTTATCTGCGCAGCGGTGAGGCCTTCGAAAAAATCAACGACCTCGAAGCCGCACGCAAAACCTACGAGGAACTGAGCAAAAGCGAAGACCTCGCCGCCCTCCCGGAGGCGCAGACGGCGCGGGAGCGATTGCAGAAGCTGGGTCCGCCGTCGGGTTCCACCGGCCCGTCATGAAAACGCGTTTCTGCATCATGCTTTTTCTCCTCGCCGCCGCGCCTTCGCTGGTGGCCGACGACGAGGTGCGGCTGAAGGACGGCAACACGCGCAAGGGCCGCATCGTCGGCATGGACGAAACATCGTTCCGTCTTTCCTTGCCCGGGCCGGTGCCGGGGCAAAGCGCGGGCACGACCTCGATCCCGCGCGCCAATGTGGAGCGCATCATTTTCGCGCCCGACCAGACGCTCGAAGCGGTCCGCGCCAATCCCGGTCGCGGCGCACTGAACACGGCGCGGGTCCGCTGGCAAACCTTGCAACCCATGCTGGCCATCCCCGAATCGCGGGCGGGCGACGCGGGCAATCTTTACGGCGAATGCCTGCGACTGACCGGAGAGAGTGCCCGGCTCGAGGAAGCCCTCGGGGTTTACGCCGAAGTCGAACAGGGCGCGTGGAATCCGGCCGACCGCGAGGATGCAAAGCGCGGACGACTCCGCACCATGATCGACCTCGGCCGCTCGCAGGAAGTCGCCGCGGAAATCGAGCAACTTGCCACCTCGGCACAGGATCCCGACCTACTGCTTGATTCCAAACTTCTCATCGCCAGCGCCCGGCTCGCCGCGATGCAAACGCTGGTCGCTGACAATCCGCGCTGGCACGAGGACCCGCCGGTGCGCGCGGAGCGCTTGCGCTTGCTTCACGAGACGGCGGACAACGCACTTTACCCCTTCCTTTTCCACGGGACGGCGCGCGGGCAGGCGGCCAAGGGACTGGGTATCCTGCTGGAACTTTATCAATTCACCGGAGACGAGGATGAGGCGCGCAAGGTTGCCACCGACCTCACGGAGATATACTCCGATTCCCCGGAAGCGAAAAAAGCCGCCGAATTTCTCAAGAAGAAAACCGAAAAATCATGAAAACATCCCCACACGCCAAAATATCAACCTTCGCGGCCGCGCTCTTCGTCCTGACCGTCGTCATCGCCACAGCGCAGGAGGCCACACCCTCGCCCGCCGCGCTGCCGCCACCGGCTGTGATCGAGAAAAGCCTGCTCGATCTCTTTCTCGCCGGTGGTGCGCTCATGTGGCCGATCCTGCTCTGTTCGATCGGAACCATCGCCGTCGGCGTCTACTGCTTCCTGCAGATCAACCAGAAAAAAATGATGCCCAAGGCGCAGGAAACGGCCGTGTCGCAATACATGCAGCACCGCGACCCGAATGCGGCTTACCAACTCTGCCAAAGTTCGCCGAACGTTTTCGCCAACACGATGTGCGCGGCTTTGCTCAAGGTGAATTTCGACCGCGACCTGGCGAACAAGGCGTCGATGGAACAGGCCGCCGGCGAAACACTCATGCAGGAGGAACAGCGGCTCATGATCTGGATCAACTACCTCAATATCTTCGCCACGATCGGACCGATGCTCGGACTGCTCGGCACCGTGACCGGCATGATCGCGAGCTTCGACCAACTCGCGGCCGGTCGCAGCGAACCTTCGGATCTGGCGGGCGGTATCGGCGAGGCCATGATCACCACGGCAGGCGGCTTGTTCGTCGGCATTCCGGCGATGTTTCTCTTTTTCTACTTCCGGAACCTTCTGCAGGTGGCGATCGGCAACATCCAGAAATCGGTTACTTTCATGATCGACGTTCTCTCCGGCGAACTGAAGCTGGAAGGGGCGGTGCATTCGCACGAGCTGCCTCCGGAAGAAGCCGCAGAATGATCCGTGTTGCCACCGGGATAGAGCCATGAAGATCACACGCCGGCCCGATGACGAGATGGGTTTCCAGCTCGCGCCGATGATCGACATGACTTTCCTCCTGCTCATCTTCTTTATGGTCACGACCAAGATCTCCAAGGAGCAGATCAAAGAGGAAGTGAAGCTGCCCGTGGCGAGCAATGCCTTGATCCCCGAGGACGTGAGCAACCGCGACATCATCAGTATCGACGCGCAGGGCCGCTATTTCATCGGACAGGAAATCGCCGACAAAAAACGCCTGGCCGAATACCTCAAAAAACGCTTCGAGAACACCCCGCCGCTTCGCCTTTACATCCGTGCCGATCAGAAAACATCGGCCAAAAAAATCAAAGAAATCATGAAAATGGCCGCCGATGCCGGCGCGGTGGATGTTATCTTCGGAAGCTATCAATCCTGAGCCGTGAAAATCCGACGCCGCGACACCCAGATCGTTGAGATGCAGATGGGACCGATGATCGACATGGTCTTCCTTCTCCTCGTCTTTTTCATGGTCACGGCCAAGCCGATCAAACAGGAGAGCGACATCAGCCTCGGATTGCCCGGCACGGTTGCCGCGGAGGAAAGCGTCGATCTGCCCGACGAACAGCGCATCCGCATTGAGGACGACGGACGCGTGGTGCTCAACGACTCGACGCTCGGCGAACCGGGTGACGCCGAACTGCAGGGCCTGGTCGCCACTTTGAAGCGGTTCAAGGAATCGGCCGACGCCAACAAAGCCGAGGCGCTGGTCACACTCGACGCGGCCGACGGCACCGACCACCAGCGGATCGTCAACGTGCTCAATGCCTGCGCCAAAGCAAGCATCACCGGGGTCACTTTTTCCGACCGCTCGGAAGAGGAGGACATGTAGGCGCCATGAGTCAGGCCACACTCGATCCACAGGCGGAGGCGCGGTTGCGACGCCGGCGCATCATTATTTCCGTCATCATCGTCAGTATCGCGCTGCATTTCATCGGTGCCATTCTTGCCGGCGTCTGGATCGTGGCGCGCTTCATCCTCGCGACCCCCACGACTTTCGAGGTGAAAAAGCAAATTCGCATCGCGGCGGAGGAGCGCGAGCACCGCATGAACATGGCCGAATTCGACGCGGCGCGGCCGAAGCCTTCATTCACCGACAAAATGTCGACCGCGCGGCCCACCGATTTTTCCCTCCCCGACCTGCCCTCGCTCCCCGTCGACACCGCGGCAACCATCGACCCGAGCGACATCGTTTCCGACCAGTTGGCCGCGCTGGCAGGTGCGGGCGCCGGAGCGGGCTCGGGATCGGGAGGCGGCGGACGCGGATCAGCGGTGAGTTTCTTCGGCGTTTCTGACACGGCCACGCGGGTCGCCATTGTCATGGACGTCTCGAACACCATGTTCGACCGCCAACCGGGCAAGTTCAACGCGGTGAAAGAAGAAGCGGCCAAACTCGTGCAGGGGCTCGGCATCAATACCCTATTCAATATTATCATCTATGAGGGCGGATCGGTGGCGATGTTCCCTGACATGCAGCCGGCCACGGACACCAACAAAAAGAAGGCGGAGACTTGGATCCAAAGCGTGGAGGGTGGAAGCGACAAAAGCGGACTGTCATACAAAAGCGCCTACAGCAAAATGGGTACAGGCCTTTACGAAGGCGGCGGGACCCGCACCGACACCGCGATGAAACAAGCACTCTCCATGCGTCCGAGCACAATCTTTCTCATCAGCGACGGTGAAATGAGCCGCAGCGGTGGTGGGCAGGACGACCAGCAAAAAGGCGGCGACATCGATGAGCGTGAACTCCTTTCGATCATTGCCGAAGCCCAGAAGCCGTTGGAGACCCCGGCGAGGATCCACGTAATCCATTTCCTGACCAAGGCCGCCCGCGACGAGGAGGAAAAGACCCTGCGCGGGGTGGCTCGGCGCAACGACGGACAGTTCCGTCAGGTCAAGGCCGAGGATTACTGAGTTCCGGGGCACTTCTTGCTGGCCGCCGCGGCGGCGGGCATCTAGAAGGGACGCAATGGTGGAAATTCTGGAGAAACTTCTCCTCCTGCAGGAGCGCGATCAGCGGTTGCAGACCTTTCTCCACGAGATCAATTCCGTGCCCGCGGAAAAAGCCGCCCTGCAGAAGGAACTCGATGCGGCGCAGCGCACGCTCGAGAACGACAAGACCCGCGCCACGCAGATCGAGGTCGAGCGCAAACGCCTCGAGGTAGAGGCGGACGGCAAGCGCGCGCAAATCGCCAAATACCAGACGCAGCAGCTCGAGACTCGCAAGAACGAGGAATACACCGCGCTCAAACACGAGATCGAGCGGGCCCAGAGCGACATCAACACGATCGAGGACCGCGAACTCGAATTGATGCAGGAATTCGAGGATCTCAAGCCGGTCATCGCGGCCGCGGACGCCAAATACAGTGCGGAAAAAAACCGCGTGGCCAATCTGATGAAAATCGCCGACGAGAAGGTCGGCGTGCTCCAGGGCCGCGCCGACGAATTGAAAGTCGAGCGCGATGCGGTTGCCGAGGAGGTCAAGGCGTCCGACGACGACCTTTTCGAGCTTTACGAAAAATTGTTCCGCACGAAAGCCGGCCGCGCCATCGTTCCGCTCGAGGGCAACCATTGCTCGGGTTGCCACATGACGGTTACCCCCGCAACGCTGCGCGATGCCAAAGTCGGCACTACCGTGGTGTCATGCGAGCAGTGCGGGCGGATTGTTTACGTGCTGCCGGAATATCAGCGGTAGCGTATTCTATTCGGCGCGAGTGGATGGGAAATCGCGATGGGGACATCGCGATCCACCGGATGCAGCGCCACCGCTAAAAGAAAGTCAGTGGCCGTTCGTGCCGTTGCCGTTGGCAGCCGCGGTGCGCGGTTCAAATTCCTCGCGGAACTTGGCCACGAAGCTTTGGGTCGGCCAGGCGCACGCTTCACCGAAAGCACATACCGTGCGTCCGGCAATGTTGTCGGCGATGCCGACAAGTTGGTTCGCGTCGGTCGGCTTGACGTCGCCGTGGAGCATGCGGGTGGTGACTTTGGACATCCACAAGCTTCCTTCGCGGCACGGAGTGCATTGCCCGCAACTCTCGTGGGCGTAAAAGTCGTTGATGTTGTTTAGCACCCAGAGCATGTCGCGCGAGTCGTCGAGGATCATGACCCCCGCGCTGCCGATCATCGAACCGGCTGCAGCAAGGGAATTGGCGTCGAGCACGAGATCCATCAGATCGACCTCGACCGTCTCCTCGGCGCCATCGGCGGTCTTGCGCTTCATTTTGTATTTCTCGCCGGCACGCAGGACTTTGGCCGAGCTGCCGCCGGGAATGATGGCTTTCAATTTGCGGCCGGGTTTGAGTCCGCCGCAGACGTCATTGATCAGTTGCCCGACGGTGACCTGACCGCAGCCCAGTTCGAAGTAACCGGGGTTTTGCACGTCGCCACTGACACAGAGGGTGCGCGTGCCGCCGTCGCCGGGGGAACCGAGCTTGGAGAACTCGGCCGCGCCCATGGCGATGATGTGCCTGACGTGGCAGAGGGACTCGACGTTGTTGACGATGGTCGGGCAGTTGTAGAGGCCGAAGACAGCGGGGAAATACGGCGGTTTGATGCGCGGATAAGGACGTTTGCCCTCGAGCGATTCGAGAAGGCTCGTTTCTTCGCCGCAGATGTAGGCGCCGGCGCCCTGATGCACATAGATGTCACAATCGAAGCCGCTGCCGCAGACGTTTTTTCCGATGAAGCCGGCGGCTTTTGCTTCTTCGATCGCTTTTTCGACAATGCGGGCAGCCTCGGGGAATTCGCAGCGGATGTAGATGTAGCTGAGGTGCACATTGAGCGCCCAGGCGGCGATCATCATACCCTCGAGCAATTGGTGCGGATCCTCGTGCAAAATGTAACGATCTTTGAAGGTGCCGGGCTCCGACTCGTCGCCGTTGACCACGAGGTAATGCGGCTTGCCGTCTTCGCGTTTGATGAAGCTCCATTTGACGCCCGTGGGGAATCCGGCGCCGCCGCGGCCGCGCAAATTCGATGCTTTCACTTCGGCCACGATCTCCTCGGGCTTCATCTTGAGCGCCTTTTTCAGCGATTCGTAGCCGCCGTGGCGCTGGTAGCATTCGAGGGAGGAATCATAGTCGGCGCGTCCGACATTCCTTAGAATCATGCGCTTTTCCGCGTGGTGCGGAGCGCGCAGTGTCTTGCGGTAGGCACGGTCGGAATCCTGCAACACAGCCGCGGCTTCGGAAGGCTTCAGCTTTTCGACGAGCCGGTCACCGACCAAGGCAACCGGTGCGGTTCCGCAACTGGCCAGACATTCGACGAACTCGATGGTGTATTTGCCGTCAGGGCTGTTCACCCCATGACCGTGGTCGGGCGAGTCCATCGCCCCGGCGGCGCGGAGCAATTCCTCGCGAACCTCGTGGGATCCGGCCATGGCACAGGACAAGGTGCGGCAGACGCGGATGGTGGTTTTGCCGGGCGCGGTCTGGCGGAACCACGGGTAAAAAGTGACCAACTCGAGGATATTGATCGGCTCGAGGTCGAGTTTGCGGGCGATCCAGTCGACCCCGCTCTCGTCGATGTAGCCGAAGAAGTTCTGCCACAGGTGGAGCAGCGGCACCGAGGCGCTCCGCTTGGAAACAGGGTAATGCGTGATGGTTTCGTCGATACGCCGGAGGAGGTCGGGCGGGACTTGTTCGGCTTGGCGGGTCGCGGCGGCGGTCATGAAAGAGGATTTGTCCTTCAATGATACGCCCGCTTCAAGAAAAACGATGCCCAGGCACTTGCCAGCCCCGACTGCATCTGCGAACCTTCTACCCCGTAACAAAAGGAAATATCATGAGCGAAAAAGACACCAAACAAGCGGCCGACAAGTTCAAAAGCGGACGCACCCATGCCACCGAGGCGGCCAATGAGTTCAAGGAAGCCGCGGCGGCCAAATTCAACGACCTGCGCGACAACCTCAACCAGCGCGCCGGCGAATACCGCGAGCGCGCCAACCAAGTGTGGTCGGACACCACCGGTCGTGCCCGCACCGTCAGCGAAGAAGGAGAAGACTATATCCGCGAAAATCCGCTGCAAGCCGTGGGCATTGCCTTGGTTGCGGGATTTGTTCTCGGCGCGTTCATGCGCCGCTGAGCGCGCGGCGCATGAACGCACCAACCGGCGCGGATCGCTCCGAGGGGATTCCGGAGTCTCCCGGCCTGCATGCTGCAGCCGGAGCCTTCAGTTCCTCTCTGGTGCGTTTTCTGCAGGCCCTGACGGGTCTCTTCGGTTTGGAACTGCGTGAAACCGGTGCCCAAGCCCTCGTCCTTGGGCTGCTCGGAGTGGCCATTATTGTGGCAGCAGTCTTCGCCTATCTCTTCCTGCTCCTCGGCGTGACCATGCTTGTCGTCGGCTGGCTCGGTGGGAGCTGGCTGGCGGCGCTTTTCGGACTGTGTGTTTTCCACCTGCTGCTGGCCGCGATCCTTGCCTTGATCCTGCGCGGTCGTGCAACCAAGCCGCTCTTCCCGGGAACACGCGAAGCACTCCGGCGCGAGGCGCAAAGACTGTCATGAACCGCGAGCAGTATTTGCGTGAATTGGAGACGGCCGGCAATGACCTGCAGGCCAGGATTCGCGAGTTGGGGGTGGCTGCGAACCCCCTCAACCAGCTGCGCAGCGAGGTGGTGAGGGATTGGAAATGGTGGCTCCCCGGCGCCTCGGTCGCGGGATTCGCTGCAGCCCGCTTTTTGCGTTTGGGCGGCTCGGCGGCGGCCAAGCACGGCAAGGGCGCGACCATCCCTGCCTCGGGTGCCGCCCTCTGGATTCCGATGCTCGTCAAGGTCCTGCCTGCCGTGCTCACCCAAATCGTCCCGCTCGTTTTGAGTTTGCGATCCGGCCGCAAGAATTAGAAGTTTCCGGACCGTGTCCGACTCCACCGCCACCCAGACCGTCGAGGTCGTCGAAGAGAGCCAGTCCGACGTCCACGCGCTGGCGCACGTCGACCAATACCTCGCCATTGGAAAAGAGTCGGGTGCCTCGGACATCCATCTGAGCGTCAATGTCCAGCCGACTTGGCGGCGCTTTGGAACGCTGGAGCCGATCTGGCTGCAGGCGGACAAACTCAGCGCCACCGACACCGAGCGCCTCGCCATGGGATTCCTCAACGATGCGCAGAAAAAGCTGCTCGCGGACCGCGGTGACGTAGATTTCGCCTACTCGAATGAAAGCGGGCGCTACCGCACGAGCGTGGTGCGGCATCGTTTGGGCTACGATCTCGTTTTCCGCATTATCCAGACGAATGTACGGACCATGGACGAGCTCGGGCTGCCGCCGCAACTCAAGATGCTCACGCAATACCAGAACGGACTCGTGCTGGTCACCGGATCGGTCGGCAGCGGAAAAAGCACCACGCTGGCCGCACTCGTGGAGGAAGTGAACCGCACGCGTCACGAGCACATCATCACGCTGGAGGATCCGATCGAATACTTGTTCACTCCGCACGGCTGCCAAGTCAACCAGCGCGAAGTGCACACGCACACCGAGTCGTTCGGAGCCGCCCTGCGCGGCGCTCTGCGCGAAGATCCGGATGTCATAATGGTCGGCGAAATGCGCGATCTTGAAACCATCTCGCTGGCCATCACGGCATCCGAAACCGGTCACCTTGTCCTCGGCACCCTGCACACCGGAAATGCCGCGCGCACTCTGGACCGCCTGCTCGACGTCTTCCCCGTCGACCAGCGCGAGCAAATCCGCATCATGGTCAGCGAGTCGCTGCGCGGCATCATTTCGCAGCAACTCGTGCCGCGGACGGACGGCTCGGGACGGGCTCTCGCCATTGAAATCCTGATGAACACCCCGGCGGTGGCCAATGTTATCCGCGAAGCGAAGACCTTCATGCTCCCCGGCATCATCCAGACCGGGAAGAAGCTCGGCATGAAACTGATGGACGACTCGCTGGCCGATCTCTACCTCGCGGGAGCGATCACGGCAGACGAGGCTGTCTCTCGTGCCGAGCAAAAGCAGCAGATGAAACAACTTTGCGGGATAATCTGAAGCCATGGCGCACATCGACCAACTTTTCGAGGTTCTGATCAACGCGGGAGCATCCGACCTGCACCTTGCCGAGGGGCAACCCCCGAAAATCCGTCGCCATGGCGACGTCATTCCCATCCGCGAGGAACTGCTGACCGCGGATGAAATGAACTACATGCTGAGCGAAATCTGCTCGCCGAAAAATTGGGAGCGTTTCCATGAAAAAGGGGATCTCGACTTCGCCTACGAGATGAACGCGGACAACCGCTTTCGTTGCAATTATTTCAAGCAGGTGCACGGACTCGGTGCGGTGTTCCGGCTGATTCCGACGCGCATTGCCACCCTCGACGAACTCGGTCTGCCGCCGGTGATCAAGGAATTCGGACACCTGCGGGGCGGCTTGGTCCTCGTGACGGGCCCGACCGGCAGCGGCAAGAGCACGACGCTGGCCGCGCTGATGGACTACATCAACACGAACTTCGCCCGGCATATCGTGACGGTTGAAGAGCCGATCGAGTTCGTTCACTCGAACAAAAACAGCATCATCACCCAACGCGAGGTGCCCGAGCACTCGGTTAATTTCCCGGCAGGCCTGAAGGCGGCTCTGCGCGAAGACTCGGACATCGTGCTGGTCGGCGAGATGCGCGATCTGGAGACAATCTCGCTCGCCCTGACCGCGGCGGAGACGGGCCTGCTCGTTTTCGGAACCCTGCACACCAACAATGCGCGCAAGACTGTCGACCGCATGATCGATGTCTTTCCTTCCGACCAACAGTCGCAGGTTCGCACCATGCTCGCCGCCTCGTTGCGCGGCGTGGTTGCGCAGCTTTTGCTCAAACGTCAGGACGGCGGCGGACGCATTGCCGTCAACGAAATCCTCGTGGTCAACAGCGCCGTGGCCGCCATCATCCGCGAAGGCGCCACACAGAAGCTGCAGGACGCCATCGTGGGCGGGAAGGCACAGGGCATGCAGTTCATGGACGACGCCATCTGGGCGCAACTCCAGCAAGGTCATGTCTCCCCGCACGAGGCCTTCATGAAGGCGATCGACAAAAACCGCTTCAAGGCATTCTTGCCGGAAGACGAGGCGGCGCTGGCCAACTCGGCCGGCGGAGCGAGCTAGATGGCTCACGGCGGGTCCGGAGGCCCCGCCCTACCTTTGGGAATCGAAGCGCCGGTGGGGCGCGGCGTCCCCGACGCGCCGACACCTCCACAACCACCCTTGCCGCAATGAGCGCACCCCGATATTTGTTGCGGAAGTGCCGATACCCAAATCAACCGTCCCCACCGAAGAACTTGCCGCTTTTCTGGAAGCGCGCCATGCAGATCCTTTCCACACGCTTGGCATGCGCCGTGCGGGCGACTTCTTGGCCGTCCGGGTCTTCCGTCCGGATGTGGCATCGGTCAGGGTGGTTGATACTTCGAATCGCACGCGTGTGTTCGAGGCTGCGAAAATCCACGAGTCGGGATTTTTTGAAGCGGTGTTGCCCAAAGGCATGCAGGAGTTCGCCTACACGCTGCAGTTCAAAAGCCATGACGGCACAGAGTGGGAAATGCATGACCCGTATTCCTACGGACGCATCCTCGGCGACACGGATGTCCACCTCCACGCGGAAGGCAACCACTGGGATCTCTACAACAAATTCGGAGCGCATCTGACGACGATTGACGGTGTGACTGGCACGGCCTTCTGCGTGTGGGCGCCGAATGCACAGCGCGTTAGCGTGGTTGGAGACTTCAACAACTGGGATGGCCGCGTGCACATCATGCGCAAACTCGTCGGTAGCGGAGTCTGGGAAATCTTCATTCCTGGCGTCGGTGAAGGCGCCCACTACAAATTCGAGATCAAGGGCTACCACGGCGATGTTTTCCTCAAGAGCGACCCCTTCGCTTTCTACGGCCAGCACAGCTTGCAGACCGGTTCGATTGTTTATGACCTGAAACGATTCAAATGGTCGGACCAAGGCTGGATGGATTACCGCGCCAAGCAGGAGTGGCACAAAAAACCGATCAGTATTTACGAAGTGCATCTCGGGTCATGGCAACGCATGGCGGAAGACCAAAATCGTCCGCTTAGCTACATCGAACTGTCCCACCGCCTGATCCCCTACTGCCTCGAAATGGGCTTCACTCACATCGAGTTAATGCCGGTGGCCGAGCATCCCTATGACGGATCCTGGGGCTACCAAGTCGCCGGCTACTTCGCGCCGACCAGCCGCTTCGGAAATCCGGATGAATTCCGCCACTTCGTCGACAACTGCCACAAAGCCGGAATCGGCGTGATTCTCGACTGGGTGCCGGCGCACTTTCCGAAGGACGCGCACGGGTTGGCCAAATTCGACGGCACGCATCTCTACGAGCATGCCGATCCGCGTCAGGGAGAACACCGCGACTGGGGAACGTATATTTTCAACTACGGACGCAACGAAGTGAGGAATTTCCTCATCGCCAACGCCCTCTTCTGGTTCGACCAATACCACATCGACGGCCTGCGCGTGGATGCGGTGGCCTCGATGCTTTACCTCGACTACTCGCGCGAGGGTGGACAGTGGGTGCCTAATTGTTTCGGGGGACGGGAAAATTTGGACGCGATTTATTTCCTGAAGCGCTTCAACGAAGTCAGCTACGAGCGTTTCCCGGGCATTATGACAATTGCCGAGGAATCCACCGCATGGCCCGGCGTCTCGCGGCCGACTTATCTTGGTGGCCTCGGCTTCGGCTTCAAATGGAACATGGGGTGGATGCACGACTTCCTCGGCTACATGAGCCTCGACCCGATTTATCGCCGTTACCACCAAGGCAGTATTACCTTTTCCCTGCTCTACGCCTTCCACGAACACTTTGTCCTCGTGCTGAGCCATGACGAAGTCGTGCACGGCAAGGGCGCGCTGCTCAGCAAGATGCCCGGCGACATGTGGCAGAAATTCGCCAACCTCAGGATGTTCTACGCGCTCATGTGGGCGCACCCGGGCAAGAAACTGCTCTTCCAAGGCGGCGAATTCGGCCAATGGGACGAGTGGCGCTACAACCAGAGTCTCGACTGGCATCTCAAGCAATTCCCCCTGCACGCCGGTCTCTCGCGGCTCGTCCAGCATCTCAATAATATCTACAAGGAATATCCGGCCTTCTACGAACTGGACGACACCAACGACGGCTTCGAATGGATCGATTTCCACGACTCCGACAACAGTGTGGTGGCCTTCCTTCGCAAATCGTCATCCGGCCAGACTCTGGTCTTCATCATGAACGCCACGCCTGTGGTGCGCGGTGGTTACCGCCTAGGAGTGCCCAAACCCGGATTTTACACAGAAATACTCAACACCGACGCCGGTATTTACGGGGGAGGCAACGTGGGCAACTTCGGAGGCATGTCTTCAGAGCCAGTTCCGTGGCAAGGCCGGGATCATTCCATACAAATCGAACTACCACCTCTGGCCTTGCTTGGTTTTGCGGTCGAATAGGGTTTGCTTTTACGATCCTCCCTGCCTAATTACTTCACAGCATGAAAAAACTCCCTCACTCTGTCAGCGCCTTCACTTTGATCGAGCTCCTCGTCGTCATCTCGATCATTGCTATCCTCGCATCGCTCGCCATCCCCGCAGTATCGAGCGCTCTTACCAGAGGACAAATGACCCAGACCCTGAACAATGCCAGACAACTCACTCTTGCCACGCAGACCATGTCCATCGACACAACTACGGCAGGTAGTGGCGTATCATGGACCACAGGCACAAACAACGACACGCTGACGGTCGCAACCTTTAGCCAAGCCTTGACTGACGGGAAGTATCTTACCGGTTCAGATCTCCAGAAGATCTATGCCGCACCCGGAGTGATCGTGAACAACACTAACTTTACCGCCAACAACATCGCCTTCTCTATCATGGCCACAACGGAATCCAGCCCCTCCGACCAGCCTTTCGTCATTACGAGGAACTGGCAGGCTGGATCGCTAACCACGAATGCGCCTTACGGCGACAAGGGGTTCATTGTGTTTCGGAAGGGGGGCGATGGTGGAACCTTTAGCCGCCCAACGGATGCCACCGCTCCGTCGGTCGTGGGAACGAATTACAGCACACTGACGCCGCTGAACTGATCGTTCAGCAGTCACCTGCTCCCTCAGCGATCGCATCCATGATGCGATCGCTGGTCTTTTGGTAGAGGCCACGTTCTTCCGCTTCCGAACCTTCGAAATACACAGCAGGGCCAACCGAAATCCGCACAGGCGCAAGACGCGGCCAAGATGCTCCCCGCGGAAAAGCTTCAAAGGATCCTGAAATTCTCACCGGCACGACCGGGGCACCGGTCTTGGCCACGATCATCCCGATGCCGGGTTGTGCCGGCTGCCGGCCACCATCAGTGCTGCGCGTGCCTTCGGGAAAAATCAGCACCGCACCGCCATTTTTCACCACCCGTATCGCACCCATGAGCGCGCTGCGATCCGCGTTTTTCTGATCGACGGGTATAACGTTCAGTTCGGGTAGGATCGGGCCGAGAATTGGAACATCGAGCAGGCTCTTGCGCGCAAGGTAGTGGATGGCGCGCTTGCAGGCGACCCCGACCAACGGCGGATCGAGGTAGCTGCAGTGGTTGGCCGCGATGATGCACGGCCCCTCCTCGATTATGTTCTCCGCGCCGATAACGCGGTAATTGAAGAACGTTTTGGCGAGAGTTTTGCTCAGCGAGTAACCGAGCAGATACCAGAATGTCATCCGTTGCTGCATGCGTAGACGGCGGAGGAAAGGCCCTGCTCTTTGAGTTTGGCCAGCATCGCAGCAACAACGCCTGTGACATCGAGGGCCGATGAGTCGATAACCGTCGCCCCCGGAGCAACGGTGAGAGGGTCGGTCTCGCGGGTGGAGTCGATCAGATCGCGGCGGGCAATTTCTTCGGTCTGGCCCTGGTTTCTGCGACGGCGCTGGCGGACGTGGGCCGGGGCATCGATGTAGAATTTGTAAGGCGTCTCGGCAAAAACCGCCGAGCCGATATCGCGGCCCTCGATGACGGTCTGCCGTCCGGTCGCGTGTGCGCGGATAGCGGCAGAAACGACGTAACGGACGGCAGGAACGGCGGAGACCGGAGAGACATTGGCATTGACCTGTTCCTTCCTGAGGTGCGCCCGGGGGTCCTCGCTGTCGATCAGGGGAAAGTATTCGCTGCCATCGCACCCGACCTCGATCTGGGTCTGGCCGGCTGCGGAGGCGACTGCACCGATGTCATGGCAATCGATCTTGCACTGCAGACACGCCCAAGTCATGGCGCGGTAGAGGTCGCCGGAGTTGAGGAAGCGGTAGCCGAGGCGGCCGGCCAACGCACGTGCCACTGTGCTCTTGCCCGAGGCAGCCGGACCGTCGATGGCGATGACCACTGTGTCGGATGTCTTCGGTTTACCCATTTTCATCAAACAATTGTCGAAGCTGTGCCGCAAACCCCGGATAGGATGTCTCGACGCAGGCGGTGTCCTCGATGACGGTTTCGCCGTCGGCAAAGAGTCCGGCGATGGCAAATGCCATGGCGATACGGTGGTCACCATGGCTGTTGAGGCGGGCGCCGTGCAGAGGACGGCCGCCGCGGATAACCAGACCGTCCGGATTTTCCGTCACGTCTGCACCCATGGCCAGGAGGTGCTGCGCTACCACGGCGAGGCGGTCCGATTCCTTGACGCGAAGCTCGGCGGCATCACGAATAACCGTGGTTCCCGAGGCGAGGGCTCCCGCCACGGCCAGAACGGGAATTTCATCGATCACGTTGGGAATCTCATCCCCACCAATGGTGGTTCCTTGCAACAATGCGCCGGAAACTTCAATCGTGCCGATCGGTTCGCCCGACTCGTTGGAAACTGCTTCGCCAATGTTTGCCCCCATGCGGCGGAGAACAGCTATGATTCCAGTCCGCGTCGGGTTGAGCCCGACTTCACGCAGCGTGAGCTTGGAGGCGGGATGAGCGGAGGCTGCGACCAACCAGAAAGCGGCGCTGGAAATATCCCCGGGAACGACGAAGTCGCGGGCGCGCGGAAGCTTGCCGCCCTGCACCGAAATACGGTTCCCCGCCCGGCCAAGCGGAACTCCGAAGGACTCCAACATCCGCTCGGTGTGATCGCGCGTGGCGACCGGTTGGACAACGGATGTTTCGCCGTGCGCGAGCAGGCCGGCCAAGAGAACACAACTCTTCACCTGCGCGCTGGCCACCGGCAGGCGGTATTCGATGCCCTGCAAATCGGCACTCCCATCGATGACAAGCGGAGGACGATCGCCCTCACCCTCGGTGCTGAGTTTCGCCCCCATTAACCCGAGTGGCTCCATGACACGCTTCATGGGGCGGCGGGAAAGGGAGGGATCGCCGGTCAAACGCGATCGGAAAGGCTGTGCCGCAAGCAGACCCGACATCAATCTCATGGTGGTGCCGGAGTTTCCGCAGTCGAGATCACCGGATGGCGTGCTGAAGCGGCCCGCGCGTCCGTGCACGGTGAAGACGCCACCGGCTTCTTCCTCGATGACCACGCCCAACTGGCGCAAAACGCGCAAAGTTCCCAGACAATCCTCGCCGCGCAGATAATTGGTCAGACGACACGGCCCATCGGAAAGTGCAGCCAGCATACCCGCCCGGTGGGAAATGCTCTTGTCTCCCGGAACCTTGATCTCCGCCGTGATCTGCGGAGCACGATGAACACGAATTTCCACGTTCAGGATCGGGAAAGGATTTCGAAGCGGTGTTGAGCTGCTTCGGCCAGGAAAGCGCGAAGGGCATCGGTGTCGTTGCTTTGCAAGGCTCCCTCGATCCGCGTGGCGGCGGCAGTGAGCTTACGCAATGCGGCAAGAACCTCCGCACGGTTGGAAGAGAGAATACCCGCCCACAAGTCGGGAGATCCCGAGGCAATGCGCGTGGTGTCGCGGAAGCCCCCGGCGCAAAGCTCCCGGAAGGATGGCTTTTCGGCGCGAACCAACTCGACCAAGAGAGCGGCGGCAACGTGCGGCACATGACTGACAATCGCGGCGGCCCGGTCATGTTCGGCCGGCTCCATTTCTATCGTGCGCGCACCTACGGTCCGCCAGAGGGCGCTGACGGCACGCACTGCTTGGGGATTGGAGTGGGATGTCGGTGTGATGACGCACAAGGCACCTTGGTAAAGATCGGTCCGCGCGGCCTGGAGACCGGCCTCTTCGGACCCGCACATGGGATGGCTCCCGACAAAGCACCCGCCGCGGCCGAACAATTTCTCCAACGTTTCCACCACGGATTTTTTGACGCTGCCCACATCCGTCACCCAAGCGTTGCGTGGGAGGACATCTTTGATCTCGGCCGCCACTTTCTCGAGGTGCTCGACCGGAAGACAAAGCACGATCATTTGCGAATCCGCCGCGACTGCGGCCGCGTCGGTGCCACCGAAATCCGCCAGTTTGCGGAGCTTGAGTTCATCAACAACCGCTGTCCGCCTTGCCCAAACTCCGAGTTTGATGTCGGGCGCGCGTTGGCGCAGAGCCATGAGAAGCGAACCGCCCATCAGACCCGGGCCGAATACGGATACGGACGTGGGTGCGGCGGTCATATTCCGCCGACTATGGCAGGAGACAGCGTGAATCTCACGCCGGAAAATGACGGTTCAGGGAACGAGAAAGATCCGACCCGTGTAAGGATCTTTCACCTCGGTGCCCGGAGGAAATCCGCGCACATCGACAAAGCCGGCGCTGGGCGCATGTGGGCTCGTAACGAAGCCCGGCTTTCCGGGGACAGGGATACCGTAGGAGATCTCGGGCGTCGGGAGGCTGACCGGAGGCGGCGTAGGGGCGGGCGTCGGATTCGGGATGGGATTGACCAACGCAGTATCGGTCATCCCCGCCGTGGTGTCGGTGCCGCTGAGGGGCGGCAGATTGGAAGGTGCAGGTTGCTGCGCAGCCGGCTGCTGCTGCAGAGTTTGCGTTCCGCCGAAGCCGTAGCGATTACGCGGGGTGGTCTGGGGCTTCTCGGGCGCACAAGCCGCGAGCAAGCCGCCGAGCAGACCAAGAGAAGTCCAAGTCAACGCAGTGCGAGTCATGGGATGAAACTGAACAGAGACCTGTTAGGACATCAAGGCGAAACTGAGAGCTACTCAGGCATCAGCCGCCGCCATGGCTTCGCGCAGATTGCCTTGGATCAGCCCATCGAAGAGCGCCTTGCCAATGATGGCTCCAGACAAGCCTTCCACACCAGCCAGCACAGAGAGGTCTTTGGCCGAAGAGACGCCGCCGCTGGAAATGACCGGCACTTTAGTCTCGGCGATCATATCTTTAACTGCTTGCACATTAGGTCCTTGCAACATTCCATCCGTGGCGATATCCGTGTAGATAATCGCCCCGGCGCCGGCTTTTTCCGCGCGCAAGGCCAAGTCAAAGGCAGCCAGTTTGGTGCTCTCGGTCCAACCGCGCACCGCGACGAAGCCATCCTTCGCATCGATACCGACCGCGATGCGTTCCCCGCCGAATTTTCCAACCATCCTTTCAACAAAATCATCGGCCTCGGCCGCTCGCGTGCCGATGACAACCCTCGATACACCCGCGCCAAGCGCCCTCTCGATCGCGGCCTCGTCGCGAATTCCGCCCCCCAACTGCACGGGAATACGGATGCTCGCAGTCATGCGACGGACGACTTCGAGATTGGACTGCACACCGGTGAAAGCCGCATCGAGGTCCACCACATGAAGCCAATCGCCGCCACGGGCCTCCCATTCGCGGGCCACAGCGATGGGATCGTCGGAATAGACCGTCTTTTCTTCGGCGCGACCTTGCCGGAGGCGGACGGCTTGTCCGCCCATCAAATCGATTGCAGGGTAAAGTAGCATCAGTTTGTTGCTCCGCGAAGTTCGCCGACGAAATTTTCCAGCATACGCAATCCTGTGTCTTGGCTTTTTTCCGGATGGAATTGCACTCCGCGCACATTGCCGCGGCGACAGGCGGCGGCGAAAGGAACGCCGTGCGTGCATGCGGCCGTGATCAAATCCGGCTCGGACGGTTCCGGATAGTAGGAGTGCACAAAATAAAGAAATGCGGGATCAGGGAGGCCGCCGAAGAGCGGATCGTGGGCGCGATATTCCAGGTTGTTCCATCCCATGTGCGGAACTTTCAAATCTTTTCGTGAGGGGAAACGCACGACATTGCCCGGCCAATGCGCCAAACCCCGGGCCTCCGGCGACTCTTCGCTGGTGGCGAAGAGAATTTGGTAGCCGAGACAAATACCGAGGTAAGGGCGATCGGCAGCCAGCCAGGCGCGAAGTGGGTCGGTCAGACCGCGTTCCTGCAGACTGCGCGCACAATCGCCGAACGATCCGACGCCGGGCAACACGATGGCGGCGCAATCAGCCAAAGCATCCGGCGAAGCGGCACGAAAAACTTCGGCGCCGGCATGCTGCAGCGCTTTTTCCACGCTGCGCAGGTTGCCGCTGCCATAATCGATCATGGCCACGCGTGGCGAGTCGGCCATGGATCAGAGTTGGCCTTTGGTGCTGGGCACTCCTTGCACACGCGGGTCGATTTGCGTGGCTTGGTCGAGCGTGCGGGCCAGGCCTTTGAAGACCGCCTCAGCCATGTGATGCGTATCGCGTCCGTCGAGCAGGGTGACGTGCAAATTGAGTCCGCCTTGGACGCTGAATGCACGGAGGAATTCCTCGAGCAGTTGAAAAGGAAAGTCACCAATGGACCCTGCATCTTCCGGCGCCTCGTAAGCGAGATAGGGACGGCCGCTGCAATCGAGCGCGATGCGCGCGAGCGCATCATCCATCGGCAACAAGCACCATCCGTAGCGGCAGAGTCCTTTTTTTTCGCCGAGCGCCTCTCGCAGCGCTTGGCCGAGGGCGAGGCCGACATCTTCCACCGTGTGGTGGGCGTCGACATTGAGATCGCCTTTGGCCTTGAGCTGCAAATCAAAGAGCCCGTGCTTGGTGAACAACTCGAGCATGTGATCGAAGAAGCCGATGCCGGTGGAAATGTCGGCGCGTCCGGTGCCATCGATGGTGAAAGTCAGCTCGATGTCGGTTTCGCGGGTTTTGCGTTTGACGGTGGCAGTGCGGCTCATGGTTTAGCGGTTTTGGCTTCTTCTTTGGCTTTATCGGCGGCTTCTTGCTCCGCTTTTTTGAGCGATTCGTTGAGGGAGGCAAGCAGAACATACTGCGGCCAGACCTTTCCGGCGCGCTCAAGACTGGCCTTGGCTTCGGTCAATTGGCCGCCGGCAATCTGCTCCTTGGCTTCAGCCGCCGCGGCAACACCGGCAGCCATACTGTCGACATCGATCTTGGACAAGCGCAGGTCTTCACTGTCCGCGAGGCTGGACGTCTCATCGAGCACCTTGGCGTCGGGCAAAAGGGGGCGCCATTTGGCGCCGGATTGCTTGGCGCGATCGACTTGCGCCTGCACGGCCGCTTTTTCCTGGGCGATCCCCTGCTCGATTTGCAGACGCCGGTCGGCGCTGGCCAGCTGCAAACCTTGTTCCTGCTCGCGCGTGCGCCGGTCGAAATCCGCCCGCGCCCGCAACAAATCAGAACGAAGTTTGCCGATCGATTGACGCGCCAGCTTCACCGCTTCGGGATAGGCCGAGGAAGTGGCGTGGTTTTTCTCGAGGACCTCGAACACCATGAGAGCCGACGCGGCATCGGAGGCGGACTTCATTTTTGAAATCTGGATCCGACCGCCGAGTTCGCTTTTGTCGGGCCCGGCGGCTGCGCCGCTGATCCATTGTCCCTCGACCTTGACCTCGCCTCCCTCAACTCGGGCGCGCTCGGATTCGAGGGCACCGGCCAACTTGCGCGCCTCCGGCATGTGTTTGCTATAGGCGTAGATCTTCATGAACGACCGCACCCTTTCGAGCGGCGCGTCGTAAACCGCGGCATCATCTGCCGTGGCGGGCAACGTAATGGCCGCGATCTCTTCAAAGGCCACGTCGTCCTGGGTGGCACGCTGGACTTTGGCCACATCGGCACGCGGATAAGATTTTTCCTCGCGGATCGTCGGGCTGGTCTGGACTTCGATCGTGATCGTCTGGGCACCAGCCGAAATGATTTTGCCTTCGACCTTGGTGCCGTCGTTCAAGTCGATCCATTCGGCACCGCGCACCAGAAGGGGAGTAAGAACAAAAAGAAGGACAAGTGTCTTTTGCACAGGGAAAAGTTAGCGACTCGGACCTTGGGACGGAAGAATTTAGCGGGACTCAACCTCCGGCGATCCTTTGCATCACCTCGCGTCCGATGGCGAGGCTGGCCGTGGCTGCAGGGCTCGGTGCGTTGACCACGTGGAGGGCTCGCGAGCCGGAAACGAGGCGGAAGTCTTGCACCAACTCGCCTTCCGATGAGATGGCTTGCGCCCGCACGCCGGCCTCGCCGGGGGCGAGGTCCCCTTCCCGCAAATCGGGCACCAAGCGCTGCAACGAGCGGCAGAAAAGCTTCCTGCTCATCGAACGCAGGCCCTCGTCCCAAGCCATGCGCGGATGGCGGGCCAGAAATTTCCACAGGCCCGGAAACGAGAGGGCTTCGGCCAGATCCCGGGCGTTCCACTGGGTTTTGCGGTAGGCCTCGCGGGCGAAAGCGAGGACGGCATTGGGTCCGGCTTCGACCCCACCGGCGATCAAACGGGTGAAATGGACACCGAGGAAGGGAAATTTCGGATCGGGCACGGGATAGATGAGATGGTGCACGAGATGCGCGGCCTCGGGGCGCAGTTGGTAATACTCGCCGCGGAACGGAACGATGCGGTCGGCGGGATCAAGGCCGGCCAGACGACAGACACGGTCGCTGTGGAGTCCGGCACAGTTGACGAGAAAATCGCCGGCGAAATCCCCAGCTTTGGTTATGGCCGTCCAGCCGTCTCCTGCCTCATGCAACGCGACAACTTCTGCTCCGGTCACGATTCGGCCGTTCATGTCCGAAATGTCGCTGCGGAGGGCTTCGCACACTGCGGCGTAGTCGACGATGCCTTCTTCCGGAACATGAAGCGCGGCAACACCGGCGGCGTGCGGTTCGATGGCTCGCAAGCCATCGCGATCCAACCAGTGCAGGCCGGTGAGTCCGTTGGCGTGCCCCCGGGTTTGCAATCCGCGCAGCCGCGGGACTTCGCTCTCGTCCACGGCCACCACGACCTTGCCGCAGATTTCGTGCGGGATGTTTTTCTCCCGGCAGTAGGCGGTCATTTCGCGAATACCTTCCACCGCGAGGCGCGCCTTCAGAGAACCCGGTTGGTAGTAGAGTCCCGCGTGGAGCACGCCGCTGTTGTGCGTGCTTTGGTGGGCGCCGACACGCGACTCCTTCTCCAAAAGAGTGAGCGACGGAACACGGCCGGAGCGGAGCAACTGCCACGCGGTGGCCAAGCCGACGAGGCCGCCGCCGATGATCAGGGGATTCTTCACGTGGTGAGCGGCAATGAAAAAAGCGGCCCTGCAACGAGTGCCGGGCCGCTTTCCTGAAAAGACGTCTGACTGGCGCCTTACTTCTTGCTCTTTTTAAGGAGCGGGAGGCCGGTGCGCTCGTTTTCGGAGACTTCGTAGCCGGCCGGAAGCGCGTCGATCGCGCCTTCGCTGGGCTGTCCCGCGAAGTAGTAGAGGGTGACTTCCTGTCCACCGCGCAACTTCTGGAGACGCGCGTGGAGGAAATAGGTTTTACCGCTTTTTTTGCTGACTGTGCTGAATGCCATGGTGGTTTGTTTCCTTTCTTGGGTTTTGGGTGGGATTCAAGAGGGTCAGATGACGCCGGCCTTCTTGAGAGTAGCGTAAGCCCCGTTCTTGTTGATCGTCTTCAGGGCGCGGGCGGTGAGCTTCACTTTGACGAAGCGCTTCAGCTCGGGAACCCAGATGCGCTTTTCCTGGAGGTTCGGGGTAAAATAACGGGGTGTGTTGGCCGTGACGTGGCGGCCGACGCCGCCTTTCTTCTTGGCCATACCGCGGCGATGAATGGTCGAGCCGCGCTTGGGCTTGGCTCCGGTGACACTGCAGACTCTAGACATAAATTTCGGGTTCTTCTGTTGCTCAGGCTTGATGTTGGTGGACGAGGCCCTTGCCTTCAAGCATTTCGACATCGGCGTCGACCATGATCTGGACAAGTTCCTTGAATCTGACCTTCGGCTCCCAGCCAAGCTGTTTCTTGGCTTTGGCCGGATCGCCGATGAGGAGATCGACTTCGGCCGGGCGCTCGTAGCGGGCGTCGTATTTGACAAATTCCTTCCAGTCCAGCCCGACGTGCCCGAAGGCGACTTCGACGAATTCTTTGACCGTGTGCGTCTCATTGGTGGCCAAGACGAAGTCATCGGGCTGGTCGGCCTGCAGCATGCGCCACATGCCCTCGACGTATTCCGGGGCATAACCCCAGTCGCGCTTGGCATCCATGTTGCCGAGGTAGAGGTCTTTCTGGAGGCCGAGCTTGATCGCGGCGACCGCACGGGAAATTTTGCGGGTCACGAAGGTCTCGCCGCGGCGCGGGCTTTCGTGGTTGAAGAGAATGCCGCTGCAGGCAAAAAGGTTGTAGCTCTCGCGGTAATTCACCGTGGCCCAGTGACCGAACATCTTGGCGCAACCGTAGGGACTGCGCGGCCAGAACGGCGTGGTCTCCTTCTGGGGAATCTCCTGCACCTTGCCGAACATCTCGCTGCTCGAGGCCTGGTAAAAGCGGGGCTTCACCCCGGATTCACGGATGGCCTCCAGAATACGGATCGTGCCCACCCCGGTGACGTCGGCGGTGTATTCGGGAATATCGAAACTGACGCGCACATGGCTCTGCGCCCCGAGGTTGTAAACTTCGTCAGGTTGCAGCTCGTAGAGCATTTTCGTCAGGTTGACCGAGTCGGCCAGATCTCCGTAATGGAGAAAGAGGCGCACTCCGTTGACGTGCGGGTCCTGATAAAGGTGGTCGATGCGCGCGGTATTGAAGGTGCTGGCCCGGCGGATGATGCCATGGACTTCATAGCCTTTGGCAATGAGCAGGTCGGCCAAATAGGAGCCATCCTGACCAGTGATGCCGGTGATGAGTGCTTTTTTCATGACTATTGCGGGGCGGACACAGTAAGGACCTCCTCCTGAAGGGCAAGCAATCTTTCGATCCCGGCCCGGCCGCTGCGCAGCATCTCAAAGAGGGCTTCCTCCCCGAAAGTGGCTTCCTCGCCCGACCCCTGAACCTCGACGAACTCCCCGCTTTGGGTCATGACCAAGTTCATGTCGACCGAAGCATCTTTGTCCTCCAAATAGTCCAAATCGAGCAGCACCTCACCGCCCACGACGCCCACACTGACCGCCGCAACCCGTTCTTTCAAAGGCGTTTCCTTGATTTTTCCTTCCGCGATCAGCTTTTGGAAGGCCAACTCCACCGCCACGCAGGCCCCCGTGATGGCGGCGGTCCGAGTTCCCCCATCCGCCTGCAACACATCGCAATCGATCCAGAGAGTCCGCGGGCCCATTTTTTCCAGATCCACCACCGCCCGCAGCGACCGGCCGATGAGTCGCTGAATTTCCGTGGTCCGTCCATCGAGCTTGCCTCGGGAAATATCACGCTGTTTCCGGTCCAGCGTTGAATACGGCAACATGGAGTATTCCGCCGTCAGCCAACCGCCGCTTACCTTCTGCACCTGCATCCAGCGCGGCACCGCCTCATCGATGGTGGCTGCACAAACGACCTTCGTGTTGCCGAAGGCCACCAGCACCGACCCCGCCGCATGGGGCGCGATGCCCCGCTCGAAAGTAACCGGACGCAATCCGTCCGCCGCCCGTCCAAAAGATCTTTCCATGGGCGCATCTCAAATCGCCCGGCCTCTCATGGCAAGACTCAAGCCGCCGGAATGGCCGCGTGGTCGATCGTCTTGAGACGTTTGTCTTTCGAACCGAGTCGCGGGATGCAGTCGATGAGAGCGCGGGTGTAAGGGTGCTGGGGGTGACGCAGAATTTCCTCCGTTGGCCCCTGCTCGACGATGCGTCCGCGATACATGACGAGCACGCGCGCGGCGAAGCCGGAGACGATGCCGAAGTTGTGCGTGATGAGGATAACCGACATTCCGAAGCGTTCCTTCAGCGAGCCGAGCAGTTCCATGATCTGCGCCTGGATGGTCACGTCGAGCGCGGTCGTCGGTTCGTCGGCGACCAAGACATCCGGTTGGCAAGCCAGCGCCATGGCAATCATGACACGTTGCTGCATACCGCCGCTCAACTGGTGCGGATAATCGTGCATGCGCGCCGCCGGATCGACGATGCCCACCGCATCGAGCCAGCGCACGATCTCGGCATCGACGTCGGTCACATCCGGACGATGCAAACGGATCGCTTCCCCGATCTGGGTACGCACCGTGTAAACCGGATTCAGCGACGTGCTCGGTTCCTGGAAAATGTAGGCAATCTTTCCGCCGCGCAACTTGCGCAACCGGGCCGCATCCATCTGCATGACATTCGCACCTTGGAAAAGAATTTCCCCGCGTTTGATCTTCGCCGGCGGCACGGGAAGGAGTCGCGTCAAGGCGAGCGCGGTCACGCTTTTGCCGCTGCCACTCTCGCCCACGATGGCCAGCGTCTCGCCGGACGCGAGGTCGAAGGATGCACCTTTGACCGCCTCGATCGTGCGATCCTCGAGGACGAAATCGATGCAAAGATCGCGGACTTGTAGGATGGGTTGGCTCATTGTCTTTCCGACCGGGTCTCCACCGCCTGCCGTAGCGCATCGCCGGTCAGGTAAAACGACAACGCCGCGAGGAGAATGGCAAGCCCGGGAAACAAAATCAGCCACCAAGCATCAAGGATGTACGTCTTGCCGTCGGCAATAATGTTGCCCCACGTGGCTTGGGGAGGCTGCACGCCGAAGCCGAGAAAGCTCAGTCCGGCCTCGGCGAGGATGGCCTCGGGCACCCCGAGCACCGCGGTGACAAGGATTGGCGCGGCCGCATTGGGCAGAATGTGGCGGAAGATGATTTTCGGGCCGCGCTGCCCGAGGGCACGCGCCGCTTGCACATAGGCGGATTCGCGCAGGGTGAGAAATTCCGCCCGCACCAGGCGCGCTGTGCCGGTCCAGCTGACCAGCCCGATGACCACGATGATGTTGAGAATGCTCGGACCGACCAGTGCCACGGCGGTCAGGATGAGGAAGAAGGTCGGAAAACACATGATCGCATCGACCGCACGCATGATCAGATTGTCCACCCATTTGCCGAAATAACCCGCGATGGACCCGACGGTCACGCCGATGAAGAGCGAAACGAAAACAGCGACAAAGCCGACAGTGAGCGAAATGTAGGCGCCGTTGAGCAGGCGGCTGAAGACGTCGCGCCCGAGATTGTCCGTGCCGAGCCAATTGACCGAATTCGGCGGCATCAGTTTGCGCTCGAGATTCGTCGCATTCGGATCCATCGGCCACGGGATGCCGAGACGGTCGAGAATGAAGAAAGTCAGCGCGAGCAAGCCGAGGACACAGACCATGCCGAGCGCGAAAAGACCGATCTTGTTTGCGCGAAAACGGCGCAAGGCGCGCCGCGACGGACTGGCCGCGGCCGCATTGATTGGTTCCGGTGTTGTTGTGATCATTCCAGTCGCACCCTCGGATCGACCACCGCGTAGAGCACATCGGCCAGCAAATTGCCCACGAGGACAAGCGCGGCCGTCACGAAATTCAGCGCCACCAGCGTGGGATAATCGCGCTCCAGCACCGCCTCGTAACCCAAGCGCCCCATTCCGGGATAGGCGAAAATGTTTTCGATGATGACCGCCCCGCCGATCAGCGCCGGCAAAAGCATACCGATACCGGTGATGAGCGGGCGGATGGAATTGCGCAGGGCGTGACGGTAAAAGACTGCGTTCTCGTCGAGCCCCTTGGCCCGCGCCGTGCGGATGTAATCCTCGCGCAGGGTTTCGATCATGCTGGCTCGGATGAAACGCGACTGCACAGCAATGCCGCCGATGGCCAGGATGGACGCCGGCAACATGACGTGCCACCAGCGATCGAGAAACACCTCGAGCCCGTTGCCAAAAGTGACGCCGATGGTGTGTGTTCCGAGAATGGGGACCGCGGCATAACTGACCAGCCCGATAGCCAGCAAATACGAGACCCAGAAACCGGGCAAAGCGATGAAGACAAAAGCAAGGATGCTCGTGATCACGTCAGGCGGACGCCCGGCATAGCGCGCCCCGTAGATTCCGAGCATGAGACCGAAGCTCAAAGAAAGCGCGAGCGCGCCGAGATTGAGAACAAGGGTGGCCGGGAGACGTTCGGCGATTTTTTGCAAGACGGGACGCTCGTCTTTGATGCTGCGCAACTCTCCGGTGAAGAGATCGCGCATGATGAATCCGTATTGCTCGTGCAACGGGCGATCGAGATGGAATTTCTCGCGGAAGATGCGCTTCACATCCTCGGAAACTTTCGGGTTCAACTCGCCCCACGGATACGGACTGCCGGGGGTCAGCGTGATGATGAAAAAGGAAATCAAGCTGATGAAAAACAACAGCACGACCGAGATGAGGAGACGGCGGATGATGAAAGCGGTCATGGGTTGTTCACCGCCTCCTGCGCGTATTCCGGCCGGTAAAACCATTCAAGGTAATGGCTCCAACCCGCCTTAGTCATGGTAACCGGCTCGTCGATCCACGTGGCATCCGGACCCGGACGTTTGACGCGGAAAGCGTCTTTCCACATGACCGAGGTTCCTTCCGGCACGAACAAAAACAAATAGGGCTGGTCGTTGTAAATCAACTGCTGCAATTCGCCGCACTGACGGATGATTTCCGCGCGGTCGAATTCCTCGCGGATCGATTCAAGCAGCCGGTCGGCTGGCTCGCTTTGGTAGCCGACCATATTCAAGCGCTCGGGCTCGGTTTGCGTGGAATGCCAAATCTGGAATTGATCGAACCCCTGCCCCAGTGCCCACCCGAGCACCACAGCGTCGAATTCACCCTGGTTGACGAAGCGTTTGAGAAAGACGGCCCACTCATACATTTCGACGGTGACGTCGATGCCGACTGCGCGCAGATTTTCCTGCACCAGCGTGGCGATGTCGCTGCGGATAACATTGCCGTTGTTCGTAATCAGGGTGAAAGCGAAGCGTTTTCCGTCCTTCACGCGCACGCCGTCAGGCCCCGGAACCCAGCCGGCGGCATCGAGAAGTTGCTTGGCCTTTTCCGGATCGTAGGCCAGCGGTTGCACGTCCGGGTTGAAGAACCACATCTCGGGGGTGAAAATTCCCGTGCTCTGCGTGCCGTAACCGTAAAGAACGTAGCGGATCATTTGGTCGATATTGACCGCATGGGCCAGCGCCTGCCGCACACGCAAATCCTGGAACATCGGCCGCCGCAGATTCCAGCCGACATAGTTGTAGGAATTGCTCGGTGAAGTGAAGAGCGTAAAGCGCTCGTCCTTGCGGAAACTCCCCACCGCCCACGGGTCAGCCGACCAGAAATCGACCTGCCGCGTTTCGAAGGCAAGCCGCAGGGTCAACGGGTCGGGGAGCGATCGGAAGACGATGCTGTCGAGATGCGGACGGCCTTTGAAATAGTCGTCATTGCGCGCCACGCGTACGAATTGGTTGGTTTTCCATTCCGCAAATTTGAACGGACCCGTGCCGACCGGCGCGCGGTTGAAAGCGAGGGGCCATTGGTCGGGCGGGACATCGGCCAGCAAATGCGCGGGCAAAATGCTCATCATCCAACTTTCCAGCGCGGGTGAAAATGGACGCCGGTAAACCACGCGCACGGTCTGCTCGTCGGGTGTTTCGACGGACAGCACCAACTCGTAATCCGGTTTGCGCGGCGAGGCCACGCGGTCGTCCATGATCGCATCGTAGGTGAATTTGACGTCGCGCGAGGTGAATGGCGCGCCATCGTGCCAACGCACACCTTCGTGCAAACGGAAGGTGACCTCCGGCTCGGCCAGGAATTCCGGCGCCAGCACCGGTTCGATGACCAACCCCTCCTCGCCGAAGCGTTCTGCCAGCCACACACGCAAGCGTCCGAGGGTTTCCTCCTCGTTGCCGAGATAAACCAACTCCCCGAGGTTGCCGTTGGTCCAAACCCGCACGACGCGCCCGGCCGGATCGGTGGCGGCGAATTCGGCGAGCGCCTCGCCCAGCGGCTTGGGCGCGGTAATCGAGACGGTCCGCACGGGAATTGCCGGCACACCGAACTTTTCCGCCAGCTTGCGCGAGTCAGAAACCCCCGGCAGCGACAACTCGAGCATCAGCCGGTTCCCTTCCACGGAGTAGCGCTGCAAATTCAGGGCCGTGCGATCGACGAGGCCCGCTTCCAGGTTGGCCGCGGCCATGATCGCCTCTTCGTCCGTGCCGAAAAAAAACGTGCTGCGTTGTCCCAGATCCCACTCCGAAGCCAGATCCCCGACAATTTCCAGCCCGGCATTGTATTTGAGGAGGCCGTTGAAGACGACGCCGGTCACCGAACCGGACACCGAATCGGCCGCCTGAATCGGATTGAGCGTGGTGGGCTCCCCGATACTGCCGATATACATCTCGTTTTTCTTGTCGACCGAGACGCGGGCCACTGTCCAAAGCGCGACCGCTGTCACCGCCGCCAGCAGCAAGGGGATTCCGACAATCAGGACGCGCACCCGGGACATCCCCGGCATTTTGTCTGTAGGGCAACTCTCCGCGAGCCAAAAGGAAGCAAACCATGCCTGTTTTGCCTTTGCAGCACAGGGGCCTCCCGCGATAGTGTCGGCTCTCTGATGGTCACGGCAGTCAAGGAAAAGACAGCGGCACGAAATGACCTCGATCCGGCCCTGCTCGTGCGCGCTTACCGCGTCATGCTTCTCGCTCGCGCGACAGAAGACAAACTCGCGAGCCTCTATCGCGCCGGGATGATCAAAGGCGGCGTCTTTCTGGGCAAAGGCCAGGAAGCCCTCAGCACCGCCTCGTCCATCTTCCTCAAAAAGGGCGACATTTATGGTCCGCTCATCCGCGACCAGGCCGGACGCCTTGCCTTCGGCGACACCGTGCTCGACACGTTGCGCACCTATCTCGGATCAGCCCAAGGTCCCATGCGCGGGCGCGACGGCAACATCCACCGCGGACGCCCGCGCGAAGGCTACTATGCCATGATCAGCCACCTCGGTGCGCTTGTGCCCGTGGTGGCTGGCGGACTTTACGCCCGGCGCTTGCGCGGGGAAACCGGCGTGGTCGGGGTCACTTCCATCGGCGACGGCGGCACCTCGACCGGTGCCTTTCACGAGGGCATCAACATGGCCGCGGTCGAACACCTCCCGCTCGTCGTCGTGGTGGCCAACAACCAATACGCTTACTCCACACCGAACAACCGCCAGTTCGTCTGCGCCGACCTCCTCGACAAAGCCGCCGGATACGGCATCGCCGGGTTCAAATGCGACGGCACCGACCCGACGGCCTGCCTCGAGACCCTGCGCCTCGCCGTGCAAGCCGCGCGCGAGGGTCACGGACCGCAACTCGTCGTGGCCAGCCTCCTGCGTCTCGTCGGACACGGCGAGCATGACGACGCCGGTTACGTTGATCCAGATCTGCGCAAGGCCAATGTCGGTCGCGACTGTCTCGAGGTCGGCGCCCGCCAACTCATCGAAGCCGATCTCGCGACAGACGGGGAAATTGCGACATGGACCAAAGAGGCTCAGGCCGAAGTCGAGGCAGCCCTCAACAAAGCGCAGCGCGAAAAAGGACCGGACCCGACCAGCGAAGATTGGCAGGCCATTTCGACGGAGCGCCTGGTCGACGGACATTACGACGCGGAGGAAGAATGAGCGTCACCTACCTCGAAGCCATCCGCGCCGCGCAGGAAAAAGCGCTGGCCGACGACCCGCGCGTTTTCATCTACGGGCAGGACGTCGGCGCATTCGGCGGGGCGTTCAAAGCAACCAAGAATCTGGCCGCCGAATTTCCCGGCCGGGTCATGGATGCGCCGTTGAGCGAGGACGCCATTGTCGGTCTGGCCGTCGGCGCCGCCATCGAAGGCGCGCGCCCGATCGTCGAAATGCAATTCGCCGACTTCTCGACCGTCGGGTTCAACCAGATCGTCAACCAAGCCGCCACCCTCTACTACCGCACCGATATCCCCTGCCCCATCGTCGTCCGACTGCCCAGTGGCGGCACGCTCGGCGCCGGACCCTTCCATAGTCAGAGCATGGAGGCGATTTATTCCCACTACCCGGGTCTTGTTGTCATGACACCCGCCACGGTGGAGGACGCCTACAGCATGATGCTCGAGGCGGTGTCCATCGACGACCCCGTCATTTTCTGCGAGCACAAGCTCCTCTATTACCATCTCAAGGCGGACAAACTTCCCGATGTCGCGCAACCCGCGGGCAAAGCGCGCATCGCCCGCGCCGGACGCGATGCCACTGTCGTGACCTACAGCGCCATGCTGCACGAATCCCTGCAAGCTGCCGAAGATCTTGTCGAGGAAGGCTGGCAGATCGAAGTCATCGACCTGCGCACGGTCAAGCCCCTCGATACCGACACCATCCTCGCCTCCGTCGCCCGCACCGGACGCCTCCTCGTCGTGGGCGAAGCTTGGCCGTGGGGCGGCGTCACTGCAGAAGTCATTTCGCGCGTGGCCACCGAAGGCTTCGGCCTCCTCGACGCCGCGCCCATGCGGCTCAACGCCAAGGACACACCCGTGCCTTATCACCCGGACCTCTGGGCCGCCCACCGTCCGACCGCCACGACCGTCGGCGCGCGTCTGCGCCAACTTCTCACCCAATAATTTTATGGCCCGCATTCCTCTCCTCATGCCGCAACTCGGCGAGTCCATCGCCGAAGCCACCATCGTCCGCCTCATCGCCAAACCCGGTGACGATGTCCTCGGTGACAGCGACGTGATGGAAGTGGAAACGAACAAAGCCGTCATGGGCGTCGTCGCCCCATGCAGCGGCAAATTGGTCGAGTTGCGCGCGGCCGAAGGCGAGAGCTACGCCGTCGGGGCCACGCTGGGGTATCTCGAAGTGGCCGACGCCGATGCCGAACGCATGGGCTATCTCGAACCGGAGGAAAACGGATCCAACGGACAACCCACCGGCTCCATGCCCGCCGGCGCCCCGGAGAAACCGAAAAAGAAACGCGTAGCCAAGCCCGAGATCAAGCAGTCCGACAAACCCGAACCCACGATCAAAGGCCTCCCCGTTCCCGCCCACGCCGGCGGTGCCGCTTATCTTTCGCCGCGCATGAAGGCGCGTATGACGGAACTCGGACTCAGTGCCGCCGATCTCGCTGGCGTGGCTGGCAGCGGTGCGGGCGGACGCGTCACCATCGAGGACTTCGAACGTTTCATGGAGAACCTCGACCAACAGAAAGTCACCGAGGCGTCCTCCATGCGCGTCGCCGTGGCCGATGCCATGCGCCGCAGTTGGACACGACCGCTGGCCACCGTCGTCCTGCCCGTCGAACTCGACAAGATGCTCGCGCACCGCAAAGCCTCCGCCGAAAAAGCCGGCGTCTCGCTCTACGCTTTGCGCGCGCTGGCCATGGCCCTGAGCGAAAACAGCGCTCCGGCCGGCCGCCTCATCGGCAACCAAGTCATCCACCCGGGTTCGATTGACATCGGCTTCGCTGTCGAAGCCGAGGATGGCGTGCTTGTCCCGGTCATCCGCAACGCGGACAAACACAAGCTCAAGGAAATGGTGCCGATGTATGCGCGTTTGGTCGAACTCGCCCGCCAACGCCGCCTCACACCCGCCGACATGGGGCAGTGCATTTCGACGGTCACAAACTACGGCACATTCGGTCTTACCTTGGCCACGCCGATCCCGCTGCCCGAGCAGACCGTTCTTCTCGGACTCGGCGCGGGACGCGTCGAGCCGAAATGGGACAAGGAGAAAGCTCAGTTTGTCCCGGTAACCGTCGCGCAATTCACGCTCAGTTTCGATCACCGCGTGCTCGACGGCGGCGCCGCCGGCCGCCTCCTCATGCGCATCTCCGAACTCCTTAATCACCCCGAGGAGTTGTAATCCATTTCCAAAAGAACTGGCTCAGCATGCGGTCGGCCAAGCCAGCCGAATCGAACGATTCGGGTCTAACGCTAGGTGGATCGCGCCGTCCCGGCGCGATTACTCAGAAAGAAATCGCGATGGGGACATCGCGATCCACCTAACTCCGCAGAGCGGAAGTCAGTCGCGCTTCGACCAAGCCCTCGATGTGGCCGCGCAGACGTGCGTCCGGCAGGCGATCGAGAACGGTGTTGAAAAATCCCATGACGAGCAACTGGCGCGCAGCATCCGGACGGATGCCGCGGGCTTCAAGATAGAACAACTCGCGGTCGTCGATTTGCGCGGTGGTCGCACCGTGGGTGCAACGGACGTCGTCCGCCTCGATTTCCAAACCGGGCATGCTGTTGGCCTCGGCGTCATCGCTCAGGACAATGTTGCGCACTTTCTGGTACGCATCGGTCTTGTGCGCACCGGGTTCGACCCGGATGACCCCGCTGAAAACAGTGCGGCCCTTGCCGGTCAGCGCATTCTGGTACAGCAGATCACTGGTCGCGTTCGGCTTGGCATGATCCTGGAACGTGCGCTGGTCGATCATTTGTTCGTCCGAGGCGATATTGACCGAAAGCATGTCGCTGCGCGCACCCTCGGAGACCATGCGGCTGTAGTTCTCGTTGCGGACAAATTTGCCGCCGAGGTTGACCTGCATACCGAGGCAAGAGGCATCGCGGCCGACGATGGTGGAGTTGAGATGAAACGCCACCGACGAGGGACTCCATTGCTGCACGGCGACGTAGTTAAGCTTGGCGCCTTCTTCGACCACGAGATCGTTGACCCCGCAGGCGAAGGCCGGGGCGCCGTCGGCACTGCGGAAGCAATCGACCACGGTGGCTTTGCTGTGACGTTCGCAGACCACAAGGGTGTGCGGGAAAACTGCGGAGCTCTCGCCTTCGACCCAGTGGAAAATTTCAATAGGTTGCGCGACTTCGAGATTTTTGGGGACACGGATAAACACGCCATTGATCGGACCGGAACGATGCAAGGCGGCATATTTGGCCGATCCGAGTTTGGCTTCCTGCGCCATGAAATGTTTTTGCACGAGATCGGCATGCTTCGTGGCGGCCTCCTCGAGGGTCATGATGACCAGACCTGCCGCGACCAGATCCGCAGCGGGCGCGGTGGCAGAGAGAAGACGGTTGTTGCCGAAAACAAAGCGTGCGGCGGATTCGCCCAACCCCGTCGAGCGCGCCGTCAGCGCGGCCGCATCAGCCACGGCACCCGGATAACGGAAAGCATCGAGCGAAAGCGCCCGGACATTGGAGAAGCGCCATTTTTCGTCCTTCGCGGCCGGGGCGGGAAGCTTTTGGAAATCTTCCCATCCACGCTGGCGCGAGGCGACAAACCATTCGGGCCAGTGGCCTTCGACCAAAGCGCCTTCGATCAAAGGGACGCCGGAAACGGGTGCGGTTGCCATATTCATGTTCGCTCCTGGCGGCCGCTCAGCCGACCGACCCTTCCATCTCGAGATCGATGAGACGCTTCAACTCGACGCTGTATTCCATAGGGAATTCGCGGACCAGATCGTTGATGAATCCATTGACACTCAGGCTCATGGCCTGCCCCTCGGTGAGACCGCGCTGCTGCATATAGAAGATCTGCTCTTCGCTCACCTGGCTGACACTGGCCTCGTGCTGGCAGGCATTGCCCGTTCCGCGCACCGTGATGGCGGGATAGGTGTCCGTGCGGCTGTTTGTATTGATGAGCAACGCATCGCACTCGGTGTTGTTTTTGCAGCCCTTGAGATGGCGCGGCACATTGACCATTCCGCGGTAGGTGGCGCGGCCTGTGCCCACGCTGATAGACTTCGACACGATATTGCTCGTCGTGTCGTCCGCCGCGTGGATCATCTTCGCGCCGGTATCCTGGTGCTGTCCGTCGCCGGCCAGCGCGATGGAAATCACTTCACCGCGGGCGCGACGGCCCTTCATGACCACGCCGGGATATTTCATGGTCAGGCGGGAACCGATATTGCAGTCGATCCACTTGACCTCGGCATCTTCCATGGCCAGCCCGCGCTTGGTCACGAGATTGAACACGTTGTTCGACCAGTTCTGCACGGTGATGTATTGGATCTTCGCGCCCTTGAGCGCGACGAGTTCCACCACTGCGCTGTGTAGGGTGGCCGTGTCGAACTTCGGCGCGGTGCAGCCTTCCATGTAGGTCACCTCGGCGCCTTCGTCGGCGATGATCAGCGTGCGCTCGAATTGGCCGAAGTTTTCCGCGTTGATGCGGAAATAAGCCTGCAGCGGATGCGAGACTTTCACGCCGGGCGGGACGTAAATGAACGAACCGCCGCTGAAGGCCGCGCTGTTCAAAGCGCTGAATTTGTTGTCGCCAGTCGGGATCACTTTGCCGAACCACTTGCGGAAAATTTCCGGGTGTTCCTTAAGTCCTTCGGTGCTTCCAACAAAAATGACACCCTGCTTGCCCACGGCTTCTTTGATGTTCGAATAGGCCGCTTCGCTGTCGAACTGAGCTTCCACGCCGGCGAGGAACTTGCGCTCCTGTTCGGGGATACCGAGACGCTCGAAAGTGCGTTTCACGTCCTCCGGCACTTCGTCCCACGAGCGCTTGGGCTTCTGGCCCTGCGAAAGATAGTAGCGGATGTTGTCGAAGACGATGTTCTCCAGATCCTTCGAGGCCCAATGCGTCGGCATGGGTTTCTCGTGGAATTTTCTCAGCGCGTCCTTGCGGAACTCGCGGATCCAATCCGGTTCGCCTTTGACGTCGCAAATGTAATCGATGGTTTTCTCGGTCAGGCCGGTGCCGGCGTCGAATTCGTAATCGACGTCATAGCGGAAGTTGCCTTTCTCGCGGTCGATTTCCAGTTGGGTCTGTGTGTCGCTCATGGTTGTGTCCTCTTTTTCGTTCAAGCGCCGACCGCTTCGGCCTCCGGTTCATTGGCCCAGTCGTAACCTTCGGCTTCGAGCTTGAGGGCAAGTTCTTTGGTCCCGCTCTCGACGATGCGGCCGTTGACCATGACGTGCACCACGTCAGGCACTATGTAGTCGAGCAGGCGCTGGTAGTGAGTGATGACCAGCATGCCGGTGTCCGGCCCGCGCAGGGAGTTGACCCCGTGCGAGACGATCTTGAGGGCGTCGATGTCGAGTCCGGAGTCGGTCTCGTCGAGCAAAGCGAACGTCGGCTGCAGCATGGCCATCTGGAGGATTTCGCAGCGCTTTTTCTCGCCGCCGGAAAAACCCTCGTTGACCGGACGCGAGGTGAAGGTTCGCGGCATCTCGAGGAGATCCATTTTCTCGTACAGTTTGGCGTAGTATTCGGTCGCCTCGAGTTCCTCGCCCTCGGGAAGACGGGCTTGCAGCGCGGCGCGGAGAAAATTGGCGATGGTCACTCCGGGAATCTCGCTCGGATATTGAAAAGCGAGGAAGATGCCTTTGCGCGCGCGCACGTCGGGCTCCATTTCGAGGATGCTTTCGCCGTCGAAAAGGACGTCGCCCGAGGTGACGGTGTAATCAGGATGTCCGGCGATCACCTTGGCCAGCGTGCTTTTACCCGAGCCGTTCGGTCCCATGATGGCATGCACTTGCCCGGTCGGCAGATCGAGGGAGAGCCCGCGCAGAATTTCGCGGTCGCCGATGCTGACGTGAAGGTTGTCGATTTTGAGGTGTTTCATAAATTCAATGGTGGTTTTTTCCGGCAGGTGGCGCAGAGGCCGCGGAGAGCAACCTCTTGGTGGGTCACGGTGTAGCCGCGCGGAAGTTGGTGAAGTTTCTCCAACTCCGCTCCGGGAAGAAGCGGAACATCAAGCACCGCGCCGCAACCCGTGCATGTGAAGTGTCCGTGTCTGGCATGGTTCGCGCAATAGCGCATCGAACCGCTGTCCAGATGCACCTTGCGCACCAAACCGCGCTCGGAAAGCGTCTCGAGCACGTTGTAAACCGTGGCCAGAGAGAGCGACTCCATCTCCGGCTTGGCTCTGAGGAATACCTCCATGGCGGTCGGATGGTCCTGACGCCCGAGGAGAACCTCGTAAACATGCTTGCGCTGGCGGGTGAGGCGCAGTCCGTCCTGCGCGATCGATTCCTCGTAGCGCTTGAGTTGACGTTTGGAGTGGGCGGCCTTGCCAGTCATGTGGGGAACATCGTTCTTATGGCAGTTTATTTCAAGAATAATTCTTAATAGCAGGCCGTCCGCGGAGCAGGTTGGCCCGTTGGGCCTCCTGTGGTAGGTTCCTCCGATGCGCGCCGCCTTCTTCTCTCTCGTCCTGCTCTCCGCCTCGATCACGCCCGGGCCGGCGGCCGGATTGCCCTTGGACAAGACATTCATCGGACAGGAAAAATTCCAGCAGCTCATGAACCGCGGTTACCGCGCGGGCTGGGCTGAGCTTCCCCTCGGGGAACGGGTCAACAAATTCGCCCTCGCCCTGCGCGGCACGCCCTACGTGAACTACACGCTGGAGCTGCACGACACCGTCGAGGCGGAGTCGGTCAACATGGCCGGGATGGATTGCTGGACGCTCTTCGAAATCGCCCTCTGCATGGGGCGGCTCGTCGCCCTGCATCCCCCGCCCTACTCGCCGCAGGAAATGCTGCGACTCGTCGAGATGGACCGCTACCGCGACGGACGCTGCACCGGGCGCTTCGACTCGCGTTTGCACCATCTCGAAGACTGGATCCGCGACAACGAACGCCGCGGACTGGTCAAGGACATCACCCCGTCCCTCGGCGGCAAAAAACTCCACCGTCGCATGGCCTACATGGGAAAAAAGCCCCACCTCTACCGCCAATTGCGCGCCGACCCCTCGCTCGTTCCCGCTTTCATCCGCGTCGAAAACGAACTCTCCCGCCGCGGCATCACCTACGTCCCGCGTTCGCAAGTGCCGCGCATCGAATCGAAACTGCGCAACGGCGACATCATCTGCATCGTGACCAATTGGCACGAGACCTACACCTCGCACGTCGGCCTCGCCTCCCGCGACAGCAATGGCGTCCTGCGCTTCCTCCACGCCTCGAGAAATCACCGCGAAGTCGTCCTCGATGACCGGTTGAGCGATTACCTCAACAAGTTCAGCACGCACGCGGGTATCTTCGTTGCCCGTCCGCTCGATTTGCCCAACGCACCGCGCACCGCATCGGCGGATTGAAAATTTGTAGCGGCGCTCTGTGAGCGTCGGTGCACTTGCTGATTTATGGTCCGACGCAAGAGCGGAAACGGCCGTCGCCGGGGACGGCGACGCTACATTTTTGCGACCTTCTCCCCCGCGATCAAATCATCCCAAGACTGACGCGCCCGTGCGACCTCGCACTTGTCGCCATCGACGAGAATTTCCGCCGGCAAACGCCGCGAATTGTAGTTCGAGGCCATGACAAATCCGTAAGCACCCGCACTGAGCAGGGCGAGACGGTCACCCGCGGCCACCTCGGGAAGCTCCCGATCTTGGGCAAAGAAATCGCCGCTCTCGCAGACCGGACCAACCACATCGACCGGACCGCAGGGAACGCCGGCTGGCGGTTCTTTCAGCGGCACGATTTCGTGGTGGCCTTCGTAAAGGGCCGGGCGGATCAGATCGTTCATGCCCGCATCGGTTATGACAAAAGTCTTTGCCGGCGTGCGCTTCACATACTGCACCGTGGCAAGCAGAACGCCCGCGTTGCCGACCAGACTGCGTCCGGGCTCGAGCAGAATTTTCAAACCGAGCGGTTGCAGCAGCGGAACCACCGCTTTGGCGTAGTCGTCGAATCCGATGCGCTTGCCGCCGTCTTCATCCGCCCGCTTCCACCAGTCGGGCGCACCACTCTCCAAAGTGCCCCGGTAGATGATGCCAACCCCGCCACCGATGCTGAAAAATTCGATGCCGTAGAGCGCCTTCAACTCCTGCACGATCGGAACAAGTTTGGCCAGGGCTTCGACAAAGGGTTTCGTCTCGAGGATCTGCGAGCCGATGTGCGTCTGGATCCCGCGGATCTGCAAATGCGGCAACTTGGCTGCCTCCGCATAGACCCCGAGGATGCGGTCGATCCCGATCCCGAACTTGTTGTGGCTCTTGCCGGTCGAAATGTATTTGTGGGTCTGCGCGTCAACATCGGGATTAACGCGCAAAGCCACCGGGGCCTTTTTGCCCATCGCGCCGGCCACCTCGTTGATGAATTCCAACTCCGGCTCGGACTCCACGTTGAAGGAATAAACACCTTGCTCCAGCGCGTATTCGATTTCCTCCCGCGTCTTGCCCACACCGGCGAAAGTGCAGTCATTGGCGCGCCCTCCCGCCTTGAGCACACGGAACAACTCACCGCCTGAAACAATGTCGAAGCCCGCCCCCTCGCGCGCCAGCAGGTCGAGCACCGCCAGATTCGAGTTCGCCTTCATGGCGAAGCACACGCGGTGATCGAGACCGGAGAGCGCCTCGTCCAAACGACGGTAATGCTCGCGGACCGTCTTCGCACTATAGACGTAGAGCGGCGTGCCGTGCTCGGACGCCAGGCGAGCGAGAGACACGCCCTCGCAATACAATTCGCCGTTTCGGTAAGAAAACTCGTGCATAAGCCGGTAGGGCCGGCTGGCTTAGCCAGCCGTTTGGTCAGCTATTCCCGCGGAAGGCCCTCAGGATGTAATGATCAAAGGAATAACGCCCGGGACCGGCGATGAGCAGCGCGACAAATCCCGCGAGGTAAATGAAGGCCATCTCGCCGTTGCCCTCGCCGACCAGACGTCCGCCATGGATGACAAAGAACGCCACCGCCATGGTCACGACGAGAGGGATAAGGGCGAAGCGCGCAGCCAAGCCGGCCACGAGCAGGACGGCGCAGAGGACCTCCGAAAAGACCACGAGGTTGAGGCTCATGGCCGAACCGACCCCGAGAGGATCCGGGAAAGAGGCTGCTTTGTCGGCCATGCCTTGCACTTTGCCCCAGCCGTGCAGCAGAAGCATGGACAGTCCGAGCCAGACCCGCAGGACCAGCAATCCGACATCCTTGAGCCACTCACCACCGGGTCCGGTGATCCATTGCGCGTAAGATTTGATCATGGCCTCGAATCTATCCGCCCGGTGCTTGAGCAGCGAAGAAAATAAATCCAGTTTGAGGTGATGGCAGAAAAATCTTCCCCGCGCCATATCCAGCGATGGGTGCGCCACGCCTCGAAAGTGCACGAGGATGCGTGGCGCGAACGTCTCGCCTTTCTCGGCACCGGGCTGGTGATACACATCCGGCCGGGAACCAAACTTCTGCGCCTCGAGGGCTACGCATCCGGGAGTGTGCTGCGCCAACTTCGTAAAGAATTCGGCGGAAAACTGGAACGCATCGACACCGTCAAAATCGCCACCCGCGCCAACGCGCCGCGCCGTCCACTGGTCGTCGCGCGCGATCTTGCCATCATCGACGCCCACGGATCTTGGCCCTCGGCCAAGCCGAAACCCCGCATTCTTCTCCGCATCACCGGAGCCATGGCCTTCGGCACAGGGGAGCACGCGACGACCGCGGCATGCCTGCGTTTTCTTTGCCAAGAAGCCGGACGCATCGGCAAAGACTGGACCATGCTCGATATCGGAACGGGCTCCGGAATCCTGGCCATCGCCGCCGAAAAACTCGGCGCCAAGCGGGTCGATGCTTTTGACTATGACGAACGGGCCATCAAAGCCGCGCAGGCCAATATGCGCCGCAACCGCTGCGGCCGCATCAAAACAACCAAGACAAATCTCCTGCGCTGGAAACCACGCAAAACCTACCCGCTCGTCGCGGCCAATGTCTTCAGCGAAATCCTGCGCCTCGCCGCTCCGCAAATCACCGCTACCGTCCGGCCCGGCGGCTGCCTCATTCTTTCCGGCATCCTGCGTCCCCAAGAAAGCGAAACGCTCGAAACGTTCCTCCTCTTCGGGCTACAACTCGAAGCTGTGTCGCGCCGGGGCAAGTGGGTCACCCTGCAACTGAAATCCCCCGCATCCACGCCGCGCTTGTAGCGACGGTCACAGGCCTTCGAGATTTTGGCGCAGGATGCTGCGCTCGGCTTCGTGGAGTTGGGGAAACTGGTCGAGGATTTCGAGGGCGGCGGTGTAGAAGCTCCGGGCGCGTTCTTGATCGCCGCGCATTTGATGGATGACAGCGAGGTGTCCGAGGCTGAGGCCGACTTCGGGATGGTTCGGACCGAAAAGTTGTTCGCGGATCCCGAGGGCCTGCATGTGGCGCTGCTCGGCGCCGAGGAGGTCGCCGCACTCGCAGAGGACGGCGCCGAGGTTGGTGGCGATGAGGGCGGTTTCACCATGGACCGAACCATGGCAACGCGACGCCTCGTCGAGAGCTCGAGCAAGAAGAACGGAGGCTTCTTCCAACTCACCGGAAAGTTTGCGCAGCATCGCGAGATTGTTGAGGCACATGGGCACGCGACGTTGGTCTCCGGCCAGTTTGTAAAGGTCCGCCGCTTGGGCGTAGTGGAGGCAGGAGGATTCCGTCTCGCCGAGATTTTCCTCGGTCATGGCAATTTTCGAGGCAACCCGCGCAGCCTCGGCGGACCGGGCGCGGCTGGTGAGAATATCGAGAGCTTCGTTCCAACAGGAAAGTGCTTCGCGATCGTCGCCGCGCGAGGCGGCTTTGTCTCCCGCGACTTCCATGGACAACGCCGCCTTGTCCCGAGCGACGAACTCGGGAGGATTCGGGGAGGCGGCCGGCGCCATTGCCAAAGATTGTAATGTCCTGACCCACCGGCAGCAACGATACAATCGGGAACTGCTAGCCGATTACTTCGGCCAAGCGCCGGCGATTGACCGGAATACGTCCGGCGTGGGCCTCGATCGCGCCGAGTGCGTTGCCGGCGTGACCAAAGCCAAGGACGCGGCAGACTTCGGACTCGAAAAATTCCAGCGAACGGCGAGAGGGGTTGTTGTCACACAAGTGTCCGAGGGCGCGACGCATGAGATCGAACAAACCCGGCGCGGCGTGGGCAGGCTCGGACAAAAGATCGCACAACTCGGCGAAATACGAAGCGGCAAGGAGGCGTCCGTAGTTCCCGCGCAGACCTTCCCATGTCTCGAGCAGTTTCAACTCGCGCAGCGCATGCAGATCCGATTTCCGTCCGGCTGCGAATTGCACTTCCGCGTGATAAAAAAGATCAAGCCGGCCACGCAGCTTGCTGTCCTTGCGCGCCGTGCCCCGCGCGGCGGTGCGGATTTTTCCGTGCTCGGGCGAGAGCCAAATGAGGACGTAGCTCGATTCGCCGAAACGGGCCCGGCGCAGGAGGATGGCCTCGGTGGTCTCGGCCGCGGGCATGGGGTCAGCCCGCCGCCTCGACGAGCAGCTCCTGCAAGTGCGCGTAGAAGTGTATTTTGAGCAGGGAGAGACCTCGGCGCGTGGCCAAGTCGGGCGGCTCGCGATGATCGAGATCGGACTCGGCGAACCGGTTTTCCTCGACGATGACCAAGCGCGCTTGGTTGAGCGCGTTCAGCCACGCATCGATGTGGTTTTCCGGAATGACAACTTTGCCGCCCTGCCCGTTGGGTCCGAGGCTTTCCAGGTCGCGTGTCACGATATCTCGGCTGGTCGAAAAAAGGCGCTCCAGTTCGGGACGCACGTGTTCTTTCCAATCCCGGCGAAGCTCCTCATCCCCGGTGCCTCCGGTCGGATCGGGATAAAGTCTGGCCTGCGCTTTCTTGTGGCGCGACGCCGCCTTGGGCAAGTCGACGAGAAGCGTGGCAAAAAGAGGATGGATCTCGCGGAGTTCCCACGAGTCGGACGAGGCGCGGCGGAAACGCATGGGAAGTCAGAGCTCCGCCTGCTCGATCGTGGCGAGCAGGAGGTAACCGTGGAGTTGCTCGACGATGGCTTCGGCGCGTTCGCGTTCGCCGGACCAGACGAGCGAACGGCCCTTTTGGTGCACTTCGAGCATGTGCTTGGTCGCCCTGTCGCGCGGAAATCCGAGCACACGCTGGAAGACCATCGTGACATAAGACATGAGGTTGACCGGATCGTTGTGCACCACGACATTCCAAGGCGTGTCCAGCGCATCCTTGTCGCGCGTTTCGATCTCGGTGATGACTCCCGCTTGGCTCATACCGCCAGCAACTGAACAGACGGAACCGCGGCTACGGAATCCATCGCGCCTTGCATCAGGTCGATGGTTCTTGCTGCGGGCAGGGTGACGCCCGCTGCATCGGCACCCAAAACGCATTCAGCCAGGACCAACGCGCCGGCCACTTGCACGAAGGGCAAATGGAAAATCTGACCACGGACGGCGAAGATTGTGGCGAGTTGTCCGGCTTCGGTGCGATGCAGAGCCGTTTCGCGCAAGCGTTCGAGAAACTTGGCCCCTTGGGGAGGTTGGCAGGCAAGAAGGAGATGGCGCCCGGAGAGCAAGCTGCGCTGCGCCGCATCCGCAGTCAGAGCGGCGCCGAGCGCGGCATCTTCGCAGAGCAAACGGACGCTATCCTGCGCGGCGGCGGTATTTTGCAAAGAGAGAAGGGCCGGATGCAGGACGGGCAAAAACACATCCGTCACCCAGCGTTGCCAATCACCCTCGAGCGTCTCGGTTCCCGACGGGGCAAAAGTCAAAGCGCCGCATTTTTCGTGCGTGGGCAGGCACAATTCCACGAGGCGCCACCATGCGGCGATTTCCGCCGCAGGATCGGCAACGGGCACGGGACGAAGCATGGCCGAAGTTAGCACAAACCGCGCAGCGCGCGGCGCAAAATTTTCTCCTGTATGGAACGCATGTCCGCCGCCGCACCGGAGTCGCCGTCCGACCAGCCGGCGAGATGGAGAAGTCCGTGCACGGCGTAGCGGGCGATTTCCGCGGGCAAGGGCAGCCCGCGCTGCCGCGCTTCGCGGCGGGCCGTCTCGGCACTGAGCACGATTTCACCATGATGGAACGTGATGACATCGGTCGGAGTCGGATCGCGCATGAACTCGTCATGCAGTGCGGCGATGCGCGCATCGGAAACAACAACGAAGCAGATCTCAGGCAATCGGCGCAGGACCGAGCCCTTGAGTTCCGCCGCGGCGATGTCGGGCCAAGCACGTTGCACGGCTTCCGCCACCGCGGGAAGCCGCAGTTGGCGGGCAGAGACCGCGCGCTGGCGGTTCAACCAAACCAACTCGGGTGTGGTGCTCATGGGGCTTTGGTTATGCCGAAGGGGGCGAGACGGACCAAGCACCAAGGTTGATCGCGATGTCCCTGTCGCGATCGCGATAAGTCGTTGAAAAATCGCGCCCGGAGGTCGCGATCCACCTTTGTAGCGTCGCCGCTACACCTCAAGCCGTCGCCTTGGCCTCGGCTTCGGCTTTGTCCGCTTTCTCCTCTTCCTGCGTGTAGGCGATACGGCTGTGCATCATGTTGAGGAGGGTGAAGCGGAAGCTGGCGGACAACTTTTTGATATCGGCCAAGGTCAGCGGACACTCGTCGAGCAATCCTTCATCCATTTTGCGCTCGATGACTTCATCGACCAGGTCCTCGACGCGTTGCGGAGTAGGGCGCTTCAGGCTGCGCGAGGCGCTCTCCACGGCATCGGCCAGACAAATGATGCCGCTTTCCTTGGTCTGCGGATTCGGTCCGGGATAACGGAAATTTTCCTCCTGCACGGCCGGAACATCCTCGGCGCGCAGGTTCATGATCTTGCCGCCGAGCCGTGCGTCCTCGGCCTGCCGCTGGGCGCGTTCGTAAAAGAAGCGCACCGTCGAGTTCCCATGGTGCTCGCGAATGACATCGATCACCAAGTCGTTGAGTTTGTTTTTCAGTCCGAGGTCGACGCCTTCCTTCACGTGCGAAATGATGATGAGCGAACTCATGGACGGCGCGAGATCGTCGTGCGGATTGACCCCGCCAGCCATGTTCTCGGTGAAATATTCCGGCTTCACCATTTTGCCGATATCGTGGAAGTAGGCACATACGCGGCAAATCGTCGGATTCGCCCCGATCGATTCGGCGCCGGCTTCGGCGAGGTTGGCCACGGCGAGGCTATGATGGTAAGTGCCGGGCGCTTCGAGGGTCATGCGCTTGAGCAGCGGGTGATTGAGATCGGCGGACTCCAACCACGAAATGTCCGTGGTGATGCCGAAAATGTGCTCGAGCACGGGCAGGATACCGCTCACCAGGATGGCGGTGCCCACGCCGATCCCGAAGGCGGCGAGGGTTTGCCATCCGACCATGCCCCAATCGGTCAATTGCGGCTCGGTGATGAGGCGCGGCCCGATCTGCCCGAACATGGCGGCGAGGAGCCAAACGGCGACGCCGACATAAAGACCGGCGCGGATGAGTTGGCTGCGGCGGCGGACTTGAAGGGTGAAAAGCACGGCGACCACGCCGGAAATGAGCGAGATAACGAGAAAGACGGTGTCGATGACCGGCATCAAGAACGCACCCCACAAACTCGCCACCACGGCGCCGAAGAGCCCGAGGTGACGTCCGAGCAAGACGGAAAAAACCAGCGGTGCGAACGCATACGGAATGAGCAACGGCAAGACTTGCAGATCGATGCGGCCGGTGTCGGCCAGCACTAGGAGGCCCTTGATCGTGGCGAGTTGGGTGAGAAGGATGCCGTAGATCAGCGCGAGGCTGGAGTTGCGGTAAAAGGCCTGCGGGTGATTGACCCAGAGCTGGGCGATCGAGATGCCGAAGACAAGCAGGCAGATGAGGTATTTCTTGAGCGGCTCTTCCTGGGGTCCGCCAGTGAAGATGAGGAAACCGAGACCGATGGCGAAGAGCGCGAAGACGATGACGCGCGGCAGCCAGCCGCAGGCCAAGGCTTCACGCCACGGGCTGTCCTCGACCGTGCGGCGGGACTTGCCGCAGGCTAGGCCTTTTTTCACCAACTGCTGCCGATGAAGGAATTTGCGCATTCGTGGGCGGCCTCGCGGGGAGGCCGGCGATATGGTCGTTCAAGCGTAGGTTCGTATCGTGGGGACGGCAAGGATGCCGGTCAGGAGGCCAAGGCCGCCACACCCGGAAGCACCTTACCTTCAAGGAATTCCAGACTGGCCCCGCCGCCCGTCGAGCAATGGCTGACTTTGTCCGCCACCCCGAATTTCTTGGCCGCAGTGGCCGTGTCCCCGCCCCCGACCACGGTGGTCGCGCCATTGGCTGTGGCTTCGGCCACGGCTTCGGCCATGGCTTTGGTTGCACCGCAAAATTTCTCGAACTCGAACACCCCGGGAGGGCCGTTCCAGATGATCGTTTTGGCGCGCAGAATGGCCTCGCGGTAGAGCGCGATGGATTTCGGGCCCGCATCGAGACCTTCCCATCCGGCGGGAATGCCGGAGGCCTCGTCGGCCGGTTGCGTATTGGCATCCGGCGAGAAGGCGTCGCCGCAAACAAAGTCGACCGGGAAGATGAGGTTCACCTTGCGCTCTTTGGCTTTGGCCGCGAGGTCGGCCACAATCTTGGCGCCTTCCGGATCGAAAAGGCTGCCGCCGATTTCCATGCCGTCGAGGACCTTCTTGAAGGTGTAGGCCATGCCGCCGCCGATGATGATTTCGTCGGCCTTTTCGATGAGGTTGGTGATGAGCGGAATTTTGTCCGCGATTTTCGCGCCACCAAGGATGGCGAGAAGCGGGCGCTGCGGATGTTCGAGCACCGCGGCGAAAGCATTGAGTTCCTTCTCCATGAGGAAGCCGGCGGCTTTCTGCGGGAGATCGACACCGACCATCGACGAATGCGCGCGGTGCGCGGTGCCGAAGGCGTCATTGACATAAACATCGCCGAGTTTGCTCAGGCTGGCGCGGAAGGCGGCGACTTTGGCGGGGTCGGCTTTGACCGAGGATCCGTCTTCTTTCTTCGCTTTGCCCTCTTCCTCGATGTGGAAGCGGAGATTCTCGAGAAGGACGACATCGCCGGGTTTGAGGCTCGCGCAGGCTTCTTCCGCCAGCGGACCGGCGCACTCGGGGACGAATTTGACCGGCAGGCCGAGGAGCTTTTCCAATTCCGCGGCGACGGGCTTGAGCGTGTATTTCTCCACCTTCTCACCGTTGGGGCGTCCGAGATGGCTCATCAGCACGACGGAACCGCCGTGGTCGAGGACGTGCTTGATGGTGGGAAGCGCAGCGACGATGCGCTGGTTGTTGGTGATCGCGCCGGTGGCTTTGTCCTGCGGGACATTGAAGTCCACGCGGATGAGCGCGCGGCGGCCGGCGAAGTCGAGATCGCGGAGAGAGGAGAATTTGCCCATGGCGGTGCGGGAGATGGAAACGGCGCCCGGGTTGCCCCGGGCGCCGTCGCAGATTGGCTTTTAGAGTTTGGCCGCGACCTTCTTGAGAAGATCGACGCAGCGGTTGCTGTAGCCCCACTCGTTGTCATACCAGCTGACCAGCTTGAAGAAGCGGCTGTTCAGTTCGAGGCCCGAACCGGCGTCGAAAATGCTCGAAGCCGTATCGTGGATGAAGTCGGAGGAGACCACCTCGTCGTCCGTGTATTTGAGGATGTCTTTAAGGTAGGTCTCGCTGGCTTTTTTCATCGCCGCGCAGATTTCCTTGTAGCTGGTTTCCTTCACCGTCTTGACCGTGAGGTCGACAACGGAAACGGTCGGCGTGGGCACGCGGAAGGACATGCCGGTGAGCTTTCCTTTGATTTCCGGGATGGCCAAACCGACGGCTTTGGCCGCGCCGGTGGTCGACGGGATGATGTTGATCGCCGCGGCACGTCCGCCTTTCCAATCCTTCTTGGAAGGACCATCGACGGTCTTCTGCGTTGCCGTGTAGCTGTGCACCGTGGTCATGAGGCCTTCCTCGATGCCGAAGCCTTCCTTGAGAAGAACGTAGGCAACGGGCGCAAGGCAGTTCGTCGTGCAGCTGGCGTTGGAAATGATGTGGTGCTTGGCCGCGTCATATTTCTCGTCGTTGACGCCCATCACCACGGTAATGTCTTCCTCCTTGGCCGGGGCGGAAATGATGACTTTCTTGGCGCCGGCCTCGAGGTGGCCCTTGGCTTTGGCGGCCTCGGTGAACAGGCCGGTGCACTCGAGGACGATGTCGACTCCGAGATCTTTCCACGGGAGCGCGGCCGGGCCCTCTTTGACCGCGAGGCATTGGATTTTCTGGCCGTTGACCACGAGCACGTCGTCCTCGGCGGCGGACGGCGAGGATTTTTCGCTCGTCACGGTGCCTTTGAAGGCGCCCTGGGTGGAGTCGTATTTGACGAGGTAAGCAAGGTTGTCGGCGGGGACGAGGTCATTGACCGCGACCACCTGGAAATCCTTGCCCAGCAATCCCTGCTCCGCAATCGCGCGGAAGACGAGGCGTCCGATGCGCCCGAAGCCATTGATACCGATTTTTGTCATGTTTTTCCTGTTATTTTTGTTTTTTGGATGGGTTCGGGAGGATCCGTCTATTTAAGAATCCCCGCGCCCGAGGGTCAATCCACGAATAACCCC
>CAJBKE010000025.1 GCA_903953565.1 uncultured Verrucomicrobiota bacterium | reverse complement strand
GACCGTCGGAACATGAATGGGGTAAGGCGCCGACGGTCACAGACCGCCGCTACAAGCGTGGGAGTTGACGGAGCTTGCCTCTCTGTGTTCTCGGCGTGCTCTGCGGTTGAAATTTTGTCGCGCGGCTAGGCTTCGTTGAGCAAGCCAGTGCCGGCGCAGAGTTTGGCGTAGAGGCCGCCGCGCGCCAGAAGTTCGTCATGCTTGCCGCGTTCGACGATTTTTCCGTGGTCAAGGACGAGGATTTGGTCGGCGTGGCGGACGGTCGATAAGCGGTGGGCTATGACAAAGCTGGTGCGCTTTTGCAGGAGGCGGTCGAGGGCTTGCTGGATGAGTTTCTCCGTGGTGTTGTCGACGCTGGCGGTGGCTTCGTCGAGGAGGAGGACCGGGGGATCTTTCAGCAGCGCGCGGGCGATGGAGATGCGTTGTTTTTCGCCGACGCTCAAGCGCACGCCGCGTTCGCCGACTTCGGTGTCGAGTTGCTTGGGGAGTTTTTCGACAAATGCGGCAGCGTTGGCAGCGCGCAGCGCGGACCAGAGTTCGTCGTCGGTGGCGTCGGGTTTGCCGAAGCGGAGGTTGTCGGCCACGGTGCCGTTGAAGAGGAAGCTTTCCTGCGAGACGAGGCCGATCATACGGCGGAGATCGCTTTTGGCGAAGGAGCGGAGGTCTTGTCCGTCGAGCATGATCGTCCCGCCGGTCGATTCGTAGAAGCGCATGAGGAGTCCGACGAGCGATGACTTGCCGGCTCCCGTGGGTCCGACCAAGGCGACGGTCTCGCCCGGCTTCGCTGTGAGGTTGATCTCGCGGAGCACGTCGGGTCCGTCGCCGTAGGCGAAGTTGATGTTTTTGAATTCGATTTCGCCGCGCACGGGCGCGGGGACGGGGGCATGGCCGGCGTCGGGTTCGGGTTCCGCATCGAGGATGTCGAAGACGCGTTTGCCAGCAGCGCGTCCGGCTTGGATGATCTGGTTGAGTTGGTGGAGGCGTCCGACGGGTTCGTAGAGAAAGCGGACAAGGACGAGGAAGGCGACGAGCACACCGAGATCGAGGCGGCCATTGATCGCGGCATAGCCGCCGTAGCCGAGCACGACGAGGCTGCCCATGGAGGAGAAGAGGCTCATGCCGGGGTTGTAGAAAGCCCAAGCGCGCATGACGACAAGGGTGGCTTGGCGGAGTTTTTCGCTCGAGGTGTTGAAGCGGGAGTGTTCGGCGCTTTCGCGGGCGTAGCCTTTGATTTGACGTATGCCGTCGAGGTTGTCGTGGAGGAGGGAATTCAGATCGGACGCCGCGCGGCGCTGGATGCTGTAGCGTTTGCCCGCGGTGAGCGTGTAGGCGAGGGCACCGGCGGCGAGGAAGGGGACGGGGGTGAGCGCGCACCAGGCGAGGGGCGGGCTCCACCAGAACATGAGGACGAGAACGACGGTGATTTGCAGGACGGCGACCGCGCCCTGTTCGATGCCGTCGATGAGGACGCGTTCGACATTGTTCACGTCCTCGACCACACGTGTCATAATGTCGCCGGTGGAGCGATGGTCGAACCAGGTGAGGGGGAGCGATTGCAGGCGTCCGTAGAGATCACTGCGCAGGTCGAAGAGGACTTTTTGTTCGAAAGCGTTGTTGAGGAGGATGCGCAAGGTATTGAGTCCGTCTTGGGCAAGGAAACCGAAGGCGGCGAGGGCGAGCATCGGCCAGAGGGCGGCGAGGTTTTTATCCCGGAGGACGTCGTCGATGATCCGCTGGGTGACCACCGGGAAAATGATGACCATGACCGAGGAACCGAGGGCGCAGAGGAGCGTCGCCGCGGCGAGCAGCGGATAGCGGCGGAGGTAGGCGAAGACGCGTGCGAGGATGCGCGGGGAGCGTTGGGACGGCATGGAGTGGCAAACAGTAGAGGGTTGCGGGCGGTGGGGCGAGGAGGGAAGAAGAGGTGGAGACTTGCGTTTGAAATTTGAGTGGAAGGGTGGATCGCGCCGTCCCGGCGCGATGTTGGTTTGAGGAAATCGCGATGGGACATCGCGATCCACCTAACGACCGGCGGCGGGGACACTGCCGCTTCGGCGGGGCTACGTGCCAGTGCGGCGGTAGTAGGTGAGGCTGATTTTTTCGCTGCTCGGGTAGAAGGCGAGCATGTCCTGCATGGTGGAGAAAACGTAGGGGGTGGCGAGGGAAGGGCCATTCTTGGTGAAGACGATGCCGTCGGCGATGTGGACGGCGGAGTGGATGGAACTGCCGTCGGGCAGGGTGAGCAGGATGATGTCCCCGAAGCGCGGCTCGCCGGTGGCGGCGGAATAATTTGCGCGCAGGACTTTTTCCACGCCTTCCGGCGTGTGCAGCGAGTCGTCGATTTCGTTGTTGTTGAAAAAGTTGAAAGCACTCCAGTGGCAGCCGGGTCCGAGGTCCGTGCCGGGCAGCGGATCCGGGAAGCGGTAAACGCGCTGCCGCGGGAAGACGGGAAGGAGGTTGGAAATGTCGACTTCGCTGCCGCCGCTGGCAGCCACGGAGGCGATGAGCGGACGGACTTTGTCGGCGCGTCCGCCGGTGCCCCAGTAGGCGACAAGAGGTTCGACGTTGCCATGGTCGGGAACGCGGACATTGAGGATGAGCGAGGCTTTGCGGGTGAGTTGGCGGAGTAACTCGAGTTTGACCACGGGCGAGGAGAGGGAATCGGCTACGGTGTTGTAATCGCTGAAGAGGAGCGAATCGCCGCGGCGCCAGAGGAGGCTCTTCACTTGAGTGACGACGTCCGGCGGGAGCGCTTCCGCATCGAGCCATTCCTCGAGGTAGAGATCGGTGATGCGGAAGGGTTCGAGCTGGGCGAAGTTTTCCGGGACCGTCGCAAGTTTGTCATAGAGCGCGGTGCGCACTTCGGGCGAAAGCCCGCGGATGAGCGCGGGCTGGGGCGCGACGGCCATGAGACCGGGCCGGTCGGCCACCGTCTGCAGGACGGGCAGGAGGGTGGCGATCTGGGCCGGGGTCAGTCCGCTCTTGCGCAGGATGGCATCAACCTCTGCGCCGCTGGTGGCGGCGAAATACCAGCGTCCGTCGCCGAGGCGGAAGTTGGGCGAGAGCAGGGATTTTGGCGCCTCGATAAGGATGGGTTGGGCGGTGAGCTCGCCCCAAGGGCCGGCCGGCAGGCGGTAGATCGAGCCGATGGCGCCATCGGGTATGCCCCAGACTTTGTGGGCGGTCCAGACGGAGGCCACGGTGATCGCGCCGAGAAGGAGGGCGACAGCGGAGCTTTGCAGGACAAAGCGGCGCGAGAGGCGGAAGCGGAAGTAAGTTTTCCCGGTGGGCGAGCCGAACGAGAGGTGAGGATGGTGTTGTTCGTGTTGCATGCGTATACGACGTGACGCAAGAACACGACCGCGGGGGTCAGGCTGGGCCTTGAATCTAGGAGCTTAAGGGAGCAGGAAGTGTACCCGGGCGCAAGTGCGGCTCGCGAAAACGGGGTTGGACGGGAAATTGTCCAAATTTCGCCAGCGGCCGCGGATTTTCCCCTGTCGCGAATTGACCATCTCTCTGTCCGGTCATCTCCGCGCTAGAGTGGTTGGAAGGACTTGGCACGGCAGTTGCTTCTCATGCCTCACCGGCAGCTTGCCAATCGCTGCGGTGTCTTTGGTCGAGTGACCGGGGTGCCGCAGCAGTCGCAGGACCGGAACCACAATATTCAATTCATGAACATGACCAAAAAAACACGATGGGGATTCTGGTCGCTCATGCTGGCGGTGTCGCTCATGGCGATGCTTCCGGCGCAGGCGCAGGAATCCGTCACCGCCGTCACCGAAGCCGTGGCGGTCACCACTGATGAAGGCACCGTCACGGAAGCCGTGACCGTGGCTGTCGAAGAGGCTCCGGCGGGCGAACCGTCGATCGAAGACCGCATCGCCGACCTCGAAGCCTACATCAACAACGTTGACCGTCCTTCGGGCGACGCCTCGAAGATCAAAGCGCCCGGTCCCGGCCACAATGCTTGGCAGATGGTGTCGACCGCGCTCGTGCTCTTCATGACGCTGCCCGGTTTGGCCCTGTTCTACGGTGGTCTGGTGCGTTCGAAAAACGTGCTCTCCATCCTCGCGATGTGCCTGGGTATCACGGGCCTTGTTTCGTTCCTCTGGTGGCTCTGCGGCTACAGTCTGAGCTTCGGCGCGGGCAATGCCTTCGTCGGCGACCTGAGCTTCGCCATGTTCAAGGACATGTCCCCGGCCGGCGTCGGTGCGGGCTACTACTGGATCTCGGACTACATCTGGGCGATGTTCCAGTTGACCTTCGCGATCATCACCCCGGCGCTCATTTTCGGCGCGACGGCCGAACGCATGAAATTCTCAGCGGTCATGCTTTTCACCGCGATCTGGATGTTCGTCGTCTATTTCCCGATGGCCCACATGGTCTGGGCGACTTCCGGCTTCATGTGCGGACCGCTCAACCCCGACGCGGGCATCAAGGCAATCGACTTCGCCGGCGGCACCGTGGTGCACATGACCTCGGGATTCTCCGCGCTCGTCCTCTGCTTGATCCTCGGACCGCGTCTCGGCTTCGGCAAAGTCCCGATGCCGCCGCACTCGATGGTTCTCGTCATGATCGGCACCGGCATGCTCTATGTCGGATGGTTCGGCTTCAACGCCGGTTCCGCGCTCGGCTCCGACGCCATCGCGGCCAATGCCTTCACCACCACCATGCTCTGCGCGGGCATCGCGGGCCTGGTCTGGGCCCTCGCTGAATGGCTCCTGCGCGGCAAGCCGAGCGTCCTCGGCTTCTGCTCCGGCATCGTGGCCGGTCTCGTGGTGATCACGCCGGCTGCCGGCTTTGTCACCCCGACCAGCGCGGTCATCATGGCCGTCGCGGCGGGCGTCATCCCGTTCCTCGCGGTTACTTATCTCAAGAAACTGCTCGGCTATGATGACGCGCTCGACACCTTCGGCATCCATGGCGTGGGCGGAACGCTCGGCGCGATCCTCACCGGAATCTTCGCCGATCCCGCGGTCAACAGTGTGGTCGAGCCGCTCAAGGCCGGTCTGCTCGGCGAGCAGTTCAAAGCCATCGCCCTGACCGCCGTCTTGTCGATCGTCGCGACGGCCATCATCGCGTTCATCGTGAAATTCACCATCGGTCTGCGTCCGACGCAGGATGAGGAAAGAGAAGGCCTCGACACCGTGGATCACGGCGAAGAGGGATACATCCTGGAGTAAAACGGCACTCAACCAAGAAAGGACACACCAATGAAAAAAATCGAAGCAATCATCAAGCCGTTCAAACTGGAGGAAGTTAAGGACGCGCTGGCCGACCTCGGCATCGAGGGCATGACAGTGAGTGAAGTCAAAGGTTTCGGACGGCAGAAAGGCCACACCGAAATCTACCGCGGCAGCGAGTACACCGTGGACTTCCTGCCGAAGATCAAGATCGAGGTCGTCGTGGCCGACGAACTCGCCGAGAAGGCCACCGGCGCCATCGTCAAGGCGGCCAAGACCGGCAAGATCGGCGACGGCAAAGTCTTCATCTCGTCGGTGGAGGAAGCGATCCGCATCCGCACTGACGAGACCGGAGACAAAGCCGTCTGACAATTTGCGCCCCGAGTGGGGTCTGATTGGGTTGACATAGCACGAGGCGGCGGGAACTCCGGTTCCCGCCGCTTTCGGCTTTTATGGCGGGGGCGGATGGTGCAGGTTGGCGGGCATGAACCGTCTTCTTGCGCTGCTCACCGCTGTTTTCATTTCCGCCTGCGCCACCACGCCGCCGAAGCTCGAACAACCTGCCTATATGAAGGTGCTGGCGGCCAAGAAGATCGATCCTGCCACCTACGCGCGCATCGCCCATGGGCGTGTGCTCGGTTACGACGACATCAAGAATCTGGCGGCCCGGGGAATTCCCGGAAAAATGGTCGTGCCCTACCTGCGTGCGACCAAGACGCCTTACTCCTTCTCGGCCGCGCAGATCAACGGGTTGGTCGATGCCGGTGCAGACAGCACTTTGGTCAATTATCTGGGCAAAGCGAAGGGCATCTATCTGGAAGATGCCAGCAACATTCCGTCTTCGACCGGAGGACTGCATCCGTATTGGTCCGATCCGGGGTATGCCGGCGCCGCGCCGTTCGGCTTCGGTTATCCCGCTGCGTGGGCAGGGGACTTCATCGGTCTCTACTGATCCGAGGTGTGTCCCGTTTGGGGCGGGCTGCGGAGATTTTGCATGAAGGTCTTGCTCAACGGTGATCTGTGCGGGAGTGAGGATGCCGGCGCGGCCTCGGCGCTGCTGGCCGTGGTGGATCTCGTCAACGTCGCTGGCGACGAGACCGCTTTGCGCGGCGTGGCTGCGGAGGCCGTGTCCCGCGGCGTGCCGATCGGGGTGTTGCTGGTGCTTCGCGATGTTGAGGCAAAAGATGTTTCGCCGCGTGGATTGACCGAACTGATGGCCGGACAGATCGCGGCAGTGGAACGCGTGCTTGCCGAAAGCGGCACCCGGCTCGGTCACGTTAAATTGCGCGGCGCCCTGCGCCTCTTGTGCGATGAGCGTTCGGATCTGGCCGAGGCATGCGTCGATTGGATGGAACTCGAGCGCGAAGGTGTTCCGCTCATTGTCGGGGCCGGCGGATTGCTCCATGCCGTGGCCGAAGCGCGCGGCGTGCCGCTGTTGCGGGAGATTCTTGCCGGACGCGTTTACGCGGACGAAGCGCGTCTTGTCCCGCACGGTCAGCCGGGAGCTGTGATCGATGATCCGGCCGAAGCAACCCGCTGCATCGAAGAGTGGAGAAACACCGGATACCTCACTTTGGCCGACGGCCGGCGTTGGTTGGTCGAGGCGGAGACGGTCGGTGTGTCTGCGGATTCGCCGCAGAGCGCGGAGATAGCGCGTGCGGTGCGGGAGGTTTTGGAGCGCGGCTGAAGGCCAAGTCGAATAAAGAGGTGGATCGCGATGTCCCATCGCGATGTCCGGGGTGAACTATCGCGCCCGGGACGGCGCGATCCACCTCTTGTCCCGGTGGCGTCCTCGTCGCCGGGGACAGCGACGCTACAGCTCAGGCAACGCGTCGAGGACGCTTGGGTATTGCGGGGTCCAGCTGGTGGAACGCAACTTTTCGTTTTTGACGCGTTTGCCGGTGGATGGGGTCCGGCGGTCATAGACCGCCGCTACAAGGGGGGAGTTGGTGCGGATGGACTCGGCTAGGTCGCAGCGGCGGGAGGGATGATCGTCGACGGCATTGAAAGCTCCGGGAAGACGTTGGGATCCGACATGAAAGAGGGCGCGGGCGGCGTCGTTGCGATGGATCAGATTGATGAAGGCATCGGGGGCGCCGAAGGGAAGAGGTTCCCCCGAGCGCGCGGCTTCGATGAAGCGGGCACGGTCGGGTCCGTAGATACCGCCAAGGCGGACGGCGGCTCCGCCGGCTTCGATCGCGAGCTTTTCGGCGCCCACCAAGATGTCGCCGGTCGGGGTGCCACCGACAGGGGAAGATTCGTCGACTTCATCGGCGTTGTTCTGCGGATAGACCGAGGTGCTGCTGGTGAAGACGGTGAACTTCGGTTGGAGCAGATCGAGGAGATGTTGCAGGGTTTCCTGGTAAACAACGCGGTAGGCGTCGGGGTTGCGTCCATCCTTGCCGCTCAAGCAATGAATGAGCACATCGGGTTGCCCGTAGCCGGCGAGTTTGGCGCGGAGTTCGTCCGGATTCGCGGCATCGGCGGCGAGGACGCGGTAAGGTTTCCCGGTCAGGCGGTGCGCGGATTCTTCAGTGGAAACCAAGGCGGTGACGTCCCATCCGGCTTGGGAAAAAAAATCCGCGCATCTTTCACCGGTGTAACCACAACCGGCGAGGAAGATGCGCGGAGTTGAAACGGATTTGTTCAGGACAGACTGAAGCGGTGCTTCATTTTTGCACGCTTGGCGTTGGCTTTGGCTTTGCGGCGCGACTTCTGGGTCGGCGTCTCGAAAGCGCGCAATCGGCGCACTTCGTCCATGATTCCCTCGGAGTCCAATTTCGACTTCAACCGCTTGATGGCGCGGTCGATCGACTCTCCTTTGCGAACGATGACTTCGGGCATTAGTGATTCACATCCTTTCTACGGATTCTGGGGGAGATGAAAGCGTAGAAGGCGGCAAGGAGGGGCGTCAAATAATTCTTTTAGTGGTTATTAATAAGATACTTACATAGAATTAAGGGGCAGAAAAAGGCGACTTTTACCGGCTTATTCGCCGCCACCCGCCTGGTTGGAGGCTTGGGGCCTGCGCTTCCGGCATTGCTTGATCCACCCAGTCTGTTCTGGCCGCCAGTTTTCCGGCGATTGGCAGTAGGCATCCGATGCGGTAAGGTCCGCGCCTTCGCGCTCGAAGGATACAAGGCTCGTTCCCATTTCCTGCCGCGCAAAAGCTCGCCCCATGCAGACTGCCCTCATCGTCGATGCCATCGTCGTCGCGATCTATTTTGCGTTGATTGTCGGCATCGGGCTGCGTGCCGGACGGGGCAGCAACAACCTGCAGGAGTTCACGCTGGGCGGACACAAGATCCCTTGGTGGGCCGTGCTCGCCTCGATCATTGCGGCGGAAACCAGCGCCGCCACGTTCCTCGGCGCGCCGGCGGAGGGTTTCAAAACACGGAGCTTCGCCTATGCGCAGTTGGCCATCGGCACGGTTATCGCCCGCTTCATCATCGCTTTCTTGTTTATCGCGCCTTACTACCGCCACAAGGTCCAAAGCATCTACGAGTATCTCGACCTGCGGTTCGGTCCGCGCACGCGCGATATGGCCAGTGCGATCTTCCTCGTCACCCGCGTCCTCGGCATCGGCGTGCGTCTCTACCTCGGTGGCGTGATCATCGTCGTCATCTGGCGCTACCTTTATCCCGGCGTGCCGATCACGCTCGGCACGTATTTTTGGGGCATTCTGTTCACTACCGTGGTGACGACCCTCTACACCGCCGTTGGTGGCATCAAAGCGGTGATCTGGACCGACCTCATCCAAGCTTGCCTCATGGTCGGAGCCATTTTCTTTGCCATGGGAGCGGTATTTTTCTCGATCCCCGGGGGATGGGAAACGGTCTCGGCCAGCCTCGCGGCCAATCCCGGTGCAGGCATGATCCAAACCGGTTGGGACCCCTCGAAACCCTTCGGCGAGGCGCTCAAGCAAATGCTCGAGACGCCTTACACCATTTTTGCAGCGATCATCGGATCGACGCTCTTCACTATGGCCACGCACGGCACCGATCAGGATATGGTGCAGCGCCTCCTCACCGCGGAAAATCCGGCCAAGGCGAAGCGATCGCTCATCGTCAGCGGCTTCGCCGACATTCCCATCGTCCTCGGTTTTCTGGCCATCGGCCTGCTCCTCGCCATCCACTACGAGAAAACGCCCGATCCGAATCTGCCGGCGCAGCACAACGAGGTTTTTGCTTACTACATAGTCAACGAAATGCCGGTAGTCATCCGCGGACTCATCGTAGCCGGCGTCTTCGCGACCATGATGGGTTCGACCTCCGCCGCGCTCAATGCATTGGCCACTTCCTTCACCAAAGATTTCTACATTCCCTACCTCGGCGGGGCCGGGGCGTCCGATGCGAAGGCGGTTGCTGTGGTCCGCATCGCCACGGCGGTCTTCGGTGCGCTTATGGTTGGCGTGGCCACCGCGGCTGCCTATGCGGTGCTCCAGACCAACATCACGATCATCCCGCTCGCACTTGGTATTCTCGGCTACAGCTATGGCAGTCTGCTCGGCGTGTTCCTGCTCGGCATGCTCACCGAAACGCGCGGCAGCGACCGTGCCAACGTGGTCGCCATGATTGCCGGTATTGTTTCCGTCCTGGTGTTTTGCCGGGTCAAAGTTCCTGCATTCGACCTCGCCGCCTTGCTGCGGGGGGAACTCGTGCCGCAGGAGTGGGCCTTCGGAGCCTTCTTGCCTGATTGGTGGCCGGCCATCGCCTGGCCGTATTACGTCCTCATCGGGACGATCGGCACCGTCGCGGTGGCGGTTTTTTTCCGGACGCCGAAAAGAGCAATCGCCGGGGAAAGCGTTCTTCCTTAGCCTTCCGGAATGACTGCGACGTTGCTGTTTCTTCTTCTCGGACTCGTGCTCCTCTATTTCGGGGCGGAGGGATTGGTGCGGGGAAGTTCCTCCATGGCTTTGCGTTTCGGAGTGAGCCCGCTTCTTGTCGGTCTCACCGTGGTCGCTTTCGGAACAAGCGCGCCGGAAATGATGGTCAGTGTCAAAGCGGCTTACCTCGGGCAGGGCGACATCAGTGTGGGCAACGTGGTCGGATCGAACATCTGCAACATCGGGCTGATCCTCGGTTTCTGCGCGCTCATCGTCCCGATCAAGGTCGCCTCGCAAATCGTCCGGATCGACACGCCGATCATGATTGGAACGACGGCTTTGGCCATTGCGCTGCTCTATGACGGGGCTTTGAGCCGCACCGAGGGGATCATCTTTTTCCTTCTGTTGGTTGTTTATGTCGTCTTCAGCATCCGTTTGGCCAAGAAGCAAGCGACGGACCCCTTGGCGCAGGAATTCTCGGATGAGATGAAAATCTCCAAAACCGGCGTGGCGCTCGATGTGCTCCTGGTCATTGGCGGTCTGGTCATGCTCGTCTTCGGTGCCCGGTTCCTTGTCGATTCCGCCATCGTAGTCGCCAAAGCGTTCGGTTTGAGCGAAGCGGTCATCGGCCTGACCATCGTCGCGATCGGCACCAGTTTGCCCGAGTTTGCCACATCGCTCGTTGCCGCGATCAAGAAAGAGGCGGATATCGCGGTCGGCAATGTGGTTGGCAGCAATATTTTCAATATCCTCGGCATCCTGGGCGTCTCCGCCTTCATCACGCCGCTCAGCTCCAGCGGGATCACCGGCATCGACCTCGGGGTGATGGCTGGCTTTGCCATCGCTTTGTGGGGCTTTTCCGCCAGCGGTCACCGCATCACGCGGATCGAAGGTCTGATCATGATGGCCGCTTATGCGGCCTACGTCTGGTTGCTTGTGGCCCGCGTTTAGCCGCTCACGATGCCCCGGGGGCGAAGTGACTGATGATTTCCGCGCCTCCCCAGACAAGCGCGCCGAAGAAAGCCAGCGTGAGGAGAAAAGCGACCCCCGCGGCGATTAGGCAGTAGCCGTCCCGTTCGGAGAAAGCGGCCGCGGTGAGAATGACGGTGAGGGCCGGTAGCATGTTGGTTCCGGGAATGGGCAGGGGCAGGAGAAGCAACAACCCGCACAGACAGACGATGGCGCCGGCGAGGAAACGCATTTGGCCGAACTCGAAAACCGCGGTCATGCGCGGATGAAGCAGTTTTTCGAAAATTCCGAGCACCCGCGCGCCCCCGCGCATCACGGCCGGAAAGAAATTTCCGCTCAGCTTGGTGGCGAGGAGGCGTTTCGGCATCCATGGCCGCTGACTGAGGGCGAAGCGCAGTCCGAGCAGCGCAATAGCCACCCCGAACGGCGTGGAAAGTCCGGGCAACGGCACCGGTTGGCACATGGGCAGGGCGAGAACGAGGAGCAGCAGGGTGTAAACCCGGCCTTGGAGCTCGTCCATCAGACCGCCGAGCGTGAGTTCGTCGTGCTCCTCGCGATCGGCCAGCTGCCGCAGCTGGGCGGAGAGACGTTGCGGTATGTCTTCGGTTCCGTGGTTTGCCATGGCTTTTTCGGGTCAGCCTCGGATGACAACGGCGATGTCATCCGGAAGATGTTTTACGACCTGTTGCACGACGCTGCCATGAAGCAGGTGGGCTAGTGCCGTGTGCCCGGAGGTCCCGAGATACAATTCGTCGACGCCGAGCGTCGCCGCAACATCTGCAATCGCCGTGCCGGCTTTTTCCGCGACGGCGTAGACCGGGATCACTTTGACGCCGGCCTGCTCTCCGATGGCTTGTGCCGTTTTCATGATGAGCGCGGCTTCGGGGTCGTCTTGCCAGCGCGCTTTGGCGCCGTCTTCGGAAGCGCTGAAGGCCACCGCCACTTCACGGACGTAGAGAACGTAGAGCGAAGCGTTGCGTATTTTGGCTGTCTCGATCGCGTATTTCATCACCGGTGTGACGCCGCGGAGGCAGACAAGAATTTTTCCGCCTTCGGGCAAAGTCAGCTTCAGGTCTTCGGCTTGCAG
>CAJBKE010000024.1 GCA_903953565.1 uncultured Verrucomicrobiota bacterium | reverse complement strand
CCAACGTATAGCACGGCGTCAAACCTTCCTTCTGGCTCCGCGCATTGCTCCACTTGACTGCTTCATGCCACGTGACGTTGTAAACCGGATGATTCGTTGCCTTGCCGCTCGCGCTGCCCGTATTGATGTCATATCCGTGCGACCCGGCCCACGACGCCACCTCATCCCACAGCGCCTTGCTCACCTCATACTTGTCCGTGTAAAACTCACGCACACTCACCGTATGCACCGGCAACTCGTCGGTATCACCATCACCCGAGGCCGACAGCGCATTGCCCATCTCGAAACTCCCCCCCGGAATCAGCGCCATGTTGGTGGGCGTGGCACTGGTCGTGGCAATGCGCATCCGATAGAATGCCTGAGGGGTCTCCGGCATGTTTGTGACGACGGTCTGAATCGTCTGCCAGCCTGTGAGCCCGTTGGTGGACACGTCGAGGGACAACACCACGTCGGTCTGGGCGTGGAGACTGGAAGGAATCGCCGCAGCCAACAGCGCCACAACGCCAAGCAGGCGGAGAATCGTCTTCATGTCCGAGAAGCCTTTCCCTCGCCTGTCATTCCAGCAAGCCCAATCGGTCCGCCGGCAGCGACAAGGCCCGGTGTGACGACACCCCACACCTTCTCTGAAATGCCTACTCCTCCGTTTTTCCCGCTCTCGCCACTCGTTTGCCTGTCGGCAGTTTAGTCGCCGCGGCGCCCCTCACGCCGTCTTCGTCCGCCGCGGCGGACTCAGGCTCTTGGTCTTTTCGTCTCTCGTCTCTTGGTCTCTTGGTCTCCCGGTCCCTGCTATGACGGGCCTTAGTGGTATCCGAGTTCGGCCATCTCCCTTGCGATGTAGTCCACGTGGTCGCGGGTTTCCCTGCAGGCGGTCTGGGCGAAAGCTTTGACGTGCTCGAGTTCGCAGCCGTCCACCCAGTGACCATTTGTCGCTGGATCGCGGTGGATGGTGAGGTCACCGACCTCCAGATGGATGGTTTCGCAGGTGGTGCCGGAGCGAGGGGAGTCCACGGGAGTCTCGCCCGCGGTGCACGGTCGCCACTTCATATTCTCAAGACGGATGGTGAGTTCTGGTAGCACACGATTGAGTTCGCCCTCGTCGAACCAGATGCCATGGCACCTCGGGCAGATTTCCACATGAAAAGGCGGGCTACTCTCGTGCAGTTTTGTGACAAGGTCCTGTCCATCGCGCGGGCATTTCATCCCCATGCTCATACATTGCCCGCAGCCCATGTGCAACCGAGCGTGTAAACTGCCCAGTTTTGCGCGTTCACCAGCCTATTTTGCCCCGCTTCCCCGGCACCTAAAGTGGAGGCAGGGGTGGCTTCTGACGGCTTTGTTTTTCATGCTCGAAGCCCGCCCCAGGCGATCCGTGTTTTGCCATCACGGGAGCAAGTGCATGGCGGGTGCGAATTTCTAAAAGGAACGCGGCTCCCGAAGGAACCGTCCTCATGCGCGCCTTTCAAAACTGATTTAGCTCGGCGTGCCCTAGCCCATTTGTCGTTGCACAATTCGCCCCCCTCCAGCGATGTTTGTCTCCATGAAAGCGTCCTTACCTCTCCTTCTTTGCGCCTCGATCGTCGCCTGCTCTCCTGCCCAAGCCTGCTCCCGCGCTCTCTTCAAAAATAGCGAAGGTGGCGTATTCACTGGCCGCTCGATGGACTGGATGAACGCCACCGGCACCGATCTTTTTCTTTTCCCGCGCGGCCTGTCGCGGGACGGGGGCACGTCCGGCAACACCCTCAAATGGACGTCGAAATACGGCAGTCTCATCTCTTCCTTTTACAACGCAGCCACTGCTGACGGCATGAACGAGAAAGGCTTGGTCACCAATTTGCTTTATCTCTCTGTCTCCGATTACGGCGCACTGGAAGGCAAACCCACCCTCAACATTGCGGCCTGGGCTCAATATGTCCTCGATAACTTCGCCACTGTCGCGGAGGCCGTCGCTGCGTTGGAGAAGGAACCCTTCCGCATCATTGCGCCCATTCTGCCCGGCGGTGTTCCCGCCAGTGCCCACCTGTCCATCTCCGACCCCTCCGGGGACTCTGCCATCTTCGAATACATCGACGGGAAATTGGTCATTCATCATGGCCCCGAATACAAAGTCATGACCAATGAGCCCGCTTATAGTGAGCAACTGGCGATCAACAAGTATTGGAAGGAGGTCAAAGGCGGCGACTTCCTCCCCGGCACCTCGCGTCCTGCAGACCGCTTTGCCCGTGCTTCCTTTAACATCAACTCCATCCCCCAGAAACTCGACCCTGCGTATGCCGCCATGATTCCCGGACGAGACCTCGACGCCCAGAGCATCGCCAGCGTGCTCGGTGTGATCCGCGACGTCAGTGTGCCTCTCGGCATCAGCACACCCGGTCAGCCGAATGTGGCCTCCACGACTTGGCGCACCGTCTCGGACCAAAAATCGCTGGTCTATTACTTCGACTCCGCGACGTCGCCGAACACTTTTTGGGTCGAGCTCGGCAAACTCGATTTTTCCGCGGGCGCACCCGTCAAAAAGTTGCCTGTTTCCGGCGGACAGATCTACGGCGGTGAGGTCTCTGCCCAATTCCAGCGCGCCGAACCATTCGCCTGGCTGCCGGAGACCCCCGCCTCCGCTGCGAAAATGCCCGAGCGGGCCATCAGCAGCGCGAGCGGCTCGTAAGTCGCCTCGCGCACCACTGCGAACGCAGAGTCCTGTGGCATACAACCGCAATAATTTTGACCGCCGCTGCTCCCCGATCAAAGCCGACACCCCGGACGCTGTCGCTGTCGTGAAGTTGTCGGAGTGATAGCGCGACGGAAAAGGAGCAATTCCCGGAATAGATTCCTCCCCGCCGGAGAACTCCGAATCGAAGGCAAGGAATACGTCCCCCAAGACGGCGACGTCATCGAGTTCCGGTTCCACGTCTGAGCACGGCGCTACGCGATCACATTGCGTAGTCCGCCGGGTTTCGGATAAGTCCTACACCCCATGGCTGCGCGCCGGGTTCCGGCGCATCCTTAGCCCATGAAAGGGACCCCTACCTTGCTGCTGGCCATCACGGCATCGTTTGCTCTGCCCGGCTGCTTCAGTCTGGATTCAAACGGGAGAGGGCATGGTCTTGAAATAAAATTATAAAAACAACCACACATCATCGGACAACCAAAACACATGCGGCCAAGACATCCGCGACCAACGGAGAGTCTCTTCCCGCGAAGGTCAGCACCAAAGTAACCACCGAATCAGCCGCTCAACATCACAAGCCGGGCAACCAGGCTCTCGATTTCCTCGACGAAGCCACGTCCCTGCTGCGCACCGGCCTTCGTGAAGGGGCCGAAACCACGGAGGAAGCCCGGATCACCGCGAAAAGGAAAGCCCACGATCTGCTCGGCAAAGCCTCGAAGAGTCTGTCCAAAGCGATCGAGGGTGGTGCATCGACGCTGCAGGATTTCATCAAGAAGATCTGAGGCGGCAGCCACCGTTCGGCAAAAGCCTGACCAGCCTCGGCCGTATTCCAATCTGTAGCCGCAGTGGGCGGTTAAAGTCCGTCGCTGCGCCTGGTAGACATCGCGTGCCGGAAGCACATCCAGATTCCCCACAACAAACCGGCTAACCCAATCACGGGCATGCCCCACACTTTGGGCGGAAGCTCGGAGTGGATAAGGATCGAGGAGCAAATCAGAACCGCCGCCGCCAGAATGGCGTTGCCCAGTCGGTTGAAGGTTGTGTTGAGCGTCTTCCGGAGAGGCTCAAAGCCTTTCGAATCTATTTTGTGCTGGAGCGGAATGTCGATCTCACCGCGCCGCAAGCCCTGCCAGAGCATGCGGACGTCTCCCGGCAAATCATCCAGGATGTCGAGCGAAGTGGAGGAAATCTTCTTGAGTATGTGAAGAAGGTGGTCGGGGCGATACTTCGCCTCGAGCAGTTTGCTCGCATAGGGTTTCCCTATGACAACGAAGTCGAGATCGGGATTGATCTCGCGTCCGATCGCCTCGATTTGGGAGAGCGCCTTGATCCCGAGATAGAAGCTCCCCTTCATCCGGAGACGCTGCTCACGCAAGAGTTCCAGCAAATTGTTGAACACAGCCGAGAGATGGATCTGCGAGAGCGGCTTGGTCAGGTTCTTGCTGCTGAACTCCTCGACATCCCGGAGCATTTTTTCCGGGTCGACCAGAGTTCCTGTTTCGGACATGTCGACCAGGGCGCTCATGACCTGCCTGTTGTCCTTCTCCGCCAAGCCGGCAATCAGGTTGGCAACACTTGAGCGGAACCCCATGGAGAACTCCCCCATCATCCCGAAGTCATAGAGTCCCACCACTCCACGGTGGAGCACCGTCATGTTGCCGGGATGGGGATCCCCGTGGAAAAAGCCGTGCACGAAGATCTGTTCGAAAATGAGCTTCGAGATGCTTTCCGAAAGCAACACCGGGTCGATATGGTGCCGCCGGAGCACCTTGGGATCATTCACGGGATAGCCGGAGATGAACTCCATGGTGAGAATCTTTTTGCTGCTGAACTCCCGCAGCACGGCCGGCACGCTGATCGCTTTTGCGGCCTCGAACTGTTGGGCAAAGCGTTCCGTGTTGTCGGCCTCGTTGGTGAAATCCAGTTCCTTCTGCAACGTTTCGGAGAACTCCTTCACGACCCCGACCGGGTTTATCGCGGCAAGGTCCGGCGCGTGCTTCTCCAACAGACTGGCCAAGTCATGGAGAATGGAGAGATCCCTTTCGATGAGGGGCTGAATGTCGGGGCGCTGAATTTTTACCGCCACCACCGCCCCCTCATGCGTCGTGGCCCGGTGAACTTGGGCAATCGAGGCACCGGCCATCGGCTCCTCGTCGAACTCGGCAAACGCCTTCCTGACACTCACACCGATTTCCTTTTCAAAGATCTGCTTCGCTTCCTTTCCGGAAAAAGTGGGGACCTTGTCCTGGAGCTTGCAGAGTTCGTTGTAGTAATCCCCGTTCACCAAATCACGACGGGAACTCAGGATCTGCCCCAACTTGACAAAAGTCGGCCCCAGCTCCTCCAGGGCCAAGCGCAACCTTTCCTCGGGAGGTTTGGCCAATGAGCCCGAATCGTGCTCCGGCATTTCGGTCGCCTCGATGCCCATCACCCCCTGCAGCGCGGCCAGCTTGAGGACATCCGAAAATCCATATTTGAACAACACCTTGAGAATTTCGGTGTAGCGGGGCACCTGAGCGGAAAACTCCAGCGCCGAGTGGATATGGGAAATCATCTACATTGGAGGGACCATGATTATCGCACTCTCTTGCGTTAGCTTCGGTCGGGCCGACGCGTTCCTCCATGGGGTCAAGTCCGCATCCGCCGAGGCGGGCCCATAACGCACACCTCCACCAAAAGTAGGGTTTCACTCCGTGGTGACAATCATCGGGCGGCGTAGCTTTAAGTCATGAACACGATCCTAATCCTAGTTGTGCTCCTGCTCCTGTTTGGCGGCGGCGGCTTTTACCTCGGTGGCCCCGTCTTTGGCGGAGGCGCCCTTGGGCTGATCCTTGTGGTTGCCCTGCTCGTCTACTTCTTGGGCGGCACTCGCGGCGGCCACGCCTGAACCGGCCGGAGTGTCCGCACAGGCCGAAATACTTTTCGTCACGTGGCGCACACGTCGTTGTGAGGAACGACGTGCTGCGCTGCGTGCACCCCTAAACCAGCGGCGTAACGTCTTCGGCCCAACTCCATCCGCCCTCGAAGCGACCAGACCCAAATTCCAAACCGGGGCCCTGATCCACTGAAACCTTGCCAAGCTACAGGGCAGTTTCAGCGATGATTGTTTACCGAAAGCAGCGGCGCGTGGCCCGGTTGGTGTGGTCCACTTTGGCCACCGTGATGCTGGTTCCCGCCCCGCTTGGAGATCACCATTCGACGCCGAATTCAGGCCCCGCATCCAGCATGCGCTGAACCATTCCGGGACTCGGCGGCGGCGGCACCTCTTCACCCTCCCCAGCAGGATCCAACGTCTTCTCAAACCAACCTTCCATCCCGGAAGGGGTGAAGGTAGCGATCATCTTCGCGTGGTCTGATCCCGTGTTGCGATAGGTGTGGGGAACCCCACGCGGTGCATGGACGAAATCTCCGGCCCGGACATCGACCCTCTTGCCCCCCACCTCGATCTCCAACTCCCCTTCTACGAGATAAAAACATTCATCCTCCCGCAGATGGGTGTGCATTGGAGGTCCACCGCCCGGCGGCACCAAGCACTCCACGATGAAACAGGAACCACCGCTGGTTTCTCCCGTAATCAGGAAGCGGTAGTGGTCACCACCGGGACCCCAAAACGATTTTCCTGAGCCGGATGGAACGTGAATGTCCGGGTGCGTGCTAATAACGCGCACCATAACCCGCCAGATCGGCTCCCGCAAACCGGATTCCTCCCCCTGTTCGCTGATCACTGGCTCCTAGCCTCTGGTCTCTTGGTTTGCCCTCGGCGCTGCCTCGCGCTGCCTGCGCTTCGCTCCGGCTCTTCGTCCTTTAGCCTCTTAGTCTTTTAGTCTCTTAGTCTCTCACTCTCTCGGCCCCCTGCCTCCTTTCAGCTCGCGAGACGGTCAGATGTCAAGATGTGACCCCACTTCTTTGTCACTTCGTTTGACCTCTGCAAGTCCGCCGTGCTTATATTGATGAAGTCATGAGCATCACTCTTAAGCTCGATTTGCCTGAGAAGCTGGCGGCCGAAGCCAAGGCCAACGGCCTCTTTGAGAGTGCTTCTTTGTCGGGCTTGCTCGAGGACGAACTGCGCCGCCGCCGCTCTGGTCAGGAACTGATCACCGCCCTCGACGAGATCAGGCGACAACCTGGCGTGACTCCAACCGAGGATGAGATCCAAGCCGAGATCGCCGCGGTGAGGAAAAGTCGTCGCGGCGATGAAGGTCGTCGCTGATACCAACACCCTCGTCTCCGGCTTTCTCTGGGGCGGACTCCCCGCCCGTCTGCTCGACGCAGGTCTCACCAGCCGCTTCGGACTTTACACCTCGGCGGAGCTCCTATCGGAACTGGATGAAACTTTACGCGCTCCAAAGTTCGCCGAACGTTTGACCATCCGGGGCCATACCGCCGAAAGCCTTGTAGGAGCTTTTAGATTCTCATGCCACGAAGTTGTATCGCCACCACGTGTATCCGCACCTGAACTCCGCGACAGCGACGATCTGCACGTCCTTTCGTGCGCAACCGCAGTTCCCGTTGATTTGATCGTCAGCGGCGACAAAGACCTGTTGGTCTTGAAGTCGTTTCGCGGCATTCCGATTGTTACAGCACGGAGAGCCTTGGAAATTCTCGGTCTTTTGGTCCCGTAATCTGTCCACTGCCGACTTTTCACCTTCCACCTTCGCACACTTTACCTCTTGGTCTTTTCGTCTTTTCGTTTGCCCTCGGCTCCCCCGCTCCCGCCTGTTTCTTCCATAGTTCCAAGGTGTCGATGAGCATTTGCCAAGCTTGGGTGGCATTTTTGACTACCTCCCGGATTCTGGTAGAACCTGCGCATGCCGAAGAAAGCTCCAAAGGTTCATCCCAGATCGTGGCCCGGCCAAATGGCGCGGCGTTGGCAGACGAAATACGGCGAGCTTTGCCAGATCCTCCATGAGATCCGCAAGAACAAGCAGATCGCTGACGATACGGAAATGCCGCCCTGTTTTCGTGAACCGGCGGCGGAAGAAGTTCAGCGTCTTTATCCCGAGCTAGGAAAGTTGGCCCTGGAGGCTGGCCCGAAAGCCTTCGTGCAGTGCTGGGAGAAGAGCGGCGACATCATGGGAATGATCAAGGGGCGATCATTCCAAGCGCGTGTGACAGAAGAGGTGGAAAGCGCGTGGATTGATATCAGTCCGCTCAAGGCGGAACTCAAAGAAGATGGCACCGCCATCATCTACCCGCGCGAACCGCAGGACTTCAACAAAGCCGGACTGCGCCGGCGGACCCTCGTTGCGTTGCAAAAAGATCCTTACCTGAAGCGGCTTCTCGACGAGCCGCATGGCGAGGAACTGTTCACCCAAGCTTACCGGCGCGCGCTGAAGGAACTGCGTTTGGACAACCTGCCGAAATCCAAGCCCGGCCCGCGCAAGCAGCCGACGACGAAGAAAAAAGCCCGCCGCTGAATTAGGGGTCAGTTTTGGGTCCGGTTAAGACCCTGAACCAAAGTGCGCCGAGGTGCGAAACTTCGGGCGTTATGAGCAATGAAGCCATAAACAGCACGGCCTCTACCTCCGTTGTAGAGGATAACCCTGGCAGCAAGTATCCGTTCTCCGCCGTGAGCTTCACGGTGGAGCAGCTTGCTTCCACGATAAACACAATCAACCAGCTGAAGGGCATCCTTCCGCCGATGCCGGGGCTTACCCCGCTTGAGCGGCAGAGGATGTCCAAGCTTGGTTCGAAAAGCAGGGGATTCACCGATGCCGCGCTGGAGGCGGCAAAGACGGATCCAGGTATCCTGCCGCAGAGCATCTCCTTGGACACGTTTGTGTCTCAGGACCGACTGCTGCGGGATCTCAGCTTGGTGCAGACGCATGTCACCGAACTCAAATCGAGGCTCGATGACGCTCTGCTGTTGGTCGGCAACTACGTCTTCGGTGTAGCGCGCACAGCCTACACCTTGATGAAAACCGATGCGGCGAAAGCCAAGCTTCAGGAGCAGAAAGAAGTGATGCGGCAACGCTTCGCTTCACGTCGGCGCGAGCCCGCGGCTGATCCTGTCTCCAATAGCTAATCCCAACCCCCGCGGGTAGGATCCGCGGACCTGGGGCGCCCGGCGACGGGCGCCCCTTTTTTCGTTCCTGGTCTGGTCGCCGGCGAGACGGGCGTCGCGGGAAGATCGGCGGGCCGAGTAGGGAGCAGTGCACGCCTCGCCAAAACCGCCGCACGACTGGTCAAAGGTCAGGCGCACCGAGAAAAAAGCTCCACTCGCAGAGCAAATCACTCCGCTCGCCGAGCAAAGAGCTCCGCACGCCGCGCAAATATCCCGGCAGACCGAGTAAAAAGCTTGGCGCGCATGGAAAACAATTCGGTTCACCGAGCAAAACACTTTGCAGACCGAGCAAAAAGCTCCGCGCACGGAGCGAAAAGTTTGGGACGCCGAGAAAATTGCTCCGCCAACGAATAACATTACTCCGCGCGCGGAGAAAATAGCCCCGCATGCCGGAGAAATAACTCGGTCCACCGAGCAAAGAGCCTCATCGGCGGAGTTCCGAGCTTCGCGCGCTGATTTCCGAACTGCTCGCGCGGGGTAAAAATCTTCGTCGGCCGAGCACAGAACTCCGTGCGCCGAGAAAACATCTTTGCCCGCCGAGCAAAAAGCTTGGCTCGCCGAGACCGAAACTTCGCGCACCGAGAAAATCTCTCCGCTTACCGAGAAAATAGCTCGGTGCGCCGAGCAAAAGGCTCCGTCGACCGAGCTCCGAACGAGGATTGCGCAGCCATAGCAGCAGACGTGCTCTTGGGCGAACAAGTCGACACACGTCCGACGGAGGCAAAAGCGGCAAAGTCTGCCGAAAACAAAACACCCGCCCATTGCGGGACGGGTGTCTGATTAAGATTAAGTGAGCGGCGTTCGAAGAATCAGGCAACCTTCGCGCGTTTGCGCCAGCGCATGAACGCGGCGCGCGGCATTCTCACGGCTGTGGCACGAATTGATCGAGGAGCGCTTTTTCCCCGCGGGTCAGCCGGTCGAGACGGATGTTGTTGACCAGCGAGCGCGCGAGGTTTTTGTCCCCCGCGCACGAGGCTGCGGCGGCCAGCACGGCTTGCTGGGCCGGCGGAAGATCGCGGAAAGTGATGCCGAAACGGTCGAAGACGGCCGCCGCTTCCGCTTGGCGGTTGCGGCGCATGAGCAGCAGAGCCTGGTTGATGCGCGGGTCGATTTCCGCCGGATTCTCGGCGACCGCGGCGGCGGCTTCCTCTTGGGTGACCATGGAGCCTTGGAACAGTTCTTGGTAGCGCCCGAAGTCGCGGACCGAGGGCGCATCGGGCGCCACTTCCTTGGCGCGTTGCCAAGCAGGCACCACGGCGGCGGTGCCGTCCGCGAGACCGATTCGCCGGCGGAGCAAACGGAAGGCCGTGTCGGCCGACGCGGTCTGGCCACAGAGGAGGAAGAGCCCGTCGTTCACCGCGGGCGCCGTCGCGGGCCCGAGGGCATCGGCTGTTTCGACCATATCGGCCAACCTTCCCTCCGGCGCCGCGGCGAGGATCGAGGCCTTCACCGAGCGCAGACCTGCATCATCCTCTCCCATGGCCAACTCGGCGCGCGCCCTGGTCATCAGCCGCACCGACTCCGGCGACCCCGGGGCGTTGTCCGTTGCCGTGAGCACGCCGGCCCAGTTGCCGTCGCGGCCGAGGGCGTCGGTGCGGACAAGGAATGCGGCCGTGTTGTCGGCGGCCTCCTGCGCGGTAACGAGACCGAGCGCCTCGCGGGCCAGACCCTGCGAAGAAAGCCAGAGGGCGAAGGACGAGCGACGGTCGAGAGGTGCGCCGTCATAGAGCGGGCGCAGTTGCCCGAAGATTTTCGCCGCCGTGGTGTCTTGGCCGCGCACCATGACGTCCGCCGCGGGAAGCAATGCGGGATTCTCGGGCGCTTGGCGCTGCATGGCGCGCGCGGTCCAGCGTTGCCTCGTCTCCTGCGGCAGCGGCGCCATGTTGCCCAGACCGAAAGCCAGCGCCTGCTCCGCAGCCTCGGTGTCGAGCAGCGAGTCGATGATCTTGATGATCTCCTGCTTCACCGGCGCGGTATTCTGCTGCGGCGAGGCAAAATCGGATGCATGGCGCTGACGCAGGAGTTTGGCCACATCGAGGCGCAAGAATGGGTCGCTTGTGGCCTCGGTTGCCTTGCGGGCCTCGACGATGGCGCCGTCGAGATCGCCGCGGATGACCCGTCGCGCCGTGCGCAATGCCCCGGCTTTGGCCAGATCCCCCACCCCCTCGTATTCCCGGATCGCCGCGTCGAATTGTTCGTCGGTGCCGTGGCGCAGGGTAGACACGCTCCGTTCGAGACGGTCCTCCTCCGAGAGCGTGATCTTGCGGGCGAGTTCGTCCCACAACGTCATCGACCCCTTGCGGCCGAAGCCCGTTTCGATGAGCGCGCCGGACCGGATGACCTCCGGGTCATTTTCCCGCAAGCTGCGCGCGGAGGACAACTGCAACCAAGCCGCGCGGTAATTGCCGGCGGCAAAGTTCTCCCTGGCCTTCACGGCCAGATCACGCGCGCGCCAACCGGCATAAAAGTGGTAACCCACCGCGCCGGCCACAGCCACACCGACCGAGGAGAGCGCCAAGATGACGAGCAGCTTCTTGAGTTTTCTCCGGCGGCGGCTCGGTTGTTTGACAAACGGCATACCTGTCGATCATGCGAAGATCAGCGCGCGGGGGCGATGAAATTGGCGGCGGTTTGTTACCAGTCTCCGAAGGAATTTGGACTATTCGCTTCCCTTGGTAGGGGCGGTCACCGCGGCGACCGCCCGCTGCCTGGAATTCAGGAAACTTGCTTCCGCTTGCGCCAGCGCATGAACGCCGCGCCGCCGACGAGCAAAGCCGCCGCGGCCCACGTGCCCGGTTCGGGCACCGCGGCTCCGCCGGCTGCGGTGAACATCAGGTTCAAGTTGTTGCCCGAGGTAAGCAGTGAGAACGTGCCGCCGCCGAGAGCGTTGGCAAATCCTGCCGTGCCGTTGGCCGCACCGAGATTGATGTTGAACTTGTCGGCCGCGAAGCCATTGATGCCGGTGGCCGCGGTGAGGATGGTCCACGTGTAGTTCTGCGTGTTGTCGAAATTAAGCGCATCACCATCGGCGTCAGGGGCGATGCCGGAGAGCGACCAGAGGTTGAGGTTGAACTTGTTCGCGGTGGTCAGCGAAGTGAGGTCGAGAGCGCCGCTGCTGGAGACCAGATCCCAGCCGGTGCCGGCCGGCAAGGTCGTGTCATAGATCTGCCAGTTGTAGTTGCCGCCACCGTTCCAGGTCACATTGCCCGCGACGTTGAGATTGCCCGGAGAATCGCCAGGACTCAGCGTGCCGAGATCCAGAATGGTGAGCGAACCGACCGTGCCGGTGCCGCCCAGCGTGCCGGTGCCGCTGACGGTGACCGCGCTGCCCGCGATCGAGCCGCTGACCACCAACTTGCCGGCCTCGACCGAAGTCGAGCCCGTGTAGGTGCTGATGCCGCTCAGTTCGGTCGTGCCGCTGCCCAGTTGGTTCACCCCACCGTTTCCGGAGATGATGGCCGACAGCGTCATGGCGTTGCTCTGGTTGAAGTTGATCGAGCCGGTGCCATCGCCGAAGGCGATGGTCGGGGCGATGAGCGTGCCTGCCGCATCATTGGTGCCGAAGCGACCGATGTTCAGCGTGCCGGAGGAATCGGCTAGCTCAGCAATTCTGATGCCCGATGCCGCCACGGTGCCACCATCGGCTACGGTGAGGCTGTTGCCGCTGCCCTCCCTGCCGACATGGAGCTCACCGCTATTGGTCCAGAGCGAGCTTGCCCCTGTCACCAGCACGCTGTTGTTGGAGGAGGTGCTGAAGGAGCCGATGTAGCCATAGGTATTCGCCACTGTGCCACCGTTGGAGATGACCATGCTGTTGTCGCTGAGGAACAGACCAACATAGATTTCTTCGCTGTTCGTCCAGAGCGAGTTCGCCCCGGTCACCAGCACGCTGTTGTTGGAGGAGGTGTCGTAGGAGCCGATGTAGCCATAGACACTCGCCACAGTGCCGCCGTTGGAAATGACCATGCTGTTGTCGCCGAGGGACAGACCAACAAAGATGTCTTGGCTGTTCGTCCAGAGCGAGTTCGCCCCGGTCACCAGCACGCTGTTGTTGGAGGAGGTGTTGGAGGAGGTGTTGTAGGAGCCGATGTAGCCGTAGGAATTCGCCACTGTACCTCCGTCGGCCACCGTGAGGCTGTTGCTGCTGCCTTCGTTGCCGATATAGAGGTCTCCTGAGCTAGACCAGAGCGAGTTGGCGCCCGTCACCAAGACGGAGTTGCCAGAGGAATTCGAACCATAGCCAATATAGCTGGAGAAGTATTGATCCGGGGAGCCACCCAACACCTTGGCCCCATCGGAGATCACCAGAGAGTTGCCCGAGCCGAGATAGCCGACAGCCAGACCCGAGCCGGCACTACTCAAGAGGGAGCTTGGGCCCGTGACCACCACGGAGTTGTTCGAGGAGTTCTCGCCGTGGCCGATGTAGGCAAGATTCTCGACGGAGAGTTGTCCGCCATTGGTCACGAGGAGAGTGTTGTCGGAATTGGTGAAGCCGACAAAGAGGTTAAAGGCCTGGCCCGCGGTCTCCAGAATGGCCGTTCCGCCATTGTCGATGATGGGCTGCGTGGTGGAGCCAGGCTCCAAGCCCCTGCTCCAATTGCCGCCATTGGTCCAGTAATTCGTGCCGCTGGTCCAGAAATCGCCGACGCTGTAGAGGAGCTGGAGGCTGTTTCCGGAGGTCACCAGGTAAAAGGAATTCACATTGGTGCTATACTCCCAGATCTTCGCACCGATGTTGAAGCCGTTGGTATTCCCACTGAGCGCCATGTTGAAATTCGCTCCCTGCGTGAGTGGGTTGGTGCCGTTGATCACCGTCCAAGTCGCGCTGTTCGACCAGAAGCCATCGGAGGGCGAGACGTTGGAACCCAGATTGATGTCGAAGGTGGCATACCCGACCTCGAGCGCGCCATTGAGGGTGATCGGCGCGCTGAAGTTGGTGCTCCCGGCCGGACCGTTGGTATTGCCATCGAGACTCCAAAGCAGGGACCCCCGCTGCCCATTCCAGAAGCTCCAAGGACCGACTTTCAGGTCGCCATTGATCACCAAGGAATTGGTGCCCGTCGGGGAGAGCGTTCCGCCCCCGAGAACATTCAGATCGGTTGTCGTGATCGTGCCGTTGCCGGAGAGGGTCGCGGCGGGTTGGACGTAGATACTACTCGCTGCCACCAACTGCGCCCCATCTTCCAAGGCGAGAGACGCGCCGCCGACATTCGGGCCGATGTTCACCGTGCCACTGTTACTCCAGAGGGAACCAGGGCCCGTGATCAACACTGAGTTGGAAACCCCGGCGTAGTTTCCAATCACGCCGTTGGCATTGAACACCTGTCCCCCGTCCGAAATGACGAGGCTGTTGAAGGAACCCCCACTGCCAACGTAAAGATCTGCGGGGGTGGTCAGAGTCGAGTCCGCTCCCGTCACCACCACCATGTTGTTCGAGGAAGAAGGAGTGTTGCCGATAGCTACGCCAGTTGCCGCAAACACCTGGGCCCCATTGGAGATGACCAAGCTATTAGAGGATCCATCATGGCCCACAATAACACCCCCCTGATTTGTCCAGAGCGTGCCCGCATCGCTCACTATCACCGTATTGTTGGAGGAGGATACGTTGTTTCCGATCCAGCCGTTTACGTTCACCACCTGCCCCCCGTCCGAAATGACGAGGCTGTTGAAGGAACCCACATTGCCAACGTAGAGTTCCCCAGAGGTGCTCAGAACCGAGCCCGCGCCTGTCACCACCGCCGTGTTGTTCGAGGAACCACCATTGTTGCCGATAAGTGCAACAGTTGCCGCAGTCACCTGGGCGCCGTTGGAGATGGTCAGGCTGTTGCCCGAACCATCGTTGCCGACGATAAGACCTGCCGAGTTTGTCCAGAGCGAGCCCGCATCGGTCACCACCACCGTGTTGTTCGAGGAGGACGCGACGTATCCGAGCCAGCCATTGATGTCGGCTACCTGTGCCCCGTCGGAAATGACCAAGCTGTTGGAGGATCCATAGTAGCCGACAACGAGATCTCCACCGTTGCTCAGAGCCGAGGCTGCTCCGGTCACCACCACCGAGTTGTTGGAGGAGGATGCGTTGTTTCCCAGAAACGTAGTGGCAGCGACCAAAGCCTGACCACCATTGGAAATAGTCAGGCTGTTGCTTGAGCCGAAGTCGCCAACGAAGAGATTGGGACTGTTCAACGTCGACCCAAACCCCGATATCACCGCGCTGTTATTAAAGGAGTTCGATTTACTCCCAATGACACTTCCATTGTAATTTCCGGGCCAAGGATCTCCTAGGACAGTTACCGTCCCACCGCCGGAGATCTCAAGGGAATTGGAGAAACCTGCATTGCCGATGTAAAGATCGTAGAAATTGGTGAAAGCGGCATTGTCTGTCACGACGAGCGTATTGTTCGCGGAGCCCGCGTTATTTCCGACGGTCGTGAACCTACCGACATAGGCCGAAGCCCCGTTGGAAATCACGAGACTGTTGCCAGAGCCATCGTTGCCGATGCTGAAATCAACCCCGTTGGTCAAGAACGTGCCAGCATCGCTTAACCGCACGCTATTGTTCGAGGAGGTTGAGGCATTGCCGATTAGGACACTGTGCCCCACCGTCACCGTGCCACCGTTGGAAACCCCCAGACTGTTGCCGCTGGAGACGTCGCCCACAAATAGGTTGAAGGCTTCGGCCGACTGAACATCGGTGACCTGCGCATTCCCGCTGTTGTCGATCAAGGCAGTGTCGCCCGCGGTGGGCACTTGAGCGGGAGTCCAGTTTGCCGCATTGGTCCAATCGCCAGTCGCCGCATTCCAATCAGCGGCAAGGGCTGCTTGGTTGAGAAAAGCCGCAGAGCAAAGCAACGCAGCGAGGAGAAGGGATTTGTGGTCGGTTTTTAGCATATGGCGGGCGAGAAAATCCGAGAAACAATACGGTGGCACGCTGGGATAGATCAATGCGATTTGGTGGAGGTGCCGTTGGTGATGAGGACGACTAGGGCCAGTAGAAGAGAACAGAGGGCCACAGCCGAGCGCAGCGAACCGAAGCGAAGCGAAGATAGCCTTTTGGCAAACAGCGTGAGGCGTAGCCGAGGGCAACGTGGACAGTGGACGACCCGATCGCCACTGCTCAATCCGGATCGCGAGATTCTGACTCAGCTCGTTCAAGTGGTTTTGCAGACAGAAAAAGGCAGGCCACAGAAGCAAACCAGCCACCGATTAACGCGGATAAACACGGATGACAGAGAATATTTTCGGACGCGTGACCTCGTCCGAAAATAAGTATCCCGGAGGAGAGTGCGCGCCACTAGGCCGCGACCAACTCGCGGACGTGCGAGACGTCGCGTTTGCTGACCGGGCGGCATTGGCTGGCCAAGACCGCGGATCAGCGCGGTTTGTGGCGGCTGCGGCGGTAGGCGAGGAGGGCCCCAGCGCCGAGAAGAACCAAGACTGCGGTGGAGGGTTCGGGAACGGCGATGGCCATGGTGTTGGCCACGGAGGGAATGGTCCACGAGAACTGGAGGGCCCCGAGGGAATCGAACTTGCTGATCATGGCGGTGTTGGAAATACCGCTGGAGACATACAGGTTGCCGGCAGAATCGATGGCGAGAGCCGAGGGATTGGTCAGGTTGGCCAACTCGCCGATGTAACCGGAAAAGAGACCGGCCGGATCGAATTTGGCCACGTTGCTTCCGATCGGGCTATCGAGGTTGGCCACGAAAAGATTGCCGCCGGAATCTTTGACGATGCCCATGGGTCCGTTGATGTTGTTCGAGTCGCCGAGGGTGGTCTGAAAAGTTCCGCTCGAATCGAACTTGCTGATCTTGTTGGTGAACCAATTTCCGACGTAGAGGTTGTCGGCGGCGTCGACAAGAACTCCGAACGGGCGGTTGACGTTGTTGCTGATCGCTCCAACGAATGTTCCGGCGGAGTCGAACTTGGCTATGGTGCTACTCACTCCGGCCGATACCCCAAAGTTCGCCGCATAGAGATTGCCCTGTGAATCGACGGCCAGACCGGCGGGATCGGCCAGCATAACCGATGATCCGATGGTCGAAAGGAAGTTTCCGGTCGAGCCGAACTTGCTGATCGAATTGGAAGCACCATTCGAGACGTAGACGTTTCCGGACGGATCAAAGGCGATACCGTTCGGCCCGATGATGTTGGAACTGATGAAGGTCTGCTCGGAGTCCTTGACGTCAACGGCATTGAGACGCGAGATGTCATAAGTAAGGACGAGACCATCCAAGACCAGGGGCACGTAGAGCAACTCGGCAGCGGGCGCGGTGTGCAAAGGCGCGAGGGCGAGGATGAGCCCGAGGAAGCGGCGGCGAGATTTTCTCATGGCTTGGAGAGAACATTTAGCGAACACGGAGTCAATCTCGCGCGCCAAGGAGCGGGCCTTGACTCGGCAAGCAGCGCGCAGTGCGTCAGTTGGTCGCCCGGCGACCAAACAGACAACTCGAAGAGTTGAGTGCAGCGGTCAAATTAACGCGGCATCAGTTCACAGATCAGACAAAAATCAGCCACCGTGTGACCAAGCGCGCGGCGTAGGTGCAGACCCCATACCTGTGCTGCTGGAGATGTCTAAGGTTGGCGGGGTTAGAAATACTACATCATGAAACATCCAATCCTCAAAACCATCGTGGCAGTGGCGATCTCGATCGCTGCCGTCAACTCACTCCTCGCGCAGATGCCGACCAAACCTGCATCGAACGGCAACAACATCGTCAAAGTTGCCTCGGGGAACCCTGACTTCAGCACCTTGGTGAAGGCCCTCGCGGCCGCCGATCTCGTGGAAGCGTTGCAAGGTCCGGGGCCCTTCACGGTCTTCGCGCCCAACAATGCGGCTTTCAAGAAGCTGCCGGCGGGCACCCTCGACGATCTGCTTAAACCAGCAAACAAAGCGAAGCTCGCCGCAATCCTCAAAAACCACGTGGTCAAGGGCAAGGTCATGGCGGCCAATGTCAAAGCCGGCCCGGTGGAAACCCTCAACGGCAAGGACGTCGTGGTCGCTGTCGCCGGCGGCGAGGTCAAATTCGGCAATGCGGTCGTGACCGCCACCGATATTGAAGCCTCCAACGGGGTGATTCACGAGATCGATACCGTGGTCGTCGCCGACTAACCGACTTCTGGGATTTGTCCCCAGGCAACACGCAACAAACCACCGGCCATTCTGCCGCGAGGCGGAATGGCCGGCTTTTTTTGTCCCGGTTCAGTGAGAACCTTTCCCCACTCGCCGCCTCAACACAACGCAGCATCAAATGCGGAGCAAGAAGCTCGGAACTTCACCCCATGGCACGGAGGCGGCTTCCCGCAGATGCTTGTCCCGTGAAAGCAATCCTTACGCTGCGCGCGGTCTCCGGATCCTTTTTCCCGATTGGCTGTTCCGGCGCCGATGAAATCACTTTCGGCGGTCCACGCTCCGCCACCATAGAAACATCAACCATCCAAATTCGCTAATTATGCTCTACACAATCGCATTAATCCTGATCGTCCTGTGGCTCCTCGGTTTGGTCACTGGCTATACGATGGGGGCATTCATCCACGTCCTGCTGGTGATTGCCATCATCATGGTGCTACTGAACCTCATCTCGGGCCGACGGGTCTAACTCGGAGAAGCAACCATGGTCCCCGGCCAAATGCGGGCGCGGTCGACAGCAACATTGCCGGTCCGCGGAACGCGAGGGCTAAAGTTGTTCGCAAAAGAAAAATCATGAAGAAAACAGACACAAACGGACAAGACATCGAGAACGAGACGCCATCCATGCCATTGCGCGATCGCGCCTTGGAGCGAATCCGGGAGGGTGCCGGTGCGGCGGATCGGATCGCGCACGACAACACCTACAGACTTCTCGCGGCAGGGACTTTCTTTGGCTTCGCCATCGGCTTCCTCGTCTCACGCGGTTGCCGATGCCAAGAAGGTTGACCACCGCAGCGTCCTTGTTTCGGCGCCGGCGAAGATACCTGACACGAGATTCGACAACACGGCGCTCAGCGGACAACTCATGAAACCCCTCCTCATCGCCTCCATCATCCTGATTGTTCTCGGTGTGGTTGCACTGACCTACCAAGGCATCACCTACACCACCACGGAGCAGGCGTTCGACTTCGGGCCGCTGCACATCACGGCTGAACGCACGCACACCATTCCGATGGCTCCAATCCTTGGCGTTGTTGCCTTGGCCGGAGGCATGGCCTTGTTCTTCGTCTCACGACGGAAAAGCTGAATTGCCGAACTCTTCGATAACGAATCTTTTCCGGAAGGCCGCACTCCGACCCGCGGCACGGTGTGCCGCGAACCCGTGGATTCGGCGACGAGCAACCATAGCTTTTTTTAACCGCTCTAGCAGTCCGGACCGGGTTGTCAGGCGGGAAAGGCAAGCCACGGATTAGCGCGGATTCACACGGATGAAGACGGATAGCCGGGCCCAGAGGCCGGAGTGGACGGTGTTGGCTAAGGCCTGTCTCGCGGCTCAGTTGGCAGTTGGCAGATCAGAGAAAAACCAGGCCACGGAAGCAAACCAGCCACGGATTAACGCGGATAGTTTCCGGCTGACTGACATCAGCCGGAAATAAAAGTTCCGGAGGAGAGTGCTTAGGCTAGGCGGCGGCGCGAACTGACTAGGCAGGTCGACATGCGGTCTATTTTTCCGGGAGGCGTGCTTCGAGGAGTTTGTAGGTAGCGGAGGCTTTCGCTGCTTCGGCGTTGGCTTGATCGAATTCGCCGTGGTCGGCTTTTTCCACGGTCGTCTGCCAAGCTTTGGCTGTGTTTTTGGCCATGCCTTCGGCCCGTTGCTTGGTTGTTGCGTCCGCCGATGCCATAAGACCCGGGATGGCTTTCACGTAGGCGACGAGGAAGTCGGCCACGCCATGCGCTTTGTCCGCATCGCGTGCGGCGAGCGCGGCGGCCAGTTCGGATTGCTTGGCGGTGATGGCGGATCTGACTTCCGGGAGCGTGGCCGGGATGACGATGTGTTCGTGGCTATGACTGTGTGCGTGGCCTTCGCCGGCTTGGGCGGCAGAGGAGAGGGCGAGTGTGAGGATGATGGCTAGGTGTTTCATGGTTGTGTTGTGGTTGGTTGGGAAAAAGCTTCCGGCACGAGCCGTTCTGCGGCGCGGCGCCCATATTGCCAGAAAACGAGCGGGCGCACGATGAGATCGAGCAGCGTGCTGGTGAAGAGGCCGCAGAAAATGACCACGGCCACCGGATGCAAAATTTCTTTGCCGGGCTGATCGGCGCCGAGAAGCAGCGGGAAGAGGGCGAGCCCGGCGGTGAGCGCGGTCATAAGCACCGGCACGACGCGTTCCTGCGTGCCGCGCACGATCATGTCCCGGCCGAAGGGCATGCCTTCCTCTCTCATCAAGTGCAGGTAGTGCGAGATCATCATGATGCCGTTGCGGGCGGCGATGCCGGTCAGGGCGATGAAGCCGACCATCGATGCAACGGAGAGGACGCCGCCGGAGAAAAATTTCACCCCGAAGACCGCGCCGACGAAGGCGAGCGGGATATTGAGCATGACCTGCGCGGCGAAGGCGGCACTGCGGAACAGCGTGTAGAGCACGAAAAACATGGCGCCGAGGCTGAATGTCCCGAGGAGCAGGATGAGACGCAAAGCGCCGGCCTCGCTCTCGAACTGACCGCCGTAGGTGACGTAGTAACCTTCGGGGAAGTCGACTTTTTCCGCCACGGCGGCCTGCGCCTCCTGCACGACGGTGACGAGATCGCGCCCTGCCGCATTCGCCGAGACGTAGATGCGCCGCTGCGCGTTCTCGCGGTTGATCATATTCGGCCCCATGGCCTCGCTCACTTCGGCGATGAGACCGAGCGGCACGAGCTCGCCGCCGAGCGTGTCGACCGGAATGGAGCGGATGGCATCGAGGTCGCTCCGCGCCTGGTCGGTCAATCGCAGCACGACATCGAAGGTGCGCTGGCCTTCGATCAACTCGGTAACGGCCGCTCCCTTGATAGCCATCTCGGTGTAGCGCGCCGCCTCGCCCGGACGCAATCCGTAGGCGGCGCATTTGGCGCGGTCGAATCGGACATGGATCTGCGGCACGAGCGTGACGCGCTCGATCTGCACATCGGTCATACCCGGAATGTCGGCGACCGCGTCACGCACCTCGGCGGCCAGCCTCCGCAAGGTTTCCAAGTCGTCGCCGAACACCTTGATCGCGATCTGCGCCTGCACACCGGAAAGAATGTGGTCGATGCGGTGGGAAATCGGCTGGCCCACGCTGACGCCGACGCCGGGCAGGGTAGCCAGCTTGGCCCGGATGTCCGCGAGTATCTCGGCCTTCGAGCGGTCGGAGGGGTCCAACTCGAATTCGATCTCCGTGGTGTTGACCTCCATGACGTGCTCGTCTCCCTCGGCACGGCCCGTGCGCCGCGCGATGGTGCGGGCTTCGGGAATCTGCGCGAGGAGTTTCTCGGCCATGCGGCTGATGCGGTTACTCTCTTCGAGCGAAGTTCCGGGGGCGGAGACGACAAACGCGGTGATGCTGCCTTCGTTGAATTCCGGCAGGAACTCGCGCCCGAGAGTCGGCAAGGTGACGAGAGCGGCGACGAAGAGACCCGCCGCCGCGAGGTAGACGCGCCGTGGCGCCTTGAAACCGTAGTCGAGCAATTTGGCCTCGAGAGCTTTGACTTTGCGCACGATCCATCCGTCCCCGCGGTGTTCCATCCGCTTCATGCGAGGAAGCAGCAGCGCGCATAGCGCAGGGGTCACGGTGAGCGACACGGCCAACGATGCGAGGATGGATACAATGTAGGCCACGGCGAGTGGGGTGAAGATTCGCCCCTCGATGCCCTGCAACGCGAAAAGCGGAAGGAACACGAGAACAACAAGCACCGTGGCGTAGACGATCGAGTTGCGGATCTCGCGCGAGGCTTCAACGACCACGTCGAGCACGGGGCGCGGTTTGGCGGTATGCCGGTTTTCCCGCAGGCGGCGGAAGACGTTTTCCACGTCCACGATGGCGTCGTCGACCAATTCGCCGATGGCCACGGCCAAACCTCCGAGCGTCATGGTGTTGATACCGAGCCCGGTGGCGTGAAATACGATGAAGGTGACAAGCAAGGACAGCGGTATCGCGGTCAAGGTGATCGCCGTGGTCCGGAAGTTGAGGAGAAAAATAAACAGGACGACCGCCACCATGAGACTCCCGTCGCGCAGGGCTTCCTCTACGTTGTGCACGGCCCGCGCGATGAAATTGCTCTGCCGGAAAATATCGGTGTGAATTTTCACGCCCTCCGGCAACGCCGCGCCGACGACGGCCAGCTGGGACTCGATTTTTCGAGTCAGATCGATGGTGTCGGCGCCGGGCTGCTTCTGCACGGTGAGGATCACGCCGGGTTTTCCATCGATACCGGCATCGCCGCGCTTGTGCAGCGAGGCTCCCTCACGCACCTCGGCGACTTGTCCGAGCAGGATGCGGGAGCCGTCAGGGAGCACTTTGACCACGGTCGAGGCCAGATCATCCGCGCTCTCCACACGGGCCAGATTGCGGATGAGGCGCTCGGTGTGCGCGTCGGGGAGAAAGCCGCCGGACGAATTCACGTTCGACTCGTCGATCGCGGCCTGAACCTCGTGCAGAGTCACTCCAGTGGCGACCAGCATGGCGGGATCGACAAGCACTTGGTATTGGCGCACATCGCCGCCCATCACGGTGACCTGCGACACGCCCGGAATACCCATGAGTCGGCGGCGCACATCCCAGTCCGCCAGCGTGCGCAGTTGCATGGGACTGACCGATGGATTTTCGCTCGTCAGACCGATGGCCATGATTTGTCCCATGATGGAGGACACCGGACCGAGGAACGGGCGGATGTTCTCCGGCAAACGCGGAGTCACTTCGGCCACTTTTTCCCCGACAATCTGCCGCGCGCGGTAGATATCCGTGTCCCATCCGAACTCGACGAAGACGAGCGAAAGGCCGATGCCCGACATGGACCGCACGCGCTCGACGCCGGATGCGCCGTTGACCGCCGTTTCCAGCGGCACGGTGACGAGCGTCTCCACTTCGTCGGGGGCCAGGCCTCCGGCCTCGGTGAAAATCGTGACGGTCGGGCGGTTCAGGTCGGGGAACACATCGACCGGGATGCGGGTGAGGACATAACCGCCGTAGGCCGCAAGGAGCGCGGCAACGACAACCACCAAGAGGCGGTTGCGGACGGAAAAAGCGATGAGCCGGTCGAACATTAGGTCAGTGGGCGTGGTCGTGCGCGTCGTTGGCGGCCTCCGTGCCGGCGGCCGTCGTGTATTGAAGTTGGTAATGGCCGTTGGTCACGACAACGTCCCCGGGCAGCACGCCCTCGACAATTTCAACACGGTCGCCCGAGACGAGCCCTGTCACGACTTCACGCCGCTCGAAATGCAGCGGTTCGGTTTGCACGAAAACGAATTTCGCGCCGAGGCGTCCGAGCACGGCAAGCCGCGGCACAACGATGACCGGTTGCTTTTCGCCCGTTTCGATGAGCATGCGTCCGCGGTAGTTCGGATGGAGCTTGTCGTTCGCATTCGGAACCAGCGCGTAGATATGGAAGAACGGGCTGCCTTCGGTGTGGCCTGGGTCGACGCGCTGCACCGAGCCTTCGAATGCTTCGCCGGGAAACACGTCGAGCAGAACGACTGCCTTTTGTCCCGGCGCGATCCGCGTGAGCTGCGGTGATTGATAGAAGCTGCCACGGGCGAGCAACTCGCTATAGTCGCCGGTGTGCATGAGAATGGTCTCCGGTGTGAAGGGCATGCCGATCACCGCGTCTTGTTCAAAGATCACGCCATCAAGCGGTGCGCGGATTTCCTGCGAAGGACTACCCACCGCGAGCGGCGCGACCCGCATGAGCGGTTGGTCTTTCTTCACATGGTCGCCGAGTTTGGCCAGCAGCGCCGTGACGCGCCCGGCAAAGGGGGCCGTGATTTTGCCATGGCGCTCTGGCGGCAGAACAAAGACGGCAGGCACCTCGAGCGTCGGCGCCAACTCGGCAACCTCTGCTTCCACGGTCTGCAGTCCGAGATTGGCGGCCTGGGCTTCGGTGATCACCACCGGACCGGCAGCCATGGCCCCGCCGGCGCCCGGTTCATTGGGATGGTCGTGGCCCGGCCCGGCCTGCAGCGGCAGAGCCGCGGCGGCCAGACATAAGAAGAATAGGAGTGTTTTCATAATTTTTTTCTCAGGTGCAGCGGCGTTTCCTCCACGTAAGGCGCGGCTACGGCGGGATGTGTTCCGCCGACCGCTTCCAATTCAATGAGTGCGAGGGCCAGATCCTCGATGATGCGCGCCGCTTCGACGCCGAGGCTTGCGCTCTGCGCCCTGACCAAAAGCAAATCACGCGCATCGACACGCCCCTCCTCGAATCCTTGCGTCATCTCGCGCCCCGCGCCGTCGATGACCGGTTGTGTGTCACTGCCATAGCGGCGCCATTGCGTGTCGAGCAAAGCCACGCGCCGACGGGCGGCGGCGAGGCCGTTGGCTACCTCGAGTTCCAAAGCGCGGACGCGGGCCGCGCGCTGTTCCTCCGTCGCCTGCGAAGTTTGGATCTCGCCTTTCTTTTGATCCCACACCGGCAGGGGAAGCGAAACTTTCACGCCGAGGAAATATCCGGTGTCGATCCCGCCGGGAGCATCGACCCCGCGGTCCTGCATGTATTCGACGCCGACGCGGATACCTTCCCACGCCGAGGCTTTGGCCAAGTGCGTCTCCGCTCCCGCACGGTCGAGCTCGAGCAAGGCCAGCTCGACATCCGGCCGGGAGACAGTGAGCGACTGATTGGCGCGGGACTGCAATGTTTGCAGCACCGACTCCAACGATTGCGACAGAACGAGCGACTCGCCCGCCGACATGCCCAGAGCGGTTTTCAAATCGAGCAACAAAGTCTCGCCCTCCGTCGCCGCGCTCGTTGCGACCGTGCCCCAGCGCTGCTCCTCGACCCGCGCCAAGGCGGACTCCGCCAGCGTCCCCTGCCCTGCCGACAAACGCGTGGCCGCCAACTCTGCCGACTTCGCGGCGTCGAATTTCGCCGTGCCCGCCGCGCCCGCCCGTACCCGCGCCGCTTGCGCACGCACGTAGAGCGCCTGCACCCGCGAGATGAGCAAACGCTCGTAGTTGCGCACTTCGCGCAGGGCCTCGGCCACTCCGACGCGGCTTATCTCCCGGGAAATGGAGAGACGCGAGGTCAGCGGCAACTCCTGATGCAACCCGACGACAAACTCCCCTTCGCCGTCCGTGCTGCTGACAAAATCGCTGAAGCCGTTGAACTCGATTTCCGGATTGGGCAACAACCCCGCTTGCCGCAGCCGTCCCTCGGCTTTGTGCACGGCAAAGCGTGCGGCAACCAAATCACGGTTGGCCATCAGCGCGGTTTGCACGGCGCTTTCCAGCGACAAGTCGGCTGCCGCACCTTTCGATGCGATGGCAAGCAGACCGACAACGGCCAGATTCTTGAATGTTGAGATAATTTTCATAGTCCTGATCACCGGCTGATTGTGAAGCCGCGCCGGTCGGCGGCATGCAGGCAACCGGAAGGGTTGCGTTCGTCCGGGGAAGACCCCGGTGGCGTCATGCGGGCACACTTCGCCCGTCGACGGTCAGGACAACTGAGGAGGATGGTCGATCGAGGAGGTCGGCGGGGTCGGCGCTTCGAACCGCTCCGAAACAAATGGCTCCACCGACACGCAAACAGTCAGGACAAAAATTCCGCCAGCCAAAGCCGGGGCGTGATCGTGAGACGTGCAGCCGTGTTGATGCTGCGACCCGGCGTCGCCGTGGTCACCGTGGTGGCTGTGGTCTCCGTGGTCGCCGTGGCTGTCGTGGTCATGAACATGCGCCACGCAGTCGCTGTGTGCCGCGATCTCCCAATGTTCGTAGGCATGCACGCCCTGCGCAGCGGCCAACATAACGAGGCCGACCAGCCAGAGAGGACGAAGCCGTCGGCAACTGAACATAAGTAGTAGGCTACTTTTGCGTCGTTTGGAGTCAAGCAAGTCCACGTCTCGAGGGCCGCGCTTACGCACTCCGGTGTCCTGATAGAAGACCCGTGCCAAAAAAACGGGCGACCCGAAGGCCGCCCGTTGTGAGAAAACTTTGCGCGGACCTTAGATCGTGCGGCAGAACTGCTCGATGCGATCGAGACCGGTCTTGATTGTCTCGAGGTCGGTCGCGTAGCTGAGGCGCACGGTCTTGTCGTCGCCGAATGCGATACCCGGAACAACGGCGACCTCGGCCTTGCTGAGCAGGCGGTCGGCGAAGTTGGTCGAGCTGAGACCGAACTTGGAGATATCGGCCAACATATAGAACGCGCCGAGCGGTTTGACCGTCGAAAGGTTCGGGATCGCGGCGAGGCGCTCGTACATGTATTCGCGGCGGACGTTGAATTCGTCGCGCATGTCGGTGACGCATTGCTGCGAACCTTTGAGCGCGGCGACGGCGCCTTTTTGCGCGAAGGAATTCGGGCCCGAGGTGCTGTGGCTCTGCAGCGAGTCGATGACCTTGGCGATGGCCTCGGGCGCGCCGAGGTAACCGAGACGCCAACCGGTCATGGCGTAGGCTTTGCTGAAGCCGTTGACCGTGATGGTGAGGTCGTAGGCTTCTTTGGAGAGCGAGGCCACGCTGACGTGCGAGGCATCATCATAGATGAGCTTCTCGTAGATCTCGTCGGAAAGGATGAAAATGTCCTCGGTGAGTGCGACTTCGACCAGCGCCTCGAGTTCTTCGCGGGTGTAGACCGATCCGGTCGGGTTGCCCGGGCTATTGATGATGACCATCTTGGTGCGCGGGGTCATCGCGTTCTCGAATTCCTCGGCGGTCATTTTGTAGGAATTCGACGCCTTGGTCTGGACGATGACCGGCTCGGCGCCGACGAGGCGGACCATGTCGGGATAGCTCAGCCAGTAAGGCGCGGGGATGATGACTTCGTCGCCGGGTTCGCAGCAGGCGAGGATCGCGTTGTAGCAGGATTGCTTGGCGCCGTTGCTGACGATGACTTGGCTCGGCTTGTAGTCGATGTTGTTGTCGGCAGCGTATTTCTCGCTGATGGCCGTGCGCAACTCGGGCAGTCCGGCGCTCGGTGTGTATTTGGTGAAACCTTCCTGCAACGCCTTGATCGCCGCCTCTTTGATGTGCTCCGGCGTATCGAAGTCGGGCTCGCCGGCGCCGAATCCGCAGACATCGATGCCCTCGGCGCGCATGGCCTTGGCTTTGCTGTCGATGGCGAGGGTGAGAGAGGGAGTGAGTTGAACGGCGTGGGAAGAGAGGTCCATGATGTTGTTTCGGGATAAAAAGTTGAGCTGAATAACCTACGCGTTGCCCGCGGCGGATTCAACGAATCCTTTCAGCGAATTGTCGGCCACCTTGACGATACCGATCTCGCGAACGGCGTTTTCCGGTGCGTCGGAGGCATGGGCGGCATTGACCATGATGCTGGTGCCGAATTCTTTGCGGATGGTGCCGGGAGGCGCCTTGGCCGGGTCGGTCGGGCCGAGCACGGTGCGAATTTTCGTGATGGCGTCGGCTCCCTCGAAGACCAAGGCGAGGATTTTCCGCGTGCCGGGTTGGTTGTGGTCTTTTTCCGGAACAGCCGACGGACGGCCTCCCGACATGAATTCGACGATGTTCTCCCAATGCTCGCGCCCTTTTTCCGCGCCGAAGCGCTCGGTCAGCGCGTCGAGCACGGGGCCGTAGAAATCCATGCCCTCGGCCACCGACATGTGGTGCACCTTGAGCGCCACCGGCACGAGACCCGTGCGCGCAAAAACGTCGAGCACCGCACCCGGACGCGTGCCGGGGAATTCGAAGTTGTCCGGTTTGACCAGCACGAGCGAACGCTGCGCGCCGGCCGCTGCCGCGGAGGCAAGCGCATCGCTTTGCGCCGCGGCGAATTTTTGCAGATCGGCAACAACATCGCCGCCGGGCTTGGCCGCCGAGACAGTCCCCTCGCCCAACATGGCGACGAGCGAACCGGCTTCGTTGGCCGATCCGACCGCGGTGGAAAGTTTGTTCACCGCATCCTCGCCGCGAAAGACAAGCAGCGCGCCCCGTCCGCCCGATTGATCAACCACCCCGGCCCAGACAAGTTCCAGGCCGCCGGTCCGAGCGACCGCACCCGACAAAATCCAGCCCAACCAACCCCGACGCAGGGCATCGGGCGAAACCAAGAGATATGACAAATTGTTTTTCATGAGATTTGACGCGCATCTCTGCGCGGACTTTGCAGGTTAATGACACAGCACACGGTCAGCAAGGAACAACAGGGAACTTGTGCCAACTATTAGCACAACTAATCCTTGCCTGCCGTCCATGGCGGGGCGACCATCAAGCCATGGTGCAGCGCATTGACCATCTCGGCATTGCGGTGCGTTCGCTTGAGGATTCGATCCCCTATTACGAGAAGGCTCTCGGCCTGAAATGCGAGCACATCGAGGAAGTGCCGAGCCAAAAGGTCCGCACCGCCTTCTTCCACGTCGGCGAGACGCACCTCGAACTCCTCGAGCCGACCTCGCCCGAAAGCCCCATCGCCAAGTTCCTCGAGAAAAACCCGCACGGCGGCGTGCATCACGTGGCCTTCGCCACCGACAACATCGACGCCCAACTCGCGCAAGCCAAGGACGCGGGTTGCCAGCTCATCCACGAAAAACCTTTCGAAGGCGCCGCCAACAAACTCGTCGCCTTCCTCCATCCGAAATCGACCCAAGGCGTGCTCACCGAATTCTGCGCGCCGCTGGAAACCCCGCACTGACCCCCATGCCGATCGACGAAAAACTCCTCCACGACCTCGACGAACGCCGAGCCAACGCGCTGGTCAGCGGCGTGCCGGCCAAAGTCGAGGAGCGCCACGACAAAGGACTTCTCACCGCACGCGAGCGCGTCGACTCCCTCTTCCAACCGGGCTCATTCCAGGAATTCGGCATGTTCGCCGAGCACCAATGCACCAACTTTGGGATGGCGGACAAAAAACTGCCGGCCGACGGCGTCATCACCGGCGTCGGACTGATGGACGGACGTCCCGTTGCCGCATTCAGCCAGGACTTCCTCGTCGCCGGCGGATCGCTCGGACGCGTCCACGCGCAAAAGATTTGCGATATCATGGACTACGCCCAACGCGCTGGCGCTCCCATCGTTGCCTTCAACGACTCGGGCGGCGCCCGCATCCAGGAAGGCGTGCTTTCGCTCGCCGGTTACGGACAAGTCTTCTTCCGCAACGTCCTTCTCTCCGGCGTCGTGCCGCAGATCGCCGTCATCGCCGGACCTTGCGCTGGCGGCGCGGCTTATTCGCCGGCGCTGATGGATTTCCTCATCATGACGAAGACCGGTGCCAGCATGTTCATCTGCGGGCCGGAAGTGATCAAAGCGGCCACGGGCCAGGTCACCACCATGGAGGAAATCGGCAGCGCGGCCGCCAACGCTTCGGTCAGCGGCAACGTGCATTTCGTCGCCGAGAACGACGAGCATGCCATCGAGATCGTGCGCAAGCTCCTCTCCTTCCTGCCTTCGAACAACCTCGTCGACCCGCCGCATCGCCCCGTGGCCGAACTCGACCTCTCCGACGTGCCCGCTTTCGACGAGATCATCCCCGAAGACCCGAAAAAACCGTTCGATGTTCACAAAGTGATCGCCGCGCTCGTCGACGACGGGGATTTCCTCGAGGTCCACATGGAATGGGCCAAAAGCATCGTCGTCGGCTTCGCCCGCATCCAAGGCATCGTCACCGGCATCGTGGCCAACCAGCCGATGGTCCGCTCGGGCACGCTCGACATCGACAGCTCGGATAAAGCGGCGCGCTTCATCCGCTTTTGCAATCTCTACAACATTCCCATCGTCACGCTGGTCGACGTGCCCGGCTTCATGCCTGGCGTCGCGCAGGAACGCGGCGGCATCATCCGCCACGGCGCGAAAATGCTCTTCGCCTACGCCGCCGCCACCGTGCCGAAGATCACCGTCATCATGCGCAAAGCCTACGGCGGCGCCTACCTCGCCATGTGCAGCCGCGACATGGGCGCGGACATGGTCTTCGCCTGGCCCACCGCCGAGATCGCGGTGATGGGCGCAGAAGGCGCGGTGAAAATCGTCTTCCGCCGCGAAATCAAAGAAGCCGCCGATCCGAAAAAGGAGGAAGCCGCGCTGGTCAAAAAATACCGTGAGGAATTCGCCTCGCCGTTCCAAGCCGCGGCCAACGCGCAGATCACCGACGTCATCCGCCCCGCGCACACCCGCGCCGCCGTGGCCATGGCCCTGCGCAACACCCTTTCCAAACGCGAAACACGGCCGCCGAAGAAACACGGCAACATTCCGCTCTAAGCAGGCATGAAAAAGCTCCGCGTCACCGTCGATGGCAAAGCTTATGACGTTCTCGTCGAGATCCTCGACGAAGGAGGCGCCCCCGCGCCGGCCCGCCCCGCCGGCCAACCCGCGCATGTCGAATCCGCCCATGTCTCCACCCCGCCCGTCACCGCATCGACCGGCGGCGGCCACACCGCACCGGGCGACGTGCCCAGCCCGCTCGCCGGCAAAGTCGTCTCCATCGACGTCCAACTCGGACAAAAGATCGAAGCCGGCGCGCAGCTCCTCACCCTCGAGGCCATGAAAATGAACACCTATGTCTTCGCACCGGCCGCCGGCACAGTGAAAGAAATCCTCGTCGCGCCCGGCGATGCCGTGGCCGAAGGACAGGTGCTGGTCAAATTGTCCTGAGCGATGACCATCCTCCCCGCGATCCTCGCCCTCAACCTGCCGGACTACCCGACGCTGGCCGAAAGCCTGCAATACCAACTCACCGGCTTCCTCGTCGTCATCTTCACTCTGGGCTCGCTCGCATTCCTCGTGGGCTTGATCGGACGCATCTTCGCCACCCTCGACGCACGCCGCGTTCCGGCGTCTGCCGCCGCGCCGACCCTACGGCCCGCCGAAGCTCCCACGCCGGCCGCGTCCGAAGAGGAAATTCCGTCCGCCGTCCTCGCCGCCATCGCCGGTGCTGTGACCGCCGCTTTGGGTGACAGCCGTTTCGTCATCCGCGGCGTGAAGGTCGCCGATCCGCGGCAGAATCTTGCGTGGAGTGCGGAGGGACGCCGCACCATCTACGCCTCGCACAACGTCCGGTGAACCTGCTCGTCGACATCTTCCGCGACTTCGCCGCGTTCTTCCAACTCACCGCATTTTCCTCGGTGACCTGGCAAATGGCCGTCATGTGGGGCGTGTGCGCCGTTCTCCTCTACCTCGGCGTGCACAAAAAATTCGAACCACTCCTCCTCGTGCCCATCGCCTTCGGCGCACTCCTCGCCAATCTTCCGACCGAAGGAATGATCACCAGCCGGGTGCTGGCCGACGGCATGGTCGAGACCGGGGTCCTCACCGTGCACGGCACCGCGCTCGACACCGGCGGCTTCCGCATCGACCACATCACCGGAGGACTTTATGACTTTCTTTCCCAGGGCATCAAACTCGAGATCTTCCCTCCGCTCATCTTTCTCGGCATCGGCGCGCTGACCGACTTCGGTCCGCTCATCGCCAATCCCCGAACCCTTCTCCTCGGCGCCGCCGCGCAGCTCGGCGTGCTCGCCACATTCCTCGGAGCCGGACTGCTCGGCTTCAACGCGCAACAATCCGCCTCCATCGGCATCATCGGCGGGGCGGATGGACCCACTGCCATCTTCCTCACCTCCAAGCTCGCCCCCGAACTCCTCGGCGCCGTGGCCGTGGCGGCCTACACCTACATGGCTCTCGTCCCGCTCATCCAGCCGCCTATCATGCGCGCGCTGACCACGATGAAGGAGCGCAAGATCCGCATGCAATCCCTCCGCCAGGTTTCGCGGCTGGAAAAACTCGTCTTTGCCCTCCTCGTCACCATCACCGTCATTCTTCTCGTCCCCGCAGCCGCCCCGCTGATCGGCATGCTCATGCTGGGAAATTTCCTGCGCGAATGCGGCGTGACCGAACGCCTGCTCAAAGCCTCGCAGAATGAGATCATCAATGTCGTGACCATTTTCCTCGGCACCAGCGTCGGCATCACCATGGCCGGGGAAAGTTTCCTCCGCCCGCAAACACTCCTCATTATCGGCCTCGGCATCGTCGCCTTCGGACTGGGCACCGCCGGCGGCGTCCTCGCGGCCAAGCTGCTCAATCTTTTCTCCCGCCACAACCCGATCAATCCGCTCATCGGCTCGGCCGGGGTCAGCGCCGTCCCCATGGCCGCGCGCGTCTCGCAGGTCGAAGGACAAAAAGCCGATCCTTCCAATTTTCTCCTCATGCATGCCATGGGCCCGAATGTCGCCGGCGTCATCGGCACCGCGGTCCTCGCGGGCTTCTACATCGCCACACTCCGCCACTAGATGGAAACCGTCGCCCGCATTCGCGAATGGCGCGGCTGGACGCTGCATGAAGTCGATGCACTCGGCTCGACCAACGACTACGCGCGCGACCTACCGCCGTGGCACGCCGTGCGCGCGCACACGCAGAATGCCGCGCGCGGACGCCACGGACGCCACTGGTCGTCGGACGAAGGCGGTCTATGGATTTCGATTGTCTTGCCGCTCGATCCGCCGGACCGAGGATGGCCCGCCTTTCCTCTCGCCGCCGGACTCGCCGTGGTTTCCACCCTGCGCGGACTCGGACTTTCCGAAGCGCGCCTCCGCTGGCCCAATGATGTCCTCGTCGGACCGAAAAAAATCTGCGGCATCCTCATGGAAAAATTCGCGGCCGATCGCGTTGTTGTCGGACTCGGACTCAATGTGACCAACAATCCGGCCGCTGCGGATCCGGAACTGGAGGCCATCGCCACGTCCCTGGCCGGCGAATTGCCCATCGCACCACCCATCGACGACATCTACGAGGAACTGCTCATCGCCCTGCGCATCCTGCATGGGCGCGTGGCCGAAGAGGGTTTCGCCTCCTTGGCCGACGACATCAACCGCCATTGGGGCGGAACCCGCCAAGTCGAGTTGCACATCGCCAACGAGGTCATCCGCGGACCCTTCCTCGGCATCGATTCCCGCGGGGACCTTCTTTTGCAGGTCGACGGCCATCCCGTCAGCCACTCTGCGCCCCACGTGCAGCTGATGCGGGAAGTCCTGTAGCGGTGCCGCTCCCGGCGCGTCGAGGACGCCGCGCCCTACCAAATACCGCTTGCCCGCCCCCGCTCACTCCCGCGACATTGATCCCCGCATGACCGACTTCAAATTCAACGCCGACGGACTCATCCCCGTTATTGTGCAGGAGGCGTCCGACACGCAGCCTCCGCGTGGCCGCGTGCTTATGATGGCGTGGATGAACCGTGAGTCGCTCGAAAAAACGCTCGCGACCGGCAAGATGCATTATTGGAGCCGCTCGCGGAAAAAACTCTGGTTCAAAGGCGAATCGAGCGGACACACCCAAGATGTCGTCCGCTGGTATGCCGACTGCGACAAAGATTGCCTGCTCTTCGAAGTGAAGCAGACCACCGGTGCCTGCCACACCGGCTACGAAAGTTGCTTCTTCCAACGCTATAACATGGAAGGCCGGCCAGTCGCCGTGGAAGAATCGCCGACTTTTGACGCTGGAAAGGTCTACTCCACCCCCAAATTGTAGCGGCGGTCTATGACCGTCGGTGCCTTTGCTTTTTTCATGCTCCGACGGTCATTGGCTTCGCCTGTCTCGCCAAGCCTCGGCTGACCGCCGCTACAAAACATGCACGATTCCGACTTCCGCCCTCTCGCCGCGCGCCTCGGTCCATCTCTCCTTCGCCAGCGCCTGCAGCGTCAGTCCAACCTGCGTGCCCGGCTGGTCCACCAAGGAGAAGGTCCCCTCGTTGTCGAGCGCGTCGTGCCGGTCGACCGGATGATCGACACATTGTTCCGCTTCACCGGCCTCGCCGCGCGCGGACGGGCCAACTGCCTCGATATCCGCACGGTCGTCCGCGAACAACCGCTGGCCAATCTGCCCGCGGCCTTCGACGGATTCCGTCTGCTCCATCTTTCCGATCTTCATCTCGATTGCGTGGAAGGATTAACCGACCGTTTGGTCAATCTCCTCGCGCGCACCCCGCACGACCTCGCCGTCATCACGGGAGACTTTGCCGACCATCCGGCGGGATACTTCCACGATTGCCTGCCGGACATCACCCGTGTCGCCGCGGCCCTCGGACCCGGCGCCCTCGCTATCCTCGGCAACCACGACATCATCGAAATCGTTCCCCACCTCGAGGAAGCCGGACTGCGCGTTCTGCTCAACGAGAATACCACCGTCGAACGCCACGGCGAAAAACTCTGGTTCGCCGGGATCGACGATCCGCACTTTTACCGCACGCACGATTTGGAAGCCGCGCGGCGCGGAATACCACAGGGGGCCTGTTCGATCCTTCTTTCCCACAGCCCGGAAACCTTCGAAGACACGCGGCATTACGGCTTCAACTTCATGCTGAGCGGGCACACTCACGGCGGACAGATCTGCCTGCCCGGCGGAGTGGCCATCGTGCGCAACGGGCGTTGTCCGCCCGCTCAATTCGTCGGCGCATGGTCGCATCAAGGATTGCACGGCTACACCTCGCCCGGCACCGGATCCTGCGGCGTCGCCGCGCGTTTCAATTGTCCGCCGGAAATGACCGTGCACATTTTGCGATCTGCATAAACGGTGGATCGCGATGTCCACATCGCGATTTCTTTAACACTTATCGCGCCGGGACGGCGCGATCCACCTCTCAGCTCTTTGCCTTGAGGGCCTCGAGCAACTTCGTGTGGATGTTGTCGAACCCGCCGTTGCTGAAGACGACGATGACATCACCCTTGCCGGCGAGACCGGACACGCGGTTGATGATCGTCGCGGTGTCGGGTTCGTAGAAGGCCTGCTTGCCTGCCGCTTTGAGGTCCGAGACGACTTTCTCCGGATTGAGACGCTGATCAGGCGGCAACTGATCCATGCGCGCCACTTGCGCGAGCACCACGCCATCGGCTCCGGCGAAAGCTTTGGGGAGAACGTCTTGAAATACGGCCCGCCGCGTGGTGTTGGAGCGCGGTTCGAAGACGGCCCACAATTTCGCCACGGGATATTTGACCCGCAGGCCTTCGAGGGTTTGCGCGATGGCCGTGGGATGGTGTCCGAAATCGTCGATCACCGTGACCCCTCCCGCCTCGCCGCGCACTTCCTGGCGGCGGCGGATGCCGGTGAAGGACAGCAGTGCCTTGCGGATCTCCTCGAAGGGCACGTTGTAGAAATGCGCGGCCGAGACCGCCATGGCCGCATTGCGCACGTTGAATTCGCCGATCATGCGGATTTCAAAACGTTGGCCGAAAAGAGTGAACGACGACATCTCGCGTCCGTAGTGCACGTCGCCGATGTGATTGCCGGCATTGGGAGAAAAACCGACCTCGAGCATGGGGGCGGGACATTTCTCGGCCAGCGCGCGGCAGTTCGGGTCGTCTCCGTTAAGGAGAACCATGCCTTCGCTGGGCACGATCTGCACGAGGCGGCGGAAGCTGGTCATCACGTCCTCGAGGTCGCGGAAGATATCCGCATGGTCGAACTCGATATTGTTCACGATGAGCAACTCGGGCAGGTAGTGGACGAACTTGCTGCGCTTGTCGAAGAATGCCGTGTCATATTCGTCGCCTTCGAGGATGAAGTATTTCGAATCCCCGAGTCGGCAACCTTGTCCGAGATTGTTCGGGATGCCGCCGATGAGCCACGATGGCTCGAGGCCGGCCGATTCGAAAATCCAGGCGAGGAGCGATGTGGTCGTGGTTTTGCCGTGCGTGCCGGTGACCACGAGGTTGTGGCGCCCGCGCAGGAAGAAAATTTTCAGCGCCTCCGGCAACGAGTAATAGAGCAGCTTGCGGTTGAGGATGGATTCCACCTCGGGATTTCCGCGGGTCATGGCATTGCCGATGACCACGAAGTCGGCATCGGCAGGGATGTTCTCCGGACGGAATCCTTTGCTGATCGTGATCCCCTTGCCTTCGAGAAAGGTGGACATCGGCGGATAAACATTGTCATCCGATCCGGTGACTTCGACGCCGCGATCGCGCAGCGCAGCGGCGAGCGAGCCCATGGCCGTGCCGCAGACGCCGGTGAAGTGGACCTTGCGCAAAGTTTCAGGCTTGGCGGCGCTCATCAGTAGACGTCCTTCCGGTAGCGTTTGGTTTTTTTCAATTCCTCGACGTAAGCGGCCGCATCTTCTTTCGATTTGCCGCCGGCCTGTTCAATGATGCGGTGCAACGCGTCGTCGACATCCTTGGCCATGCGCGAGGCATCGCCGCAGACATAGAAGTATCCGCCCTCTTCGAGCCAGCTCCACAATTCGGCGGCGTTTTCCATCATGCGGTGTTGCACGTAGACCTTCTCCGCTTGGTCGCGGGAGAAGGCGGTGTCGAGGCGATGGAGCACGCCTTTATCGCGCCACGCGCTGATTTCGTCCTCGTAGAGGAAATCGGTCGAACGATTGCGGTCACCGAAAAAGAGCCACGATTTGCCCGGCGCACCGAGCACTTCGCGCTCCTGCAGGAACGCACGGAACGGCGCGATGCCCGTGCCCGGACCAACCATGATGACCGGCACCGATGTGTCCTCGGGTTGGCGGAAATGTTTCGCCGAGTGGATGAACACCGGCATGGTCGCATCCTTCACGCGGTCGGCCAGATAGGTGGAGCAAACGCCTTGGCGTCCGCGTCCGTGCAATTCATAGCGCACGATGGCCACGGTGAGGTGGATGGCTTCGGGATGCGCTTTGGGCGAGGAGGCGATGGAATAGAGGCGCGGCTGGAGCTTGCGCAGGACTTTGACCAACTCCTCGGCGGTGAACTTGGCCTGCGGATAGGCCTGCAGAATGTCGACCACCTCGCGTCCGTCGATCCAATCGTCCATCACCGACTTGGCTTCCGGGTCGATGAGTTCGGACAACTCCGAGGCATCCGGGCATTTCTCGAGGATGGCGGCGAGGAGTTGCCGCGACGGTTCGCGCAGCGTGACTTGGCGGGTGAGCACTTCACGCAGAGTCGCGTTCGCGCTGGCCACCGGTTCATCGCCGGCCAGGCCCGTGGCGGCGAGCACCGCATCGACTTCCGCCGCGCTATTGGACGGAAAAATGCCGAGCGAATCACCGACTTCGTAAACCAGATCCGAACCGGCCAGCGACACCTCGAAATGAAGCGTCTCCTTGCCCGAACCGGACGCGGTCAAACAGCGGGTCTTGGTCAGGCGCGCCGGAAAAGGATTCTTCCGCGAGAAAGTCGAAACTGACGTGGACATTCGGTCGAATATGCCGACAAGGATACCATTTTGCACGTCCCAAACGGCCCCGGGGCGCAGGTCGGGCCGCGGCATATCCAGTTGTAAATAGCCGAGCGCACGAGACCCCGGCGTCCGAGGGTGCCGTTTCGACTGTCCGCCCTCATCCGCCTGTGGTTTCTTGACCGCGAAAGTCCATGGGCAAGCACGAAGAGATCGCCGCACGAATGGCGGCCAAGGAATCCGCCGGCGGATTCCATCCGTGCTACCTCGAGTATTTCCGTCTCTTCAACGCGCAGGAGTATTACCAAGCGCACGACGTTCTCGAACACATCTGGCTGGGGTCGGACGGCGAGCGCTACGTTTTCTACAAAGCGCTGATCCAATTTGCCGGCGGCTTCGTCCATTTGCAGCACCATCACCGCGAACCCGGTCATCGAATTCACGGGAAGCGGCTTCGTCCGGCTGCGCGCTTGTTCCGCCGTTCGGCGGAATTGCTTGGCGGGATCCCGCGGAGTTACGAAGGTCTCGTGATTGAAGAAATCGTCGTCATGTCTGTTTCATCGGCCGAAGCACTCGAGATTTCTGACTTCGCGCACAATCCCTGGCACCCCGACCGCGCACCGCAACTGCGCGGGCCCGTTTAGATTGCGCCATCCACCCTTCCCCGCGCTCCTCGAAAAGAAAGGCTTGCGGCCCAAGCTTCCTGCGGACTTTGGTATATCCGCTTTGCGAACTTTATTCGGCATAAGGTGCGTTCTTTCTCTGGTTGTCTTTGTCCTCGCTATCGCGTCGACCACCGCCCAAGGCGCGCAGGAAAAAGGACGCGAGCTCCGCGGTGGCTGGTATCGTTGGGATCCTTACCAGTTCGAGGAAAACCGCGGACCCCTGCGCGACTTGAGGGGACTCGATATCCAGATGGTCACGCACATCCTCGCCGAAACAGGGAACACCGTTTCCTACGAGCAGATCGACTGGAAGGAACACCAGCAGCAAATAAGGAGCGGGGAACGGGACATCGCCGCCGGTGCCTACAAGACGGCGGAGCGGGAGGAGTATGCCTGGTTTTCCGATCCCTACCGCACCGAAACGGATGTGCTCGTCACGCGGCGCGCGGATCAAGACCGGTTGCCCGCCTCCAATGTGAAGGAACTTCTGGCCGCGCTGTCCGCTTCCGGGATGCGGGTCGGTATGGTCAGCGGATTTTTCTACGGTCCCGACGTGAAGGCTTTTGCCCTCGATCCGGCCAATGCCGGCCGCATCTTTTACGCCGACACGGACAACACCAACCTTTCGAGGCTGCTCAAGGGAGAGATCGACGCCTTCATCGCCGACCGTTTGGTTGTCGCGGCCGTGGCCTGGCGCGCCGGCGTGCAGCGACAGATAAGTCAGCATAAAATTCCCGTCTTTGCCTCGGACATCCACGTGATGTTCAGCAAAAAATCCACCACGCCGCGGGACGTGGAGGCCTTCAACCGCGGATTGCAGCAGCTGAAAGCTTCGGGGGAATACGACATGATCCTCAGGCACTACGCCATGCCCGTGCTGCTCGCCATCACCGTGCAGAGACCGTGGTTCAACCTCTTCGACATTGTAGGCACCATCGCTTTCGCCATTTCAGGCGTCCTTCTCGCTCGCCGGGAACACTATGACATCTTCGGCGCCTTTGTTCTCGCGAGTTTGCCCGCGGTCGGCGGCGGGGTCCTGCGCGACCTTATTTCCGGTCGCGCGCCGCTCGCCGTGGTCGCGTCTCCAATCTACCTCTACGCCATACTCGCCACGGTTCTGGCCGGGGCTCTGGCTTACAAGGTGACCGACTACCTCGGAAGAAGAGGCGTGGCGCCCGATTCGGTGCAAGGCGTCCAACTGTCTTCCAACATCTATCTCTTTTTCGATGCCGTCGGCCTCTCCGCCTTCACCGTCATCGGCGTTGTTGTGGCTGTTGAGCAACAATGCGAACCGCTGTGGCTGTGGGGTCCGTTGCTGGCTGCGCTGACCGGAGCGGGCGGGGGCATCATCCGCGATGTAGTCCGCGCCGATTCCAACAATTCCAACCTCAAAGGAAGTTTTTACCCCGAGGTTGCACTGCTCTGGGGTTTTCTTTTTTCGCTCTTTCTCATCTGGGAAGCCGGCCGTCTCAACCTCACCGAGGTTTGGTTGGGGGTGGTG
>CAJBKE010000023.1 GCA_903953565.1 uncultured Verrucomicrobiota bacterium | reverse complement strand
TGTGCGCCCAAGAGGCCGACGAGACGCAGTATTGGCTGGAATTGCTCCGGGACGATTGCGGGCTGAATTCAGACGAACTCGAAAAAGTCTGGACTGAAGCCGATGAGCTGATTCGGATCTTTGTCACGATGTCGAAGAACACAAAACAAAAGAACCAAGGCTAAAATTTGAGGCGGAGACTTGAGTAAGAAGTTATCGGCCTCCGGCCGCTGCAATATCACTCAGGTTTCAGGTCTCCTCCTTCATCCCTAGTCATCCCCATGCCTATCTACGAATATTACTCCGCTGATACTCACAAGATTTACAGCTTCTACGCCCGCAAGCTGGTCGGGCCGGACGTTGTGCCGCGTTGTCCGGATAGCGGGGGCAAAAAGATGGAGCGCGTGTTGTCGCCGTTTGCCATCACGGGACGGGCCAAGGAAAAAACCGAAGAGCTTGGCGGCGAGGGGATGCCGGATCTGGACCCACGGCAGGAGGCCGAAATGATGAAACTGGCTGGGGAGATGTCTGGAATGGATGAGGAGAATCCGGATCCGCGTCAACTCGGACGGCTCATGCGCCGCATGATGGATATCACCGGAGAGAAAATGCCCGAGCCGATGCTCGAAATGCTGGCCCGCATGGAAAAAGGCGAGGATCCGGAGAAGCTCGAGGCGGAATACGGCGATGTGCTCGATGACGATTCAATGAGCGAGCTTGGCATGGGCAAAGGCGAGGGCGACAAAGGGGCAGCCGGAACGCTGCGTCGCCGATTGCCTCCACGCCGTGATCCGACACTCTACGAGATGTCCGAATATCTGTGACTATGGCTAAATCCCGCAAAGGAATCGTTCTCGCCGGCGGCAGCGGCACGCGGTTGCATCCGTGCACGGCGTCGATTTCGAAGCAACTGCTTCCGGTCTTCGACAAGCCGATGATCTACTATCCGCTGAGCGTGTTGATGCTCGGCGGGATGCGTGAGATTCTCATCATTTCCACGCCTCGCGATTTACCGCGTTTCAAAGAACTGCTTGGTGGCGGCTCCGCGTTCGGGGTGGAGTTCAGCTATGCCGAGCAAGCTAACCCGGAGGGACTACCGCAGGCGTTCACTATCGGCGAGGCGTTCTTGGCTGGGGCGCCCTCGTGTTTGGTGCTCGGCGACAATCTCTTTTACGGTGCGCGGCTCAGCGAGAGTATCAAGTCGGCTGCGGCAGCACCTGGCGCCACGCTCTTTGCATACCATGTGTCCGATGTGCGGGCTTACGGCGTGATCGAGTTGGATGACTCGGGCAATGTTCTTTCGCTCGAGGAGAAGCCGCCGCACCCGCGGTCCGGCTATGCCGTGCCGGGCATTTATTTTTTCGATGAGCGTGCTCCGAAGTTTGCCGCCTCGCTCAAGCCGTCCAAGCGCGGCGAGACGGAGATTCTCGACCTCGCCCGCTGCTATTTGGCGGAGGACTCGCTTCGTGCAGAGAAGTTCGGACGCGGCACGGCTTGGCTCGACACGGGCACGGCCGAATCGCTGCTTGATGCGGCCTCCTTTGTTCATGCCATCCAATCGCGTCAGGGGCTCATGATTGCCTGCTTGGAGGAAATCGCCTTCCACCAAGGCTGGCTGACCAAGGAGCAGTTGGCCGAGCGTGCCAACAGCCTCGGCAAATCGTTTTACGGTCAATATCTTCGGCGGATTGCCGAATAAGTCTGTTCGCCACTGGCCACACGTCACTTCCCACTATGATCCTCGACACCCACGACAAACTGCACCGCTACGCGGGGTTCTTCCGCGATATTGACCCGCAACCGCTCTTCGAGTGGCTCAAGTCCTGCCGCGATACTCCGCCGGGACAAAAGGTCGACTTCGTCGGCGACAAATTGTTCGCCAAGACGCTGCGTGAGGATACGGGCCCGGGGGAGGGTCTCAAGTGGGAGGCTCACCGCGAATACATCGACCTGCAATACATCGTTGGTGGTGGGGAGGTCATCGAGTGGGTGCCGGCGGCGAAGCTGACGGCGGAGGTGGCTTATGACGAGAAGACGGATTGCCAGTTTTATGCTCCCACGGCCGCGGATGCGTTGCTGATGATGCAAGACGGTCTGTTCACCTTTTTATTTCCGGCAGACGGGCACAAGCCGCTCGTGGCAGACGGGCTGAATCACCACGTGCACAAGGTGGTTGCCAAGATCCACAAGTCGCTAGTCGTCATCTGACGTTGTTGTAAGGATATCGCGCCACGGAGCGGCGCGGTTACAAGGATGCGCCCTGCGGGGCGCTTTTTTTGTGCCCGGATCAGTCGAAGATAAGAAAGAGATACACGCCGAAAATAACGATGTGGATGGCTCCCTGCAGCATGTTGGTGTGGCCCTGGCCGAAGGTGAGCATGGAGACCATGAGGGTGATAAAGAGGAGGAGGATCTCGGGTGCGCCCAGTCCGAGGATGACTGTCTGGCCGGTGTAAAGCCCGATACCCAGCGCGGCGGGAATGGTCAGCCCGATGGTGGCAAGCACGGAGCCTAGTAGGATATTGACCGAACGCTGAAGCTGGTTTTTCAGCGCGGTTTGAACCGCGGTAAGGCCCTCTGGGGCGAGGATGAGGCAGGCCACAATGAGGCCTCCGATGGCGACCGGGAGTCCGGTTGCCGTGGTTGTGAATTGGAGGACGCCAGCCAATTGTTTGGCGAGGATGACCACGGGGACGATGTAGGCGAGCAGTAGAACGGTGTGGAGGCCGTTGCCGTGCGGGGAGGTTTCTCCGGCGTGGGGCGACTCCTCTTCGGGCGCGGTGAAAAACCCGCGATAGCGGCTGGTTTGCACGAGGAGAAACACCGCGTAGATGGCCACGGAGAGGATGACCAAAGCCACGGCATGGCCCGTGGAGAATTCGCCGAGGGACCCCGATTTGGTGAAGTCCGGCAAGACCATGCCGATCAGCGCGAGCGGGATGATCATGGAAAGATACGATCCGGCGCCCCGAATGTTGAAAGATTGCTCGCTGAACTTCAGTCCGCCGAGCAGCAGGCAGACGCCGAGCAGCAGAGTCAGGACTATCATCATGACCGCGTACATGGTGTCGCGGGCCAGGGTCGGCTGCTCGCCCTGCAGCATAAGTGAGCCAATCATGAGGACTTCGAGGCTGATGACGGAAAACGTCAGGATCATCGTGCCGTAGGGCTCGCCGAAGCGCTCGGCCAACACATCGGCATGCCGCACCACGGCAAAGGCGGCGAAAAGAATGGCCGCACAAATCCAGAACAAGCTGCCGAAGGCGGCCGGCATGCCGCTCAGCGAGGAGATCCACCCCTTTCCCTGGAAGGACCATGCTCCGGCGGAGGCCCAGACGACGAGGAGGGGCCATTCGCGGCGGAGGTGGAGGGTGGCGGTGGTCATGGCGGGCCACTCAACCGGAGAATGCGGGCCCACGGAAGCAGATTCCGCCGGATTGCGGTTGCCTACGGCGGGGGCGCGGGGGTTGACTGGATCAGGGCCTGTCCTCGGATAGCCCGGGCATGAGTGCTTCATCCGTGATTATCATCGGAGCCGGCGCGGCCGGATTGGCCGCGGCGGAGCGTCTTGTCGCGGCGGGCAAGGATGTGACGATCCTCGAGGCGAGCGACCGCGCAGGCGGACGCATCCGGCACTTGGAGGGTTTTGCCGATTTTCCGGTCGAGCTCGGGGCCGAGGAAGTGCACGGTTTGGAAAATTGTCTCGTGCCGCTGGTCGAACAAGCGGGCGCGGAATTGATCCGGCATGAGACAATTCACGATTACATCCGCTATGACGGGAAACTCATCTCGCTCGAGGCGGCGCGCGCCGGGGAGGATTTGCGGGAGGCCTTCGAGTTCGTCGATACGGTCAGCCACTTTCAAGGTCCCGCGTGGACGGTCGAGCAGTGCATCGTGGCGCGGCACATGCCGGGGCATGCGTGGCATTACCTCGACTCGCGCCTCGGAGTGGAGCACGGAACGACGCTCGACCGTTTGGGTATGCGCGGCTTTGCCGGCTACGAGCGCAACTGGCAATTGCGGGAGGAGAACTACACGGTGCGTCAGCCCTACGTGCGGCTGCTTGATCCGTTGCTCGATAAGGTGCGTGACCGGATTCGCTATGGCGCGACGGTTGCGCGCATCGAGTGGGGTGGCTCGCAGGCCGTGGTTCGTTTGGCGGGCGGCGAGGATTTGCGGGCGGATGCGGTCATTTTTACCGGCTCCGTTGCCGTGCTGCGCGATGCGCCGCCGGAGTTTTCCCCCGCGCTGCCGGCTGAGAAGCGCGAGGCAATCACGAGCATCGGAATGGATGGAGGAATGAAGATCGTGCTGAAATTCAACCGGCGCTTCTGGCCGGAAGATATGTATTTCCTCCACTCGGACACCTTCTGGCCGCAGTTCTGGACACCTGGTAGAGGCCGTGGCGGGGAAGCGCATATTCTCACGGCCTTTGTCAGTGGCACACGCGCGGATTTTTTGCGTCAGCTGGAAGTGGACTTGGTGGAATTCGCTCTCGGCGAGTTGGACCGTATTTTCGGCGGCCGCGTGGCCTCGGAGCACTTTGAAGATGCTTATGTGGCGGATTGGACCACCGAGCCGTTTGTGCGCGGGCTTTATAGTTTCCCGCTAGCCCACACGGAACCGCGGCACCGCGAGGCGCTGGCGGCGCCGCTGGGCGGGAAATTGTTTTTTGCCGGCGAAGCCACAGATCTCGAAGGGCACAGTGGCACGGTTCATGGCGCGATCGAGAGCGGGAGGCGAGCGGCCAGCGAGGTTGTGGATAAGGTTGAGACTTGAGTTGGAAGCTTGAGTGAAGAGTTACCGGCCTGCGGCCGCTACAATATCACTCAGGTGTCAAGTTTGCCTAGGGGCTATCTCCGGCGCTAGCGCCTACGGTTCAGGCCTCAGCCCTCTTCACAGCTTCAGTATGCGTGCGCTGACGATGTCCTTGTCGCCGAGGAGTTCGGTCATGACTTTATCGTCGGGGGCGGAGTCGAGATTGAGGACGGTGAGGGCGGTGCCGCCGGCGGTGTCGCGACCGAGGGACATGCTGGCGATGTTGACCTGGTGTTTGCCGAGAAGCGTGCCGATGTGGCCGACGATGCCGGGGCGATCTTTGTTCTCGAGAAGCAAAAGAACACCTTCGGGCTGGGCTTCGATGTGGCGACCGTTGACCATGACGACGCGCGGTTTCGGTCCGAAGAACGTGCCGGCCACCGAGGCTTTGGATCCGGAATCCTCGGCCACCACTTCAATCAGGTCGCTGAATTCGGCGCTGTCGCTCACGCGGGACTCCACGACTTGCAGTCCAAGATTCGTCGCGAGTCCGGGCGCGTTGATCTCATTGACCTCGTCACCACTGATGTTGGTGAGGAAGCCTTTGAGGACGGAGCGGGTGATCGGGGTTGTGTCGAGGTCGCGGGCTTTGCCGCTGTAGATCACGCGGAGGGTGCCGCAGCGTTTGGGAGCAATTTGCGACACGAAGCGGCCGAGGCTTTCGCCGAGGCGGAGATAGGGCCCGAGGATGGCAAGGGTTTTGGCATCGACGCTCGGGGCGTTGACTGCGTTGTTGATCGTGCCGTCGAGGAGGGCGGCGCGGATGGCGTGGGCGATCTCGATGCCAACGCTTTCCTGAGCTTCGGCTGTCGAGGCACCGAGGTGCGGGGTGAAGACGATGTTGGGCGCGCTGCGGAGAGGGTTGGATTCCTCCGGTGGTTCCTGCTCGAAGACGTCGATGGCCGCGCCGGCCACGTGACCGGAGGTGAGGGCGTCGGCGAGGGCCTTCTCGTCGATGAGTCCGCCGCGGGCGCAATTGACGATGCGGGCGCCTTTTTTCAACTTGGCCAGGCGAGGGGCGTTGAGCATGTGCATGGTTTCGTCCGTCAGCGGCATGTGCATGGTGACGAAGTCGGCGTGGGGCAGGGCGTCTTCGAGATTTTCGATCAATTCCACCTGCAACGTCTTGGCGCGCGCTTCGGAAAGGTAGGGATCGTAGGCGAGAACGCGCATGCCGAAAGCGAGGGCGCGTTTGGCTACTTCGGTGCCGATGCGGCCCATTCCGAGGATGGCGAGGGTTTTCCCGTTGAGTTCGACGCCTTGGAAGCTTTTGCGGTCCCACTTGCCGGATTTCACGCTGGCATCGGCCTGGGGAATTTTGCGCGCGACGGAAACAAGCAGCGAGAAGGCATGCTCTGCGGTGGACACGGTGTTGCCGCCGGGGGTGTTCATCACGACGATGCCGCGCGCGGTGGCAGCGTCGACGTCCACGTTGTCCACTCCGACCCCGGCGCGGCCGACTGCTTTGAGATTCTTGGCTGCAGCGATAACATCCGGTCCGACTTTGGTCTGACTGCGCACCACGAGGGCGGCGAATTCGGGAATGATCTTAAGCAGCTCGTCGTGAGGCAGGCCCGGCTTGAAAGTTACATCCAACTGACCGCCCTCGGCCAAGGCGTCGACGCCGGTTTGCGAGATGGGATCGGAGACAAGGACTTTGGGCTTGGACATAGAAGAAGCAGAGTATCAGGCGTCCGCAGCAAGCGTCACGCTCACAATGGAAGCGTTTCGTAGTTCTGGCAGAGATAAACCCGTAAGACTTGTCCCGATGGCGTGAAAATTTCGGCAAGGAGGCGGTGAGCGGCGAAAGCGGCGGTTATAGCTTGGGGCAGCTGGTCGGGCTTTTGCTGGGTGATGTAGAGCGCCGATCTTCCAACAAAGGGGTTCGCGCCATCCTGCTCGGTGAACGGATCGGGAGCTATGTCTGACGCGGGACGCGGTGCATCGACAAATTGGTCATATCTCGCCCACAGCGCATATTGGCTGTCCGCGAAGGGCGATTCGACCACATAGACAGGCGGGTGTCCCGGCACGACGAATGAAGTGTCCGGCAAATGAAGGGCCAGCGCGGATGCCATGGCCGCATTTTGCGCGATGAGGAAGACCGGGGCAGCAGGATCCGTTGTCTCCGTGACGCGGAACTTCTCGATTTCCGCCGTTACCTCCCGCGTGATCGTGGTCTGCGGAGCTGGTTGCATGGCCAAGTGTCCCGCGGTCCACAAAGCCGCGCTGACAAAAATTGCCGTGAGCCACGGGCCTGGTGCGGGTAGCCATGCGAGCAAGGGAATGGCGAGCGCAGCGGCGAGAAGACCCGCGGCCTGGGGTGGGGCGCCGCGCATTAGAATGTAAGTGGCGACAACCCCGGCGATGGTTGCCGGAATGGCGAGAAACTTGGCCCGTCGCGCCACGCGTGCATCGCGCAAAGCAAAGAAGAGCCCGCCTGCCATCGCCACGAGCAACAAAGGCGACGCCGCGATTGCCGCCTCGTAGATCCCCCGCGGCAACGTGCGCAGATCCAGCGATGTCACGGTTTGCCAAGTCCCGCCGATGAAATGCACCCAGCCATGCTCGGCATTCCAAAACATCAGCCACGTGAGCACACCGAGTGCCGGCAGCGCGGCGACCCAAATTCCCGGTTCGAGCAAACGCGGCCGCCAACGGTTCGAAGCGAGCATAACCAAGAGCAAGGCCGGCCAGAAAAACCAGGCGAGATAGTCGAAAAGCAGTCCTCCGCCCGCGCACAGTCCCGCCGCACCCCACCACGCCAGCGAAGAAGAGTCCAAAGCGCGCCACGCGCAGGCCAGAAAAGCGAGCGCGAACATGACCAACGGCAGGGCGCAGGTCGGTGTAACCGACGCCGTATTGAAGACCGGCAACAAGTTGAGCAGCACGGCCGCGGCCCAGCCCGCCCGTGCACCGGCCAGCCCAGCGACGAGGAAATACATGGCTGCCGTGGCCAAAGCGGCGAAAACCGGCCACAGCAACGCTGCTCCGAGCGCACCCGCGCCGGTCCACCGCGTCCCGAGCGCGGTGCAGATAGCGGTTGCGCCCGGTCCGTCGAAATAAGCGATCGACGGCGCGTAGCCGCACAGGGCGAGATAGGCTCCCGCCGGTGTCATTTCTTGCGGGGCGAGCGAGACCCATCGCAGCACGGTGAGCAGCGCCAGGACACCAAGGGCAAGCATGCGCGTATTCATGCCGTTGTGATGAGTCGGGGGTGCCTGGCTGCCAGCACCGGGACCAGGCGAGGCGCTAGCTTGCGCCATAACCACGAATAAACGGCAAGCAGCAGCGAGGTGACGAGCACGGATCCGATCGCGCTGACCACAACGTCCGTCGGCCAATGTGATCCGGTGGCTACGCGCGACAGCCCGACCAGAGCCGCTGCCATATAAAGCCAAGCCCCGCGCCATCGGTAAAAGGCCGTCACCACCGTGGCGAAGCAAAACATGTTCGACGTATGACCCGACGGCAGAGATTTACCTACGTCCGGTGGATCGATCGGATCCCCGGGACGGATATCGAGGGGTTGGGCCAAGGCCAAAATTTTCGGTTCGGCCGGACCGAGTTTCACATAGCGCGCCTCAGCCAGCGAATCGAGCGGCCGATGGCGGTCGATAGTTTTTTTGAGCGGATTGATTATTCCGCCCTCCATAATACCAATGGAAAGGAGCAGGCATGCCAGCATGGCCCGACCGCGGAAGCCGCCGCGCCAAGCGATGAGCAAGCCGGCCAAGACAAGGAAAGGCATCCAAAAATCCAGGCTGGAGAGCACGGCCCACGCCTTGTCCAGCCAAGGCCATCCCCGGTCGGCGTTGAAAAAGAAGAACAGTTGTTGGTCGAGCGCCGAAAGCACGTGTGGTAGTGTTCCCGCTTCGAGCCGATGAAACAAGAAAGGAAGAACTGTAAGCTTGGAGCCATGCTTTGCGTGGCGGCTTTGCTGTTGCTGACGCCTTTTCGTGGCGTTGCCGCAGCGGCGGACCCCGACCCGCAGGAATTGCTCAAGGTTGCGCGCATGGCTTCGACCAGCAGCGAGGCTGCGGTGCGTGGTCATATCCGCGCCGGCACGGCCAAGTCCTCCTTTCTCCTGCGGGTGGGCGACGGCAAGTTGCGTTTCGCCTTCGACCGCCCCGAGCGCTTCTTCGAGGTACGCCTCGGCGAGGAGTCGTCAGGTGTTTATGACAATCGCGGCCGGCCATTAAAGAAAGGCATGCAGGAACCCGTGGCCGTCGGCACCGATGTCACGGTGGAAGATCTTTCCCTCGGTTTCCTTTATTGGCCCGATGCCCGCCTCCTCGGGAAAGAAAACGTGCGCGGTCGCGGCGCATGGAAGATCGAGCTGCGTCCCGGCAAACGCGGGTCCGAATTCGCCGTCGTCCGCGTCTGGCTCGACGAGGCGAGCGGTGCACTGCTCCGCATCGAAGGCTTCGATTGGCAGGGCAAGTTGTTGCGTCGCTTCGAAGTTGTCTCCGGCCAGCGCATCGATGGCCAGTGGATGCTCAAGCAGATGCGCATCGAAAAGTTCTCGCCTGAGAACTCATCGCGTCCCACCGGCCGATCCTACCTGGAGATTCTCGGCAAAGAGGCTGCTCTGTAATCAGTAAATATTCCCGGCATGCCCCGCGTCCCGCGACTCTTCCGGTTCCTGCTGTGCACGTTTGCGTGGCTTGCGCTTCCCTTATCTGCTTTCGGCTCCGAAGACTTTTCGCTGGAGGCTGCGTCTGCGCACGCGTCCTCAGGGGACGTCTACACCGGCCCCTACGTCAGCGGTGCGTTCCAGTCGCTCACCTTTGTCAACGACTTGGTCGGTTGGCGCGATTACTTTAATGCGGGTTACCAGGGAGCCAGCACGGTCATCGCCAATGTGGAGAGCGGTCTTGCCTGGTATGGCCACGAAGCCTTCGTGCGTCCGAGCAACGCACCGACTAGCCTGACCACATTCACCAACACCAACTCGCTAAACCAACTCGACTTCCATGCCACCATGGTCGGACATGTTTTGGCCGGGAGCGGCTACGTTGCGGGGACCAATGGCGCGCAATACACTTTCGTCGGACTCGGTATGGCCTCCGAGGCGGCGCTGGTCAGCGGGGCCGTGGCCACCGGTTTCTCCGCGTCGAGTGTCGGCAGCTTCAGCACCAGCTACAGCTCGGTGATCACTCCCTACAAGGCGTTCTTCACCGGCACGGGTGCCGCGCGTGCGGATGTCATCAACAGCAGCTGGGGAGGCAGCGATCCGGCCGCAGGCTCACCCGAATCCCTCGCCCTCGATGGCCTCTCCGCGCTGAATTCGCAAGTGGCCTTCGTCTGCTCGGCGGGTAATGCGGACATCAGTCCCGTGGGTTGGCCCGGATCCGGTTTCAACAATATCGCGGTCGGTTCGCTGGGCGGGAATAACTTCCTCGTCAGTTCCGATTTTTCCTCTCGCGGTTTGAATGACTTCTACAATCCGGTCACCGACACGCTAGTGACCAATGCCCGCGTCGCCGTGGATATTGCCGCACCCGGTGAATACATGGTGCTGGCCGCCTACCTCGGAGATTCCGGCGGGATCGGCGCGTCGACCAATCCGGCGATCCGTGCCCTCATCCAGCAGCCATCTCCCCCCAATCAATATTTTCTAAATATGGACGGGACCAGTTTTTCCGCGCCGATCGTGGCCGGGGGCATCGCTTTGCTCAAAGACGTGGCCAAGACGCATCCCTTCCTCAATCTTGCGGCGGATACCAATGCGCTCGATACGCGCGTGGTGAAGTCGGTCATCATGGCCGGCGCGCGCGAAACGTTCGCGTGGGACAACGGGCAAAACGTGACCTCCAACGGCGTCGTGCGCACCACGCAGGCTCTCGATGCCGCCGCTGGTGCGGGTGCGTTTCATCTCGGCCCGTCCACCACGACCTATTTTTTCGGCACCACCGATGTGGCAGACGAGATCGGCGGCACGATTGGTGCGAGCGGATGGGATTTTGGGACGGTCGCGCTCGGCGGCACGAACAGCTACATTTTCGATGGTTCGTTCACGTTGGACGGCGAGCTGACCGTCTCCCTCAACTGGTTCGCCGGCCGCACGTTCGATTCCTCCACGGATCTCGGCGCCGATCTGAGCTTCGCCGATCTCAACCTCGAAGTCTGGGAAACCGAATCGGGAGTTTTTACCTCGAAAGTCGGCGAGTCGCTCACGCTCTACAACAATGCCGAGTTCCTGCGCCTCGACCTTTCCGGCGGCAAAACATACGGCCTGCGCGTGTTGCTTCCGTCCTTCGTCTTCAACACGATGGGCACGACCAATGCTGACTACGGACTCGCTTGGATCGCGCAAACTTACCGCACGCTTTACTGGGATCCGAACGGCACCAACGCCTCGGTGCCGGTGTCGCCCTCCGGCCTGTGGGATGGTCTAGCCGCCAACTTCAGCACGTCTTCCGACGGCACCGTCGGCGCGACCGAGGCCATCACCACCGGTCTTGACGTGCTCGTCTTTTCCGCCGGAACGAACGCCACCGGCAGCGGCACGATCACCGTCTCCGGCGCGCAGATGTCGCGCGGGCTCGTGCTGAAAGATGGTGCGCTGACTTTCGCGGGGACCAACAACGCATTCATCCAAATTCAAACCGAAGGCATCACGGTCAAACCGACCGTCAGCAGTGCGCCTCTTTTCGCGTCTTCGCTTTCGCTTTATCTCGATGGCAACCAGTCCTGGTCCAATGGCTCCACCAGCGAACTGATCATATCATCTTCCGTGGTCGGGGTGGGTGACCTTGCTTTGCGCGCCGGATCTTCGGGAGACATCCGCATGGCGGGGTCAGTAGATCATTCCGGGAGCCTTGCCAACCGCGGCACCGGCATCGCCACCAGTGTGATCAGCGGACTGATCGGCACCAACGTCACCGCCCTTCACCAGCAGAGCGACACCAGCCGCCTGGTCCTTTCGCGCAGCAATTCCTTCGCCGGACCCGCTTACGTCGAGGCGGGAACGCTCGAGTTGTCCGGTCCCGGGAATGCTCTGGGTCGTGCTGCTTCGGTCGGAGTTTCCGCCGGAGCGACGCTTCTCGTTTCGACCGGCGGACAAGTCAATGACGCCGCAGTTATCACGCTTTCGGGCGGAACAATCTCGCGGGGCGTCGGCGTGAGCGAGGTTTTCGGAGACCTCAACGTCACGCAGTCTTCCTTTCTCGACTTCGGGACCGGAGCTCCGGGCACGCTCACCTTCGGTTCCTACACGCCGAGTTCTCTCCTCACGGTAAACAACTTTTTTGCCGGCAACTCGCTGGTCTTTCGCTCGGACCTCTCGTCCTCGATCAACGATGGTTCACTCTTCAGCTTCTCCGGAGGTTTCAACTCCACATGGAGTGGCGGCAATTTCACCATCACGGCCATTCCCGAGCCGTCGACTCTCGTCACCGTTTTCGCGTTGATGGGTGCGCTTCTTGCTTCGCAGACGCGCCGACTTCGCTGGCGTGGCTAAGGCGCAACTGTGCGCAACCGCCAAAACTGGCGGCCGGTCGGGACCACATTGCTCGTCGCCGAGTCCCATGCCTCGCCGGTTGGTGTCACCGGATTTGTCGTCCACGAGGATAAGTCGCTGCTGGTGGCAAGGGACTGCGCGAAGCCGCGCAATTCCTCGCGGCGCAGAGCGAGTGTTCCGTCCTCACGGGCTGCGATTTGCAATTTCGGCGGAGCAATTTCCAGGGCGAGGGGATTCGCCTCGCGCCACGGATCCAAGGCCCACGCGAAAAATCGCGGCAGCAACCGCGACCATGCCGTCTCGTTGTGCTGTCCTCCCGCCACGCCGCTGAAAACCATGCTACGGTTCAATTCCTCACCTGCGCGCAGGTAGCGGTTGTAAGTCGTCAGTGCATCTTGCCAGTAGACATTCGAGCTACTCTGTCCGCCGCTCGACTCCGCGGTTCCCATCGACATGAAACGTCGCACGGGCTGGTTGGTCAGCACGCGGTTAGCCAGGTAGTTCGGTCCAGCCCAATAGGCCGGCGAAAAAATGCCGACCGCACCGAAGCGATCCGGACGCTGGAAACCGATGTAGTCGGAGACGAGCCCGCCCATCGAAGATCCTGCGGTGAGGGTGTCCTCGGGACTGTTCCGGAACGTGCGGAAATTGAAGTCCAAAGTCGGTGCGAGGTTGTCGAGCATCCACTGCAAGTAGAGCGAGGCGCGGCCGGTGAAGTTCAGTCCGAGGTTCGCGTAATTCGTGATGGTGTCGCCATCAGGAAGATATTCGTAAAGCCGATCCGATCCGTAGGCGTTGCCGTTGGGGATGGCGACGAGGATGGCCTCGCGCATGCGCCCCTGCGATGTCTCGTAGTTGGCGATACGGTCGGCGTCCCATGTGCCGAATCCTGTGCCGGGAAAGAACACGTTCTGTCCGTCGTGGAAATACACCACGGGATATTTTTTCCATGCGTTTTGCGCGTAGCCGCGCGGCAGAAAGATCGTGATCGGACGCCCGGGGATGCTCGCTACGGTGGATCCCACATTTGTCGTGACGGTTTGCGGTGCGGATACGGTGGCCGCCGGGCGGTAGTTGAAGACGTTGCCGTCCTGCACAAAGAACTGATCGAGCGTCGTGCGGAAATTATGGGGCGCGGCAAGTCCCTGATAGGCTGCGGCATTGGTCGGCGGCGCGGGTGCGTTCGACCAGTTGGTCGCACCGTTGTTGAAAACAAATTCGATTTCCGCACCCGGACCCGCGTTGATCGTGCCGCGGAAAAGAATTTCGTTCGCATCGCGGCCGGCCCCGAGTGCGGTCATCGCCGTGGTTGTCCAGTTGGCGTCTCCCGCGGTGAGGTTTCGCCAAAAGATGTTCGCGTTGGTCCATGGGCTGTGGAGGAAGACCGTTTTGTTCGTCCACGGTGGGGGGATGTGGGCTGGGACGCCGACCGACAACGCTGTGCTGATACTGCTCGAGTTTGTGGCGTTGCCCCAATTGGCCGTGCTGTAGTTGCGGCTGATGAGGCGGTAGGCGATCGTTTCGCCCGCGGGCAGCGCGATGGTTCCGCGCCAGATGTTGCCCGGGTTCCAAGCGAGCTTCGGCGCCTTGAGCGGATCATTGCTACCAAGCAACGCGTGCGTTCCCGTCACGCACAACTCGTTGCCGAATCCAACATCGTTCGTCATGACAAACTCGACATCCTTCAGCACGGGCGAAGCGACCGCAGTCGCGCCGCAGCTAACCAAGGAAGCAATACGTCCGAAAAGCCGCTTCATCTCCGGGGGAAAGGAGGAGTATCGCCCGGCCTTGTGCCGGACACAACTCGGGGAGGGGAGAAAGGGATGAAACCTGAGTTGGAGTCGGAGTTCGGCGACGGAGACAGGGCAAAGGCAAACCTTTTGCTATCCCGCGACGCAAGGTCATGGGGCACCGCCAAATGTGGCCGCAGTCCCGCAGGGGCGGGTCCGCGTGCGGCCAGCTATCGTCCCCCGACCAACTCGCGCAGGAACGATTCGTCCGCTGCTTGGATCTGCAGATTCTCCTGCACGTAGGCGGACACGCGAATGACGGTGTCCGTCAGGAAGCCGATCTGCGTCTGCATGGCATTGAAATGGCCGGCTGTTTCCGTGTAGTCGGTGCCGTAGGCGTGGGCCGCGCGGTTACGCAAGCTGCGGCAGGCTTGCCAGTCTTCCAGCGAGGAAAGTATCTCCGCTTTATGACAAAATGAAGCAACCCGCAAGAACGACTCAGTGTTTTCCCCGCTCAAATCGCACAAATGCCGCATCGTCGTGGCAAGCAGATCCTGCAGCTTGCCGAAGCGTTCATTGATCGCCGCCAGCCGCTCGTAGAATTCCAGATCCCGCGACCGTCAGCGGCCAATGCACTCTGGCGGAACCTGCCCGCAAATACCACGCACAGCGCTGCGCTGCCTCTAGCAGGTCGGCCAGATGCCCGCGCGACTCCTCGAGCACCGACACGCTCAAGCCGCGAGCGGTTGCGCCTGTGCGCAGATCATACGCTTGAAATGTGTGCTCTCGGCTCCCTCCGCCACGAAAAGCAAATCCACCGGCAACTGCAGCACTTCCTCCAGTCGCGCGTGAAGCCGCGCCTGATCTAGCATGTCCACCGGTTGCGCTGTGCGCACCAGCAGATCGACATCGCCCCCGCGGGCTTCGTCATTGAGCCGCGATCCGTAGACAAAAAGCTTCGCCCCGCCGCCGAGAAAACCATCGACCTGCTCGCGGATCATCCGCTTGTGCTCTTCCGTCAATCTGATCCCGCGAAAATCCGGACTCATTCGTGGAATGTCAAGGAGGGCGCGCTCCGCGCCCGGTGGCGTGTTTTAGAATCGGCGCGGCGGACCGGTGTTGATGATGCAGCGCACCGCCTGCATCACCCTGCGGGTCCTGCTGCGCGGGATCTGTCTCGCCGCACCCACGCGTGCGGCTCGGCTGTGTCTGCCGACCGCAACAGGCCGTGGCATCGGGGTGCCGATGGCACTCTTCGCCTGTTGTGGTCCCATGACGCAAGGTCATGGCGCCGCTGAATGTAGCCACGGCACCCCGGCTGCCGCGCTTTGCCCAAGTAACGGAAAAACTTCTTCTTATCCGTGTTTATCGGCGCCCATCGGTGGCCTGTCTTGGCTCTCTGCCTCTCACTGCAGAGACGTCGAAGATCAAAGAACCGTATGCGGAGCTTTGACTGAAGACGTCGAAGTAAAAAACGCCGAGGCGGCAGGTTTTATCTCGCAGCGCATTCTTTGAAAATAGGGGAGCGGCACCGCCACGGGGACTCGCAGCGGCTTTCTCTTCGTTCGGCTTGAGGCTCCTAGCTCCCTGCTGCTGAGTAGTTTACCCGCGCGAGCCGCGTCTCATAAAGCGGTTCCCGGCGACATTCGCGAAAAAATGTTTAAAATCGCGATATTTTTCCTTGCCCTGTGAGGGATCCGTCACTAATTTCTCGGGGTCGGAAACACTTCGCCCCTTTCCAAAAAACAACCAATCCCAACCGAAAACCTTAACGACATGAACCCATTGTTCCTGCCGATGCGCAAAAACTCAGCATTCAACAATTCCTCGCCGCGATGGTCCGCAATTTTCGCCGCGATCACCGCGTTGTTTTTTGTTGCCGCGATCAACGATGCGCGCGCTCAGACTTACCAAGCGTGGCGCGGTGAAAACACGCAGGGCAACCTTCTTAACGGCTCGGCTTGGTGGAACTTCCCCAACAACAGCACGATGGTCTTTGGTCAGCAGGAGTTCGACAACAACGTTCAGACCACCATGACCAACAACACTGGGGGCACTGTTTTTGGCACTTGGCGTTGGGTGTTTAAGGGTGGTGCATCGTCTGCACGCACTATCACCGGCGATGGTCTTCGGTTCTTCGACTTTGGAGGCCAAGCCGGAGGTATTTACAACGAATCGAGCGCGACTCACGTATTCAACGTGGCCATAAACGGCGACGGCACAGATCAGTCCTTCCAGATGCATTTAAACAACACCGGTGGTTTGACCTTCGGCAGCACGGTCAACAACCAAGGAACAACCATCGAAATTCTCGGCAGCGCTGCTGGCGCCAAGACCGTCACCTTCAGCGGCATTGTCAGTGGCGC
>CAJBKE010000022.1 GCA_903953565.1 uncultured Verrucomicrobiota bacterium | reverse complement strand
GGGTGTGGCCGCATCGCGGAACACGTTGTAGGTGCTGCCAAGATTGAAATAGGCAAGCTGGTCTGTGCCGGTGGTTCCTGCAGGGTTCTGGAAAAACATGAGCAGGTCGTTGGCCGCGTAAACGCCGGCTTGGGCGGCTTTACCCGGCGCGGAAAACATGAGCCAAGTAAAGGCGAGCAGGCAGGTAGTGGAATGGATGTTTTTCATTTTGACGTCCGATATTTTGCTCCAGTGACGGGACGGCACCAGCGACAATTCGTGAACATTTTGTCACATTTGGCCTCTGTCGATCGGCCCTCCCCACCGGCGTGCAGGCAAGCTGCCCGCAGTTTCGAACCCTGATCCTTCGCCGCCCGCGGACAGGCCGGGTGAAGACCGGGAGGAAGTGACAAAAGAGTCACAACACAACGGCGACCAAACAGCTATACTCTCCCCCGATGAATCTGTGGACCATCACCATCGCCGTGGCCGGCTTGTGCCTGCCGTTTGTCGACGTAACAAGGGGCGCGGACTCACCCGACCTCCAAGATCTCGCCGCCTCCGCGGCGTCCGGAGACGCCGCCGCCCAATTTCAACTGGGCCGCGCCTATTACCGCGGGGAAGGAGTGGCCAAGGACGAGAAGAAGGCGCTCGAGTGGGTTGAAAAATCAGCCGACCAAGGAAACCCGGACGCCATCACGAGTATGGGGTTCTTCCACGCGCAAGGTATCGCCGTGCCCAAGGATGAAGAAAAGGCCGTCGCGTGGTTCCGCCAAGGTGCCGAAGCGGGATCGCCGCAGTCGCAACTGAACCTCGGCTTGATGCTTCGCCAGGGAAAGACGATCGAGCGCAACCACGAGGAGAGCATCAAATGGTTGGACCAGGCAGCCTCCTCCGGAGACTCGGATGCCATCAGAACTGTCGGGCAGCTTTATTTTCTCGGCGATGCACTCATGATGCCGGAGCGCGGGAAGGCCTACCCGCTTGTCCTCCAAGCGGCAGAGGCGGGCAATGCTGCTTGCCAAAACAAAATGGGCATTATCTGCCGCGAAGGGATCGGGCAAGGGGCGCTCCACAAGGACCGGGAAAAAGCCATCGCGTGGTTCCGCAAAGCTGCTCTCCAAGGTGACGTCAAGGCACAGTCGAACCTCGGTCACATGCTGGGCGCAGAGTCGCCCACCGCGGAGCGCCGTCAAGAGGCGCTCATGTGGCTCTATCTTGCCGCGGACCAAGGCGAGGCGACGTCCGACAAAACGCTCAAGGAAATCGCCATGTCGATTCCGCCGGATTTGCAACGCCGGGCCCGAAGCGAAGCCATGCGCCAGCGACTGCTTCTCACCGTCTCCCAATCGCAAAAAGAAAATGCCGGGGCGGCTACTACCGATACCACGGAAGAAAAGGGCGTGGAATAAGAGAGTCCCCTGGCTGAGCCTCGGACATCAGGGCGCACCTGGCGTGCCAACCGCGGCGTCGCCCTGCTGACGAACCGCCTTGAGGGCGCGTTGCTCGCGCACCGCCTCCCGTGCCGCCTGCAAGTGCCGGGCATTGTAAGCGGAATGACCGTAAAGCTTCAGAAACTGCTCGTCTGCACGACGACGCGCCTGCTCCCAGATTTCCTGCTCGGGCACTCCCGGCGGCGGATTGGCCACTGTCTCGTTGAACTCGGCGGCGATGCGATCGAGCATCTTTTGCTGTGGTGCAGGCTTGGGATCCGTCTCGTAGAAGACCGCGGGAACTTTCTCCCCGGCGGGAACCTTGATGACCATCTCGGGCGCTCCGGACGCGGCTCCAGTCGCGGGAGCACCGCCGGCCGCAGTGGGTAAAAAGATGACTTGGGAGGAAGGATCCTGCGGCGCGGTTCCCCCTGCAGTCTCGGCGTCTTGGGCAGAAATCTGCCCTACCTCGCCGGGTATTGCCTTGCTGGGTGCAACAGCACGCGATCCTGAGTCGGAGAGGAGAGTCGGCCCGCGGGGCGCTTCCTGCACCACGGAGTCTCTGGCAGCGGCACGGGAGGGCGAAGGCGCCGCGGCGGAAGTGGGCGTCGAGGCGGGCATGGGCCGACCGACAGCCTCCGGAGTGGGGTCGGCTTGGGAAGCGGGCAACCAAACGAGCACGCTGAGTCCCGCGCCGACCGCGATAACGACCAGCACGGGTAACAGCAGCCATAGCTTCGGGCGGAGGGATTTGTATTCCGGATTCACGGGCGGTCAGATTTTTTGCGCATTGAACAGTTTCGGAGCCGGGAAACCAAAGACACGGTAGTGACATTTGTGTCACAATGACCGTCAAAAGAAGACCGGCACCCTTGCGGGTGCCGGCCAGTGATTTGACTGAGGCGACAAGCTCCTTAGAGGAGAGGAGCAACGATGGGGAAGCCGTCATCCGGACGGGTCACCGCCATGTCACCCAATTCCAAACCGTTGGACGTGGTGGCAAGACCTCCCGGGAGCCAGGTGTTTTTCATCGCGGTATACCAGGTGTTTTCGTTGCCGGAGAGCGAACCGTGGTAGTAGAGGTGCTGGTAGCTCCAAGCAGAGTAGGCACCGTTGGCGATTTTCTTGAAGTCCGCCTCGTTGAATCCGCTGTTGAGGTAGGACCCCGAAGCAGCGATGGGAGTGACACCCACGCCATTGTAGGAAAGCAACTTGCCACCAGCAGTGACAGCATTGCGGGCATCTGCCGTGGAAAGCCAAGTCATAAGCAAAACGGGGATATTTTCGGCATCGGGCGAGTTATCCACGCCGTTGTAAACATCCACGCTGGAGCTGGCCAAGCCCATGATTGTGCGGAGGGCCGAGCTGCTGCTGTAGCCACCATTACCCGCGGCGGTGTTGCCCCAAAGGGTGGAGGCGTTGCTCGTGCCACTGGTAGTGAAGTTGCCCGAGCCGATACCGTTGGCCGGCACGAGGGTAAGAGCGGTGATTTCGTTACCGCTGGTTCCGGATGCGGTCGCGATATACTGGTTGACCAAGTTCGCCACACCATATGTCCACTCGGTCAAATAAGCGGCACGGGTGCCGGAACCGTCATTGCGACCGGTGGCCAGAACCCAGGTTGTGTCCGTCGGATCGCCAGTAAAGAGCGATAACGGCTGGATGCCGGAGGTCCAAAGCTGGCGCGCTTGCTGGATGGTGACGTTGGTGAGGTCTGCCGGGGCACCCTCGTTGGCAATCATGGTGAAGGTCACCACGCCAACAGCAGAGGCACCGACCGGGTTAAGCACTACATTGTCCACCGGCGAGGTGCTCTGGTAGACGTCGGAGAAGCTGAACTTCGGACGGAGCGTTTGCGTCGGGCTAGTAATGCCGCCCTGAATCACCGCGCCAGGAGTTCCGAGCGCGCCAACCGTGAGAAACGAAGGGTTGTTGTTGCCCGCGATCGCATTCAGGCCCTCGGTAGAGCCATTGAACGCGGTGCGGATGACTGTGGTGCCGGTGATACCGGGGAAGGTTCCCGAGAAGACCGCTTTGTTCGAAGCGATCAACTGGGACAGGTTGTTCCCGGTGAAGTCGTGGCACACATTAAAGCTGGTGCCGAGGGCGCCGACCGAAATGTAGGCGTCATAGATGGCCTGCATGGTGGCTTGGCGGAAAGCCGTGGCCCCCGTGATGGTGATTTCCGTCGTCTGCGCCATGGCCGACGAGGTGATGCCGAGCGCCATGGCGCCGGCGAGGATGGTTTTCAGTTTCATGGTTTTTGGATGTGGAGTTTGATGATGTTGGGTTTGGTTGTGGAATCAGGACTGCCTTTTACGACGGCGGATGACATGCGCGCCGATGCCGGCGGCGGCCAGGGCGAGCAAAGCGTAGGTGGAAGGCTCGGGCACCGCGGCGAAGTTGACATCGCCGTTGTCGCTGAGCGTGATGGTTCCGAGGTAGAAAGCGGATGCAGAGCCACCACCACCCACTCCGAAGTCATTGGAGTATGTGGCCGCTATATTGTTGGCATTTTGCCAGATACTCGCGTTCGCGGTTCCCGTTCCACTCGTCTTGGCGACACGATAAAGATCGAGCGCTCCGACGATGTTGCTTATGGAACCGAATGTGTATGACGAACTGGTGATGGAACCCATCAGACCACCGTTGATCGCGCCGTAGGCTGTTGCGGGGTTGCCGTTGAAAAACGGGTTGTAGCCGTCGAGCAGCGTATCGTTGTCGTTGGTTGCCCCGGGTTGGGTGATACCGCTCATATTGTTGGCCCCGTCAATTTGGCTGGCCACGGCTGTTTGCGAGGGCGCATAAAGCGGCGATGCGGAATTGGCTTGGCCGACGGAACCGGCCGACGTGCGAGGCTTGGTGATATACACCGTGCGCGCATAATCGCCATTTTGAGTGCTCGTCGCGGTTATGGACGTCGAGCCGTTTTGCCCGTTGGCCGCGAAGAAAATCGAGGAGGACAAACTTGTCCAGTCCGCGCCGTAGGTGGAGGCGAGAATGCCGTTGATGTTGCCCAAGGAGATGGTGGAACTAAAAGCTCCTGAGCTGGGTGTGGCCGCATCGCGGAACACGTTGTAGGTGCTGCCAAGATTGAAATAGGCAAGCTGGTCTGTGCCGGTGGTTCCTGCAGGGTTCTGGAAAAACATGAGCAGGTCGTTGGCCGCGTAAACGCC
>CAJBKE010000021.1 GCA_903953565.1 uncultured Verrucomicrobiota bacterium | reverse complement strand
GTCCGCGCCGATTCCAACAATTCCAACCTCAAAGGAAGTTTTTACCCCGAGGTTGCACTGCTCTGGGGTTTTCTTTTTTCGCTCTTTCTCATCTGGGAAGCCGGCCGTCTCAACCTCACCGAGGTTTGGTTGGGGGTGGTGGCTACCATTTTAGGCGCTTTGGCCACCCGTCTGCTGGTCATGCGGTTCGGCTTGCGCAGTCCTCTTATGGCCGCCGTTGCTCCGCCCGACCCACGGAATCAAAAAGCGCAGTGAGGATTTTTCACCTCGGCCCGATGATCTGCATTGGCGAAAACGCCCGCGCAACCCGTGGCAGTCTAGCCTTGCGCCGCAACTGCGGGGGCCAGTTTAGTCGCCACGTGGGCATCGCGATCCACCCGCTGGCGCTGTCGGCAACTTTTTGGAGCTAGCTGCCTACTTTGATGGAAGGCCTGTAGGAGCAGTTTCTGCTTTTTGCCTGGGAGGCAGTGCATGAGTCCCTCTGAAGATTGGGCAGATGTCGAGCGGTCGTGAGTGGCTCGCAGGCCTCTCCGGCCGACTTTGGGGTTGCGCCCGGGTTTGTTTGCGGCAGGGTGTCGCGCCCATGGCTTTGTTGCAGTTGAAATCCGTCTCGCTCCATTACGGGCGGGATTACCTGCTCGACGGGGCGGACCTTTCGATCGAACCGGGTGAGCGGGTGGCGCTGCTGGGGCGCAATGGCTGCGGCAAAACCAGCCTCATGCGGCTCATCGCCGGGGAGGAGGGCGTGAGCGCGGGTGAGATCATTCGTGCGCCCGGTGCGGTGATGACCCGCTTAGATCAGGAAGTTCCGCAAGGTCTGGAGGGCACGGTGTTTTCGTTGGTGCGGGGCGGGATCTCGCCGACCCGGCACGAGGAGGATTGGGAGATCGATGTGCGGCTGGAGGATCTGCTGGCCGAAATGGAATTGCCGTCCGAGGCCGAGTTCGGCTCGCTTTCCGGGGGACTGAAACGCCGCGTCTTGCTGGCCCGGGCGCTGGCCGGACAACCGGATCTGCTCCTGCTCGATGAGCCGACCAACCATCTGGACCTGAATTCCATCCTCTGGCTGGAGGATTTTCTGCTCAAGCATCCGATGAGCCTGCTTTTTGTCACGCACGACCGGACTTTTCTCCGGCGCCTGGCCAACCGGATCGTGGAGCTGGATCGCGGCCGGCTTTTTGGTTGGGCCTGTGACTATGACACATTTCTGCAACGCAAATCTGATCTACTCGAAGCTGAGGCCGTGCAATGGAAAGCTTTCGACAAGAAGCTGGCGCAAGAGGAAGCGTGGTTGCGTCAGGGCGTCAAAGCCCGCCGCACGCGCAACGAGGGCCGGGTGCGGGCCCTGCTCGACCTGCGGCGCGAACGGGCCCGCCGCCGCGAGCGTTCGGGGACGGCGAAGATGGAGATTCAGTCGGGTGCGTTGTCGGGTCAGCGCGTTTTGCGGGCCGAGGGGATCACCTTTGCGCACCCGGACATGCCCGAGCCGCTGGTGCAGGATTTTTCCACCGAGATTTTCCGCGGGGACAAGATCGGGATTCTGGGTCCGAACGGGTGCGGCAAGACCACGCTGCTCAAATTGTTGCTCGGCCGGCTTGAACCGCATGCCGGCCAGGTGACCACGGGCACCAATTTGCAGGTGGTGTATTTGGATCAGCTGCGGGATCAGATCGACTTGGACAAGACAGTGGCGGAAAACGTGGCCGGTGTCTCGGAGTCGGTGCGCTTCCAGGGACGCGACCGCAACATCCACAGCTACCTGGCGGACTTCTTGTTCCGCTCCGACCGCGTGCGTATGCCGGCGCGGTTGCTCTCCGGAGGCGAACGCAACCGCCTGCTCCTCGCCCGCCTGTTTCTGCAACCGGCCAATGTGCTGGTGCTCGACGAACCGACTAATGACCTCGATGCCGAGACACTGGAGTTGCTCGAGGAATTGTTGGTCAGCTGGGATCAAACGCTGATCTTGGTCTCGCACGACCGCGCCTTCCTCGATGCGGTGGTGACCAGCCTGCTGGTCTTCGAAGGCGGCGGAACGATCAGCGAGGTCAACGGCGGCTATAGCGATTGGCAGCGTTGGTCGGCCCGTGGTGCCGCGGTGCCTTCCGCCGCCGCGCCCGCACCCGCACCCGCGAAGGCAGACGTGCCGAAAAGGGAGCGCAAGGAACGCGCGGAAAAATTCCTCAACCGCGAGCGCTGGGAGTTGGAAGAACTACCCGGGCAGATCGAGCAATGGGAGGCGGAGCAAGTGCGATTGGCCGCGCAGTTGCAGGACCCGGAGCTTTATCGAACCAATCCCGGGTCCCTGCCAAAGATCGAAGCCGAGTCGATCGCGCTCGAGGTGAAAATCCGCGCAGCCTACGCCCGATGGGAGGAGTTGGAAGCAAAGCGGTGTGCCTTTGAGGAAAAATAAGCGGAGCGGAGGAGTCAGTAGGAGGTCGCCGCGCAACATGGTTCCGAAACGATGTCCGGCATGGCCTGGCCGCGTGCCCGGGGAACATTCGTGGCAATCTTCGGGGTCGCCTCCATGACGAAGTCCCGCAGGGCGCGGGCGATTTCGACGTCGTTCGTACCCAAGGAGACGCGCACCCTTTGCTTGGTGTAGTCGTCATGGTGCACGGTGTAGTGACACCACCAGGTGCCGTTGTTGTTCCAGATGTTGTGGTCGGGGTTGGGTGTTCTGTTTTTCACGAGCCCATTGGAACTCATGGGGTGGGACATCCGCTGTCCCAGGCCCAAGATTTTTCGCGTGCAGCTGCAGGACTCAGGGTGGATCGCGATGTCCCATCGCGATTTCCTGAAGGATTTATCGCGCCGGGACGGCGCGATCCACCTGACCAGATGTCGAAAACCTTTTGGTGTTTGCTATCAGGCCGGAACCGGCTCGAGGCGGCGCGGCTTAGTCGCCGCTTTCGTCTTTGTCGGGTGCGCTTTCTTTTGGCGCGAGGCTGTGGAGGTTTCCCGAATATCGAGCGGAGCAAATCGCCAGGCGCACCAGCAAACCACGGTGGAAATTCCGGGCAGCGAGCCGGGAATCTCGTCGAGCGCCAGAGCCGGGCCGATTTTCCCGGTAACATTGTCGCGGCCCCGCGGACGGATCCACGCGACCGTGTAGACCTCGCCCTCGAGCGGCACTTCGTTGACCCACTCCCATACCGTCGGATGAAACTTGCCGTCGATGCAGAGAATGCGTTGTCCGGGATGAAATTCGCCCATAACTTCAGCCGCCAAAATCAGTCTTCCGACTCCCGCGAGAAAGACATTTCCGTGTCATAAGACACGAGCGCGCTACTCGCGCCTGCGGCGGCGTTCTTCTTCCTCGATCTCGAGTTCGGTATCGAGCACGCCGCGCACTTTGCCGGTGCGGTCCGGCGGTCCGAGCACACGGGCAATGCACCAGACAAAGAAGCCGGTGGTGCCGCCGACGGAGAGGAGCATGATGATCCAACCGCCCGTGGTCATGATGCGCGATCCTCCATGTTCCAACGTCTGACCGCCAGCCGGATCCACCAGAGGAAAAGGACGAGGAGGGCGAGCAGGAAGAGCAACGACCAGCGCACGGCCGCGCTTTCGGCGAAATCATCGAGGCGCGCACCGACGTCCTGCCAGGCCCAGGCAACGAAGACGATGAGAAGGTAAACGGGAGAGATGTATTTTATAACAAAGGTGAACAGGCGCGGCACGCGGAGGTCGGCACCGCGATCGAGTTCCTCGAGTCCGCGCTTGGTGCCGAAGATCCAACCAAAGATGAAAGTTTGCAGGCAGGCCAGGAGGTAAATGCAGAACGTTCCGACCCAGAAGTCGAGGGTGTCCATCGCGACAAGGTCCTTGCTGAACCAGACAACGAGCAGTGTCCCCGCCGTGCCCACGCCGCAGAGCAGGGCGACGGCGCGACCGCGGTTGAGCCCGAGACCTTCCTGCAAGAACGCGATGGCCGGCTGGAGCATGGAAATCGAACTCGTGATGGCGGCGAGGAAGAGGAGAAAGAACCAAAGGAAGCCGAAGAATCGCCCGAGCGGCATCTGTTCGAAAACGAGCGGCAGGGTGTTGAAGCCGAGGGCGAAGGTGCCTCCGACCGCGCCGGCCGCACCGAGGAAGACGAACGCGGCGGGAATGGTGATCATGCCGCCGAGGGAGACTTCGAAAAATTCGTTCCCCGCCACCGCGGTGGTCGAACTGAGCGCGATGTCGTCGTTGCGCCGCATGTAACTGGCGTAAGTGATGATCACACCGAAGCCGACGGAGAGCGAAAAGAAGATCTGACCGGCGGCTTCCATCCACATCTTGCCGTTGGCCAGCGCCTCCCAGATCGATTTGTCCGCGGCACCCGGGTTCCACATTTCGCCGAGGCCGTTGAGGACATTGAGTTCCGGCCTGGACGGATCGGGGGTGCCGAGGGTGAGGACGCGGAGGAGCACGAGGATCGCGCAGACGGCGAGCGCCGGCATGGCCCACAGGCAGAATTGCTCGATGCCGCGGGTCAAGCCGCGGTTGATCAGGATGAAATTCAGGGCAATGCAGATGACGAGAAAAACGAGGGGCGCGCCGAGCAGGCGGGAAAAAATGGAGGCGTCCGCACCGATGCCCACATAGTTGCCGAAAAAGCTTTTATAAGCTGCGGGGTCGGCTCCGAGGTCGAGCGCGCCGGTCAGGTAGTGCCACGCGTAACCGAGGCACCACGACTCGACGAAGACGTAATACATGTAGATACCCACGGGAACGATGAGCCCGAGCACACCGAGGTAGGGCGCGGCCGGATTGTTTTTCCAGAGGACGCGGAAAATTCCGGGCGAGGAATGGAACCCGCGCGTGCCGCCGTAGCGACCCATCGACCACTCGGCCCAGGCCAAGGGGAGACCGAGGAGCAAGAGCGCGACGAAATACGGGATCATGAAGACCCCGCCTTCGTATTGGGCGGCGAGGCCCGGAAAACGGAGGAAATTGCCGAGCCCGACCGCGCTGCCGGTCACCGCGAGAATGACGCCGATCTTGCTCGACCAATTCTCGGGCGCCGGTTTGCTCATCGGTCTACTTCGCTTTGCCCTGCGAGGCGACGGCGGCCATGGCGGCGGCGATCGCTTCCTGATCGCCGAGGTAGTAGTGCTTCACCGGCTTGAGGTCTTCGTCCAACTCGTAAACCAGCGGCACACCGGTCGGGATGTTGAGCTTGAGGACCTCTTCCTCGCTGAGGTTGTCGAGGTATTTGACCAGGGCGCGCAGGGAGTTGCCGTGTGCGGCGATGACCACTTTTTTGCCGGCCTTGACCTGCGGCGCAATCACTTCGTGCCAGTAAGGCAGGAAACGATCGACCGTGTCCTTGAGACATTCGGTGAGGGGCAACTCGGAGCCGGGAACGTTTTTGTAGCGCGGGTCGTGACCGGGATAACGTTCGTCGGATTTTTCCAACGGCGGCGGCGGCACATCGTAGCTGCGGCGCCAGACAAGCACTTGGTCCTCGCCGTATTTCGCGGCGGTCTCGGATTTATTCAGGCCCTGCAGTCCGCCGTAATGGCGCTCGTTGAGGCGCCAGGTTTTTTCCACCGGGATCCAGAGTTCGTCGAGTTCGTCGAGAACGATCCAGAGCGTGCGCAGCGCGCGCTTCAACACCGAGCAATAGGCCAGATCGAAGGAAAATCCGTCTTTCTTGAGGACTTCGCCCGCCGCTTTGGCTTCCTGGCGTCCCTGTTCGGTCAAATCCACATCGGTCCATCCGGTGAACCGGTTTTCCTTGTTCCACGTGCTTTCGCCGTGCCTGAGCAATACGAGTTTGTGCATAAAATTGAGCGGCCGCACCCGGCGCGGGTTGCAATTGGCCGGACGCCGTCTATAGGGAAACGCTCCGTCGCAGGCAAGACCGCGCGACCGCACCGATGAAAACCCTCTACCTTGTCCGCCACGGCGAAACCGACCACAACGCGGACGGACGCGCCATGGGACAAATGGACATCCCGCTGAACAAACGCGGACTGCACCAAGCGCGGCAGACCGCCGATTTCCTCCGGCGCTATCCGATCGAAAACATCGTGAGCAGCGATCTAGGACGAGCCATGTCCACCGCGCAACCGCTGGCCGAGGCGCTCGGGCTGGTCGTGCAACCCGAACCCCGCCTGCGCGAATTGAGCTTCGGCATCCTCGAGGGCAAGACCGTGGCGGAATGCGAGGTGCTCGATCCGGAGTCCGTGGCCCGTTGGCGCAGCGGCGACTTCGATGCCACCCTGCCCGGCGGCGAGTCGCGGCGTTCGCTCATGGCACGGACACGCGCCGTGCTCGAGGAGATCAAGGCCGGTCCGCACGCGCACATCGCGCTTTTCAGCCACGGCGGCACACTCAATGCCTTGCATACGCACATGCTCGAGCACGGGAATCCCACGCCGCGCGAGCACATTCCGCGCGCCTTCCGTTTCCACAACGCGGCGATCAGCATGGCCTCTTACGCCGAGGACCAGTGGCGCTTCCTCGTGGTCAATTCAACCTTCCACTTGGATGGCCAGGTGCGGGAGTGGCCGCTCTGAGGGTTTCGGGGACCGGGCGCGGACGATCCATACCCGCCTTGTCGTTTTTTGGCGTATCATCCATCATCCGGCCATGCGCCTCGTCCGCCCACGCGACAAAAACTACGACCGGTTTCTCCGCACGCTCGACCGCCGCGCGGTCCCCTCGCCGGCCACGGAGAAAACGGTCCGCGACATCGTGGCCTCGGTGGCCAAGGACGGCGATACGGCCTTACTTCGTCTGACCAAAAAATTCGGCGGACCCAAATTGTCGGCCGGACAGATCCGCGTGCCGGCCAAAGAACTTTCCGCCGCGTGGCGCGGACTCGATGCGCCGACGCGACGCGCGCTCGTCGCTGCGCATGGCAACATCGGCAAATTCGCCGCGAAAAGTTTGCGCCGTCCATGGAGCACACGCAACGCGCAGGGCGCGCGCACCGGCGAGCGTTTCGATCCTTTCCGGCGGGTCGGTCTTTATGTTCCCGGCGGGACGGCACCGCTGGTCTCCACCGCGTTGATGACCTGCACCTTCGCCGCCGCTGCAGGGGTGAGGGAAATTGTCGCGGTTACCCCCGCCGGCCCCGACGGCGAAGTGAGCCCCGCTTTGCTCGCCGCCTTGCATCTGGCCGGCGCGACGGAGGTTTACCGCGTGGGTGGCGCGCAAGCCGTGGCCGCGCTCGCCCTCGGCACGAAGACCATCGCCCCGGTAGACAAAATTTTCGGCCCCGGCAACAGCTACGTGGTCGAGGCCAAACGCCAGCTTTTCGGACGCGTGGCCATCGATCTCCTGCCCGGCCCGAGCGAGGTGCTGGTCATTGCCGACCGCACAGCCAATCCCGCGTGGGTCGCGGCCGATCTGCTCGCGCAAGCCGAGCACGGGGCCGACAGCGCGGCGATCCTCCTCACCAATTCCCGCGAGATCCTGACGGCCACAGCGCGTGAAGTGGACCGACAGGCGCGCATTCTGCCGCGCGGAGAAATTCTCAAAGCCTCGCTGAAAAACGCCGCACTAGTGCTCGTTGCCTCGCTCGACGAAGCGGTGCGTCTGGCCAACGCTTACGCCTCGGAACACGTCTCGCTGCAGGTGAAAAATCCGCGCGCCCTCGCGCCGAAGCTGACCACCTCCGGCGCCATCTTTCTCGGTGGATACTCGCCCGTGGCGGTCGGGGATTTCTTGGCCGGACCAAGCCATGAATTACCGACCGGCGGCGCGGGCAAATCGTTTGCCGGCCTCACCGCCGACCAATTCCAGCGCCGCACAAGCCTGGTCGAACTCGACCGTCGTTCACTGGCCAAATCGGTCCCCATCGTCGACGCGTTTGCCCGGGTCGAGGGACTCGAGGCCCACGGACGCTCGGCGCGCATCCGGCTCGAATGATCTGGAGCACCGGCCGCCGGACGTTCGAGCTCGCGAACCGCGGCGTGATCATGGGAGTGATCAATGTCACTCCCGACTCGTTTTCCGACGGAGGGAATTTCACGGCCGCCAGCGCTGCGGTGGACCACGGGCTGCGCCTTGTCGACGAAGGCGCGGAGATCCTCGATATCGGCGGCGAGTCGACGCGCCCCGGCGCGGCCCCCGTTTCCGCGGAGGACGAATTGAGGAGAGTGCTTCCGGTCATCGAAGGACTCGCCGCGAAAACCGGAGCCGCGCTGAGCATCGACACCTCGAAGGCATCGGTGGCGCGCGCCGCCGTCGCGGCCGGCGCGGAGATCATCAACGATGTCACCGCGTTGCAGGGCGATGATGATATGGCGCGCGTCGCGGCGGAGAGCGCATGCGCCGTTGTCCTCATGCACATGCGAGGCACACCGCGCACCATGCAGCAGGATCCGCACTATGATGATGTCGTCGCCGAAGTGTCCGCGCATCTTGCGCAGCGCGTCGACGCCGCACGCGCGGCCGGCATCGTAGCCGACCGCATCGCCATCGATCCGGGCATCGGCTTCGGCAAGACCGTGGAGCACAACTTGCAGCTCATTGCGGGGCTCGGACGTTTTGCCGCGTTAGGTCATCCGGTGCTGCTCGGGGTTTCGCGCAAGTCATTCCTCGCCACCGCGGCGCAGTGTCCGAACGTCGAGGATCGCGACGTGCCCACCGCAGTCCTCACCGCCGAGGGCTACCGTCTCGGTGCGCGTATCTTCCGCGTGCACGCGGTGCAACCGAACATGCAGGCGCTGCGCCTGGCGGAAGCATTAGCCTACCGGTAGGGCGCGCGCGGCGTCCCCGACCATTCACGAAGAGCTTTGGGACGTCTGGCAAGGTGGATCGCGCCGTCCCGGCGCGATAACGCACTTGGGAATCGCGATGGGGACATCGCGAGCCACCGCCTTTCACTCAGGCTTCACACTCAGCCTTCAGCCTTCGCCTCTACGCCCCGACCCAATCGCGGTAACGAATCACTTCACGGTCCGCCGCGGCCTCGCGCGCCAAGCGCAAAGCCTGCGTGCGAATTTTGTCATAGCGCCAATCCGGCGGATGCAATCCGAGTCGCGCGAGCGGGTTCTTGCGCAGGCGCGCCGCGAGCCAGGCATTCCAGGCCAGACTGACATTCCGCCGCCACGCGCTACGCGGGCTGTAGACGAGGGATTGTGAGGCGGTCCATTCGCCGGACCGCAGATCGAGCACACCGCCGAGCCGCGTGGTGTAGGCAAAGCCGAGACTGCGGGCCGCTTGTTCCGCTTCGTCGCCCAGTAGCCAAGCCGGAGCAATGAAGCCGACCACCTCGAGACCTGCGGCGGTCAGCATTTCGCGTCCGTCTTCCATCCGCTCCCGCGCCGTCTCGTAGTCCAGATCGTAGAACTCCCCCTCGCCGGCAGTGTAGTGCTCGGTGACCAGCTTGTGCCGCCAATCCGCCCCTTCCTGCGGTTCGCGCAGATGAAAGAATCCGTGCAGGATAACCTCGTGTCCGGCCGCCTGTTTTTCGCGCAACCACGCGAGAAAACCGGGATCCTTGTCGATGTCGGCTTTTCGGTGGTGGTCGGGCACGACCAGCAACGAGGTCACCGGCACCCCGGCCTCGGCCAGATCGGCGAGCATAAGATCGGATGCCTCCCGGGTCAGCGGGCTTACATCGTGAACCGAGACAGCGAGCGAACGGCGCCCATTCATTTGATCTTCCCCCGTGGCATGCTTAAGTTCATTCTCTCTAACCCGTATCCGTGAACAATAGCAACAAACCCGACGACCGTCGCCCCGGCGGCGGCGACCCTGATCCGCAATTCAACTGGAGGGGTCTCATTCTCTTTGCCGTGGCCTTTGCCCTGATCGGAGGCGCTTTCATTTTCCGCGGGGGCAACATGGCCCAGATCGACGAGCTGACCTACCCGAAATTCACCACTCTGCTGGCCGAGGGCAAAGTCGTCAGCACGGCCGAGCGCCCTGTCGAACTGGTGGTCGAGGAAGGCCGCAATACTCAGACCATCTCCGGCTACTACCGGAAAATGGTAACCGTCCCGCCGGCCACCGAACCCGAGGAACGCCTCGTCGAATTTCGCACCCCGGTGTTCATGCCCTTCAACGGCGAAGCGCTGGAAAAACAGCTCGCCGCAGCCGGCATCACTCCCGCCGTGCGTTCCGAGTCGAACCTCCTCGCCACCACGCTGATCGGATTCCTTCCTATCCTGCTGTTCCTCGTCATCCTCTATTTCATCTTCCGCTCGCAGCTGAAGATGGCCGGACGCGGCGCCTTCAATTTCGGCAAAAGCAAGGCGCGCATGATGGCGCGCGACAAAAATAAAATCACCTTCAAGGACGTGGCCGGCGTCGAGGAAGCGAAAGAGGAAGTTTCCGAGTTGGTCGACTTCCTCAAAGATCCGAAAAAATTCCAGAAACTCGGCGGCCGCATTCCCAAGGGCGTGCTCATGGTCGGACCTCCGGGCACGGGGAAAACACTCCTTGCCCGCGCCATCGCCGGCGAGGCTGACGTGCCGTTTTTCAGCATCAGCGGATCCGACTTTGTCGAAATGTTCGTCGGCGTCGGCGCCTCGCGCGTCCGCGATATGTTCGAGCAAGGACGCAAAAGCGCGCCCTGCCTCATCTTCATCGACGAAATTGATGCCGTCGGCCGCCACCGCGGACACGGCATGGGCGGCGGACACGACGAGCGCGAGCAGACGCTCAACGCGCTGCTCGTCGAAATGGACGGCTTCGACGCGCAGGATGGTGTGATCATCATTGCCGCGACCAACCGCCCCGACGTGCTCGACCCGGCCCTGCTCCGCCCCGGACGTTTCGACCGCCAGGTCACGGTCAATCTTCCCGATGTGCGCGGACGCGAAGAAATCCTCCGCGTCCACATCAAGAAGGTGAAAGTCGCCGAGTCCGTCGATCTCGCCGTCATCGCCCGCGGCACGCCCGGTTATTCCGGAGCCGAGCTGGCCAACGTGATCAACGAAGCCGCGCTCCTCGCCGCGCGCAAAGGGCTCAAAGCCATCACCACACGCGAACTCGAAGAGGCCCGCGACAAAGTGCGCTGGGGCAAGGAACGCCGCAGCATGGCCATCAGCGAGAAAGAAAAAGAAGTCACCGCCTACCACGAAGCCGGCCACGCGCTCCTGCTCGAACTCCTCGAGCACACGGCGCCGTTGCACAAGGTGACCATCATACCGCGCGGACCGTCCCTCGGATCGACCATGTGGTTGCCGGAAGAGGACAAATACAACACCCGCCGCAAAGAGTTGCTCGACCATCTTGTCGTCATCATGGGCGGACGCGTGGCCGAGGACATCGTTTTCGGCGACGTGACCAGCGGCGCCCGCGGCGACATCAAACAAGCCACCGGCATCGCCCGCAAAATGGTCTGCCAATGGGGCATGAGCGACAAACTCGGCATGATCGAATACGGCGAGGGCGAAGAACACCTCTTCCTCGCCCGCGACTTCAACCGCATGCGCGACTACAGCGAGACGACGGCGCAAGCGATCGATGCCGAGGTCAAATCGCTCATCGACGAAGCCTACGCACGCGCGACCAAACTCCTCACCGAGAAGCGCGCGCAGCTCGACATCATTGCCAAAGCCCTCCTCGAATGGGAGACCCTCGATGGCAGCCAAATCCGCGATCTCATCGAACACGGCGAAATGAAAAATCCGCCGCACCGCGATCCGCCCCCGCCGCCCATCCCGGTCGAAGCCGCACCGGCAACTCCTCCTGCCGAGGACAAAAGGAACGAAGGCTCCCTGCCCGGCGATCTTGCCCCGGTGCCGGCCTAGCCGCGTCATTGGGTGGATCGCGATGTCCCCTCGCGATTTCTTGAAGGGAATATCGCGCCGGGACGGCGCGATCCACCTTTGTAGCGGCGCTCTGTGACCGCCGGCAACTTTTCGCCCAACGACCGACGGCAAGGACGCCGTTGCTACACTTCAAACCCCCGCCAACTTCCGCGCCCCCTGCAGCGTATCGATCTCCGCAACCGTCTTATCCCGCCGCAGGGCCTTGATGCGCGGAAAGCGCAGGGCCAAGCCGCTCGGATGACGCGCGCTCGGTTGGATCGAATCGAAGGCGACTTCGAGGACCAACTCCGGCTCGACTTCATGGCGCCGTCCCTTCACCGAACGTACACGTTCGAGAAACCATGGCGTCAGCTCGGCGATCTCTTTGTCGGTCAGTCCCGAATACGCTTTGCCGATAGTCAGCAACGCACCGCTCTGCTCGTCGCGCACCGCGAAGGTGTAATCGCTCAACACCTCGCGGCGCCGACCATGGCCGTATTCGACACCGGTCACCACGACATCCAGCGTGGCGAATTCTTTCTTCAACTTGATCCAAGCCAATCCGCGCCGGCCCGGTGTGTAGGCGCTCGACGGATCTTTGCCGACCAGCCCCTCGTTGCCTCTGGCCCGCGCGGCGCGGAATTCCTCTTCCACCGCATCCGCACTTTCCAAACGCGTGACCGGCGCGACGGCCAGCGGTTTGCCCAGAGTCAATTTGTCCAGCACCGCGCGCCGCTCGTGCCACGGGCGATGCAGCAAAGTCGCGCCGTCGCACATCAAGAGATCGAAGGCGACGAATTCCACCGGAACGTCCTCGGTCAAAAATAAATCCGCCTCGCGCCGGTTCAGACGCTTTTGCAGATCAAAAAAGGTCAGTCGCCGTCCGGCCACAGAAGCGAGAATTTCCCCGTCCAAGACGAGCGGGCCACCCAGCTTGGCCGCCGCGCCGGCAATTTCCGGAAACTGTGCGGTGATGCGTCGCAGATCACGCGAAAAGATTTCGCAGCGGCCATCCGCCACATGGACCTGCGCGCGGATGCCGTCGTATTTGTCTTCCACCCACACCGCATGCACTTCGCCGGACAACCTTTGCCACAACGCGGCTCCGTCCGGTTCGGATCCGGCCAGCATGCATTTCACCGGATGAAAAGCGCGCAGCTCGGCCCGGCCGAGTTCCCGCCGTTTCGCCGCCACGGCCAGCGCACCCGCATCGCCGAGCAACATGCCGGCCTCGCGCAATTGCTGCGGATCGGCAGCAAAGGCCGCGATGATCGCCTCTTCGAGCAATCCTTCCTTCAAGCCGATGCGCAAATCCCCGGTGAGGATGCGCACCACGCAGGCTGCCTCCGATGCACTGCAGGCGCGGTAGAAAGCTTCGAGCAAAGCCTGCTTCTTCACCGGGCCGCGGGCGGCTGCCAAGCCGTCGAACAACCCGGCCACCGCGGCCAAATCAAACGCGGTGCCCGGCGCACGTCCCGCCATGATCTCACGCGCGGCCAATCCGGCGTCATTGCAGCGGCGTGATACGGCGCGCACTTCCTCCTCGCCCATTCCCGCCGCCGCTCCCAAGGCGCGGCGCAGCACGGCCCAACCGGTCTGCGCGCCGCGTTCCTCGGTCGGACCGAACGGCTGTCCGGTCAACCAAGTCGCCGCGCGCCGCAAATCGTCGTCACCCAATCCGCGCAGGTAGTCCGCCAGGATCCTCGTCTTGGCCAGACGCCCGGTTGCCGAACCGACCGCCTCGGCCATGGCGCAAAATCGGCCGAAGGGCGACGTGGGCATTTCCCCACCCGCCGTTTGCTCGCGCACCCGGGGAGCCGCCGGTGGGGTGAATCCGGTAAACTCGAGCTGGTCGGGACTGACCAGCGACCACGCTTCCACCCCGCGCTCGCGCAAGTCGCGCGCGAACTCGGACGCATACCCATGAAGGGTCAGCACACGCTGCGGTCGCACTAGTTCCACATATTTGAGCAGGTCGTCATAGCCCGCGTGGTCGCTGAGCGGGAATGCGGCGTCCACTTGGTAACGATGCACCGCACCCGGTGTTATAGCCCATCCGGTCAACATGGCGACCCGCTTCTTCTTGATTGCGGCCAACATGCGCGATCCTTTCACGCTGGGCGGGGCGATGAGCACATGACCCGGAACCTCGGAGGCATTATACGGGACGAAGTCGGGAAATCCCGGCACCAGATCACGGTAGATACGCGTCAGTTTGGCCACCGCGCCGTGAAGCATCGGTTGGAGCCCGGCCGCCGCCACGGCGCAAATGATTTCCTGCGCTTTGCCCAGCGAGTAACCGAGCAGGACCGGCACCTCGTCATCCTCCAAGGCCTCGCGACAGAATTTCACCACGTCGGACAGCACCTCCTCGGTCGGCGGGAAAACGAACTCCGGTTTGCCGAAGGTGGTTTCCATGATGAGCGTCCCGGCCTGCCGCCACTCGGTGCGCTCGCTGGAAAGACCCGGACGCAATTTGAAATCCCCGGTGTAGAGCAGCGATCCGTCGTCCATTTGCAAATGCAACTGCGCCGACCCGTGGACATGACCCGCCGGGAGCAAAGTGAACTCCGCCCCGCGCATCAGCCGCGTCTCCCCGAACTCGAGCACATGTTCCACCCCCGCCGCCCCCTGCCGCGCGCGCATCAGCCGCGATGTCCCCGGTGTGAGCACCGTCTCGCGATGCTTGCCGATATGATCGCTGTGCGCGTGCGAAACAAAAGCGAACCCCCGCGGCGCCCGCGGATCCATCCACAGATCGATCGATGGCACAAGCACCCCGCCGCGATAGGTCACCTCAATCATGCGCCAAATCTCCCCTGTAGCCCGGATAAACATTCTGGCAACCCCTACCCATGGGCGTATTGTGGACGAACCGCGTCCCAAGCGCACTCCATCCCATGTCCGTTCCGCAAAGCACCATCGCCATAATTTACGACTATGACCAGACCCTGAGCCCGAATTACATGCAGGAAGAGGCGATTTTTACGCACTTCGGGATCGACGGGAAGCAGTTCTGGAAGCGCTGCGGCGAACTGGTGCAGAAGCACGGTTACGAGCACGAGTTGGCCTACATGAAGGCGCTGCTCGACTACCTCGAAATGGACCGCCCGACGAACGCCAAGCTGCGGGAACTCGGGGCCAAGCTCAGCTTTTTCCCGGGAATCCCGGAAATGTTTACCGAATTCGAGGGAAAGCTGAACGATGTCGCCGACGCCATGGGATGGAGTGCGGCGCACGGAATCAAGCTCGAGCATTACATCGTCAGCTCCGGCCTCAAGGAACTCATCAGCGGCAGCCGCATCGCCCCGCACGTCCGGAAAATTTTCGGCTGCGAATACGCCGAGGATGAAGAAGGACGCATCACCTTTCCGAAACGCGTCATCAGCCACACGCAAAAGACCCAGTTCCTCTTCCGCATCAACAAGGGAATGCTCGACCTCTCGCAGGACGTCAACGATCACGTGCCGCCCGAGATGCGGCCGGTGCCGTTCCAGAACATGATCTATGTCGGCGACGGACCGACCGATGTACCCTGCTTCACGGTGATGAAGCAAACCGGAGGACGCGCCATCGCGGTCTACAACCCGGAGGACGAAACCCGCGTCAGTTTCCAAAAGTGCTACCAACTCACGGCCCACGCCGACCGCGTGCGCCACATCGCGCCGGCCGATTACCGTCCGGGCAGCCACTTGCGTCTCCTCCTTGAGGAAATGGTGACCGAAATCGCCGACAACATCATCGAGCGCCGCCGCACCGATCTCGAAGCAGCCACCGTCCGCGCGCCGAAGCATTAAAGGCAGGCCACAGATTAAAGAAGATTGAGGAAGATATCTTTTGCCGGTGCACCGGCAAAACAATGCCGTTCTTATCCGGTTGTTTATCCTCTTTCATCGGTGGCTAAATAGGTTCCCGTGTCCACCTCCCTCCACCGCAACCTCCCGCTCTTTGTCGCCTTTCGCGTCCTTTTCCACGCGCGGTTCTACTACCCGGTCATCGGCGTCCTCTTCCTCGATCTCGGGCTTACCCTCGAGCAATACGCATTGCTCAATGTCGTCTGGGCGGTGGTCATCATCGTGCTGGAAATCCCCTCGGGCGCACTGGCCGATGTCATAGGCCGCAAGCGTGTTGTGGTTGTGGCCGCCGCGCTCATGGTCGCCGAGATGGCTGTGCTGGCCTTCGCGCCCCGCGGAGTGTGGATGTTCTGGCTCCTCGTCTTGAACCGCGTCCTGAGCGGCGCAGCCGAGGCCTGCGCCAGCGGGGCCGACGAGGCTTTGGCTTACGACTCGCTGCCGGAAGCAGACCGCAAAACCGCTTGGCCGCGCGTCCTCGAATCCCTCATGCGCTGGAAGTCGGGCGGCTTCTTCGTCGCCATGGTCAGCGGGGCCGCGCTTTTCGACCAAGCCCTGATGTCCTCGCTCCTCGGTTGGACCGGTTGGCAACCGTCGGCCGACAGCACGGTGCGCTGGCCGGTCTACGCCACGCTGGTCACCGCGGTCCTTTGCCTCCTCGTCGCGCTCAATTTCCGCGAGCCTCCGGCTCATGCATCCGTCGGACGCCACGCCGTCGGGCGTGCTTGGCAGAACGTGATGGAAGGGGCCATCCACGTCTTCACTTCGCGCCGCATCCTCTTTCTCATGGTTGCTGCGCTGGTCATCGACAGCTTCGTGCGGATTTTTCTCACTTTTGCCAGCAACTATTACCGGCTGATCGAACTGCCGCCCTTCGTCAACGGTATACTCGGTTCCGCCCTCGCTTTGCTCGGCTTCGCCGTGGCGCCACTGGCCAAGCGCATGGTCGCGCGCCGCGGTGTGGTTGCGAACTACTTCGTCGTGGCGGGACTTGTGCTCATCGGACTGACCGGCACCGCCATGGCGTGGCCGTATTGGGGCGCGTGGGTGGTCGTGCCGCTCGGCGTGGCCATGTCCGCCCTACAATTTTTCACTTCGAACTACCTCAACGAGTGGACCGAATCGAATGTCCGCGCCACCGTGCTCAGCTTCCGCGGCGTGGCTTTCAATCTCGGCTATGCCGTGGCCGGCATCCTCTTCGCCCAACTCACCGCGCACTTCCGCGGCGCACACCCCGGAGCGGACGAGACCAGCATCTTCGGGATGGCGCTGCCTTGGTTGCCTGCAACCTTTCTCGGTTGCGGCATCATCCTTTGGTTCTGCCTGCGAATGACACGCCGCTGAGGCGGCGGCGATGATCGAGCGCGCGCACTTTTAAACGTAAGCTTTGCGCAACATCTCCGCGACCGGGGCATCGAGTTGTTCGCGCCGTCTCACGTCCTCGAACCGCTGCAGGAGGTCCTCGGGCCGGGCGCGCGCCTTTTCCGCTCCCTGGATATCGTGGAGGATGCTCCCGCGGTTCATCATGATGAGACGATCGCCGAGGCGGACGGCTTGCTGCATGGAATGCGTGACCATCAGCGTGGTGAGTTTGTCGCGCTTGATGATCTCGTTGGTCAGCCGGATCACCTGGTCTGCGCTTTTCGGATCGAGAGCCGCCGTGTGCTCGTCGAGCAGCAGGAGATCGGGCTTGAGCCACGATGCCATCAGCAAGGTGAGCGCCTGCCGCTGTCCGCCGGAAAGCGTGCCAATGTCGTTGTCCAGCCGGTCCTCGAGGCCCATGTTCAAAGTCCTCACGCGGTCGCGAAGTTCGGAGCGCAAGGCGCGCGGTATGGCCCAGGCCAGTCCGCGGCGCAGTCCGCGGCGCGCGGCCATGGAGAGATTCTCGGCAATGGTCATGTTCGGCGCGGTGCCGCTGTAGGGATTCTGGAAAACGCGGCCGATGAGTTTCGCGCGCCGGTGTTCCGGCCATTTGGTGATGTCATGACCGGACAAAGTCACGCTTCCCCGGTCGAGGGGAAACGTTCCGGCTACGGCATTGAGCAGCGTGGATTTTCCCGAGCCGTTCGTGCCGATGATGATGAGGAAGCTTCCCTCCGAAAGGTTGAAAGAGACATCGCGCAAGGCGGACACCTCGTTGGGCGTTCCCGCGTGGAATGTTTTTCCGATGGCGGAGACTTCGAGCATATCAGCGGGCCCTTCCTGCCCGCGAACGCAGAGCGGTCAGTGCGCCCGGCACGACAAGCGCCAGAAAGACAAAGACCGCGGTGATGAGTTTGAGATCGTTCGGATCGAGCCCCCAGCGCAAGGCGATGGCGACAATCAGGCGGAAAAGCAGCGAACCCATGATCGCGCCGGTGATGACGATGCCCGTGCTTTTGCTCCCGACCAGCGCCTCGCCGATGATCACGCTGGCCAATCCCCACACGACCATGCCGATGCCCATCTGCACATCGGCGAAACCCTGGTATTGCGCCAGAAGGGAACCGGAGAGCGCGATCAGTCCGTTGGAAACGGCCAGGCCGAAGATCAGGATGAAGTCCACGCTGCCACCCAGCGCGCGGATCATCTGCGGGTTGTCGCCCGCGGCGCGCATGGCCGTCCCGAATTCGGTGCGGAAGAAAAGGTAAAGGATCATCCCCACGCCGGCCACCATGGCGGCAGCCAGGCAAAGCGCCGCAGCGTCCCGTTGGTCCACTTCCCATCCGAAGACCTGCACATCACCCGGACCGAAAAGCATGCCGAAGAAGGATTCGGACTGCGTGACGAGCGTCGTCTCTTCGAGCAGCGGCAGGTTGCTTTTGCCCATGACGTGCAGGTTGATGGAATAAAGCGCGGTCATGACGAGAATGCCGCTGAGCAGTCCATTGATGCGGAATTTGGCATTGAGCAAGCCCGTCGCCGCTCCGGCGAGCGCTCCGGCGAAAAATCCCGCCAAGGTGGCGAGGGCCGGAGGCCAGTTCATGACGAGCAACGAGGCAGTCACTGCGGCACCGAGAGTGATGGATCCGTCGGCCGTGATGTCGGGGAAATTGAAAATGCGAAAGCTCAGGTAAACCCCGAGGGCGAGCAGCGCGAGGATCAACCCGACCGTGGAAGCTCCGAGCAGCAGGGTCATGACGGTTCCTCCCCGCCGGAAAATTCCACCGGCGCCATCCAAACTGCACCGCGCATCAACTCCGTCTCGCCGACGCCCTCGATCTCGCGATCGTCGCGCAGCAGGTGCAGCACTGTCCTGGCCATGCCGCTGGAAGCGAGGCCCTCCGCAGTGGACACCAGTTCGAGTTTTCCGGAAGGAAGCGGGCGGTAGGGAAAGACGGCCGCGTGGAAGTGTCCGGCCAGATCGCCTCGCGGATCAAGCGGCCGCAAAAACGGCGAAAGATCCGCATCGGGTTGCCGCGCGGCGAATCCGGCAATGATGACCACGGTGCGTTGCTCGTCGCGTTCGCCGGTGAAATTGAGCCAATCTCTCACCCCGGGGAAAGAGAACGGAGAAACGCCGGCGGCCGCGACGGGAGAGCGGAGCAAAGTGGCGCCGATCACCCCCGCACTCTCCGCGACGACAACGAAGGCGCCGGCCGCGTATCCGCCGCGCTTCATCGCCACAGCGACCAGCGGGGAAAGACCGACCGTGCCGCGCACACTCTGCGATGCTTCGAAGCGCAGTTGGCGCGAAAACGCACCGCGGGCCGACAGACCGTAGAGCAGCGAAGCCTCGGGAACCATGCGCGCCTCGGCCAGTTGGAAGTCGGGAACACTGCTGCCATCAGTCGGCATAGCCAGCGATGCGCCGCCTGCGCAAAGCAACTCCCCGAAACGCGTGCCCGTGGTCCCGGCGGGGCCGAAGGCGCCGAGCCCGACGACAACATCATCCAGACCCAACCGCGCTTTCGTCCCCTCGTCGGCGCATGCCCCCGCGGCGAATTTTCCCGGATCACCATGCATTAGTCCGCGCAGCACAGAAACGGGCGAAAGAACGTGCTCATCGAAACCGGTGCCTTCCGATTCCCAAGCTTCGGCCGCCGGTTCCGGCGCGGAAACTTGTTCGAGAAGCACGGCGACCAAGCCGGAAAGTTCGAGCACCGACATCACGTTCTCGTCCGCCCCGACGATGCGCAGATTGCCGCGGGCGGTGCTCAGAGTGCGGTGGTATTTGAAAAGAATCCGCACACCGGCCGAGCTGATGTAGTTCACCGCGGAGAGATCGAGCTCGATCTCACGGTGGCCGCCTCGGATCGCTTCCTCGATGGCCGAACCGACATGAGGCGCCCAGTTCCCGTCGAAACGCCCGGCCAGCTTGAGGCCGAGAAAATCTTCGCCGCGGTTCGAAGTGATCTCCATGCCTACGGTTTCTCCTCTTTGGCGGCCCGCTCGACCAGTTCCGGCGGAAATGTCACGCCGAACTTGCCCGCGGCATCGTCGTTCAGCCAGATAACATTCTCGGCCACGTTGAGCATGGGGATCGAGCCCGGGCTTTCGCCGCACAAAATCCGCGCGGCCATCCCGCCGGCCACCACGCCGGGTTGGCGAAAGCCGAGACCGACACAGGCCAGCGCGCCGCGCCGCGCGGCCAGCGGATCGTCGGTGAAAAGCGGGAGCTGGGCGTCACGCGAGACTTGGATCACCGCATCGAAACCCTGCATGACCGTATTGTCAGTCTGCGTATAGATGGCATCCACGCCCCGCGCGACAAGGGCCTGCGCGGCCGTGCCCAGTTCCGACGAACTCGCCACGGTCACTTCCTCGAGCGTGAATCCCGCGGCGCGGAAAATATCGCGCGCCACGCCGATCACCTTGACCGAATTCGCCTCGGAGGCGTTGTAAATCGTCCCGATTTTTTTGGCGCTTGGAAGGATCTTGCGGATGGCATCGACCATGTCCTGCACCGGAGGAAAAGATCCGGTGCCGGTCACGCCGGGTAAATGGTCGTCCAACGACTTGCCCGCGCCCGCCGCCACCGGATCGGTCACGGCGCTGAAGACAACGGGCTTGTTTTTGACCAGACTGCACGCGCCGCCGAGCACGGGTGTGGTCATGACAAAAATCAGATCACGGTCGGAAGATTCGAGATTTTTGAGCATGGAGGGAATATTGGCGATCTCGCCCTGCGCGTGCGTGCGCGTCACATCGAGATTTTTTCCTTCCTCGAAACCGGCGGCGCGCAACCCTTCGAGAAAACCGGCCAGACAATTTTCCTGGTTCTCCTCGGAAGAGAAGTAGGCCACGCCAATTTTGTAGACGGTGCCGGGCCGCGGTTTGGGCAGGGTGGGGGCGGCGGCGAAGCGGGAAAGATTTGTCTCGGTGGCCGTGATGTATCCGTCGGCTTTGGCTCGGACGGCATCTGGTATGGTCCAGCGGTCGCGCAATCCCTCCAGTGCCGTTTCGTTGTAGAGGAACGCCTCGGGCACAAAGTTCTCCACGGGGATCGTCGCCGGATTTTTTCCGTCGAGGACATCGGCCGCCAGTTCGCCGACGGCGCGCCCGACCTCCACGTAGTTCGCGCCCAGATCGAACAATCCGCCCGATTTGATGGTGAGCGGCAGCGAACTGAACACGGGAATACCCTCTTTCTTCGCCGCCGCGATGATCGGCTCGGACGCCGTGGAAACGGTGATGTCGCCGCTGATCCAGATTGCCTCCGCGCCACGGGCCAGCACCGAGCCCGCCGCCTCGATGGCGCCGGTAGAGTTGTCCGCATTGGCTTCGATCAGTTCGATGCCGAGATCCGAGCAGACCTTGCGCGCGATGGTTGTCTGGGCCACCGAGTTCGCCTCGGCCGCGTTCCAGACAAGTCCCACGCGCTGCAATTCGGGACGCATCACGCGGGCCATGCGGAAGATCGATTCGACCGGTTGCAGGCAGCCATAGCCGGTCATGTAGGGCGGATGGTCGAGATGGTTCTCGCGACTGATCCCGATACCCGCACCATAGGGATCCGTCACCAAGCCGAACACGTGCTTGGTTCCGGCTCCCGTTTTGTTGGCCCCCGCCACGGTCTGCAGCGTGATGGTGCTCATGCTGAGAATGAAATCGTAGCCGCCGCTGGTCACCTCGCGCGCAATGGTGTTGGCCGTGGCGATGTCGTTTTCCGCGCAAAAGCGGGTCAGCTGTATGCGGCCTCCATCGGCATAGCCGCGCGCGGCCAAGGCTTCGATCGCGCCGTCGGCGCCGTCCTCGAGCACCCGCGTGGACGCGTGCCCCACCAACGCCACCCGGATCGGACCTCCCGAATCCTTCGTCGATTCGCGTGATCCGCGGTCGGTGTAGAGAAGGATCGCGGACGCCAGGATGATCAAAATGAATCCGAGGGCGAGTCGCTTGAAAGTTTCGAGCATGGCGGCGGACGCAGCCCTCCATTTAGGGGGCCGAAAATGTTTTGTCGCCACAAATCACGACGGGCGGCGCCCCGGAAGCCATTCGGTCGCGGCAGCGGTGTCAGACAACGCAGAGTCCGCGGTATCGTTCCATGGGAAATCTTCGGATTGTCGGCGTATTCTCTGGCTGGCCTTGCGCCGGTCGCGCGGTGCTCGGTGCTGCGCGGACTCATGTTACAATTTCGTAGCACTCAAATCGGGCAAAACACGCCTTCGCGGCAAGACATGGATTGAAACACCCGCCCGGTTTACGGAAGAATATCGGCTCATGGACTCCCTGCCGGGCAAAAGCCAAAAGCAATGAGCGAGCACGGTGCTCTACGCTTGGGCGTGCTCGGTTCCGGCCACGGCTCCAACTTCGAGGCCATTTGCCGCGCGATCGACCGGCGCACTCTCGATGCGGAAATAGGCGCGGTCCTTTCCGATCAATCCGGAGCGCGTATTCTCGAACTCGGACGCCAATGCAGCGCGCGCACCGAGTGCATCGTGCCCTCCACGCCGCGCGGGCGCCTCGATGCGGAGACCGAGGAAAAATATGTCGGCATCCTGCGCGAGGAAAACGTCAACCTGGTGGTGCTCGCCGGATTCATGCGCATTGTCGGCCCCGTCCTTCTCGCCGCCTACCCGCGACGCATCATCAACGTCCACCCGTCACTCCTCCCGAAATACCGCGGAGCCAACGCCGCGGCGCAAGCCCTGGCGGCGGGGGACAAAATGACCGGCTGCACCGTGCACTACGTCGACGCGGGGGTGGATACGGGGAAAATCATCGCGCAGCGCGAAGTTCCGGTGGACCCCGGCGACACGGCCGATACCCTGCAGGCGCGCATCCGAGCGGCCGAACACGAACTTCTGCCATCGGTCATCGCCTCTTTTGCCGCCCATGAGTGATATCGCCAAAGTTATCAAACCGGCCGGAACGCATCGCAACCGCGCCCTCACCCGGCAGGCGCATCAGTTGGGTTTTCCGGATGTATCCATCACCGCATCGGAGATTTATTTCCTGCGCGGCAACACGGACCTCGCCAAACTTCACGATCTCATGGCGCGACTGATCGACGATGCACCCGCCGGCTCGGCGCGACTCGATAGCGGGCAAAATGCGTCTCACCCGGATCGTCTGACCATCGAAGTGGCGCGACGCGCCGGGGTGACCGACCGCGTGGCCGTGCAGTTGACCGAGAGCGCGGCGCGCGGCGGCATGCCAATCGAAGCCGCCACCGGATCGCGTTTCGAAGTCACCGGCGCCGGCGGCTTGCCGGAAAAAGATCTGCATTTCCTCGTGCACAACCTCCTGTGCAATCCGGTGATCGAAACATGGTCGTTCGGCCCCGTCGCTCCCGGTTTCGCCCGCGGGGATGGAACGGAATCCGCCGAGGTGGCGATCATTCCGGTGCGCGGACTCGGCCCCGATGCGCTGGCGCGCGTCAATGCGGACCGCGCCCTCGCCCTCGACCCGGAGGAAATGACCGTGGTGGCGAAATGGTTCGAGGAAGCCGGACGCGATCCGACCGATGCGGAATTGGAAACCATCGCGCAAACGTGGAGCGATCACTGCTCGCACAAGAGTTTCGGTGCCCGCATCGAAACGTCCGAAGGCGAAGTCACTCCGCTCCTGCGGCAATTGCGCGAGACGACCAAAGAAATGGCCGCGCCATTCGTTGTTTCCGCCTTCGACGGCAATGCCGGCATCGTGTCCTTCGCCGACGGCATACGTCTCGCCATCAAAGCCGAAACCCACAACCACCCCAGCGCGATCGAACCCTTCGGCGGCGCCAACACCGGCGTGGGTGGTGTCATCCGCGATGTCATCGCCGCACCCGCGCGTCCCGTCGCGCTGACCGATATTCTTTGCTTCGGCCCGCGCTACCTCGACCACCACGAGCTTCCCGCGGGCGTGCTACATCCGGCCATTATCGAGGAAGGCGTCGTCGAAGGCGTGGCCGACTACGGCAACAAGATGGGCATCCCGACGGTGGCCGGTGCCGTGCTCTATGATCCCGGCTACACGGCCAACCCGCTTGTTTTCTGCGGCTGCGTCGGCGAGGTCCTGCAAGGCTATGACAAACTGACCGCACCTCAGCCCGGTGACCGCATTGTCGTGGTTGGCGGGGCAACGGGACGGGACGGCATCCGCGGGGCGACGTTTTCTTCCATGACCATGGATGCGACGACCGGCGAGGTGGCTGGCGCCTCGGTGCAGATCGGCGATCCCATCATCGAGCGCCTCGTCACCGATTTGCTCATCGAATTGCTCGACCGTCCGGATCCGCTCGTCCGCGCGCTGACCGATTGCGGCGCCGGCGGATTATCCTCCGCGGTCGGCGAACTTGGCGAGACCACCGGCGTGTCGGTCGATCTCACCGCGGTGGAACGCAAATACGCCGGGCTGCAACCATGGGAAGTTTGGTTGTCCGAAGCGCAGGAACGCATGGTGCTGGCCGTTGCGCCGGACCGCGTGGCGAACGTTCTCGCTCGGGCCCGGCATCTCGGGCTTTCCGCCTGCGACATCGGCGAATTCACCGGCGACCAGCGCCTGCTCGTTCGGCACGGCGAGAAGAAAGTCGTCGATCTGCCCATGCCCTTTTTGCACAAGGGGCGTCCCGTGCGTCAACTGCATGCGGTTCTCCCCTCGCCCGACCGCACACCCGACACGCAAGTGCGCCGCACGGATGTACACAAGACCCTTCTTGCCCTGCTGTCTCATCCGAACATCGCCTCGAAGGAATCGATCATTCATCGCTACGATCATGAGGTGCTCGGCGCCACGGTGGTGCGTCCGATGGCCGGCCCGCGCCAATCGGGTCCCTCGGACGGCACGGTGGTCGCCCCGCCGCAACGCTCCTCCGGTTTCGCTCTCGGCATCGGTGTGAACGCACGCTACGGACTCTACGATCCCGAACGCATGGCCCATGCGGTGGTCGACGAAGCCATGCGCAACATCACGGCCGCCGGTGCCGACCCCGCGCAAGCCGCACTGCTCGACAACTTTTCTTGGGGCGATCCGCGCCGACCGGAAACCCTCGGCGACCTTGTCGCCACGGTGCGCGGTTGCTGCGATGCAGCGCGGCACTACGGTGCGCCCTTCGTCTCCGGCAAGGACTCGCTGAACAACGAATACGCGGCCTCGGACGGCAAACGCCGCTCCATCCCGCCGACTTTGGTCATCACTGCCCTGGCCCATCTGCCGCAGGCCGACCGTGCCATCGGCACCGCCTTGCGTCAGCCGGGGAACCTCCTTGTTCTCACCGGCCGCACGACACGCGAATTCGGCGGCAGTCATTTCAATCTTGTGACCGGCGAGGAGAGCGGCACGGTGCCTGCGCCGGACCTGACCGCGCCGGCGCGCTACCGAAGTATCCACCAATTGATGCACGAGGGCCTCGTGGCCTCGGCGCACGATGTGAGTGAGGGCGGTCTCGCCGTGACGCTGGCCGAGATGGCCATGGGCGGAAACCTCGGGATCGACGCGAAGCTGGACGATGCGGATGAATGCACTGCTCTTTTTTCCGAGTCGCTCGGACGCATCGTGCTCGAGGTCGGCGAGGCCAACCTCCCGGCCCTGCTCGAAGCCATGGGGGACGAGGCAAAGACCATCGGCACGACCATTTCGGAATACGCTCTCCGCATCACCACACCCGCCGGCACGCACACCTGGTCCGGCCACGATCTGGAAAAAGCTTGGAGGGGCGCTCTCTCATGAAACCTCCCGCTGTTGTCCTCACCGCCCCCGGCACCAACCGTCAGGCCGATGCCGCGTTCGCCCTCGAGCAGGCTGGCGCGTCCGCGGTTTGCGTCGATCTTCTCGACTTGCCGGAACGCCGGGCGGAGATCGATCGCGCCAAGTTGATCGTGATCGCCGGCGGCTTTTCCTACGGGGATGCGCTCGGCTCCGGACGGGTCTTCGCGCTCGAAGCAGAACGCCTCCTCGGCGATCTGCTGGCCGAAAAAATCTCCGCGGGGACACCGGTGCTTGGGGTGTGCAACGGTTTCCAGATGCTCGTGCGCTCGGGATTGCTGCCCGGCTCCTTGCAACACAACGAGCGCGGACACTTCGAATGCCGCTGGGTCGTTTTGCAGCCTTCATCCCGGCACTGCGTCTGGACCCGCGATTTGACCGACCCGATCCGCTGCCCGGTGGCCCACGGCGAAGGACGTTACACATGCACACCCTCCGAACTTGCGACGTTGCGCGCGGAGGACCGTGTCGCCTTCCGTTATGAGACAAAGTCCTACCCGGCGAATCCCAACGGGTCGGTGGACGCCATTGCCGGCGTGTGCGATGCTACCGGACTCGTCCTCGGCATGATGCCGCACCCGGAGAACCATGTGACACCGCGCCAAGGACGGGCTATCGTGACGAAATCTGGCTTGGGATCCGCCCTGCCGCTTTTCCGCAACGGCGTGAACGCCGTCCGTTGATAATGAAACACAGCACCGCACTCACTGCTCCGTTCCGCGACGATCGCCCGCGCGAAGAATGCGGTGTCGTCGCCGTCTCCTCGCCGGGCGGCGAAGAGACCGCACAACTCGCCTTCTTCGCGCTCTTCGCCCTGCAGCACCGCGGACAAGAAGCGGCGGGCATTGCGGTGTCCGACGGACAACGGGCCCGCTTGCACAAAGACGTCGGGTTGCTCTCGCAGATTTTCACTCCCGAAACCTTGGCCCCGCTGACCGGTTACCAAGCCATCGGGCACACGCGTTACTCGACGATGGGTGCATCCACCGCGCGCAATGCGCAGCCGTTTCTGGTCGAGACGATGCACGGCCCCCTCGCCCTCGCGCACAACGGATCTTTGGTCAATGCGGCCGAACTGCGCGGCCAACTTCTGCAACGCGGCTTCGCCCTGACCGCGGCGAGCGACAGCGAAGTGATGGCCCTCATGCTGGCGGCGGCCAGCGGACGCACGTGGGAAGAACGGCTCGAACGCACCATGCCGTCCTGGACAGGCGCATACTCGCTTGTCCTCCTCGGTATCGATTGCTTCATCGCCGCGCGCGATCCGTGGGGATTCCGTCCGCTTTCCATCGGACGCACCCCCGAAGGCGGTTGGGCCGCGGCCTCGGAAACCTGCGCGCTTAACACCCTCGGTTGCACCGATATCACCGAGGTCAAAAACGGCGAAATCATCGTGGTCCGCGGCAAGGAAATCACCCGCCGGCGCACGACCGGAGCCCCGGGTGGCCCGGCCCGCTGCTCGTTCGAATTCGTCTACTTCTCGCGTCCGGACAGCGAATGGGACGGACGCAGCGTCCACGAGGTGCGGCAAAAATTGGGTGAACAACTCGCCATCGAATGGCCGGTCGAAGCCGACGTGGTCGTGCCCGTGCCGGATTCCTCCATCCCGGCGGCTATCGGCTATTCGCGCCAATCGGGCATCCCGTTCAATGACGGATTCATCAAGAACCGCTACATCGGACGCACCTTCATCGAGCCGACTCAAGTCCTGCGCGAGCGGCGCGTGGCCATGAAATTCAACGTGCTCCCGGCGAACCTTGCCGGACAGCGGGTAGTCATCATCGACGACTCGCTCGTGCGCGGGACGACATCCGCGCAGCTGATCAAATTGGTCCGCGATGCCGGCGCCAAGGAGGTCCACCTGCGCATCACTTCCCCGCGCGTCCTCCATCCCTGTCACATGGGCGTGGATATGGGAACCTATGACGAACTCATCGCCGCGCGCTTCGATCCCGAGCGTTTGCGTCAGCATGTCGGCGCCGACTCCCTCGCTTTTCTTTCGGTCGAAGGAATGATGGCTGCCATCGGCAAGAAATCCGGCTACTGCACAGCCTGCTTCACCGGGAAGTATCCCGTGGACATCTCCGGCGTGGCGCCGAAGGAAACTTTCGAATTCTCCCTGGCATGAGGATCCTCGTGCTCGGATCGGGCGGACGCGAACACGCCATGGCCCGCGCCTTGCAAAGCAACGGCGACACGGTCCTCGTAGCGCCCGGCAACGGTGGCACACCCGAACGGCGCGACATCGATCCGTGCAACCCCGAACAAGTCGCGGCCCTCTGCCGCGATGAGAAAATCGACCTCGTTCTCATCGGCCCGGAAAGCGCACTGGCCGCGGGCGTTTCGGACGCCCTACGCGCTGCGGGGACCAAAGTGTTCGGACCATCGCGCCAAGCCGCGTTGCTCGAGACGAGCAAAAGTCATTGCCGCGCCTTCGCCGCGCGCCACGGACTCCCCTCGCCGCGCAATGCCACGTTCTCCGGTCCGCAGGCCGCGGAAGAAGCCAAGGCATGGGCCGGTGCGCAGGATTTTCCCGTGGTGGTCAAAGCCGATGGACTCGCTTCCGGCAAAGGCGTGGTCGTTCCGGAAACCGATGCGGAGCGCGACGAAGCGATCGTCCGCCTCGCCGCAACCGGCCCCATCCTCCTCGAGGAACGACTGACCGGACCCGAGGTCTCGCTGCTTGTCTTCACCGACGGCAAGACCGTCGCCGCCATGCCTCCGGCGCAGGATCACAAAAGGATTTTTGAAGGCGACCGCGGAGCAAACACCGGCGGCATGGGGGCGTATGCACCGACCACGATTTGTCCGCCGGAAATGGTCCGCCGCATCCTCAACACCATCATCGGCCCGACCATCGCCGGTCTGTCCGCCGAGGGCACTCCGTATGTCGGCGTGCTTTATGCAGGGTTGATGATGACCGCAGAGGGTCCGAAACTGATCGAATACAATTGCCGTTTCGGCGACCCCGAGGCGCAGACCTTGCTGCCCCTGCTCGCCACGCCTTTGCGCGATGTCGCACTCGCTTGTGTCGAGGGCCGCTTGGACAAAGAAAGCGTGCGTTGGAACGGGGCGACCGCTTGCACTGTGGTTCTCGCCGCGGCCGGGTATCCGGAAAAACCCCGGACGGGCGAAAAGATCGAAGGTCTGGAAAAAGCGACCACGCACCCGCAGGTGACCATCTGCCATGCCGGAACAACTGCGGCGCACGGAGAAACCGTCACCTCGGGTGGCCGCGTGCTCAGCATCACCTCCACCGGCGCGGATCTCGAGGAAGCCCGGACCCGCGCTTATGATGCCGCGCGTGATATCCATTTCAACGGATGCCAGTTCCGCCGCGACATCGGCTGGCGCGAGCTGGCCCGCACGGCCGGCGGCTACGCGGCCAGCGGCGTCGACATCGACGAGGGCAACCGTGCCGTCGCGTTGCTCAAAAAGAAAGTCGAGGCCACACACTCCGCCGGCGTGCTCGGTGGCATCGGCTCGTTCGGTGGCGCGCTCGACGCTTCCGCTCTGAAGAAATTCGACCACCCCGTGCTTCTCGGCACAACCGACGGGGTGGGAACCAAGGTCATGCTCGCCTCGGCCGCCGGTGTTTATGACACCATCGGGCACGACATCGTCAACCACTGCATCAACGACCTCCTTGTGCAGGGTGCATCGCCCCTGTTTTTCCTCGATTACATCGCATCCTCCTCCATCTCGGCCGCGCGCATCGCGGAGATTGTCGGCGGTATGGCCGAAGCCTGCGCAGCCGCCGGGTGCGTCTTGCTCGGGGGCGAAACGGCGGAAATGCCCGGCGTTTATTGTCCGGGGGAGTTCGACGTGGCCGGCACGATGGTCGGGGTGGCCGAGAAGAAAGACCTCCTGCCGCGGGCCGACATCCGACCTGGTGACCTCCTCCTCGGACTCGCTTCATCCGGTCTGCACACCAACGGCTATTCGCTGGCCCGCAAAATTTTTCGCGGCCTGCCGCTCGCTGCCACGCCCGCGGGATGGGACACCACCATCGGCTCGGCGCTGCTCGCCCCGCACCGCTCGTATCTGCACGTGCTGCGTCCGGCGCTGGAGCGCGGTCTGGTCAAAGCCCTCGCCCACCTGACCGGCGGCGGCATTTTCGACAATCTGCCGCGCGTGCTGCCGGACAATTGCGCGGCGGAGATCGACCGCGCGGCGTGGCCGGTGTCCGCGCTTTTCTCCCTCCTTGCCGAGGCGAGCGGACTGCCCGATGACGAACTCTTCCGCACCTTCAACATGGGAATCGGCATGGTGCTGGTTTGTGCGCCGGGAGACGAGCAGGCGGTGCGCGAGGCGATCGGCGAGCCGGTCTTTCTCTTGGGACGCCTCGTTTCCGGGCCGCGCAACGTGCGTCTGGTCTGACGCGCGACGGCTTGGCAAAGTGCCGCGCCGCTTTACCATGCGGCCAAGTTGAGCAGCGCGTCCAATATTCTACTCGTCGGTCTCGGCGGCTTCGCCGGTGCGGTGAGCCGTTACCTGCTCGGCGGATGGGTGCTGCACCACTCGTTGAACGCCAGGTTTCCGTGGAGCACCTTCGCGGTCAACGTGCTCGGATGCCTGCTCATCGGCCTGCTCTCGGGGTTGGCCGAGCGGCTCGATTGGTTCACACCATCGATGCGCTTGCTGCTCCTCACCGGCTTGCTCGGAGGATTCACCACCTTCTCCGCCTTCGGACTTGAGACAGTGCATCTTCTCCGTCGCGGCGAGCCGTGGATCGCGATCTCCTACGCGCTGTCCAGCTTGCTCGCTTGCACCCTCGCTGTTTGGATAGGCCTCAAAGCCGTCGAGATCCTCTCGCGCCCGACCCCATGAAAGCCGACAAGCTCGTCAAAAAAGCCCACGAACTGGCCAACCCGTTCCGGGTGACCTCCGGAAAAAACTTCCGCCTCAGGGATTACGATCCGGGTGACACGCTCCAGTTCGACCACAAAGACAAGGACCGCGCCAAGAAAGCGCTCGCCCAGGGCGTGCAGGCGCTTTCCTTGCTGCAGGACAAACTTTACGCGCAGGACCAATGGGCTGTGCTTCTCATCTTCCAGGCGATGGACGCCGCGGGCAAAGACGGCGCGATCAAGCACGTCATGTCCGGGGTCAATCCGCAGGGTTGCGAAGTCCACTCGTTCAAGGCCCCGACGAGCGAGGAGCTCGACCATGATTTCCTCTGGCGTTGCTCGAAGCGTGTGCCCGAGCGCGGACGCATCGGCATTTTCAACCGCAGCTACTACGAAGAAACGCTCGTCGTCCGCGTGCATCCGCAAATCCTGGCCAAGCAGAAAATCCCGCGCGGGTTGCTGGGCAAAGATCTCTGGAACCAGCGCTTCGAGGACATCCGCGCCTTCGAACGCTACCTCTCGCGCAACGGCGTGCTCGTCCGAAAGTTCTTCCTCAATGTTTCCAAAGAGGAACAAAAGAAGCGTTTCCTCGAACGCATCGACCAGCCGGACAAAAACTGGAAGTTCTCCACCGCCGATTCGCACGAACGGCAATTCTGGAACGACTACCAGAAGGCCTACGAGGAAACCATCCGCCACACCGCAACGAAGGAATCCCCGTGGTATATCGTGCCGGCCGACAACAAATGGTTCTCCCGCGTGGTCGTCGCTGCCGCCGTGATCGACGCCCTCGACTCGCTCAAGCTGGAATACCCCAAAGTAGGCAAAACCCAACGCGAGGAACTCGCCGCAGCAAAGAAGGAACTGCTCGCCGAGAAGTAGCAGCGAGCGTGCCGCACGTTCTCCCTCGCAAGGCAACTGCATCGAAACGGAGGCTGGGTTTTTTCCGTGCGGAGTGCTTGCATGCGGAAGACATGAAAATCCTCCCTTTTCTTCTTTGCAGCGTCCTTGTTTCCGCCGCCTCCGCCGCACCGCTGAAAATCGGCGCTGTCTATTGCCATACCGGTCCGCAGAAAGCACTCGATGAACCTTCTTGGCGCGGGGCGCAGGCTGCCGTTTCCTTGCGCAACAAGTCCGGGGGCATCAACGGCCGACAGGTAGAATTGATCCGCATTCCCGCCGACAGCTCGCCCGCATCGGTTGCTGCGGGCGTCCGCTCCGCACTGCAGACCAATCCCGACATTGCCGCGTTCATCGGTCTCTCGGATACCGATCTCGCCCTGGCCGCAGGTCGCGAGGCGCGCAAAGCCGGGAAGGTGTTTGTTACCTCCGGCGCCACCTCGCCACTGCTGCCGAGCCAGCTGGGCGGACGCTTCTTCCTCGCCTGTTTCGGCGACAATGTGCAGGCGGCGGCCGCCGCCGAGTGGTTGCGGGCCAAGGGAGCAAAGAAGGTGGCCGTCATCTACGACCGGGAAAACACCTACACGCGATTGCTGCGCCGCTATTTTGCCGAAGCCTTCGCCGCGGCCGGCGGAACGGTGACCGACCAGATCGCTTTTCAAGCCGGCGAGACGGTAGGCTTGCCTGCCGACTTGAAGTCATGCGATGCGGTCTTCGTCTCGGCCGAATCCGCGGGGGATGCCGGGAAGGTCATCGCCAAATTGCGCGGTGCGGGGTTCCACGGACCGGTGGTCGGCGGCGACGGCTATGACAATCCTTCCGTCTGGAGCGGGAATGCGCTGGCCAAGAATGTCTTTTACACGACGCATGCCTACCCTGCCCGCGGCGCGGATGCGGCCGACGCCACCATGCTCTCGGCCTTCCGCGCGAATTACCGCGGCGGGACACCGGATGCGTTCGGTGGTCTCGGTTTCGATGCCGCGCGCGTGGTGATGGATGGTCTGGCCCGCGGCGGAAAGGATCTGGCCAGGCAGATCCAAGGTCAGACCGACGTTGCCGGAGTGACCGGCGCGATCAAATACAGCGGAGGGCGACGCATCCCGGCCAAGCCGGTGGCGATCATTGACGCGCAGCGCCCGCGGCAGGTGCTGCGTCAGATCACGCCCTCCCGCGTGCCTTGAGCTTATCGGAGTGATCGGCGGCGCAGGGACCCGCTTCCTATTCCCCGATGATTTTGACCAGCACGCGCTTGCGGCGCAGACCGTCGAATTCCCCGTAGAAGATTTGCTCCCACGGTCCGAAGTCGAGGTGGCCGTCGGTCACGGCGACAACGACTTCGCGGCCCATGATGCTGCGTTTGAGGTGGGCGTCGGCGTTGTCTTCCGCGCCATTGTGGCGGTATTGGCTGTGTGGTTTTTCCGGGGCGAGCTTCTCGAGCCACTTTTCAAAATCGGCGTGGAGTCCGCTTTCGTCGTCGTTGATGAAGACGCTGGCCGTGATGTGCATGGCATTGACCAAGCAAAGACCTTCCTTGATGCCGCTGGCACCGAGGCACTTTTCGATTTGCGGGGTGATGTTGAGGAGTCCGCGGCGCGCGGGGACTTCGAACCAGAGTTCTTCGCGGAAGGATTTCATCGGACAGAACTTGAACAGAAGATAACGAAGGTAACAAAGGGGAAACTCGCGGAAGCAACCATCTTCGTTGCCTTCGTTACCTTCTGTTAAAAAATCAAGACACCGCGTAGCGGGCGAACTTGGGTTCGAGCGCGGGGGGGATGTGTGCCGTGACGAGGGCATCGTCGCCTTCGTAGGTGATTTCGACGACGTGGCCGGCGCGGTGCAGTTCGGCCAGGGCAACGCTGTCGCTTTGCGGGATGCGGAATTTCTGGCGGAGGCGCCAGGCGGAAAGTTGGTTTTGCAGCTCGTCGACGAACTGCTCGAGGTTTTCCCCGGTCTTCACGGAGACGGCCACGCTGTGGGGATAGCGGGCCAGCGCGGCTTCGATCGCTTCGGGATTGGAGACACGGTCGATTTTGTTGAAGACGATGAGGGTGTGTTTGCCGGCGGCGTCGAGTTCGCTGATGACACTTTCCGTGGCCGCGATGTGTTCTTCCCACTGCGGATGACTGACGTCGACCACATGGACAAGGAGATCGGCAGATTTCAATTCCTCGAGGGTGGCTTTGAAGGATTCGATGACGGTCGTGGGCAGTTTGCGGATGAAGCCGACGGTGTCGGTGAAGAGGACCTTCAATTTGTTGGGCAGGACGAACTGGCGCGTGGTCGGATCGAGCGTGGCGAAGAGTTTGTCTTCGGCGAGGACGCCGGCTTTGGTCAGTCGGTTGAGCAGCGAAGATTTGCCGGCATTGGTGTAGCCGACGATGGCGACGACCGGCCATTGATGGCGGGCGCGCCCTTCGCGCTGGATAGCGCGGTGTTTGCGGACTTCTTCCAAATCCTTCTGCAAACGCGAGATACGTTCCTGCACGCGACGTCGGTCGACTTCGAGCTGGGTTTCGCCCGGGCCCCGCGTGCCGATGCCGCCGGTCTGGCGAGAAAGGTGCGTCCACATGCGGGTGAGACGCGGCAGGAGGTATTGCAGCTGCGCGAGTTCGATCTGCAGGCGTCCTTCGCGGCTGCGCGCGCGGCGGGCGAAGATATCCAAGATGAGCTGGGTGCGATCGAGGATTTTCTTCGAGGTGACGCTCTCGAGGTTGCGGCCCTGCGCGGGAGACAACTCGTCGTCGAAAATGATGGAGCCCGCGCCGTGCTCTGTGCAGATCGCGGCGACTTCCTCGGCTTTGCCTTTGCCGATGTAATACGGGGCGGTCGGGTGCTGGAGTTTTTGCGTTACGGTGTCGACCACGTTGGCGCCGGCGGTGGCGGCCAGCTCGCGCAATTCGCTGAGCGATTCCTCGAGGTCCCAGCGGGTCACGCCGTCGTGTTCGAGACCGACGAGGACGGTTTTTTCCGTGGCGGTAGGCGGCGGGGTGGTTAGGAGCATCCTAGGAGTTGAGAGTTGAGGGATGAGGGATGAGGGACGGCGCGGAACCCGGCGAGCCAAGGACGAAAGAGGGCGGCAAAACGGGGGCGCCCCTAAGTTGACCGCTCATCATGAAAGGCCCAACTGGCGGGCGATGCGGTCCAAGTGGGCGGATGTCACGTCGGTCAAATCTTCTGCGGGGAACGTGGACTTGGAGCGGAACCACGTCAACTGCCTTTTGGCATATTGGCGGGTGGCGGTGGTGACAAGTTCGGCACAGGTGGCACGGTCGATCGCTCGGTCGAGGAACGCGGTGATTTCGCGCCAACCGAGGATCTGCCGGGCGGTGCCGCCGGCGAGGTCGCGGGCGGCGCGGACTTCGTCCAAGGCCCCGCCGCCGAGACGGGCCTCGACGGAGGCGGTGATACGGGCGTTCAGATCGCCGCGGTCACGGGTGAGGATGACTCCGCGCAACCCCTCGGGAACGGGCGACTCGACAAGGAGTTGCGAGGCGGGTTGGCCGGTTTGCAGGCAGAGTTCCAAACGGCGGGCGACGCGTCGGGGATTGTGGATGTCGATCACGGCAAGGCTGGCGGGATCGAGGAACTGCATGCGTGCGAGCATGTCTTTGAGCGTCATGGCGCGCACTTCTTCGCGGATGGCGGGGTCGATGGGAGGAAGTTGCGGGAGTCCGCGGATCAGCGCGTCGAGATAAAGTCCGCTGCCGCCGACAACGAAGGGGATTTTTTTTCGCGCAATGATCTCGCCGATTACCTCCAAGGCGCGGGTGGCAAATCGTGCGGCGTCCATTTCCTCGGTGCAGGGCACAGTGCCGAAAAGATGATGCGGGACGAGGGACTGTTCGCGGGCGGAGGGCTGCGCACTGAGCACGGGGAACTCGCGATAAAGTTGAAAGGCGTCGGCGCAGACGATTTCGCCGCGGTGTTTTCCGGCGAGAGCGAGGGCGACATCGGATTTGCCGACGGAGGTCGGGCCGGCGAGGAAGATGGCGTGGCGGAGGATGGAGCGGTCGGACACGGTGAGCGGATTGTAGCCGCTGCAATCAGTGCCGCGAAACTTTACGTTCAGTGCAGCGTGAGTGAGGTGGATCGCGCCGTCCCGGCGCGATATTTCACTGAAGTAATCGCGATGGGGACATCGCGATCCACCAAAGGCCCATGCCTTCGAGGGCTTGGCATAAAACAGCACGGGCCGGCGTGAGCCGGCCCGTGGTATTCAAAACAACCGGTGCGGTCAGACCTGCGAAGCGGGTTCCTCGGAGTGGTCGTCCGACGGGGCGGATTCCTCGCGGCCGATGGCGCGGTCGGGCGGGAGTTTGGCTCCGCTGACCACGAGCTTGCGACCCATGTAGTCCTTGTCGTGGAGTTCGTCGACGGCGCGCTTGGCTTCGCTGACGCTGTTCATCTGCACGAATCCGAAGCCTTTGGAGCGCTGGGTGTGCTTGTTGGAGATGATTTCCACGTTGGCCACGGTGCCGACGCCGGAGAACAACTCGAAGAGGTCGCTCTCGGCGGCGTCATAGGACAGGTTGCCGATGTAAAGACGCGGAGTGGTGACCTCTATGGCTTCGGGTTTGCGCGACTCGCGGGGCGCACGCTGTTCGCGTGGTTCACGCGGTTCACGCGGAGGACGGGCTTCGCGGGATTCGTCGCGGGTGCGCTCGCGGCGCTCGTAGCCGCTCGACGACGGTTTGGCGGGCTGCGGCGCGAGGCCGAAGAACGCTTTGATTTTATCCCAAAGGCCGGCCGGTTTGCGCGGCTCGCGGGTGACTTTGAAGTGGTCGGCCGAACGCGGCGGACGCGAGGACGAGCTGCGGGAACGGCCACCGCGACGGCGGCGACGGGGATCCGAATTGGAGTGACGTGAGTTCATTGGAACAATCGATATGGTATGTTGGTGTGGACCGCGGGGCGCGCTCATCGCGCCGGGGATGCTTCCCGCGGAGATGGAACGGAAGCGGCGCCAACATGGCGCCAGCTGCCCGGGCGGAACAGGGTCCGCGGCCGGATGGCGTTTCCGTGTATTTTTCGGTGACAACCGCTATGCCGCGCCCCAGCCGGCGGAAAACCGGCAGGTTCAGCAGGATGGCCAGCAGGCCGGGAGCAATTCGCCCGGTTGCATAAGTTGCCCGCAGACAAGACGTAACAACAATCATGACTGTCGTGTCCGAAAAAGACTCCCACAATCTAGTCTGCGGCTGGTGCTTTGCAATGAAGAAATCGGGGATGCCGGGGTGGAGCGCACCATCCCGGCGCGATTTTGGCAGAGAGAGATCGCGCTGGGGACAGCGCGATCCACCTATTCCCCGGCCGGGGGGCCGAGTTGTTGGAGCAGCGGGCCGAGGTCCGGGTTCTGTTTGAGGATGGCAGCCTTCATGACCTGGTGCATGGATTTGCCGGCCTCCCGGCGCTCCTCGGGGGAGTTGGCGGATTTCATTTTTTCGCGGGCGGCAACAACTTCGGGATCGTCTTGGGCTTTTTGCCGCGCGGCTTTCAGCTGCTCGCGCTGCTCGGGGGCGAGCGATTCGAACCGATCGCGCATACCTTTGGCGCGGTCGCGGGACTGCTTCACTTTTTCCAGAACCGGCGCGAGGCCGGGATCTGCGGTGAGGAGGGCGGCATCCATCGCCTTCTCGAGTTGCTGGTCGAGCGCATTGCGGGCCTCTTTGAGCGAGCGGACGGTCGGATCTTCCTTCGCTTTTTCGCGGGCGGCGCCGAGACGACGGGCTTCCTCCGGGGGCAGGCCACCCATGGGGCTGTCCGGACCGCCATGCTTGCCGTGCTTTTTCCAATTCGGTTTGCCGGATGGCTCGGCAGTGTCCGGTTGGTTGGCTTGAGCCTGCGCGCAGGGAGCGTCACAGACAACGATTGCGGCGCAGAGGGCGCCGAGAAGGACTTTCGGATTCATGACAACGGGTTCAACCCCAGTCATCCACGGCGGTTGCGGTTTTTTTCGCGGCCGACCACGGAGGCGGAGCGACCGGTGCGGGTTGTTGCGCAGGCAGGGCAACGGTGAAGACGGAGCCTTCGCCGGGAATACTTTGCACGGAAACACTGCCGCCGTGGGCTTGGACGACATTTTTGACGATGGAAAGCCCGAGGCCGGTGCCGCCCGTCTCGCGCGAGCGATCTTTGTGCACGCGGTAAAAACGCTCGAAAATATGCTCCTGATCCTCGCGCGGAATACCCGGGCCGTTGTCGGTGACCTGCACGTGAAGATTCGATCCGGCGCGCTCGATATAAAAGTCCACGGTGAGTCCGGGGCGGTTGCCGTATTTGAGCGCGTTCTCGAGGAGATTGAGGAAAACCTGCTCGAGACGAGCGGCATCGGCTTCGAGCGAAAGATCCCCGCCCGCCGAGGTGATGCGCACGGTGGCGGCTTGGGCGCGGATGGGACCATCGAACTGCTCGACCACGCGCCGCAGCAAATCGCGCAAATCAAGGCGTTGCGTCTCGAGCGGCACGGAGCGTGATTCGGCCCGCGAGATGGTGAGCAGGTCGTCGACCAAGCGCCCGAGACGGTCGGCATGTTTGAACATCACGCCGAGAGCGTTCTCCGCCATGGAACGATCATCGAGTCCGCCGTCGATCAGTGTCTCGAGATAACCGCTGATGATGGTCAGCGGGGTGCGCAGCTCGTGCGAGACATTGGCCACGAATTCGCGCCGCACTTGCTCGAGGCTTTTGATGCGCGTGATGTTGTGGACGACGACAACGGCGCCGGACGGCTCCGGGCCCACCTGCTCGAGCGGCGAGATGCTCAATTCGTAAACCCGCCGGGTTTCTCCGTGCTCGACGACAATTTCGCCACGGTGCGGTTTTTTCTCGGCCACTCCCTCCTGCACGAGGCGGTGCATGGTGGCATGACCGAATGCCTCGACAACGGTGCGGCCGACGGGAGAGGCAGCCAGTTGGAACATCGTTTCTACGCCGCGGTTGGCGTGCAGCACGCAGAGGCGGCGATCGATGGTAAAAATACCTTCGGGGATGCTGGCCACGATGGCGTTGAGCTCGGAACGCTCGCGGTGCGCGGCGCGGTCGAGGTCTCGGGCCTGGCGGGCGATGGCCTCCAGGTCGCGCTGCGCGGCGCGCAGTCCGCGCGGCAGGTCGAGGGCGAGCGGGCGTCCGACATCGCCATTGGCCACGCGCCGCAGGCCGGCCCGCAGGCGCCGGATACCACGGACGTAGCGGATTATGACAAAGGCCAGCGCTGCGGCGGCGAGCGCTGCGGCGATCCACCACCAGTTCAACCCGCCGCCTCCCCCGTCTTGAAGCAGTAACCCTCCCCGCGCAGCGTCTGCAGGCAGTCGGCATAGGAGCCGAGCTTGGCTCGCAGGCGGCGCATGTGGGTATCGACCGTGCGGCTGTCGATCGGGTTGCGATACCCCCAGACATCGCGCAGGAGGTCGGTGCGCGAAATCGGCGCGCCGCGACGATCCATCAAGGCAGCGATAAGTTTGAATTCGATGGCGGTGAGGTCGAGTTTATCGCCCTCGAGGCGGACTTCGAAAGTTCCGCGGTCGAGTTCGAAGGGTCCGAGGGAAAGTTTCTCGCTGTGGGCGGGCGTGCGCAGACGACGCAGAACGCCCTCGACGCGGAGCACGAGTTCGCGCGGGCTGAATGGCTTGGCCACGTAATCGTCGGCGCCCAACTCGAGGCCGGCCACGCGTTCCTCCGCTTGGGCCTTGGCCGTGAGCATGATGACCGGAATGGACGCGGTGTCGTCGGTCCCCTTCAACTCGCGACAAACATCCTCGCCGCATATGCCGGGCAACATGAGATCGAGCACAATGGCATCGGGCTTCTCGTCGCGCGCTTTGATCAGGCCGGCAGCGCCGTCATGGGCCACGATGACGCGGAAGCCCGCCTTCTCGAGGTGGTAGCGAACGAGATCGAGGACATCCGCCTCGTCTTCGATAACCAACACGGTGCCCGAGGTTGCCTTGGTGGACTTCACGGGGTGGACGCTAGGAAGGAGTCCAGCTTGCTCAAGACAAAAAGTGAGCCGCCGGTGATTCCAGTCAGAAAACAAGAAAACTGACCGGCCCGGCGGCTCTTGGCGCAAACCAAACCGATTACTTTGACCCTGCAGGTTGGTGGGCGTTCAAAAAATTTTCCGGGCCCGAAAATCCGGCTGGCGGGTGGCGCAAGTGCCATATGGGAATAGGATTGCATATCGTCCGGGAGGGCGCGGCTCGACCCTGTGGGCCTTCTGTGCTACCGTCCGCCCGGATGAAAAAATGCCTTTTGGCCCTGATCTTGCCGGTCGTGCTGGCCGGATGCGCTCAGCTCGACAACCGCCACGTCATGCACATCAGTGTGTCCGACCAGAAAATGCTCCTCACCGACCAAGGCGAGGTTGTGGCGACCTACCCCGTCTCGACCTCGAAGTTCGGCCTCAGTTCGAGGCCCGGCAGCTACGGCACCCCGCTGGGCAAGCACCGCGTGACCAGAAAAATCGGCTATGGCCTGCCGCACGGGGCCGTCTTCAAATCGCGACGTTTCACCGGCGAGGTGCTGCCGGTCGACGCGCCCGGACGCGACCCCATCGTGACGCGCATCCTCTGGCTCGACGGGAAAGAAAGTCATAATCGCAACAGTTTCGGACGGTTCATCTACATTCACGGAACGCCGGAAGAACGCAACATCGGCCAGCCGGTCAGCTACGGATGCATCCGCATGCGCTCGCGCGATGTGGTCTCGCTCTTCGACCGCGTGGGCATCGGTGCGCGTGTGGATATCTTCCGCGAGTCGCTGGCCCAGCGTTTGCCGAAGCTCGTCCCAGCCGCAGCACCCGCTGTGGCGCAACCCGCGTCCGACACAACTCCACCGACCGTGCTGGCCGGCGAACTGCCGCGCGCGCCGCGCGAACTCTGATCCGCATGCCGCGCCGCTGGGCGGTTGCCGGGATCGACCTCGCTTGGGGCGAGCGCCGACCCGACGGAATCTGTTTGCTGCAAGGCGAGGCGAAGCGCGTGGTCGGCGTGTCGCATGCGCTCACGCACGGTGACGATGCGTTGTTGGATCACCTGCAAACCCACCTCGCTCCCGGTGTCAGGACTCTCCTCTGCATCGACGCACCGGTGGTTTGCCCGAACCTGCGCGGAGCGCGACCGGTCGACCGCCTGACCCACCGGATATTCCACCGAGTGCAGGCCGCCGCCCATCCAGCCAACCGTGTTCTGGCCGCGCGTCCGCTCCGCGTGGTGCGCCGCTTGCAGCGGGCCGGTTATGACATTGCCACCGATTGGCCGGCCACGCCGCGCGCCCTCATCGAGGTCTATCCCCACCCTGCGACGGTGCGGTGGTTCGGCCTGGACCGCACCATCAAATACAAGCGGGGACCCGTCGCGGCGCGCCGCCGCGCCTTCGCCAGGTTGCGGGGACTGATGCGCCGCTGGTTGGAAAACTGTGCTCCGGAAATCGCACGGCATGGTCCGACCGCGGCGCTCTTGCGGTCGCGGTGGACGAAAGACCGCGAGGACATGACCGACGCGTTGCTTTGCGCCATGATCGGATGGCAGTGGGCGGTGCGGGGACGGCGTTCGCTCGAGATCCTCGGCGACCGCCGCAGCGGATTTATCGTGGTGCCGCGCTGACCGCTCAAGCCGCGGGCGGCGCGGTGTGGCGGATGTCCTCGGCCGAAGCGGCGAAGACGGCATCCTCGGCGATATTGGTCGCGTGGTCGCCGATGCGTTCGATATTGCGCGCGACGAGCACGAGGTCGAGGTAATCGCGGATTCGCGGGGTATCCGCCGCCATGCGCGCAGTCAGTCCGTCGATGACACGGTGCTGCAGCGCGTCGAGTTGGCGGTCGCGCTCTTTGAGGGCGCGGGCCAGGACTTCATCGCGGTCGGCGAAGCTGCGGATGCCATCGCGGAAGATTCCCGTGCATTGGTCGAACATTTCGCGCAGGCCGGCCGTCTCGGGCAAAGCGGACGACTCGTTGAGCCGGCGGGCGCGCCGCGCGATGCTCACGGCTTGGTCGGCCACACGCTCGAGATTGCCACTGACCTTCATGGCCGCGACAACCTCGCGGAGATCGTTGGCCAGAGGTTGGAAGCGCACCAAAATGGCGACCCCGGCTTCGTCGACGGATTTCTCCAAGGAGTCGATTTCCGAGTCATCGGCAATGACCCGTTCGCAGGCCTCGAAATTGCGGGAAAACAATCCTTCGGCCGCTGCGGAGATGATGCGCTCGGTCAGCGAGGCCATCATGAGGACACTGTCGCGCAGCGAGCGCAGTGCGTCGTCGAAGTCACCCAGAGTATGCCGTGCGGTGGCCAGATCCATAATGAGAGGCAACTTATGGGCCGCTCGCCCGGCAGGCAAGCCATGGTATTCCTCTCTGTCGCGGCACCCGGTTGTGACAAAAACGCCACGAATTTTCTTTTCGCTTCTTTCGCGCCGGGGAAAGGGCGAAAATCCACCCTTGCCGATCGTGCTATGAAAAACGTTTTCCTCACTCCTGTCCTTTTCCTCGCCGCCCTTGCCGGAGCAGCGCAGGCCCAACCACTTTCCGGCGCCGGCGCAACCTTCCCCGCCCCGATCTATCAACGCTGGGCGGTCGAATACAACAAGCAGGTCCCGTCGATCAAAGTGAACTACCAGTCGGTTGGCAGTGGTGCCGGGGTGAAAAATTTCCTGCAGGGAGTGGTCGACTTCGGCGCGAGTGATGCCGCCATGACCGACGAAGACATGGCCAAATCCCCGCGCGGCGCCGTGCTTGTCCCCGCCACCGCGGGCAGTGTGGTCCTTGCCTACAATCTGGAAGGCGTGCCTAATCTGAAACTGACCCGTGCCGCCTTGGCTGGAATTTTTCTCGGCAAGATCACCAAGTGGAATGATCCGGCCATCGTCTCGGCCAACCCCGACATTCCCCTGCCCGCACAGGCCATCAATGTCGCCTACCGTTCCGACGGCAGCGGCACGACGTTCGTCTTCACGCAGCACCTGGCGGCGATCAGCCCGGAATTCGACGAAGAAGTCGGCTTCGACAAGTCGGTAACCTTTCCCGTCGGGGTCGGCGGCAAGGGCAACGAAGGTGTCACCGCACTGATCAAACAATCCCCGGGCACGATCGGCTACGTGGAATTCGGCTACGCCGAGCAGAACAAACTTTCCGTGGCTTCGATCGAAAACAAATCCGGCAACTTCGTCGCGCCCACGCCGGAGAGCGGCGCGGCCGCGCTGGCCTCGGTCGAGTTGCCGGAAAATCTCCGCATCTGGCCGGTCGATCCCGCGACACCCGAAGCGTATCCCATCACGACATTTTCGTGGCTGCTGCTCTACAAGAAGTATAGCGATGCGGCGAAGCTCAAAGCGCTGAAAGATTTCGTGACCTACGGGCTGACCGAAGGGCAGTCCTTTGCCACCGAACTCGGCTACATCCCCCTGCCCGAGTCGGTTGTGGCCAAGGCCAACGCGGCTTTGTCCTCGATCGAGTAAGGCAAGCCCCCGCCGATTTCCATGGCGCTCAACACAGCCAGCGCGACCGGTATCCCCGGAGTGCACGGACGACGCGGACCGGATCTTTTCCTCTGGGTCTGCGCGGTGGCGGCGGCGGCTGTGGCCTTCGTGCTCGGCTGGATTTTCTGGGAGGTCTTCCAGGAAGCGAAACCTGCCTTGGATAAATTCGGGCTCGGTTTCCTGACCAACGCGCAATGGCAACCCAACCGCGACCGCTACGGCGTGTTGCCCTTTCTCGTCGGCACCGGTGCGACCGCGCTGATCGCGCTGATCCTCGCGTTCCCGCCTGGACTGGCCATCGCGATTTTTCTCAGCGAAGATTTCCTCCCTTTGCCCGCGCGCCAGTTGGTGCGCTTCGTGGTCGAACTTCTCGCCGCCATCCCCAGCGTGGTCTACGGGCTGTGGGGTATTTTCGTGGTCATCCCGATCGTGCAATCCCTCGGCACATGGACCTCCGAGCGCTTCGGTCACATCCCTCTCCTCGCCGGACCGGCCTACGGAAACTCGCTGCTCACCGCAGGCATCGTGCTCGCCCTCATGGTGCTGCCAACCATCACAGCCATCTCGCGCAGTTCGCTGGTCGCCGTTCCGCACACCTTGCGCGAAGGCGCCTACGCGCTGGGCGCCACGCGTTGGGAAGCGATCTTCGGCGTGATTCTTCCGACAGCCGCACCCGGCGTCGTGGCCGCCACGATCCTCGCGCTCGGACGCGCCATGGGCGAGACGATGGCCGTGGCCATGCTCATCGGCAACAGTTCACGCCTCTCATGGTCGCTCTTCGCGCCTTCCGGCACGTTGGCCAGCCTGCTGGCCAACCAATTCGGCGAGGCTGCGGGGATGCAAGTCGCCGCGCTCATGTATGCCGCGCTGGTCCTCGTCGCGCTGACCCTCGCGGTCAATTTTGCCGGAGAGCTCGTGCTGCGTTACACGGAAAGGAGAACGGCGGGCATCCGCTGAGGCGCATGGACAATCCGGTCACACACGCGTCGGAATTCTTCGGAGACAACGGAGTCGAATCGACGAAGTTGCTCGGGCGATCGCTCGGCAACCGCCTGCTGACCGGCCTGTGCATCGCGCTGTCCTTCGCTGCCTTGATCCCTCTCGCCTCGATCCTTTACCTCGTGGCCAAGAACGGACTGCCTTTGCTCGATTGGTCGATCTTCACGCAACTACCTCCGGCCGCGGGCATGACCGGCGGCGGCTTCGGCAACGCGGTGGTCGGCACGCTGATCATGGTCGGGCTCGGGCTGGCCCTGTCCGCACCGCCGGCCATCCTCGCCGCGATCTACATCTGCGAGTACCAACCGGACGGACGACTGGCCGCGGTCACCCGCTTCACGGCGAAACTGCTCACCGGCATCCCCTCGATCATCTGCGGGGTCTTTGCTTTTGCCGCCGTGGTGCTGGCCACGGGAAAATTTTCCGCCTTTGCCGGCGCCCTCGCCTTGGCCGTGCTCATGCTGCCGACGATTTTGCTCACTTCCGAACAGGCCCTGCTCGGCGTGCAGCGCGCCTACCGCGAAGCCTCCTACGGTCTCGGCGCCACACGCTTCCAGACGATCGGCCGGATCGTCCTGCCCGAAGCCATGCCAGCCATCATGACCGGCGTCATGCTCGCCGTGGCCCGCGCCGCCGGAGAGACCGCGCCGCTCGTTTTCACCGCCCTTTTCAGCCAGTTTTGGATGTCCTCGCTCATGGAGCCGACGGCCTCGCTTTCCGTCCTGATCTACAATTTTTCCACCATGCCGTTCGAATATCAGGTGAAAATGGCTTGGACCGCCTCGCTCGTGCTGGTTCTCCTTGTCACCGCGACGAACATCACGGCGCAACTCGTCTTCAGCAAAAAGCACTGATTCCCCGATGACCGAACTGACCTCCACCGAACCGACGACAGCCGCCGAGATACCGGCGGCACGTGCGATCATTTCGGTGCGCGACTTCAATTTTTTCTACGGGAAGAAACAGGCGCTGCAGGACATCAATCTCGATGTTCCCGAGAAGCAGGTCACGGCGTTCATCGGTCCGTCCGGTTGCGGCAAAACCACCTTGCTGCGCAATTTCAACCGGATGAACGAACTGATCGAAGGTGTGCATCATACCGGCAACATCACGCTGGCCGGGCGCAGCCTGTGGGATTCGTCCCTCGAGGTCATCGCCCTGCGCCGCCTCGTCGGAATGGTTTTCCAAAAATCCAATCCTTTCGCCAAGTCGATCTACGAAAATGTCATCTACAGCCTGCGCATTTCCGGGGTTCGCGACCGCGCCACGCTCGAAGAGGCCGCCGAGCGCAGCCTTCGCGGTGCCGCCCTGTGGGACGAAGTGAAGGACCGCCTCCACGAAAGTGCCCTGGGTCTCTCCGGCGGGCAAATGCAGCGTCTTTGCATCGCCCGGGCCATTGCCAACCGACCGAAAGTCCTCCTCATGGACGAGCCTTGTTCCGCCCTTGATCCGATTGCCACCGCACGGGTCGAGCAATTGATCAGCGAGTTGAAGAACGAATACACCATCGTCATCGTCACACACAACATGCAGCAGGCCACACGCTGTTCGGATCGCACCGCGTTCTTCTACCTCGGCCAAATGGTCGAGACGGGGCCAACAGCCAAGATCTTCACCAGCCCCACAGAAAAGCGCACCGAAGATTACGTCACGGGTCGCTTTGGTTAGGCCACAACACTGTCGAAAGCGGCAGTTGTGACGAAAAGTTTACATCTCCGGATTGTCCCTGAGCCCGGCTGGGATGTAGTCTGGAGGGCTGATGTTCGCGCCCGCCCCTTCCGTCCGCACGAGGCATCCCGCCACTCGCCTACGGGCATGCTGGTCGGGGGCCATCTTCATGGCGGCGCTGCACACGGCCATGGCCGTTCCGACAGCCGATCCGGCCAGCGAGCAAGCCGGGGACAACCTCCCGCCGCCATCCTTTTACATCCGTGAATACCGTGTCATCGGATCGCGCCACCTGCCGCGCGAACAAGTCGACTACGCGGTCTACGCTTATCTGGGGCCGGACCGCACCGCGGAGGATGTGGAACTGGCCCGCGCGGCTTTGGAGCAGAGATACCACCGCGCCGGGTTCCAAACCGTGGTGGTCGATGTCCCGCCACAGGACCCGTCCAGAGGGGTCATCATCCTCAGTGTCCAGGAAATGCCGGTCGGTCGCCTCACCGTCCGTGGCTCCAAGTTCCACGACATCGAACGCATCAAGCGGTTGGCGCCCTCGCTGGCCGAAGGCTCCTTGCCGAACTTTCGGGATGTGGAGAAAGACGTCATCCGCTTGAACAAGCGGGCCGACCTGCGCGTCACCCCGGAATTCAAGCCCGGGGCCGCGCCCGGATCGGTCGACGTCGAGTTGGTGGTCGAAGACTCTCTGCCCCTGCACGGCAGCGTGGAGCTGAACAACCGTTACAGCGCGAACACCACACCGCTGCGCTTGGACGCGTCCCTGCGCTATGACAATCTTTGGCAGCTCGGCCACACCATTGGGGCGGCTTTCCAGATCGCCCCGCAGGACGCGAATGACGCCCTGGTCTATTCGGGCTACTACCTCGCACCGGTGCCGCGGGTCGACTGGCTGACCGTCATGGCACAGGCCATCCGCCAGAACAGCGAAGTGTCCACCCTCGGGGGCAGCGCCTCCACGGGAAATGGCGAGATCTACGGCGGGCGCCTGATCGCCGAACTTCCCGCCCGGCAAGCCGGCCTTTTCCATAATTTAACCTTCGGGTTGGACTACAAAAGCTTCGAGCAGTCGCTGGAGATCAACAACCAGCTGGTCGATTCCTCGCCGGTCACCTACTACCCGTTCATCCTGAGTTACGGCGGTTTTTGGATGGGCAAAGACTACCGTTTCCAACTCGACGGTTCGCTCAACTGGCATTTCCGTGGCATGGGCAGCGGCGAGGTGGAGTTCGACAACCGGCGCTACGCGGCCAACGGCAACTATTTTTATTTCCGCGGCCTGGCCAGCTACGAACACGACTTGTGGGAAGATTTCCAGCTCAAGGCGGTGTTGCAGGGCCAAGCCACGGATAACGCGCTGGTCGACAGCGAGCAGTTTTCGGTGGGCGGGCTCAACACGGTGCGCGGCTATTACGAATCGCAGGCGGTGGGCGACAGCGCCATCGCCGGAAGCCTCGAGGTGCGCTCGCCCTCGCTCCTCCGCTGGTGGCTGAAGGAGGACAAAAACGAACTCCGTCTCCTTGGCTTCGTCGATGCCGGCTCGGTTTTTATCAACGATCCGCTGCCCGAGCAGACAACCAATTTCAATCTGCTCAGCGTCGGCTTCGGGGCGCTAGCCAAGATTTTCGACTGGCTCAACGGCGCGATCTACGTCGGCATCCCGCAGATCGCGCAGGGCAGCAACGAAGCCGGCAGTTACCGCCCGGCCGGCACGCCGGTGGTGGTTTTCCGCACGTGGGGAGAATTCTGACATGAAAACGCAACCTTTCATCAAACGCCTGACCGTTACACTCCTCGCCGCGCTGGCCGTGGCCGCGCAGGCTGCGGAGACCGCTCCCGATTGGTGGAAAGTGGAATGGACAGGGCGCACCAAATTCACCCTCGATCCGGCGGCGGAAGGTGCGGAGATCAAGGGGCAACCGGGCGAAAACGTCCTCCTCGTGCGCCTGCATCCGGGCAATCTCCCCTTCGAAATGGTCCAGCCTGACGGCAGCGACCTGCGCTTCGTCGCGGCGGACGGCAAGGTGCTGCCGTTCCACCTCGAAAAGTTCGACCCGCTCATGGCCGAGGGTTTCGCCTGGGTGAAAGTCCCTGCCGCGGGCGAAGGCGGCCCAGCGGAATTTTTCCTCTACTACGGCAACGCGGCTCCCGCGGGCGAAGGCGGGCCCGATCCGGCCAAAACCTACCCCGACAATGCGGTCATCGTTTACCACCTGAACGAACGCGGCACGCCGCCGCAAGACCTTACCCCGAACACCAACCATGCGGGGAGCGCCGGCAACATCTCCGAAGGGACCATCGTGGCCGACGGTCTGCGCTTGGTCGGACGCGAGCCGGTTTCTATTCCCGGTGCGGCGGGGAATGCCTGGAGCGCGGGCGGCGAGTTGACGCTGGTTTTCTGGATCAAGCCGATCTCGACGGCGAACGAAGCCATCCTTTTCGCGCGACCCGGCGCGGGAAATTTCCGGCTGGGACTCGCGGCCGGCGGCGCGCCTTTCCTTGAAGTCGAGGGACAACCTCGTGCCATCGCCACCGAAACGGTGGCCGATGCGACGTGGCGGCAGATCGCGGTGACCGCGTCAGGAGGCAAGATGTCGCTTTACCTCGATGGCAAGGAGGTTGGCGCGGTGAACGCCCCACTGCCCTCGGGCGATGGCACCATGTTCATCGGCGGCCCGGACCCCGCCGCAAGCTCGGAGGGTCGCTTCCTCGGCGAGTTTGACGAATTCCAAATCTACAAGGCGGCGCTTCCCGCCGCGGACCTCCGCCTCCTTGCCGTCAACCAGTCGGGCACCGAGGCCGCCGGCAAAGTCCTGGCCTTCGCCGAAATGGAAGGTGGCGGCGCCGCCGGGGGCGGACACGGTGGAGCGCTCGAGCACGTCATGCTCTTCGGCGACATTGCCAAGAACATGATGTTCGACGGCTGGATCGCCGTGGCGGTCTGCGTGATCATGATGATCCTCGGATGGTCGGTTGCGGTGGCCAAATTCGTGCGCTTGCGCGCCTTGATGAAAGGCGACGATGAGTTCCTCCGCCAGTGGGGCGAAGTCTCGGGCGATCTGGCCGTGCTGGATGCCGACGACCCGGACTCGCTGACCAACCTACGGATGGAAGCCATGCAGGCCAAGGGAGCCACAAAACAGCAGGCGCGCATCCGGGGAATGCTCAATTCGCCCTGCTACCACTTGTATCACCTCGGAATCAAAGAAATCCGCCACCGCATCTCCGACCCGGAACGCCACAGCGGGCTCTCCGTGCGCTCCATCCAAGCCATCCGCGCCTCTCTGGACGCAGGCATGGTGCGCGAGCGACAATCTTTGAACAAGGGCTTGGTTATCTTGACCACGAGCATCGCGGGCGGCCCCTACGTCGGTCTGCTCGGCACGGTCGTGGGGGTCATGATCACCTTTGCCATCATCGCCAAGTCGGGCGAAGTCGATGTCAACTCGATCGCCCCGGGTATCGCCAGCGCTCTGCTCGCCACCACCGTGGGCCTCTTTGTGGCCATTCCCGCCCTCTTCATGTACAGCGTTTTAAGCTCCCGGATCAAAGATGTCATCGCCTCGATGCAGGTCTTCATCGACGAGTTTGTCACCAAGATTGCCGAGGCTTATCCGCCTCCGGGCGAGGGGCTGCCCCCACGCTTCATGCCGCCCGACAACGACCCCGCCGTGGCCAACCTGAACTAATCATGGATGCCGGAGACGACAAGAGCTACGACGACATCAACGTTACGCCGATGGTGGACCTCTACCTCGTGCTGCTGCTCATTTTTATCATCATGACCACAGCCGGGGTGCAGGGTATGAAGGTCGATTTGCCCAAATCCTCGAGCAAGCCGGCCGATCTGAGCGGCCCGAAGAGCCGGGCCATCACGGTCAACACCCAAGGCAAGATCGCTCTGGATACCGTGCCGGTCACATTGGCCGAGCTCGAGGCAAGGTTGAAAGAACACAAGGCCAAGATCCCCGAGTTCCCCGTGGTTGTCCGCGGCGACCGCCAGACGCAATACGAGGGCATCATGAACGTGCTTGATGTCTGCGGGCGCCTCGGTATCACCCAAGTCGGCCTCGCCACCGTGGCGCCGGAAAAGTAGACGATGCCCTCTCTGACGCCATCCTCCGGCTCCAACGAGAACGGAAGCAAAAGACCGCCCCTTGTCTGGATCGCGGTCGGTGCGGCGGCGCTTGTCGCCGTGGGTGCGGGGGCTTTCTTTTTGCTCGGCGGGGAAAGCAAACCGAAGAAAAAGACGTCGACGATTGTTAACGTCATGCCGGTGTTGCCTCCGCCTCCACCACCGCCCACTCCGCCACCGACTCCGCCGCCGGCCCCGCCCGACCCGGTCGAACCGCCGCCGGACGCCCCGGAATTCGTCGAGGAAACCACCCCCGATTCGCCGCCCGAACCCGAGCCCGAAGCGCCCGCTCCCATGGGCTCGAACATCCAAGGCGACGGTCCTCCCGACGGCTTCGGCCTGGTCGGCAAAGGTGGCGGCGGCATGATCGGCGGCCGCGGCACGGGCGGCGGGGGCAACGCTTCGCGGTTCGGTTGGTATGCCGGGCGCGTGCAGAATGCGGTCTCGACCGCCGTGCGCAGTCACCGCGCCACCCGCTCCTCCACGCTCAGCATCAAAGCGCGCATTTGGGTCGATGCCTCCGGACGCGTGACGCGCGCCTCGCTGGAAGGTTCATCCGGCGACCCCGAGGTCGACCAAGCCCTGCAGCGGGAAATTTTGAACGGCCTGCAACTGCCAGATCCACCTCCCGAAGGCATGCCCATGCCCATCGTCATGCGCATCAGTGCCGCCCGACCATGAACAGCCGCCTCCTTCCATTTCTGGCAGCTTTTCTGCTCGGGACCGGCGCCCTGCGAACTGCCGCCGAAACGGGCGCCGCTGCTTCGGCCGCCCCGACGCCGGAAGAGCTCGCTCTGGCCGAGCGCTTGGTCTTGCAGGAGGCGGAGCGCCGGATGCAGAACAACGGTGCCGCCGAGGGATCCGCAAAACTGGCAGCGGAGGTTTTGGTGGTCGACCCGCAATTTGCCAACGGGCACGCTTTGCATCCTGGCACACCCGGCCCTTCGCCGGCAGGAGACCAGACCGCCGCGGCGGATGCTTCCGGGGAAGAATCCGCTCCCGTTCCGTCTTCCGAGACAGCGACTGCACCCGAAGTTCTGCAGGAAACCTCCGCGGAGATGGCTGCCGTGAAAGTTGACCCTGCGGCGCCCGCCGAAGCCGGAGAGACCGACTGGACGGTGGCACCCTATGCCGATGCAGACGCTGCGCCGCTGGCCGCGCCGGCGGGAGGAGATGCCGCCGCCGAAACGAGCGCTTCTCCCGCCCCTCCGAATGTCGCCGCCGGCTCGAACGCGGCCTCCACACCGACCGGAAACATCGTGGTCAACCTGATCAACAAACTAGTTCAGCGCGGCGTGCTCACGGCAGACGACGCCAGGACCATGGTCACACAGGCCCAAGCGGAGGCCGAAGCGCAGAAAGTGCAGAACGAATCCGACATGTTCGCCATCGCCCAAATCGCTGCGGTGCAAACCATGACCGACCAAGCCCTCGCGCAGCAGACGGGCACGAGCGCGGTCGATGCCTCCCGGCGCGAAATGGAGGAGGACATGCGCGTGACCTACGTTCCGGCCCCGGTGCGCGCGCAACTCACGGAGGACATCCGGCGCGAACTCGGCCTGCGGCTTGGCGGCGGCGAACAGAAAACGCCCCCGGGCCTCCCGACGCTTTTGGCCCGCCTCAAGCCGGAAGGCGAGATCCGCTTCCGCTACGAGGCGGACTTGTATCCCTCCAACAACTCCAATCTCGACAACGCCTTCGTGAACTTCAACGCCATCAATACGGGTTCACCGATCAACATTTTGCCGTCCGCCTTGGCCCTCAATCCCCCACCCCAGTGGAACGCCAACCAGAACCGCAACCGCTACCGCATGCTCGTCCGCCTCGGCACGGGCATCGAGTTGGGCGACAATTTCAGTGCCGGTGTGCGCGTCGCCACCGGCGACAACAACTCCCCAGTCACAGCCAACCAGTCCTTCGGACTGGCCAACCAAGGTCAGGGCGGCCAGTTCAGCAAATACGCCATCTGGCTGGATCGCGCATACATCCGCTACGACCTCGGGGGCGGCGGACCGGACACGGGCATGCTCGCGGTCGGTGCGCCTTCTTCCATGGCGGGGCCCGGTGAGTTGGGTGATGCCGGCATGACCCTCTGGTTCGGGCGCTTCGACAACCCGTTCTTCTCCACGCCGATCATCTTCGACAACGACCTCGGGTTTGACGGCGCGGCCATCCGCTTGACCTACAACCACGAGGACATCGTCATTCCCTCGGTTGTGGCCGGCGCTTTCCCGGTGTTCAACACGGATCTGAATTTTTCTTCGAACCAGGCGGAGAAGTTTCCCAGCTATGACAAATATCTTTTCGCGATCCAGGGCGGCACGCAGGTCAACATCACGAAGAACTGGAGCACGCAACTCGCGGCCGCTTACTACAGCTTCTACAACATCGAGGGCCAACTCTCCTCTCCTTACGTGCAGTATTCCGAGGATGACGCCGGCGACACCGACAACAGCCGTCCCTCCTTCGCGCAGAAGGGCAACACCTACCGCACTTTGCGCAACGTGATCCCTCCGCCGGGCTCCACCGCGCTTCTCATGGACTACCAATATTTCGGTCTGGCCACACCATTCCAGAACTTGGCCTTCACCGGAAAACTGAACTACGACGGGTGGGACCCCGTGCGCGTCTCGCTGGTCAGCGAGTTTGTCCGCAACCTCGCCTTCAATTCTTCGGCCATCAACGAGGTTGCGGTCAACAACCTCGGGACCGATGGCAGTTTCGAGGGCAGCCCCGACGCATGGTTGGTTGACCTTGAAGCCGGCCATGCCGAACTCGACAAACTCGGCGCGTGGCAGATGTCTTTCGGTTACCGCTGGATCGGCTCCGACGCGGTGGTCGACGGATTCAATGACTCCGACTTCGGCCTGGGCGGCAGCAACATGAAGGGTTTCACCGTGGCGGCGCGACTCGCCCTGTCGCCGCATGTATTTCTCGGCTTCCGCTGGTTCGGCTCGGAAAGCATCGCCGGGCCGCAGTATGACATGAACATCCTGCAACTCGATCTCGGGGCCAAATTCTGAACTGCACCATGCGCACCATTGTTTTCCTTCTCGTCGTGTCGATCGCCGGCTTGACCTCCGCCATGGCCGAAGAGGCTGGGGCCGTCGAAGCCCAGCTGCGCGACGCCCTGCGCAACACCATGCTCCAGCTGCGCGAAGCGCAGGCCAAGACCGCCGAGATGGAAGCCGCCTCGGTGCAGGCTGAAATGGCCGCCGAAAAATCCAAAAAAGAAACTGCCGCCGTGCAGGCGCAGTTGGTCGAGGAGCGCAGCACGGCGGCCAACCAGACGACCGAACTGCGCGCCGCCATGGCCCAGGTCGAGGACAAAGCCATTGCCCTCAACGCGCAAGTGGCCAAGTGGGAAAAGGACTACCGGGCGCTCACCGAGCGCACCCGCAAATCGGAATACGAACTGGCCAAGGCCAGGGGCCGCAACACCGTGCTCGAACGCACCGTGGCCGAGCAGCAGGTCAAGCTGACCGAGATGAAGACCATCGCCGACGAAATCCTCGACCGCTACGCCGCGCACAGCTTCGGCCGGACCATGTTAGCCCGCGAACCGTTCATCAGCGTCAACCGCGCCTCGCTCCAAACCATCATGCAGGATCTCGAAACGCGCCTGCGCGCCGCCAATCTACCCGGTGCTCCGCAGGCGCCTGCCCCGGCGAGTGCCGCAGCCACCCCCGCACCTTCCAACCGATGAAAACACCCAAAATGCTCACCCTCCTCACCCTCGCCATGGCCTTTTTCGGCCCCGGTTCCCCGCTCCAAGCCGAAGATGCCGTTGTGGCCAAAATCGGCGACCGCGAAGTCACCGCCGCGGAAATCCGTCCGTTCCTCGAGGGCTTGCCCGCTACCGACCGCACCGCCCTCACCGCGGACAAGGCCGCCCTCACCCGCTTCGTCCGCTCCATCCTGGTCAATCGCGCCGTCCTGCAGGACGCGACCGAAGCCGGATGGGACAAGAAACCGCAGACCGTGGCCGGACTGGCCCGTCTGCGCGACCAATACCTCGTCGAGAGCTATCTCGCCGAGGTGGGGCAGGTGCCGGACGACTATCCGTCGGACGACGAGATTACGAAGGTCTATGCGGCGGAAAAAGAGCAGCTGAAGCTGCCCAAACGTTACCGCGTGGCGCAAATCTTCATCGCCGCGGACGACGACAAAGAGGCCGCCCGCAAGCGCGCTCAGGAAATCGCCGACACCTTGAAAGACGAACCGGGTGAGTTCTCCGCATTGGCCAAACGCAACAGCAACGACACCGCATCCGCCGCACGCGGCGGCGAGCTGGGCTGGCTGGCCGAGGCCGAAATCACGCCGGAGATCCGCACTGCGGTGGCCGGCCTTTCCAAGGGCCAAATCTCCGCACCGGTGGCCGGACGCTCCGGATACCATATTCTGCTCCTGCAAGACGTGCGCGAGGCCGGACCCGCGCCGTTGGATGAGGTCAAAGGCGAGATCGCGGCTTTGTTGCGCAACCAGCGCGCCGCGCTGAACCGCGAGACCCACGTCTCCACCCTTCTGCAGCGTCAACCGGTCTCGGTCAACGAACTGGCTCTTGAAGCGCTGAAGTAATCGGAAACTGCTAGCTGGGCGCAGTCAGCTCAAGGATGGAGCAGGCCGAGGGCGTGGAGCGCTGACCCGCAGTCCCTCAACGATCATCCCTCAACTCTCAACTACGGTTTCTCACTCAGTCTTCCAAATCCGTGTTCTGCATGCCCATGCGGCTGCCCGGCATGTTGAAGTCGGAGTAGCGCGAACCGCTGTCGGTCGGATTTTGCTCGAAGCCGGGGCCGCCCGTCGGGGCCGTGGCTGCTTGGCAGCCGGCGAGAGCGACGACCGCGACACACGAGAGAGAAAGACGGAAGAGCTGTTTCATGATTTCAAGCTAGCTGCCGCGGAGGGTCGATTCACGATTTTTCCGCGCCGCAAGAGTCCGTATTTCACGATGCAACGCAAGGCGCTGACGCCGTCCTTCCAGTTGATCTTTTTTCCCTCGGCGTAGGTGCGACCGTAGTAGGCCACGCTGACTTCGTAGATGCGGGCGCCGGATCGCGCCACCTTGGCCACGATCTCCGGTTCGAAGCCGAAGCGCGGCTCTTCAATGGTGATTTTTTGCAGCAGGTCGCGGCGGAACACTTTGTAGCCGCATTCCATGTCGGTGAGGTTGAGGTCGGTCACCATGTTCGAGAGCAGGGTGAGAAAGCGGTTGCCCAACGAGTGCCAAAAATAAAGCACGCGATGACTCGAGCCGCCGATGAAACGCGAACCGAAGACCGCGTCTGCCGCATCGCGCAGGATCGGCTCGAGCAATCGCGGATAATCTCCCGGGTCGTATTCGAGGTCCGCATCCTGCACGAGCACGATGTCTCCGGTTGCCGCGGCGAACCCCGTTCTGAGTGCCGCGCCCTTGCCTAGATTGCGCTCATGCCGCATCACCCGCACACGGCCGGAGTACGAAGCAGACAGCCGCTGCAATTCCTCCCAAGTGCCATCGGACGATCCATCGTCTACCGCGACCAATTCGCCCACTTCGGGGCGAGCGAGAACAACCTCCAGAACATTAGCTGCGGTGTTTGCCTCGTTGAAAACGGGCATGACGACCGACAGCTTGGGTGATAGTAAGAGGGAGGCACTCAAGCGAAGGGGAGCATAGCAAGCTCGCACCCGTCCGACCACGAAGGAAAGGCCACAAGAGCGGGGGCCGGGCCTACTGCGGCAGTGTTGCCCGGATGCGGTAGAAACTCTTCCCGCCGGAAAGCGGATTTGTCACGAACGCGGGCAAATAGCCGGTGTTGGTATTGGTCGAAAAGGGAACCGTCTGGTTATTGGTGAAGGCCGAAGCCAAATCGCCGGCTCGGACCGCAATGTAGGAGGGAATTTGATTGGTCGGGCCGGTGCGCTGCTGGAATGAAACAACCAGATTATTCGAAACGACCGTCGTCGTAGTCAGCGAAGCATTGCCTTTTGTCGGGTCGGTCCCGAAAGAGTATTCGGCCACGTTTTTGAAGCCGTCACCGTCATAGTCACCCTCCTTGTCGGTCAGGTTTGCACCCGGGTATCCGGAGGCCCAGAGGGAGTAATCATTCGCAGGAGGAGGCGGTTCGTCGCTGCTCGCGACAAAGTTTACGGACCCATCCGAGCTGAGCGTGATAGTTCCCAGGTAGTAAGCGGCAGCGGAGCCACCCCCGGCTAATCCGAAGTCATTGGAGAAGGTCGCGGCAATGTTGTTGGAGTTTTGCCAGATGCTCGCGCTCGTCGTGCCGGTTCCACTCGTCTTGGCAACACGATAAAGGTCGAGCGCTCCGACGATGTTGCTCACGGAACCGAATGTGTATGACGAACTGGTGATGGAACCCATCAGACCACCGTTGATTGCGCCGTAGGCTGTTGCAGGGTTGCCGTTGAAAAACGGGTTGTAGCCGTCGAGCAGCGTCTCGCTGACGTTGGTCGCCCCCGGTTGGGTGATACCACGCATATTGTTGGCCCCGTCAATTTGGCTGGCCACGGCTGTTTGCGCGGGCGCATAAAGCGGCGAGGAGGAATTGGCTTGGCCGACGGAACCGGCCGACGTGCGAGGCTTGGTGATATACACCGTGCGCGCATAGTCGCCATTTTGAGTGCTCGTCGCGGTTATGGACGTCGAGCCATTTTGCCCGTTGGCCGCGAAGAAAATCGAGGAGGACAAACTTGCCCAGTCCGCGCCGTAGGTGGAGGTGAGAATGGAGTTGATATTGCCCAAAGAGATGGTGGAACCAAAAGCTCCTGAGCTGGGTGTGGCCGCATCGCGGAACACGTTGTAGGTGCTGCCAAGATTGAAATAGGCAAGCTGGTCTGTGCCGGTGGTTCCTGCAGGGTTCTGGAAAAACATGAGCAGGTCGTTGGCCGCGTAAACGCC
>CAJBKE010000020.1 GCA_903953565.1 uncultured Verrucomicrobiota bacterium | reverse complement strand
CGCCACGTCGGGCGGATTGCCGCCGCCGATGGCCAGCATGAGCTTGCGGTTGATCTGGCTGACCGAGCTGTATTCGACGCGGATGCGGTCCTGGCTCGCATTGAAGTCGTCGACCACTTGCTGCATGGCCTTCGCCTCGGAGCCCGACCATTTGTCCCAGTAACGAACGAGCACGCGGCCGTCGGGATCGTTCTGCTGGCCGTCGCAGCCGGTCGCCAGCAGTGCGGCGAGGGCCACGCCGCAGAGCCCGGCGAGACGTTTAGTATTGCAGAATGACCGTGGCATGGACGCGCAGTTCCGGAAGGGTGATGCGTGCAACGCCGTTTTCCACCGAAAATTCGGCGGGCACGGGCAAGCGGAAGGCTGCGTTGTCCGGGCTGGCGAAATACACGGCGCGCGGTTTCACGCCTCCCGGCAGCGGAACCTCGAGGATCTGGTCGGCGAGTGGTTCGGGCAGCGGAACGTCGACTGTCCAACGGCGATCCTCACCGGCCCGGAGAATTTGCACCACGAGGGCGTCGCGGCCCTCCGCGGCATACGTGCGCGTGATGGCACCCTCCAGACGGGCGTCGATGGTGGTGTTGTGCACGTTTTTGCCGTGCGTGTAGCCGAAGAGCATGGCGTCGTGGCTGTAGTAATCGCGGATGAGTTCGGCGTTGCCGGAGCGCAGAGGCTGGTGGTCGGGATAGAACAAGCTGTTCAGCCCGTGCATCGTGCCGTTCTTCTCGTCGGGTTCGCCCACCACCATGAGAGAACCGCCCCCGGTCATGGTAGCGCCGAGGATGCGGGCCAAAGTCCCAGCCGGCCATGCTTTCTGCTTCGGATCCATGTCCGCAGGATAAAGTTTGAGCACGACGCGTTGACGGGCCGGGGCGCGGTTGCGGAAGCAGATGTCGACCAGACCTCCCAGCTCTGCGTTGTAGAAGCGCCAGATTTCGAGGAAGAGAAAATCGGTCACGTCCACCATGTTGGAGACACCGAACTCGTTGATACTGTTGAAAGACACGAGTCCGTGCGGTTTTACCGAACGCGTCACCTTGCGCGTCTCGTCGACGAAGTCGCGCAGCACATCGCTCAGGTATTCGCCTTTGTGCGCGCTCCCTTCAGCGTAGAATTTTGTCCCGGGGTTGTCCCCGTAGGTGTCGATCTCGAACCCGTCAAAGGAGACCAGATCATCGGGACTGTCGTCGAGGGTGCGGCGGAACTCCTCCAGCACGTATTTCTGCCACGGGGAATCCTTGGCAATGTTCATGATGCGGAACCACTTCGGCTTACCCTGACGGTCGGCTTCCTCCTCGGTCATGGTCTCGCCGTTGAAAACTTTGGGGCGCCCCTCTTCGTCTGTCATCGGATAAGGATGCTGGTCGTAGACGCTCTGCGAGGCCGCGTAGGCCGCCACGTAGGCGATAGCGAGAATGTTGCGCTTGTGTCCCGCGTCGATCTTGCGTTTGACGTCCTCGGCATTGATGGCGATACCGAAAGGCTCGAACTCATACTCAAGCTCGGTCGGGGCGTATTTGCCGTGCGCGGGAAAGTAGTCGTAGAACTCCACCGAGTTGACATGCATCGCGGCGAGCATCGCGGCCTTCTTGTCGTAATCGCCCGCCGTGGAACCGTAACTGGCGTAGAATCCGTAACGAAGGTCGTCAGCAATACTATCTGCTACAGTCAGAACGCTGCGGCCCAGCAGTTCGCCGCCGCTCTTTCTGACGGTCAAAACATAGCCGCCTTCCCGATCGATCGCCGGAATCGGCAGAGTAGCGGTATCGGTTGCGATCACGTGCTCTGCACGATGAACAGGCTCTCCAAGGGGTGTGGTGACTTCCAGAGTTACCTTGCCCCCTGCGCGTTCTTTCCAAGCGGCAGTATCCAGTTCGTTGGTCTCCCCGGGTCGAACCCACGTCTTGAGCACTCGCAGCGCCTGATCCTTGCCGCCCGGGCCTTCCTCATCCGCGCCGTACGCTGCGAGGTAGCTGGCCCCGGGTTCACTGCGCTGCGCGGCCTCCGACGTCGCCGCGATGCGAAGAATGCTGTGACCCTCTTTGTTCGACTCCTCCGCGTGCGGGTCCTTTAACCAGTCGAAGCCTCCGTCTGCGCGCTCCACGACATATTGGTAGGCGTGTTGCCCCGGCGACAAATCCACCCAACGATACCAGCGACCCTCGCCGGCCGACTTCATGACCGAGAGATCGTTAAGCACATCGCCGTCGCGGTTGAGAGCCCACGAGTTGAAGTTGCCTGCGAGATGGACTTTTTTGATTGCGGGATCTGTCTTGAAGCGGAAGAGCACACGGTGCCCCTCGCGCACGGGCGGCCCGTCTTGGCCGGCGACTTCGGGGATGCCCGGCGGGGTCTGCTCCATCTGGGACATGGAAGCGCGGACCTGCTGCCATGCCTCGTTCGGCTCTGGGGTCCCCGCTTTTTCCGCGGCTCCCCCGGCCGGGAGGAGAACGGTCAGGGCAAGGACTGAAATGCGGGGGAACGACATTTGACGACCTTAAAGTCAGGGAGAGGAAAGTCGAATTTCCCAGCCAGTCAACTGTTGACGCGAGGTCGGCAGGCAGCAAGTAATACGGCATGAGTTCGCCCACCGTGCGTTCCTTGGCCAAGCAAGCAGGGGTTTCCGCCGCCACAGTTTCCTTGGCCTTGCGGAACCATCCACGGATCAGCACTGCCGTGCGCGAGCGCATCCGCGCCCTTGCCGAGAAAACCGGCTACGAGGCGAATCCCGCGGTGTCTCAGTTGCTCTCCCAGATCCGCGGCAGCAGCACGGCCAGCTTCCGCGGAACCATCGGCATCGTTTATACATCGAGTCATCTCGAGGACGCGCGCGTCGCGGGGGTGCTCGAGTGGGTGCGTGCCATCCGGCATCGGGCCACGGAATTGGGATTCGGTATCGACGAATTTTTCCTCCACGAGAAGGGCATGACGCCCGCGCGTCTTGTGCGCATCCTCAACACTCGTGGCGTTCGCGGTTTGCTCATCACCGGCCCTTTCGGCGGCCGACGCCTGCCAAGAGAGATGGACGTGGTCTGGGAACGATCCTCGGCGATCGTGCTCGGCGAGCGCCCCGTCGTCCCCGAACTTTCCTGCGTGCTAAACAACCAGTTCGAGACCGCTGCCGAAGCCGTGCGCAGGGTGCTCAAGCTGGGCTATCGTCGCCCCGGCCTTTGCATTCATCCATTCGTCGATGAAGTGGCCGAGCATCGTTTTAGCGGAGGCTTTCTCGTCGCCCAGGCTCAGTTGCCCCGGGCCGACCGGGTTCCGCCACTGGGATACTCCTCCGATGGGCGCGCGGGATTTCTCCGTTGGCTGGACCGTCACCGGCCGGATGTGGTCCTTACCCTGCACCCCGAGATCAAGCATTGGGCGGTTTCTTCGGGGCGCCGAGTTCCCCGGGACCTCGGGTTGCTGCATCTGGATCGAACGCAAGATTTGCCCGATTGGGCCGGAATGCACCAAGACAACGAGAGCCTCGGGGTGGCCGCGGTGGAAATGCTGCTCGGGCAAGTTTATTTCAACGTTCTTGGTGCGCCGAAATTCCAGCAGTGCCTTCTCGTCGGCAGCAAATGGGTGAACGGATCGACTTTGAGGACGAAAGCGGCCAGGAGGCAGGCCAAGCAAAGTTAACAATTAACCCGACGCGAGCTTTGCCTTTTGCGGTGCCCTGCGCGAGACACAGTTATGAACTTATCCAAGATCCCCCAGTTTGGTCTCGTCGTCACGGCTGCCATCTTCATCCTTTCCGCTGTCGCGGGATGGTCTGACACACCTGATGACCCGGCCTACCAAGGCGCTCCCGCTTGGAAGAGCGGGGAAAACGGCGGCGAGGGCTTCCTTGGCTGGAATCTGGTCAGCAACGGAGGCAGTCCGACAACTTGCGGCTTCGCCATCGGCGACTCCCGGTCCCTCGGCAGCGCGACGACGGGCATCAACAGCCCGGGCGGCAAGGCGTTTGCCCTCATGGCTCGCGGCAACGGCACCTCGGCCGAAGCTTATCGCACGTTGTCCGCGGCGCTGCAACCCGGCCAGTCCGTCAGCTTCGACTTGGCCGTCAATTTCCGCAGCGGAAACAAGGGCGTCGATCTCCGGACGACCGGGGATGAGCGTCGCGTGTTCAATTTCAACATCGGTTCCGAGAACTATGTCGTGCAGGACGCGGCCAGCGGCAACGGGTCGGTTGGAGATTCCTACCATGCCGACACCATCTTCAAGGTCACGTTCACCCAGACTTCGCCCGATGGTGGTGACTGGAAAATCGAGCGCCGCGGCGGCGTTGCCAGCGACTCCAGCGGCACCTATCAGGGGCAAGCTGGGGGTCTGAAGTTTTACGTCATGGGAACGGACGACTCCCCGGAAAACGACCTTTGGATAAGTAATCTGGGGGTCTCCCCAGCGCCGGGATCCTGATTTCCTGAACCGCGACAGGTTAACTGTTTATCTCATATTTTAGTTTTCCCCACTGGAAAAAGTCCAAACTGCACGTAACCTTACAAACCGTCAGAAACTTATAATCCTCCTTCTTCCCATGAAAAATATCCTCCTTGTTTTGGTGTTCTTCGTTGCCGCATTCGGCATCTCCCCGGTCACTGGACAAGTCATTGTCGGAACCGACAATGCCAGCGCTTCTGCATACTCTGCGGGATGGACCAACGGAAGCGACGGCTTCATCACCGGGGAGGGGGCTTTCGGGCAATGGTTTTTGGTGGGGGCGAGTGCCCCTAACTCCGGCTTCGTCATTTCGAATGTGACAACTCTTGGTACCCCTAACACTGCTCTGAACAGTAGCGGAGTTTCCTTTGGCATGTTTGCCAGCACCAATGCTCCCAGCTATGTTGATGCCTATCGCTTTCTCGACCCTAGCGGCTTGGGTGCCGGCCAAACCTTCTCCTTTCAGATGGCCGTCAATTTCCGCAACGGCAATAAGGGCTTCGATTTGCGTGGTGACACCGCGGGCGATCCCACAATTTTCAATTTCAATATTGGCGGCGACGATTATGTGGTCAACAACGCAGCCACCGGCAATGGCAGCATTGGCAACACCTACAGCGACGACACACTCTTCACCCTTGCTTTCACCCAAACCGACTTGACTGGCGGAACGTGGTCAATCACGCGCTCTGGCGGCGTGTCGGACTTCGACACCGGGACTTATTTGGGGGTTGCCCGTAGCTTCAAGTTGTACGCTGGTGGCACGGACAATGTGGATGGTCAAAACTATCTCTTCGTCAATAATTTGGAGACCGTTCCCGAGCCATCTACTTACGCCTTGCTCGTCGGTGCGGGTCTGGCTGGCTGGCTCTACCGCCGCCGTCGTTAAGCGGTTTGCTTTAGCCAAGGTTTTTTTCTCCGGCATGGTTGGTGCCGAAGGTTAACTGTCGAGCCAGCTTTGCTGGGGGTTCGCTGTTGATCTGTGCAACATTATGGCAGTCGGGGATCCCTCCGAGTATGAAAACTCCCCCCATACTCGCTGTCGTTGTAACTGTCGCTGCGTTGCATCCTTGGGCGGCGCGCTCTGCGGCCCTCGGCACGGACAACGCCAGCGCGCCGGCTTATGTGGCCGGTTGGAGCAACGGAACCGACGGGGGCATCACCGGGTTGGGGGCTTTCGGCCAGTGGTTTCTCAACACCAATCTTCCCGCCGCCTACACGATTTCGAGTGCGGCAGGCATCGGCAGTGCGAACTCCGCGGTGATCGACAGCGCAGGGGCTTCTTTTCGCATCCTTCAGACCAACGGGGAGGCCTCAGCCTTCCGCTTTCTCGACCCGGCGGGACTCGGCGTGGGGCAGACATTCTCTATCCAATTGGCGGTCAACTTCCGCAGCGGCTACAAGGGACTCGATCTACGCGGGGTGGGGACCAACGATCCTACGATCTTCAATTTCAACATTGGCGGCGATGACTACGCCGTCAACGGCGCGGCGAGCGGGAACGGCAGTGTCGGCAGCACCTACAGCGCGAACAGCGTTTTCACCTTGAGTTTCACGCAAACCAGCAGCGCGGGTGGCACCTGGACCATCGCGCGCAGCGGTGGGTTGTCCAGTTTGACCAACGGCAACTACACGGGGGTGGCGCGGAGCATCAAGCTCTACAATTCGAGCCCGGGCCCCGAGCCGGAGCATGCCTTGTTCGTCAACAATCTGGCGGTGGAAGGTTGGGAGTCTGTGCCGGTCGCGGACTTCTCGAGCATCAATCTGGGGCAGTTTGCCGATCATGAACTCGAGGTGCCATATCATCTATGGCATTTCGCGCGGGTGGCGAATTCCGTGCTCCTGGGCCCGGCGGTCATCAACGGCGTCTCCTATCCGCCCGGTTTCCTCGACATCAAGGTCAACCGCGACCCGGCGGACAACCTGCCTCACAATGCACGCATCCTCGAAATGCAGATGGCTCTGGCCTATTTCTACACGGCTCAGCGTCCGTGGAACCCCTACTACGGCAGCGCGCCCGTGCGCCAGCGTCTCGAGGCTATGCTCGATTTATGGACGACCATGCAGGCACCGGAAGGGCATGAGTATGCGGGGCTTTTCACCGAATACAGCGCGACCAACTGGAGCATGGCGCCGACGAGTTTCGGTGTTATGGCCGCGGCGCAGGCGGTCGAAATGATCATCGCCTCGGGCCTGCCGATCGATGCTGCCATCCTCGGCAATACGAAGACGGCCATCAGGCGTGCCCTCATGGCGCTTTTCACGCGTGCCGACATGCGCCGCCATGCGCGGCAATGGAGCAACCAGTTTAATGGCGCATACCACGCCGCACTCATTTACCTTGAGCGGTGGCCCGATGCGGAACTCGATGCGGCCTTCGTGCAGGCCGTGAAAGATTCCTCCGCGCAGGACCAGAGTCCGGCGGGTTTCTGGTATGAGCAGGACGGGCCGGACTTCGGTTACTCCGGCGTGCACGACAACAACCTGCGGGTGGCGTGGCCGCGCCTGCGTCAGCGCACCGATCTGGTCGGTCACATCATCAGCGATGACATCCAATGGAACGAATGGCTGGCCGCCAACACGGTCCTTCAGCCCGGGCTCGCCACCAACACGTTTTTCACCAGCGCCGGTCTCAACACGCGCACCTCGCATGCTTTCCAGACCCCTCGCTCGCGGCCGCTGTCGGAATTCGCGACGAACTCGCGGGCTTTCGCGCTGACGCTCGCCGAGTTCGCCGCTGCGGTGGAGGCCAAGCGCGGCAACGAGCAGCCGCGTTTCGGCAACTACGGGACGCTTTCCGTGCCCAGCGCCTATAGTTACATGCCGGGTTTTGTCTACGATGTGGCGCGCCCGCCAGATTCCACCCTTGACGGCTGGCATCCCGACGCCGCGCAGCGCGATGCAGCGATCGCGGCCCTGCCGAGCCGCGCGACGAATTCGTTCAGCCGGCTCTTCCACAATGCCGCGCCGGCCTCCGGTGCGTTCAGCCTGGCTGCGACCAAACGCCCGGGCTACTACGCCACGTTTGCCTCGGGCCAACGTCGCATGCCGCGCCAAGCCTATGGATTGAACCTTCTGTGGAATTCTTCTTTTGGTCTCGCCCTTCAATCGGTGGCTGGCAGTTCGACCGGTGTGCCTTGGCAATGGGGCACAGCGCCCGGCAGTGCTGCGGCGCCGGCCTACGAGACCGGCAACATGCTCGGCACGATCAAAATTGGAACGAACCCTGTTTCACCGGTCGCCGGCGTGACCGAATTTCCGACGGGCGACTACTCGGTCGATTACACCTTGGCCAGCGGAGGTGTCACCTACGGAAATAAGAGCGTGACGCTCGGCAGTTCCGACGTGAGCGTGGTGGTCACCCACGCGGGCCTCTTCACAGAGTATCTGCCGCTGGCTTATGCATCCGACGCCACGATCTCGAACGGTTTGACCCGCCTGGTACTCCAGCGGCCAGACGGATCTTCGTTCCTGCTGCAGCTCAACTCGCCCGCATCCATCGATCCGGGCAGCACCTCATCGCTCACCACGGGCACGGTCCGCCGCGGAGTGACCATCCGCGCTACCAACACACTCTCGTATACCTTGGCCGTAAGCGATATACCCCCGCCGCCGGAGACTGTTGCGCCGGGCGTCCCCGATCCTTTCGTGTTGTGGCGGGAACAAATCCTCTGGCAAGGGGCCGACTCCTCCCCGGAGGCAGACCCCGCCCGCGACGGCTTTTCCAACCTCGCCGAATATGCCCTCGGCACCGACCCCCTGTCCGCCTTCAACCGGCCTGCGGCCGTGGTCACTTCATCCGGGGAACCGGCTCGTCTCGCCATCACTTTTCATCGCACGGCCGATCCCGGCTTGGTCTACGAGGTGCTCGCCTCTAATGATCTGAGCGTTTGGGGCCCCGTGTGGCGCAGCAGCGGTGCGGACAACGTAGCCGGACCGGTGACGGTGCATGATTCGGAGCACGCGGGTGTTCGTCCGTCACGGTTTATGCGGCTGAGGTTGCTGCACTGAGCGGTGGCTCGGAAGAGCCTTTTCCGCAGCGAGTCAACAGTTAACTTATTCCCCTAATAGATCTTGTTTGTTTTGTGCTATTTTTGATTCATCCCCGTGAGCAACAAGCGCGTCACCTTTGCCTTCCTTGCCGCTATTCTTCACTCGGCCTTGCTGCACTCCGTCTCCGCGGCGAATCTCGGGACGGACAACGCCAGCGCGCCGGCTTACGTGGCCGGTTGGAGCAATGGAACCGACGGCGGCATTAACGGGTTGGGGGCTTTCGGTCAGTGGTTTCTCAACACCAATCTTCCCGCCGCCTACACGATTTCGAGTGCGGCAGGCATCGGCAGTGCGAACTCCGCGGTGATCGACAGCGCGGGGGTTTCTTTCCGCATCCTTCAGACCAACGGGGAGGCCTCAGCCTTCCGCTTTCTCGACCCGGCGGGACTCGGCGTGGGGCAAACATTTTCTATCCAATTGGCCGTCAATTACCGCAGCGGCTACAAGGGGCTCGATCTGCGCGGGGTGGGGACCAACGATCCTACGATCTTCAATTTCAACATTGGCGGCGATGACTACGCCGTCAACGGCGCGGCGAGTGGGAACGGCAGTGTCGGCAGTGCCT
>CAJBKE010000019.1 GCA_903953565.1 uncultured Verrucomicrobiota bacterium | reverse complement strand
GCTATAGGTGTTGGCTGCGGAGAGCGTCAGTGTGCCCGCACCGTCTTTGGTCACCGTGCCGGTCGTCGTCCCAATGATGCTGGCAAGATTGATGTTGCCCGCGCCACCGAAGGTGAGGCCGAATGTCGGGCCCGTGATCGTTCCGGTATTGGTCAGGGCCAGCGTTCCGGCATCCGAGTTGATGCGGGTGGCATTGGTGATCGTGATCAAGCCGCCGTAAATGTTCGATCCCGTGATATTGCGCAAGGCGCCCGCGGAGTTGATGCCTGTGCCCGCCAAGGAGAGCGCCTCGGCCCCGATGCTGATGTTGCCGCCAGCATTGTTGGTCGTCAGCTCCAAGGCTCCGCCGCTGACGATCACCGTGCCGCCCGCCGTTGTACCCAAGCCGCTGCTGTTGCCCACGCGGATGGCCCCGGCGTTGTTGGTGAGGTTCCCGGTGAAGGTGTTGGTGCCGTTGAGAAAGAGGGTGGCAGCACCCGACTTGGTGATGTTCGATGCGAAGATGATCCCGTTGAGGATGATGTTGCCGGTGGCCGTATTAATGTTGGCCGTGCCGGTAGCATTTGTAAAAGTCATGCCAAAGTTGATCGTCTGGGTGCTGGTCGAGAAATTGGTCAGGACTCCGGCATTGGTGAGGATCAAGGCATTGGCGGTGTTGTTAGTGCCAGTGAGCACAAATGCGCCGGCATTGTTGCTGAATGCGATCCAGTTGTTGACGTTGGCGGTGCCGTTAACGGCGAGATTGTTCACGTTGTTCAAGCGCGTGCTGCCTGCGAACAGAATCGAGTCGCCGCCATCCACAGCGGTGCCACCGGCCCAGTTGGCGCCGGTGGTCCAGTTCCCGTTCCCGAAGACGACTCCTGAGCCGCCAGACCATATCCTGCTCTGGGCCTGCGCATCCAAGGCAGCGAAAAAACTGAGCGAGACAAAGAGCGCGAGCAAACGCTTGGCGAATGGAAGCGAATGCAAAATGTTGGAGAGGTTTGGCTGCGTCATAATTTTCAGGGTCTTGGGTTGCACAACGATTCCACCACTGCGCATCCATGCAACCAGATCACAAAGCGGCCTGCCCGGGGGGGGAATGCGCGGAGGGGTAACCTACATCGATCTTTTCTCTTGGCAACACCCGCCGAGGCGTAAATCGGCCCAAAGTGCCATTTGTGACGACATTGTAACCAAGTTGTAATTAGCATCTCGTAGAATTGCGACCTTACTCACGCTCGAAGAAAGACCGGATTAATCCTTCCAGACCAAGCGGATCCGGAGTTGTTCACAATTTGCGCGCGATGGCCACTGGCCGGTGCTCGGGCCTCGTCTGGGCCACGGATTTCTTCGGAAAAAAATTAAGCGGAAGACAAGCCACAGCCGAGTCTGCGAACCGGAGCGAAGCGGAGATAGGTCGCCCCAGCGACCAACTGATATCGAAGGCGTAGCCGTAGACAGGTCGCCGCGGCGATCAAACGGCCCTTAGGCAAAAAGACGATGGCCGCGCTTCAGGCCACATGGGCCAAGGCAGCCGCGATGAAGCCTTTGAAGAGCGGATGCGGGGCGCGGGGGCGGGAGCGGAATTCAGGGTGGAATTGGCAGGCGATGAACCACGGGTGCGAGCGCAATTCGACCACCTCGGCTAGTTTGCCGTCGGGTGAGGTTCCGGAAATGACGAGCCCCTGCTTTTCCATCTCGTCCTTGTATTTCATGTTGAACTCGTAGCGGTGGCGGTGGCGCTCGGTTATCTCCGAGGCACCATAGAGCTGATGGGCGACGGTGTTTTTGCGCAGGGCGCAGGGATAGGATCCGAGGCGCATAGTCGCGCCTTTGTCGGTCACATCTTTTTGGTCCTCCATGAGATAAATGACTGGATCGGGCGTTTGCGGGTCGAACTCGGTGCTGTCGGCTTTGCCGTGTCCGCACACATTGCGGGCAAACTCCACCACCGCGACCTGCATGCCGAGGCAGATGCCGAGATACGGAGTGCCCGTCTCGCGGGCGTAGCGGGCGGCGGCGATTTTGCCTTCGATGCCGCGGTCACCGAAGCCGCCGGGCACCAGGATGCCGGCCACGCCGCGCAGATGCTTTCCGGGTCCGCTCTCCGCTTCGAGGTCTTCGGCGTCGACAAGCACGAGGTCGATACCGCAATCGTGCGCGGCGCCGGCGTGGGTCAGGGATTCGTAAATGCTTTTATACGCGTCCTGCAATTCGATGTATTTGCCGACGACGGCGATGCTGACGCGTTTCCGCGGACGCACCACGCGCTCGACGAATTTGGCCCAGTCGTCCATCTGCGCCGGCGGCGCCTCGAGGCGCAGCGCATCGCACACAACGGTGTCGAGCCCCTCTTTCTGCAGCATGAGCGGCAGTTCGTAGATGCTATGATCGACATCGCGCGCTTCGATCACGAAGCGCTTGGGGACATTGCAGAAGAGGGAGAGCTTTTCCCGGACGTCTTCATCAAGCGGGCATTCGGTGCGCGCGATGACGATTTTCGGCTGCAGGCCGATCTCGCGCAGCTTGGCCACGCTCTGCTGGGTCGGCTTGGTTTTCAATTCGCCCGCGGCCTTGATGAAGGGCACCAGCGTGACGTGGATCAGCATGGCATTCCCCTCGCCCGCTTCGAGGAGGTATTGGCGGATGGATTCGAGGAAGGGCAGGCCCTCGATGTCGCCCGTGGTGCCGCCGATTTCGATGATGGCCACATCGGCCTCGCCTTGCGTGGCCAGCAGGCGGATGCGGGATTTGATTTCGTCCGTCACGTGCGGGATGACCTGCACGGTTTTGCCGAGATAGTCACCGCGGCGTTCGCGGGCCAGAACGTTTTCGTAGACTTGTCCGCTGGTCAAATTGTTGCGGCGGCTGAGGACACAACCGGTGAAGCGCTCGTAGTGTCCGAGGTCGAGATCCGTCTCCGCCCCGTCGTCGAGCACGTAGACCTCGCCGTGCTGGTAGGGGCTCATCGTGCCCGGGTCGACGTTGAGATACGGGTCGAGCTTGCCCATGGTCACGCGCAGACCGCGGCTTTCAAGCAAAGTGCCGAGCGAAGCCGCGGCCAATCCCTTTCCGAGAGAACTCACCACCCCGCCCGTGACAAAAATCGTCTTCACGGGGTCAGGACCGTATCAGGTCGTCCGGGATTTGGACACGGAATAACTTTTCGGCGGGAGAAAAGGTGAAGCGCGATGTCCTATGGTGATGATCGCGCTCGGAGATAGCGATCCACCGATGCTGTAGCGGCGGTCAGCCGAGGCTTGGCGAGACAGGCGAAGCCAATGACCGCCGGACGCTTTGTTCCATTATTCAAGGCACCGACGGTCATAGACCGCCGCTACAACCGGCCCAATGCCCGCACGGCTTTGGCCAAGTCGGCAGGCACGTCGACGCCCACCGAGCCGCGCTTGACGACAATCACCCCGATGGACACGCCGTGCTCGAGCGCGCGTAATTGCTCGAGCTTTTCCGCCTTCTCCAGCGGGGTCGGCTTCCATTTCACGAAATCGAGGAGCACTTGGCGGCGGTAACCGTAAATGCCTTGATGGCGCAGATACTTGATCCCGCCGTGGCCATCGCGGTCGTGCGGGATGACGCTGCGCGAGAAATAAAGCGCGCGACCGGCGAGGTCGGTGACCACTTTGACCACGTTCGGGTTGCGGATATCGGCGGCCGCGGAGATCGGATTGGCCGCGGTGACCATGCCGAGTTTGGGATCGTCCTGCAGAGCTGCGGCCAAGCGGTCGATGGTGGACGGCGCGATGTCGGGTTCGTCGCCCTGCACATTGAGGATGAGCGGCGCGGATTTGAGTTTTTTCGCAACTTCGGCCAAACGGTCCGTGCCGGTCGGGTGCTTCGGTGAGGTCAGGGCCACTTCCGCCCCGAAATCGAAAGCGGCTTCGGCAATACGCATATCATCGGTCGCGATGATAACGCGATCAACCAACTTGGCCCGCTGCGCGCGCTCCCACACGTGCTGCACGAGCGGTTTGCCGCGGAGTTTGACCAGCGGTTTGCCGGGAAATCGCGTCGAAGCCCAACGGGCAGGAATGATGGCCGTTACTTTGGACATACCGCCTCCTGCAAAATGAACTCCGCGGCGTAGCCGATATCGGGGACGACGGCATTGGCACCGCAATCGAGATGGTCTTTGCCGTGACCGGTTTCAACCAGCACGGTCCGCAGTCCGGCGTTTTTGCCGCATTCGACATCGGATGTTTTGTCTCCGACCATCCACGACCGCGTGAGATCCAACCCGTGCTCGCGGGAGGCTTCTTCGAGCATGGCGGTCGATGGTTTGCGACGCGGACTGGGTTGGTCCGGCGTGCTTTCGTCATAATACGTGGCGGTGATGACTGCGGGCTGAAGTTGCCAGAGGACCTCCTCATGCACGCGGTGGTAGTCGTCCTGCGTGAAGTAGCCGCGCCCGATCCCGCTCTGATTGGTCACAATGACCAGGGCAAAGCCGGCGTTGGACAACTTGACGAGAGCTTCGACGGCTCCTTCGACCGCGCGGACCTGCGAGGGGTTGGAACAATAGTGCACCTCGTGGATCAGGGTGCCGTCGCGGTCGAAAAAAACAGCGGGACGCTCAGCCGGCATGATTTTCGAAGCTGGCGAGAAGTTCTTCCGGGGTGAGAGTGGCGGTGCCGAGCTTGCCCACGACCACGCCGCTGGCGTGATTGGCGATCTCGGAAGCCTCGACCGGCGTGGCTCCGGCGCAGAGAGCCAGCGTGTAAAGCGCGATGGCTGTGTCACCCGCGCCGGAAACATCGAAAACCTCGCGCGCGCGGGTCGGCGTGTGATGGCGCTGGCCATCCTTGGTGAAAAGCATCATGCCCAGTTCGCTCAGGGTGATGAGAAGCTGATCGGCATCCCATTTGGCCAGCAATGTCTCGCCGACCTTGAGGAGCTGCTTGTCTTCGAGCGGATGGGCCGAGGGCTCGCTCCAGGGAATACCGGCGGCAGCGAAGGCCTCGTGGCGGTTGGGTTTGACCACGCTCGCCCCGCGCCACGAAAGCGGATTGCCCGGATTGGGATCGACCGCCACCACACAACCGGCCGCCCGGGCGCGGCGAATGATCTCGATGGACATCTCCTCGTCGAAAAATCCTTTGCCGTAGTCCTCGAGAATAATGCCATCGGTCTCCGGCAAGGCGGCATCCAGCGCGGCGAGCAAGGCTTTGCGCTGGGCCGGACCCGCGGGCTCGGCCAGCTCGCGATCGACGCGCACCACTTGTTGCGTGCGGGCGATGATGCGCGTTTTGACCGTGGTCGGACCCGCACGGGTCACGACTCCGTCCGTGCCAATGCCCCCGGCCGCGAGCAAATCCCGCAGGCGGACACCGGCCGCGTCCTCGCCGGCCAAGCCGAGCACGGAGGTTTTGGGAGTGAACTGGTGGAGGTTGCGCGCCACGTTGGCCGCCCCTCCGGGGTAAAAAGTTTCCCGATCCACCGCCACCACAGGGACCGGTGCCTCAGGCGAAATACGCGAGACTTTGCCCCAAATGAACTCGTCTAGCATGAGATCGCCCGCTGCGAGAACGCGACGGGTGGACATGACTTTGACGATTTCCTGCACACGCGCGGCGCTGGGGACTTGTTCCACGGGATGCTTTTTATGCTTTATCTCGGCACCGCCCAAGGTGAAATTTCCCTTAATGGCGATTCCGCGTCTCCTACTCGTCCTTCTGCTCGGTCTGGCCGCGGCCTCCGCGCAAAAGCCGGAGAAGACCATCGATCTGGGACAGTTCCCGGCCGACACCATCGATAACGTCGTTGTCCCGGTGCCCAGCGAGATCTTCACCGTGCTCGACAAACTGGGGAATCCCAACTGGCGCGCCCAGCTCGGACCGGAGAAAAATTACCCCGCCAGCCCGAACCGTGCCCAAGTCGCCCTCCTGCTCGGCACGGTCATTGCCGACGGTTTCGTCGCGGTGGAGGCCGAGGACAGCGAGCGCGTCAAAGAAATCGGCCGCAACGTGCTGACCCTCGCCGAGGCGATCAACGTGCGCAAATCCGTCGTGGCCCGCAGCAACAGCATCATCCAGAAAGCCGATGCCCGCGAATGGAATGCCGTCCGCCGCGAATTCGACGGCGCCCTGCAGGATGTCAACAACGCGATGATCGAGCTCAACGACGAGCAACTCGCGCAGTTGGTCAGCCTCGGCGGATGGCTCCGCGGCACCGAAGTTCTCACTTCCATCGTGAAGGACAAATATTCCACCGAGCGGGCCGAGCTTCTCTACCAGCCGCTCCTGGTCGACTATTTCAACCGTCAGCTCGACAAAATGAGCCAGCGCCTGCGCAGCCAACAGCTTGTCGGTGAAATCCGCCGCTCGCTCGGACGCATCGGGCCGCTGATCAAAAAATCCGCGCCCAGCGACATCGCTCCCGAGACGGTTGCGGAGATCAACACCATCTCCGTGCAAATGGTTGATTTGATCCGTGCCAAAGCCGGCTGATTATGAACCTTTTCTCCTCCCGCCAATTTCTCCCCCTCGCCGCCTTGGTTCTGCTCGTCGCGGCCCCGGCCGCTCGGGCCTATGTGGACGACGCCCTTTCCTTCGCCTACGAGGCGGCCAATCCCTACGCCCAGCGCGGCTGGATCATCCGCGAGGACGCCTGGGGCGGCGATCTCGGCAAAGGGGAAAAGAAAGCGGTCACGGCCCAACTTTTCCGCGGCAACAGCTACATGTTCTTCCTCGCCACGGACGTGGACGGGGCGGCTTTGCGCGTCAACATCTACGACTCGGAGGGCAACCTCGCCGAGTCGAAATCCTGGCAACGCGGACGCTTCGCCTACGCGGAAATAAAACCTCGCTCGACCGGCACCTACTACGCCGTGGTCGAAATCATGTCCTCACCCGAAGACCGCACCGGCTGGGCGCTGGTCTACGGGTTCCAGCGGAAATGACCGCTTGATGGAGAGCACCACGCTCCATTTCGACAATGCCCGCGCGGCTGCCGCGCTCTACCACAACGACGAGCGTTTGCTCCGCGAACTGGAACAGCGACTCGGCGTGCAGGTCGCCGCACGCGAGGGATGGATCCGCATCGAAGGCGAAAAAGACAACGCGGCGCGCGCGGCCCAAGTTTTCACCCAGCTCGACGAAGCGCGCCGCGGGGGCGCGGTGATCGGCAAGCAGGAATTCCGCTACGCCCTGCAATCCGCGGAGGAAGGCGCGCCGAACGGCAGCATCACCGAACTCGCCGCCGAACGCATCGTTTGCTCCCCGCGCAAAGCGCCGGTTATCCCCAAGACCTCCGGACAGCGGGATTACGTCCGCGCCATCCGCGAGCATGATGTCGTCTTCGGCGTCGGCCCGGCCGGCACCGGCAAGACCTACCTGGCCATGGCCATGGCCGTCTCCGCCCTGAAAAAGGAACAAGTCGGTCGCATCGTTCTGACCCGCCCGGCGGTCGAAGCCGGCGAGGCCCTCGGATTTCTTCCCGGTGCGCTGGAGGAGAAAATCCTCCCGTATCTCCGTCCGCTCTACGACGCGCTCTATGACATGTTGGAGACCGACGAGATCCAAAAATTCATGGACCGCGGGATCATCGAGATCGCGCCGCTGGCCTACATGCGCGGACGGACGCTCAACCACTCGTTCGTCGTCCTCGACGAGGCGCAGAACACGACCGCCGAACAAATGTTCATGTTCCTCACGCGACTGGGCAACGAATCGAAATGCGTCATTACCGGTGACCGCACGCAAATCGATCTTCCGCGCCACAAACGTTCCGGCCTCCTCGAGGCCGTCGAGGTCCTGCAAAATGTCGAAGGCCTCGCCATCCGCCAACTCAGCCGCAAAGACGTTGTCCGTCACCCGCTGGTGCAAAAAATCATCAACGCCTACGAGATCCACCGCGAGAATGCGGCGCCGGAGGCGTGAGTTCGTCGGAAAATTTGTAGCGGCGGTCTATGACCGCCGGACGAAAAAAATCCGACACGACTGGCGCCAGGGACGGCGCCGCTACATCATGTAGCGTCAGCATCCTCGTCGACGGTCGTTTATCGTTTCATCCACCGGCGGTCATAGACCGCCGCTACAACCAATGATATAAAAGCCCCTTCATGCCTGCACCCACTCTCCTCGTCCTCGCCGCCGGTATGGGCAGTCGCTACGGCGGACTCAAGCAACTGGATCCCGTCGGCCCCGGCGGGGAAACCCTCCTCGATTATTCGGTGCATGACGCCATGCGGGCCGGATTTGACCGCGTGGTTTTCCTCATCCGCCGCGATATCGAGAAAGACTTTCGCGCGCAAATCGGCGCGCGCTACGAAGGAAAAATCGCCATCGGCTATGCTTTCCAACAACTCGACGACCTTCCTCCCGGCTTCACACCGCCGGCCGGACGCACCAAGCCGTGGGGCACGGCCCATGCCGTCTGGTGCGCGCGGGATACCGTCGATGCGCCGTTTGCCGCGATCAATGCCGATGACTTCTACGGCGCGGAATCCTTCCGGCGCCTCGGGGAATTTCTCGCCAGCGCGGATCCCTCGGCCGAACCGGCACACTTCGCCATGGCCGGATACCGTTTGGACAAGACGCTGAGCGAGCACGGCACCGTGGCTCGCGGTATTTGCGAAGTCGGCGCCGATCATCTCCTGCGCGGGGTGGAAGAAGTCACCGACCTCGCGCGCCGCGCGGACGGCACGATCGTTTCGGGTGACCGCGCCTTTGCCCCGGACACGCCGGTTTCGATGAATTTCTGGGGGGTTACTCCACGGATTTTCCCGTTGCTCACGTCAAAGCTGGCTAACTTCTTGGCAACCAATGCCGAAAGCGAGAAATCCGAATTCTACATTCCGAGCGCAGTGGCCGGTATGATTGCCGCCGGGGAGGCGACTGTCCGAGTGATTCCCACCTGTTCGGACTGGTTCGGCGTGACTTACCGGGAGGATCGGCCCCGCGTGGTCGAGAGCATTGCCCGACTCGTCTCCTCCGGCGCGTATTAGTTGCTTGTCACTGCGCGGTGATTGTGGAAAATCAAATCCAGCTCCCTGCGCCCATGCGACAGCAAGCGAACTAGCATGAGCGACCATCCATTCGACAACCGCGAAACGCGCATCAAACGGCGCGAGGAGCGCAATACATTCCGGCGGAAGCTTCTGCCCATCGCCTGGGCGGTATCCATCGGCGGATTTGCCGGTCTGCTCATTCTTTCCAGTTACCTGTTCTTCTACGGCGAGTGGCTCTACCAATACGCGGGCCTCTTCATCGCCCTCGCCATCCTGCCCTTTGTCCTCACCCTCATCTCGTGGTTGCGCGGCCACCACAGCGACCGCCTGGAAGAACCGTAAGTCTATTCCTCGACGGTCGGGACCGGGACCTCTCCGACCGGGGTGGTCAAACGTCCGGCGCGTTTCACATTGGTCACGCGCTCGACAAGGCGCCGCTTGGCCAGTTTGTCGTGAATGGCAGCGGCTATGACACGCCCTGTCCGCGATGCGTCTTGCGAGATACCCTTGATGCCGAGAGATCCGGCGGTGACCGCCCCACCGACGACACTCACAGCGATGGGAATCTGCACGGGCGAAGGAACCAACGCACCCAGCACACCCGGCTCCATGTTGCTGCCTCCCGTCGTTTCGAAAGCAAGCCACGGCTCGGTCTTGGACTTCGCGAGATTGAAGACGCGCACCGAGGTCTCCAGACGCGTACGACCCAGCCCGAAGCCGATCCCCACGCGCAACGCCCGGCTGCCCTGCTGGGTGCGGAGTATGTTTCCGCGGACGAGCAAGCCGCTGGCCGGAGCGGGCGCATCGGTGGCGAGCAATTTGCCGGGGGCGATCCACGCCTCGGACCGCGACAAGATATTCTCCGCAACGAGGTCCGCGATCGTGTTGCGCGGATCCTCACCGCCCACCGGGGCGGCGGCATCGAATTCCGCGCCGCGGCGCACTTCAAAGGGACGGACATACAATGCTTCCGGCCGCGACGTTGGCGCGAGGGAGGACACCTCCCTTTCCTGCAACACACTGACCGAACTGCAGGCCGTGAGAAACAAAAGTGGCAGGAGAAGAATTCTCATCGCTGCAACTCCAATCGCGCGTAGCGCGAACGCCGATGGAAGTCCGGTTTTCCGGTTTGCGCGGGGAATGAGGAAAGTATCGGGCGGGCGGCGGGGGTGTCATAATCGTAGCGGCCGGCCAAAAATTCCCACGTCCCCTCGCCCGGCGTCCCGCCAAGCGACGACCACGGAATCGCGATGACAGCACGCCATCCGTCGCCGGTTTCGCCGCTGCGAACCACTGGTCCGGCCGGCGCCTGCTTGGCTTCACGGTAATCGCGGAAAGCATAGACCGTCTTCCGTCCTGCCGGCGTGGCATGAACTTCGAGGTAATCCGGCCGCCCCGAGCGTCCAACGAAGACCTCGACCACATCGCCCAACTTGAAGTGGTCCTCGCCGTCTTTGCGTCCGGGCGAAATGATCGCCTTGTCGCTGCAGATGAATTCGAAGAAGACCCATTCCTCATTCCAGCGCGCGCGCACCGAGGCCGCGTCGGCTTTCGAACCATCGACACCGGATAAGATCGCTTCCGGACATTGCTCCCATCCCTCCTGATCCGACCACGCGCGTCCCGGGTCGAGCGAGGACGCGAATACCGCCGCGAGGATGAGAGGTGGCATTGACTGACAGCATACCACTGCAGCCGCCCGGCGGGAAGCCGCGCTTGAGAAGGTGGATCGCGATGTCCCTATCGCGATTTCGAGAAAGAAGATCGCGCCGGGACGGCGCAATCCACCTTACAACTTGCCGTTCACAAATAGGATCGCGTGACCTGCAGCGATGTGTGCAACTCTCCCGGAACCCCGCGATCGCTGAAATAAAGTCCCGCCACCGGCGCGACATCAGCGGGAACGATCCCTACGGCCGAGGCGATGTAATGGTGATCGACCAAGACGCCGTTGGAAGGATCCATTCCGATCCAGCCGGCACCGGGAAGATAAACTTCGGTCCAGGCATGCAATGAATTCGCGGACTTGTGTTGCGCGGAATCGCTCGCACTTTCCCACAAATATCCGCTGACCAATCGCGCAGCCAGGCCTTGACCGCGCAGCGCAGCGGCGAGGAGGACAGCAGTGTCGCGGCAGGCTCCGCGGCGCAGGCGCAAGGTTTCGGACGGCGCGAGGGCTTCACCTTCTTCGCGACGCTCGTAGCCGATGTTGGCATGGATCCATTGGTTCATGCCGACGAGCGCTCCAACCGTTTCGCTGCCGGACATCGGCCGCAAGGACGCCGGGAAAACTTCCCCGGGCGGCGCCATGAAGGCGGCGAGGACCGCACTTTCTCGCGCATCGTATTCAACCGGCCATTGCAGCGCGCGGCTGTCGAGGAGGAAACCGAAAGGATTGCGCTCTTCGACGACGATTTCCGCGTCGAATTCGAACATCAGTCGGTCTTCCTCGCGCGGGTAGAAGCACTGCGCGACCACATTGTCGAAAAGGTCATGGCGCCAATGAACCGAGCCCGAGGGATTCGTGGCAAAGCGGTGAACCGCCACCTTGGCCTGCAAGGCATCGCGGGGAAAAAGCCGGACAACATGGGAGGAGAGACTGACCCTGCGCTCGTAGCGGTAATCCGCGCGGTATGTGACGCTGAGATTCATGGGATTCGTTTCATGGTGACTTTGACCGACATGGTTTGTCCACCGGTGCCTTTGAAAGTTCCGCGCAATGGGGTGGCGTCGGCGAAGTCCCGCCCGAAGGAAACAGCAACGTGCCGTTCGCCGCACCATTGGTTGTTCGTCGGATCGAGCGCCACCCATTGCTTGCCCGGCACCATGGCCTCAACCCAAGCATGCGTGGCCGAGGCACCGACCAAACGGCGACTATCTTTCGGCGGATCCGTTTCGATGTATCCACAGACATAACGTGCCGGCAGACCCGCCGTGCGCAGAACGCTGAGCATGAGATGGGCAAAGTCTTGGCAAACCCCCGCCCGCGCTTTCCAGATGGCGGCGAGCGGAGTCCAATTGTCCGTTGCCCCTTTGGTGTATTTGAATTCCTTGTGGATAGCGCGGTTCAAGCCGTCGAGAGCCTCGCGCAGAGGCAAGTCGGACCGCAGCAGGCGCCGCGCCCAGGCGGTCGACTCGGTGCCCGCCGTCACCGCGACCGAGGCGCGGGTGTAATCAAAGACGTCCGTCGCCATAGAGGCGAAAATCTGCCGCGCCTCGCCAACCGTGAGGTCGAGCGGTTCGTCCGGCAGGACCGGCGGCGCCGTCTCGACGACGAGACGGTTCTTCACAGTGAGGCGTTCGTGACGTTTGACCATGGAATGGAAGGACACGGTGTTGCCGAAGTAATCGGTGTAGGACGACAACGGCGACGACGGATCAAACAGCAATTCTTGGGCCAAAATCCGTTGCGTCGGGAGCTCCGGAGGAGTAAGCCGCGCCTCGACATAGGCCTCGCTGGCCGGATGTTCGTAGCGGTAGTCGGTCGCGTGAAGAATCTCGAAGCGCATGGCACTCAGTGCAGGGCGAACTGGTGGTTGATGAAGGAGTCCGCCAGCGTCTCGTGCACAGCGAGCGTGCGCCCGGTGATCTCCTCGAGACGAGCCAGAAGGTCGGGCATTTTCGCCGGGTCGGGCATCAACCGGGCATCGGCGCCCGTCATGTAGGACGTCCAATCGATGCCGCGGAGAAATTGCAAAAGTCCGCCCAGCGACTCCCGCGCAACCACCATGCCGGGCGAATCGTCGTTTTCCAGTCCGAGCAAACGCAGGCATCCGGACAGACAACGAAAAACAGAGCGCGGCACCTCGCTGTTGTCATAAAGCATGGCGAGGACGGGAGCGGGTTCAGCCCGCATTTGATAGAGACGACGGTAGGCGTCGCGCGATCCCAGCATACGGAGGAAGGCCGAGAGTTCGATTTCCACCGCGTGTTCGGGGGCGGATGCGCTTTTCCCGAGACGGCGCGCCACCGACTTGAAGATGGTCGCGCCCGCGTTGCAGGTGATCGAAGCGCGCTCGAGTTGCTGGCCGGTGCGGCAGAAAGCCCAACCGCGGTCATCAAGCATGGTCGCCTCAGCCATGCCGAAGAATTCCGCGACGCCCGCGGTCAGTGCCGCGCAAATTTTCTGCGTGGCCAGAGACAGAGCCGTCTCGTCCTGCGCCGGACGAAAACGCCTTCGGGCAAAGAGCACCTCGAGATTGTTGAGGACAGCGGAGGCCTCGACGCTGAGGCATTCCTGGATCTGGCGCGCATTCCAAGCGGCGCGCTGCGACGTATTGGCCAACGAACCTTCCTCGCCAGGGTCGAGGGCGAGGCGGTAGCGCTCCGCCGCGGTGGTTATGCTGCGCTTGCGGCCCGATTCGGGGTTTTCCAGCGGGGGCAGCATGCGGTTCCAGACCGGACGGTAAAGCTGCTGCTCGGCGCGGTTGAGTTCCTCCGTCTCGAGGCTTTCGACCACGCCGATCATGTAGGCGAGACTTTGCGCGCGTTCCAGATACCGGCCCAACCAATAGAACGAGTCGGCCACGCGACTGGTCACTCTCGGGGGCGGAGACAGATCTGCCACGCGCTGCGGCACCGAAACGCGGTGATCGCCGGATGCGGTATCGGACAACACCCACGTGTCCTTGCTCCCCCCGCCCAATTCGGAAGCGGTGAAACCATCGTCCTCGACGGACACGCGGGTCAGCGCGCCAGGCAGAACTTCATAACCGCCCGCGGTGTTGCGCAGTGCGAAGAGAATATGATCCTGTCGCCGCTCATCGAGCGATCCGCGGCCGTCGAGCGAAACGGTCAGCGCACCGGCTGCGCGCGGCTGCGCGACAAAGTTTTGCGGTTCTTCCGCCAGCAAACCGCGCAGCTTCTTGATGTCTCCGGGCGTGGAAGAGGCATGGTGGAGCAGTGCTTCTCCGTAGAGCGGACGCACGTCGAAATCATCGAGCCGATCCAACACGTGATCGCGCTGGTCGAGGTCACCGAGCCACCATGTGGTCAAGGTTGGAAGAATTTCCGACTCCCCGAGGTAAAAGCGGACGATGCTGGCGCTGAACGGGAGGATGGCGCGGTCGTCGGCCAGGCGGCTGCCGATGGCGTTGACCAGCGACACTTTACCGCGGCGCACGCTTTGCACGAGGCCGGACACGCCGAGCAGGGAGTCGCGTTGGAAGACCATCGGATCGAGCCAGGCATCCCCGAGTCGCACATAAAGCACATGAATGCGTTCGAGGCCGGCGACCGTCTTGAGATAAAGTTTGTCGTCGAGCACAAGGAGGTCACCCCCTTGGACCAACGGGATACCGGTGCGGCGGGCAAGAAAGCTGTGCTCGGAATAAGCCGGGGTCGACGCGCCGCCGGTGAGCAGGGCGACGACCGGATCGTCGATGCCCTCGGGAGCAAGAGCGCGGAATGTTTCGAGCAGACTGGTCGGCGTGTCGGCAATGCTCCGCACATGGTGGCCGTGAAAAATTTCCGGATAAACGCGGGAGAGCGCACGGCGGTTCTGCATCATGTAGGAAATGCCCGAGGCTTGGCTGAAGTAATGGTGCGTCACCGCCATGCGGCCGTCGGGCAAGCGGGCGAAAGCCGCGCCAGCCAGATGGAGAAAAGCACCGCCCGGCAAGGGAAGACCGACGGCCGGACGTTGGAAGAAAGGACTACCCAGCACCGGACGGGCCGGAAGGACATGCTGACGGAGGATTTCTTTCGGACCGTGGATATCCTGGAGGAAAAGCTCGAAGGCGCGCAGGCGCTGATCCAATCCCGCGGACAGGTGTGCCCATTCCGACGCTCCGAAAATTCCGGGCAGCGTGTCGCAGAACCACGGGCGCTTTCCCCACGGGCGGTTGCGATCGACGTCGAAGGTGACGCCCATCTCCCGCATCGTCGCCTCGAGACGCTCGACGATCAGACGCTTTTCCGCCCCGGGCGCGGACAGCACCTTGCCCAGGACCGGACGGTAGAGTTCGCGCGGTTCCCCGTCCGGGTCGAAAACCTCATGCCACAGAGTCGCCGGCCGGTTTTTGCCCCTGTTTTGCACCTCACGACCGTTCCCGCCGCTCCAGAAGGGGTCAAGCAGATACGGAAATGGCTTTGACACCGCCCCGCGGGGCTCATATTCTACGCGGCCAATTTTGCCATGAAGACTTTCTCCGCCAAAGCCGAAAATGTAGACCGCAACTGGTGGATCGTGGACGCCGAGAACGCAATTCTCGGACGCCTCGCGACCAAGGTTGCCGATGTCCTCCGCGGCAAAAACAAAGCCATTTTCACCCCGCATTGCGACACGGGAGACTTCGTCGTCGTGATCAACGCCTCGAAGGTGCGCGTCACCGGCAAGAAACCGACAGCCAAGGTCTACACGAGCTTCTCCGGTTATGTCGGCGGTCACAAAAGCGAGACCTTCGAGAAGCGCCAAGCGCGCCGCCCCGAGTTGCTCGTCGAGCGTGCCGTGCGCGGAATGATCCCGCACAACCGTCTCGGCCGCGCACAATTCACCAAGCTCAAAGTTTACGCCGGCGCCGAACACCCGCACGCCGCGCAGCAGCCCAAAGAACTCAAAGTCTCCTGATCATGTCTGACGTCCACACCGCCACCGGCCGCCGCCGCACCTCCGTCGCCAGCGTCCGCCTCAAAACCGGCTCCGGCAAAATCGAAGTCAACAGCCGCGAGTTCAACGATTACTTTCCCACCACCTCCCTGCAGACCGCCGTGCTTCGCCCGCTCGAACTGAGCGGCCGCAAACAGACCGTCGACATTTCCGTGAAGACCTCCGGCGGCGGAGTCAACGGTCAGGCCGGAGCCTCCAGCCTCGCCATCGCGCGCGCGCTGCTCAAGCTCGATGCCGACCTGCGTCCGGAGCTGAAGAAAAACGGATTGCTCACCCGCGATCCGCGGATGAAGGAGCGCAAAAAGCCCGGTCGTCCCGGCGCCCGCAAGCGCTTCCAGTTCTCCAAACGCTAAACCATGCGCGCCCTGCGCGTCGGTCTTCTCGTTGCCCTCTCTGCCTGCCTCGCAGCGGCGGAGGAGCCTGTCTCGTCGTTCACCGCTGGCGATTTCAAATTCGCCGTGCCGGCCGGTTGGCGCTCCGGGCAACCGTCCTCGCCCATGCGCAAGGCCGAGCTCTATGTGCCGGGGCCCGAAGGCACGGGGAAAGCAGGGGAAGCCCTCATCACAGTTTTCCATTTCGGTCCCGGCCAAGGCGGCACCGTGCAGCAGAATGTCGACCGTTGGTTCGGACAGTTCGACGGCGACAATGACGCCAACGGCGCGGCCACCGCGAAAGAAACCATCGGCACCGTTCCGGTCACTTTCGCCCGCGCGCGCGGCACTTTCCAGAGCGGCATGCCCGGACAACCAACCACGCCGCTGGAAGGACAAGCCCTCCTTGGCGCGATCCTCGAGAGCCCGAACGGCGATGTGTATGTCAAAATGACCGGCCCCTCTCCCACCGTGGAGAAAGCCGAACCCGCCTTCGTCCAAATGATCCGCGCAGCCTGCGGCGGATAAAGTCCTCCGAAGCTTGCGGTCTATGACCGTCGGAGCTTTTGGTTTTTCATGCACCGACGGTCATAGACCGCCGCTACAACTAAAACCCTCTGCGGTTTACTTCATCACCGCCAACAGCGTGTCGGCGATGGTGCTCGGTGTTTCAGCCACAGCGATGCCCGCCTCACGCAGCGCATCCTTTTTCGCGGAGGCCGTGCCTTTACCGCCGGAAATGATCGCGCCGGCATGACCCATGCGACGTCCGGGCGGGGCGGTGGCGCCGGCAATGAATCCGGCCACCGGTTTGTCGCAATGGTCTTTCAACCACGCCGCGGCCTCTTCTTCGGCACTGCCGCCGATTTCGCCGATCAAAATAATTCCGTGCGTGTCTGGGTCGGCCGCGAAAAGTTGCACCGCGTCGAGCGTCGTCGTGCCGATGATCGGATCTCCGCCGATGCCGATGCAGGTGGACTGGCCGACCCCGCGGCTGGTCAGTTGCCAGACCGCTTCATAGGTCAACGTGCCCGAGCGCGACACCACGCCGATGTGACCCGGTTTGTGGATGTAGCCGGGCATGATGCCGATCTTGCACTGACCGGGTGTGATAATACCGGGACAGTTCGGTCCGATCAGGCGGGACTTCGTGGCTTGGAGCATTTCTTTCACCCGCATCATGTCCATGACCGGAATGCCTTCGGTGATACAAACAATCAGTTCCACCCCCGCGTCGGCCGCTTCCAGAATGGCGTCTGCGGCGAACTCCGGCGGGACGAAAATCATCGTCGCATTGCATCCGGTCTGCTCGCGCGCCTCGTGCACCGTATCAAAGACCGGCACTTTGTTTTCGAACATCTCGCCCCCGCGCGCGGGCGTGACGCCAGCCACGACATTCGTGCCGTATTCCATGCAGTTGCGCGTATGGAAAGCGCCGGATTTTCCGGTGATGCCCTGCACAACAAGGCGTGTGTTTTTGTCGATGAGAACGGACATGGTCAGGATTTGGCGAGTTTGACGATTTCGCTCGCGGCGCTGTCGAGGTCGGTCGCGGTGACGATAGGCAGACCCGAGTCCGCGAGCAATTTGCGGCCTTCCTCGACATTGGTGCCTTCGAGGCGGACGACGAGCGGGATACCGAGCTTCACGGACTTAACCGCGTTGAGAATGCCTTGCGCAATGACATCGCATTTCATGATGCCACCGAAAATATTGACCAAGATGGCTTTCACGTTGGCATCCGAGAGCAAAATCTTGAACGCCTCGGTCACCTGCTCCTCGCTGGCCCCGCCACCGACGTCGAGGAAGTTGGCCGGTTCGCCGCCGTGGTGCTTGATGATATCCATCGTGGCCATGGCCAACCCGGCACCGTTGACCATGCAGCCGATGTTTCCATCCAATCCGATGTAGCTGAGGTGATGCTTCGAGGCGGCAACTTCGCGCGGGTCCTCCTCGGCCACGTCGCGCAGGGCGACGACGTCGGGATGACGGAAGAGCGCGTTGTCGTCGAAAGAAAATTTGGCGTCAAGCGCCAGCACCTCGCCACCTTTGGTCAGGACGAGCGGGTTGATCTCGACCATCGAACAATCGCACGCCATGAAGCAGCGGTAGAGGGAGGCGAAAAGTTTGCAGGCCGCGCGCATCTGCGTCGGCGCGAATCCGAGTTCCCGGGCCAGCTTGCGCGTCTGATAGGGTTGCAGCCCGAAGGCCGGATTGACCGGTTCGCGCAGAATTTTTTCCGGGCTCTTCTCGGCAACTTCCTCGATGTCCATCCCGCCTTCGCGACTGGCCACGATCACGGGCGCGCCGGTGGCACGATCCATGAGGATGGCGAAATAAAACTCTTTCTCGATCTCGACCGACTCGGCGACGAGCACCTGGTTGACCACGCGGCCCTCCGGTCCGGTCTGATGCGTGACCAAGGTTTGCCCGATCATCTTGGCCGCGATGTTGCGGGCCTGGCCGGCCGTCTTGCAAAGATGCACGCCGCCTTGGAAGCCGTTGGTAAAACTTCCTTTGCCGCGTCCGCCCGCGTGGATTTGCGCTTTGACCACGATGGAATTCGTCCCGAGCTCGCGGGCCACCTTCTCCGCCTCGGCCGGCGTGCGGGCCACGGAACCGCGCGGATTGTCCGCACCGAATTTGGTGAGGAGTTCCTTGGCTTGGTATTCGTGGATGTTCATGCGTGGTGAGCGTTCGTTCCGTCGGCTGGGCTTCCTGCTCGTAGAGCCTACAGCTCGGAGAGACGCCGACGCTACAAAATGCAGCGACGCCAACCCCGGCGCCGGTCGTTATTTATACTGCCTCCGCCGCTTTCATCGCGGCAAGCGTGGCCTCTTCGATTTCCTTGTACAAATTTTCGTCGGCCTTGAGCGCTTCCTTGGCTGCGTCACGACCTTGCGCCAGTTGGTTGCCTTTGTAGCTCATCCAACTGCCGCGTTTTTCGAGGACACCTTTTTCCAAAGCGACATCGATGAGCGAACCGACATTGCTGATGCCTTCGTTATACATGATGTCGAATTCCGCCTCGGTGAAGGGCGGGGCGACTTTGTTCTTCACCACTTTGACCCGGGTGCGGTTGCCGGTCACCACGCCGTCCGTCTGCTTGATCGCGCCGATACGGCGGATGTCCATGCGCACGCTGGAGTAGAACTTGAGCGCCTTGCCGCCGGGGGTGGTCTCCGGATTGCCGAACATCACACCTATCTTTTCGCGGATCTGGTTGGTGAAGATGCAGGACGTGCGGGCTTTGGCGATCAGCGCGGTCAATTTGCGCATGGCCGCGCTCATCAGACGGGCCTGCGTGCCAACCGTGGAATCGCCGATCTCGCCTTCCAATTCCTGCTTGGTCACCAGCGCGGCGACGGAATCGAGGACGATGACGTCGAGGGCGTTGGAACGGACCAGCGTTTCGCAAATGCGCAAGGCCTCTTCGCCCGAGCTGGGCTGGGAGACGAGAAGGTCGTCGAGATTGACCCCCAGACGCTGCGCATACTTCGGATCGAGAGCGTGCTCGACGTCGATGAAGGCGGCCAACCCGCCGCGTTTCTGCGCCTGGGCGATGATGGTGAGGGTGAGGGTCGTTTTGCCGGAAGATTCCGGACCGTAGATCTCGATGATGCGGCCGCGGGGCACACCACCCACACCGAGGGCGCGGTCGATGAGGATGTTGCCGGTCGGGATGACGTCGATATTGGTCTGCGAATGGTCGCCGAGACGCATGATGGCTCCGTCGCCGTAATCCTTGGCGATCTGCTGCAGCGCGAGGTCGAGGTTCTTGTTGCGCTGGGCGGACGTCTTGTCGACGGCGGTTTCAGTTTTCGGTTCGGCGGATTTGGCGGGCATCGGGTGGGTTGGGTTAGACGTCGAGGTTGCGGACGTTGAGGGCATTGTCCTCGATGAAGTGGCGGCGCGGCTCGACCACGTCGCCCATCAGGACGGTGAACATTTTGTCGGCCTCGACGGCATTGGTTTCGTCGAGCCGGACGCGCAGGAGCCGGCGCTTCTCCGGATCCATCGTCGTCTGGAAAAGTTCTTTGGCGTTCATTTCGCCGAGGCCTTTGAATCGTTTGATCTGCACACCGCGGCGGCCGATTTCTTTGACCAGCTCGAGGATGCGCGGGATGGCGAAAATCTCGTGCTTGTTCTCGCGCTCGCCCTCGCCTTCGACCAAATGGAAAATCGGCTTGTCCGTCGCCGTGTAGTGATCGATCTCGAGGCCTTTCTTGGAAAGTTCTTTGATCAGCTTGTCCACCGCGACCGACTCGTGGATTTCAACGAGGCGCGCGCGTCGGCGGCGGGCGGCGGTGCTTTTCTCTTTTTCCTTCGGAGCGGCCTCACCACCGTTCGTGCCCTCGGGCGTCTCGGCGGCCTCGTCCTCGAAAAGATTGAGGTCGCTGTTCTTTTTGGCGAAGGACTGCAGCTCGGTCTCGTCGTGGAAATATTCGACGGACTCCGTGTTGCCGTCGCGGATCTTGATCAGATACTCGGGCAGCTTGTCGGTCTTCGCATCGCGTGCCTCGAGGTAACTCTCGAAATCGCCGCCGAGGCGCTTGATCGCGTTGCTGTGCTTGCTCAGCCGCTCGAGCAGCTCGAGGATTTCTTTGAGCTGGGTCTCGGTGAAGGTCTTTTTGTTTTTCAGGTGGACGAGTTTCACGTCCTCCGCGCCGAGCGAGATGAGAATCTTGGTCAGCTGCGCGTCGTCATCGACGTATTCTTCACGCTTCTTGCGCTTGATCTGATAGAGCGGCGGCTGGGCGATGTAGACGCAACCGCGGCGGACCAATTCGGTCATCTGACGGTAAAAGAACGTGAGCAACAGGGTGCGGATGTGCGAGCCGTCCACGTCGGCGTCGGTCATGATGATGATCCGTCCGTAACGCAGCTTCCCGAAATTGAAGGATCCTTCCTGCTCGCCTTCGCCGATGCCGGTGCCAACCGCGGTGATCATGGTCTGGATCTCGGTGTTCTGCAGCACCTTGTCCAAACGCGCTTTCTCCACGTTGATCAGCTTGCCGCGAATCGGAAGAATCGCCTGGAAACGGCGATCGCGCCCCTGCTTGGCCGAACCGCCGGCCGAGTCGCCCTCGACGATGAACAATTCAGTCAACGACGGATCGCGCTCGGAGCAGTCGGCCAATTTGCCGGGCAGCCCACCGCCGGTCAGCGCGCTCTTGCGCACCGTCTCGCGGGCCTTGCGCGCCGCCTCGCGGGCGCGCGCGGCGGTCATCGCTTTCTCGAAAACCTTTTTCGCGATCGGCGGATTCGTTTCGAAGAAATCCATCAACCCCTCGTAGATGATCGAGCTGACAATGCCGTCGACTTCCGGGTTGACCAATTTGACCTTGGTCTGGCTCTCGAACTTCGGGTCGGGGTGCTTGAGGCTGAGCACGCAAATAAGGCCCTCGCGCACGTCGTCGCCGGTGATGGCGGGGTCCTTGTCCTTGGCCAGTTCGTTGGCCTTGGCGTATTGGTTGATCGCGCGGGTCAACGCCGAGCGGAACCCGGTCATGTGCGTGCCGCCGTCCGGATTGGGGATCGAGTTGGTGAAGCAGAGGATCTGGTCCGTGTAGCTGTCGTTGTATTGCATGACGCAATCAACGAAGACATCCTCCTCGACGTCCTTACCATCCTTGTCCTTCATCTTCGTCTTCCGTCCGCCGGTGATCTTGATGACTTTCGGATGGATGACCTGCTTGCTCTCGCCGAGTTCTTTGACGAATTCCTCGATGCCAAGCTTGTAGACGAAAACGGTTTTCTTCGGCTCCCCGTCAACGCGTTCGTCCGTGAGGCGGATCTCGAGGCCGCTGTTGAGGAAGGCCAGCTCTCGCAGGCGCGCGCCGAGGCGCTCGAAGACAAACTCGACAGTGGTGAAAATCTCGGCGTCCGGCAAAAACGTGATCTGCGTGCCGGTCTGCTTTTTGTTCTTCAGCTCGCTGAGAACTTTGAGTTGCTGGGTCGTCTTGCCCCTGGCGAAGGACATGAAGTAGACCTTGCCGTCGCGGTAGACCTCGGCCTTGAACCACTCGGAGAGCGCGTTGACGCACTTCGCGCCGACGCCGTGAAGACCGCCGCTGAATTTGTAGGCGCCCTGGCCGAATTTGCCGCCGGCGTGGAGGTTGGTCAGCACCAGCTCGATCGCCGGAATCTTCCACTTCGGGTGCATGTCGACCGGAATGCCGCGGCCATTGTCGCGGATGGAGCACGAGCCGTCCGCATGGATGGTCACGTCGATGTGGGTGCAAAATCCGGCCAAATGCTCGTCGATCGAGTTGTCGAGGACCTCGTAAACGCAATGGTGCAACCCGCGCTCGTCGGTGTAGCCGATATACATCCCCGGCCGCTTGCGCACGGCCTCCAAGCCTTCGAGTTTGTCGATCTGTGCCGCGCCGTATTCCGCGCTCCTGACCGCTTGCGCTTCCTCGTTTTCCTTCGCTTTTGACGCCATAAAAATCGTGCTTTTTCCGGGGTGCAACCGGTTTAGCCGGCGCAAACCAACAACCTATCCCGCCAAACCCAGCGCTCCAGCCTTTTTTCCGGATTTTCGGGTCATAAAGCGCGAGGACCTCGAAGGCGGTAAATTCGAGCAGTTTCGCAAGTGTTCTAGATGCTCGGTATCACCTCGCCATGATGCGGGACCGAAACACGCGGATTTTCCGATTCGCCTTGTCGGGACGCCATCGCGCACCATCCCTCGTCGTGCCCAAGATCATCAATCCCCTCGTTGGCGCCGCGCTTCTCGGAACTCTTTTTCTCGCCGCCGTGACGTGGAACCGTGCGCAGGTCTTCGTTCCGCGATCCGAAGGCGGAATGCTCGTTGTTTATGCCGACGGGGATTGCCACAGCCGCATGCAACGCGCGGCCGCGGTCACGCAAAATCCCGGCACCATCATCCGGTCGCATGACTTCGAAAATTTTCCCCAAGGCACCATCCCTCACACCACCGCGCCCATGGACCACCTCATCGCCGCGCTCGGCGTGATCATCCGTCCTCTTGACGCAGCGGGGGCTTGGATCTCGCCGCTCCTCGGGGTGGTCACACTGCTCTTTCTTTTCTTCTGGTCGCGCACCCTCGATCTGCGCCCGCGCTGGCCGGTGCTCATTCTTTTCGCCGTTTCGCCCGCGCTGACCCATGCCTTCGCCCTTGGGCGTCCGGACCACCAATCACTGCTCGTCGCGCTCACGACCATCGCGCTCGCCTCGAATTTCGCCTTTGTCCGCACCGCACGATCCGCGTGGGCCTGGACTTCCGCCGCCGCGTGGG
>CAJBKE010000018.1 GCA_903953565.1 uncultured Verrucomicrobiota bacterium | reverse complement strand
TTGTCGTTTTTCTTGCGGCCGCATTGTGCGCGGCACCGGCCCACGATCCCGCGGCGTTCGCTGCGGGCGGCGCGCGAGTCGAAGGATTGCTGAGCGCGACCAACGCGCCGCCGCAAGCGGCTGCTTTTGCTTGTTTCGCGCCGGCGGTCAAAGTGCGCTGGGACGATCAATTTCTTTTCGTCGAGAGTCATGGTTTGCCGGACCACGGCATGATGACCGGTATTACGGCGTGGCAGCAACAGGTGCCGCTTCCGCAGGATTACACCGGAGCCAACGCGTGGCAGATTCCGCTCGCTCCCGTTCCGGCCGCGACACCCATCTCCGTGGAAAATCATTTCCTGCGCGGAGCCATCGCCCTCGCGGCCAACGGCGTGCCGATCTTCAACCCGCAAAACAACCGCGGCGAACTGTCCTACGAGATCGGTGAACTCGACCAATGGGGAGGGCATTGCGGCCGCGCGGACGATTACCATTACCACATCGCGCCGCTGCACCTGCAGGAGACCATTGGCCGCGACAAACCTGTTGCCTACGCTTTGGACGGCTATCCGATCTACGGGCTGAAAGAACCGGACGGCTCCGCGCCATTGGGCCTCGATGCGATCGGTGGCCATTCTACCCCCGCGCTCGGTTACCACTACCACGCGTCGGAAAAATATCCCTACGTCATCGGCGGATTCCATGGCGAGGTGACCGAGCGCGAGGGGCAGGTCGATCCGCAGCCGCGGGCCCGACCGGTCCGTCCCGCCTTGCAACCCTTGCGCGGCGCGCGCATTACGGATTTCGTGACCCATGCCAACCGGAGCGAACTCACCTATGAGGTGGGCGGAACCGCGCAGAAAATTGTCTACACGGTGAATGCCGATGGGACGGTGGCCTTCGAATTTCCCGACGGGCGAAAAGAAACATTCCACCACCGCGAAGGCCCGGATGGCCCGCCTCCGCCGCGCCGTCCGCGCGGCGAGTGACGGGGGTTCCCCGCACTGTCACGTTGCATTTGCGGGGTTGCTGATTGTACAGCGCGCGGTGGTGTCTTCCCGCGCCGAAGGCGTATTCTCCTCGTAAACCGTCTCGCTATCGGCGCCGCTAGCTGGCAGTTTGACACAACTCCTTTACCGCTCCCGTCCTCCGATGTTTCGCCTGACCAAGTCATCTATTCTGCGCCTGCTTGCGTGCGTGGTTGTCGCTGCGACGTTAACGTCCTGCTCGCGGCCCGATGAGGCGCCGATCCGCGTGGGCATTTTGCATTCGATGACCGGCACCTTGGCGATCAGCGCGCGTCCGGTGGTCGATGCCACCCTGCTGGCCATCGAGGAAATCAACGCCCAAGGCGGACTCCTTGGCCGTCAGCTCGAGCCGGTCATTGCCGATGGCGCCTCCGACTCCGATGCCTTCGCGGCCGAGGCCGAGCGGTTGATCACGCAGGAAAAAGTGAGTGTGGTCTTCGGGTGTTGGACGTCTTCCAGTCGCAAAGCCGTCGGTCCGGTCTTCGAGAAACACAACCACCTGCTTTTCTATCCGGTGCAATACGAGGGCCTCGAGCAGTCGCCCAACATCATCTACAACGGCGCCACGCCCAACCAGCAGGTCATGCCGGCGGTGAGCTACGCGCTCACCCATTTCGGTCCGCGCGTTTTCCTCGTCGGGTCGGATTACGTTTTCCCGCGCACCGCCAACGAAATCATCCGCGACCAAGTTTCCGCACTCGGTGGCGAAGTCGTCGGCGAATTGTATCTCCCGCTCGGCGGAAAAAATGTCGCGTCAATGATTGACGCCATCGTCACCGCGAAGCCCGACGTCATCCTCAACACGATCAATGGCGATTCGAACATCGCGTTCTTCCGCGGCCTGCGTGAAGCGGGCATCACGCCCGATCGTCTGCCCGTCGTGTCGTTCAGCATCAGCGAGACCGAACTGCCCGAACTCGGTGCCGAGGCCATGGCGGGGAATTACGCCGCATGGAATTATTTCCAGAGCGTCGACACGCCGGAGAATCGCGCGTTTCTGGAAAAATTCCGTGCGCGTTTCGGCGCGGACCGCGTCGTCTCCGATCCGCTCGAAGCCGCCTACTTCGGCGTCATGCTCTGGGCGCAGGCCGTGCGCGCCGCCGGTTCCGCCGAACCCGCCGCCGTCCTTGCCAAGATCCGAGGGCAGGGGATGCACGCGCCCGGTGGTCTCGCCTACATCGACGGCCCGACGCAGCATACTTGGAAATACGCGCGCATCGGCCGCATCCGCCCCGACGGCCAGTTCGACATCGTGTGGTCCTCCGACAAACCGGTGCGCCCGATGCCGTTCCCGCTCTTCCGCACGCGCACCGATTGGGAGCGTTGGCAGAAAGATCTCTCCGCCTCGTGGGGCGGGAAATGGGTTAGCCCGCACACGGAGGATGTGCCCGTGCCATGAAAAAGTCCCGCCGCTCCCGCATCGCCACGCAATTGCTCGTCTGGTTTTTGCTCCTGACTTTGGTGCCGCTCACCGTCGCCGCTTTTCTCACCACACGCACCGCGCGTCAACTTCTCACCGACCAGATCGAGAACAATCTCCGCGCCATGGCCGACAACCTCGGCCGTCAGGTGGAAACGTTTTTGCGCGGACAGGAGCGCGACCTGCTCGTTCTCGCGGCGAACCCGGGCACGGCCGAGGCCATCGACGCATTTTCCACCGCGTGGAAAAACGGCGCCCTCGACGAAAGCGCCCACGCCGCGGCCGCCGCGCGCTTCGCGCCGTTCCTGCGCCGTGCCGCGGAATCGATCGGCACCGATGACATTTACCTGATCGATCCCGACGGCCGTGTCGTGTTTTCCACCGCGCGCGGTCCCGATTTCGGCATGAAGATCGACGAGTCTCCCGTGGCCGGAACCACGCTGGGTCGCGCGGCGCAGTCCGCCCGCTTCACCCTCGGGCTCGAGCAATCCGATTTCGATTTCTACGGACCCGACGCCTTGCCCGCCACTTTCATCGCTGTGCCGGTGCTGGCCGATGGGAAGTATCGCGGGCTCGCCGTGTTGCAGATCGGCGCCGCGGAAATCAACCGCGTCATCGGCGACACCTCCGGACTCGGCGCGACCGGCGAGATGGTCGTGGTGGCGGAACACGGGGACGGGCTCATGGCCGTGGCTCCGACGCGGCACGACCCGCAGGCGGCATTCCGTCTGCGCGTGCCGCCCGAGGGAAATTCCGCCGCACTGCGCGCGAGCATGAAAGGTCTGCCCGGCTTCGGGCCCGATACCGATTACCGCGGAAAATCCGTGCTCGCGGTCTGGCAATACCTGCCCGCACTGCGCTGGGGCGTGGTGGTGAAGATTGATGACGACGAAGCCTTCGCCCCGGTCTCGCTCCTGCGCAGATTGTCCATCGGCATCGCATTGGTCAGCGGCCTCCTCGCTGCGTTGGCCGCGTGGATGGTGGCCCGCTCGTTCTCCCGTCCCATCGAGGAACTCACCGCCGCCGCGCACGAGGTCGCCTCCGGCAACCTGCACCGCCGCGCCGAAGTGCGCAGCAGCAACGAAATCGGCGATCTGGCCCGCGACTTCAACGGCATGACCGGCCAATTGAGCGAGATGATCGAGACGATGGACGAGAAAGTTCGCCTGCGCACTGCCGAACTGGCCGAAGCGCGCGACCAGGCGGAGGAGGCCAACCGCACGAAGAGCGCCTTCCTCGCCAACATGAGCCACGAGTTGCGCACGCCGATGAACGCCATCATCGGCTACAGCGAAATGCTCACCGAGGAGATGCAGGATCTCGGTCAGGACGAATTCATTCCCGACCTCAAAAAGATCCACAGCGCCGGCAAGCACCTGCTCGGTCTGATCAACGACGTGCTCGACCTTTCGAAGATCGAGGCCGGCAAAATGACCATCTATTGCGAGACGATCGACGTCGCCACCATGGTCCGCGAAGTCGAATCGACCGTGCTCCCGCTGGTCAAAAAGAACGACAACCACCTCGAGGTCGAACTTCCCGCCGACGCCGGCACGATGCACAGCGATCTCACCAAGATCCGCCAGACGCTTTTCAACCTGCTGAGTAACGCGAGCAAATTCACCGAGAAAGGAAAGCTCCGCCTCGTCGTCACGCGCACCGAGGAGAACGGCGCCGATTGGCTGCGCTTCGCGGTGAGCGACAGCGGCATCGGCATGACACCCGAGCAGATGGGCCGACTCTTCCAGGCCTTCAGCCAAGCCGATGCCTCCACCACGCGCAAATTCGGCGGCACCGGTCTCGGTCTCGCCATTAGCCGCGAGTTTTGCCAACTCCTCGGCGGCGACATCACCGTGACGAGTGTTCCGGGTGAGGGGTCGACCTTCACCATCGCCTTGCCCGCCTCTGCCCCGCAGGAAGAACCGACTGCCGCCGCGCCCGCCGAAGAAACGCCGGCAGTGGCGCCGGGGACTTCCGGTCGTCCGTCCCTCGTGGTCATCGACGATGATCCTACCGTGCTCGACCTGATGAGCCGTTTCCTCACCAAGGAAGGCTTCGACGTGCATACCGCGAGCAACGGCCGTGACGGACTCGAGTTGGCCAAGACAAAGCATCCCGTCGCCATCACCACCGATGTGATGATGCCCGGCATGGACGGATGGTCGGTCATCACCGCGCTCAAAGCCGATCCCGCCACCGCGCATATTCCGATCATTCTGGTTACCATCACCGATAGCCGTGAAATGGGCGTCGCCCTCGGTGTCTTCGATTACTTGGCCAAGCCGGTCGATTGGACGCGGTTGCGCGGCACCCTCGACCGCCTCGATCTCGGCGCACAGGCCCGCACGGTCCTTATCGTCGAAGACGACGAGGCCGCGCGCGATCAACTCCAACGCACCATGGTCAAGCAGGGCTGGACAGTTCTTCTCGCCGGCGACGGCGTGGCCGCCCTCGAGGCCGTGCGCGAGACCGAGCCGTCGCTCGTCCTCCTCGATCTCATGATGCCGCGCATGGACGGCTTCGAATTTCTCGACCACTTCCGGCGCGATCCGCGATTCGTCCACACCCCCGTGATCGTCGTCACGGCAAAAGACCTGACCGAACAGGACCGCGCACGTCTCAGCGGTCGCGTCCATTCGCTCATCACCAAAGACGGATCCATCGTCAAAAAACTCCTCCCGCAACTCCAAGCCTATCTGCCAAGCCCGGCCGACGGGTGAGAAGGGGTCCGCTGAGTTTTTTTAAACAAAAGGTCACGAAGTTAACGAAGGGGGGAACGCGCCTCCGGGATTTTCCTTCGTTCTCTTCGTTGTCTTCTGTTTAAACCCGTTCGGGCAGCGTCAGTTGGAAGCCTCGCTGTCCTTCCTCGCTGTCTCCGTGAGAGTTCACAGGTTCCCGGGCCAAGGCTCGGTAGGCAAGGGGCGGATATTTCTCTCACCAAGGCACAGAGATCACGGAGAGGAAATGGCCTGAGTTCTAGTAGATCTCGGCATCTCGGGGAAAGCGCTTGCTTACGTATATCCCTAGGGATATCCTTGATTAATGACCACTACTTTGCAGCGTTGGGGGAACAGTCAGGGCGTCCGCATTCCCAAAGACATGGTCGAGATGCTTGGCCTGGAGATCGGTTCAGATCTGGTCATCGAGCTGTCCGAAGACCGCTCGCACATTGCCATTGTTCCGGTTCACGACGAGCGACCGGTGCGTCGTCGGCACCGGATAAAAGACTTGGTCGCGGCGAGTTCGGCTGAGGCTTTCAAAGGAGAGTTTACTTGGGGCAAACCGCAGGGCAGGGAGGTCTGGTAAATGGCGGCTTACGTCCCGGTCCAAGGAGACTTGGTCGTGCTCACTTTCGATCCGCAGGCCGGGCACGAGCAGATGGGGAGGAGACCCGCGATCGTGGTGAGCGTCGAGCCGTTCAACCGCGCCACTCGACTTGCCGTCTGCTGCCCGATCACTAACACCAGACGTGACACGCCGTTCCATGTGCCGGTGCCCGACCATTGCGGCCTGACTGGATACGTCATGTGCGAGCAGATGAAATCGATCGATTACCGAGCGCGGCGTGCCAAGAAAATCGGCTCTGCTCCTAGGGAACTCCTCGACGAGGTTTTGTCCGTGGTTGACGCGTCTCTTTTTCCTGAATCCAAATAGAGGAAGGTCCTCGCAGGGCAACGCAGCCCTGCTCTCCGGCGCCGCCGCCACTCAATAGGCCGGACTAAGTCGTGTTGCCGCTTTTGCCCAATCGGCACCTAAGAAAACACTCTTTGACAACCGTTTTGGTATAGATATTATCCTTATGTGGAGTTCGAGTATGACGACAAGAAAAGCCACATCAACGCGCGGAAGCATGGTATCGACTTCGAGCAGGCGAAGCTGCTTTGGACCGATGAGAGGCGGCTTGTTGTTCCGGCCCGCTCGTCAACCGAATCGCGCGAGGCTCTCATCGCCTCGCTCGACGATGTCTGCTGGACGGCAATCTACACTCTGCGCGGCAGCGCGATCCGCATTATCTCGGTGAGGAGATCAAGACATGAAGAAATCGAAAACTACCATCACAGCTGAAGAGTTCGACCGGCGCTTCGACCGCGGCGAGGACGTGAGTGCATTTTTGGATTGGTCCAAGGCTCGGCGCCCCGGCCTCGAACCCCGCCGCGTCAATGTCGATTTACCCGAGTGGATGATCTCAGAGTTGGATAAACAGGCGGCTCTGATCGGAGTCACCCGGCAGTCCATCATGAAAGTCTGGCTCAGTGAGCGGATCAAGGAGGAAGCCGACGAGCGGGCGAGAGTTGCCTAAGCCTGTGAAGCGGCAGGTGGAACGGTCATCACCTGTCAGTGTGTACGTTTCGTAGACAAGACAAAGTCATGTCAAATATTCGGGTCGATTTGGATGCAGTCAGACATCGATTTACTTGAACCCGCTCGGAGTTGTCCCGCAAACGCCGATGTGGCATCTGCACCAACAACGAACTTTCCAACTGCTGATCAAACGGGAACGACAGCACCTGCACCATCACCCTGCTCGGCCATGGGTATGGCGCGGCGAGGAAGTGCGGCATGCCGGACTACAGTTGCCTTTCGTAGCCGTCGTGCGGACCGATGTAAAACCACACGATGTCATCCGCTCGGCGGACGGCGAGGGCGCGAATCTCGCGGTTTACCCGCGCCGACCAATATTGGCCGACGGGCTTGAAATGCACCGAAGGGTGCTGTGGATTTCCGAGCCACAAGCGAAATTGCTTCCTTGCTTGCTTGCGAACGGGCGACGGGAGCTCGGAAAGCTGCTTACGAAAGGCGCGGGTCGTGGAGGACTTCATCGAGAGCAATGGTGTTCCCGGCCTCCAACTCGTGCAGGGCATCGGCCGCCATTTGGTCGAAAGCGCCGGATTTAACGGCAGCTTCGAATTTTTGATCAACCATAGCGGCAGTCCATGCCTCGAGCATTCGTGCCAAGTCGAGCACCTCCATCTCGGGGAGCTGCTTGGCGAGATTCATGACTTCGGCGGCGCTCATCTGGGGAGAAGAAACCACAGAACGGGTGAGATGACAAATATTCCAAAACAATCCGGATCCATGCAGGAATTTGCCAACCCGCTGGCCTCCGGCGGCTTCTTCGGTCGCGAGCAGGTCGGCCACAGCATCAACACCATCACCGCGATCCCCGAACCCTCGACCTACGTCGCCGCAATCGGCCTGCTCGCCCTGATGCTCTGGCCCCTCCGCCACCGCCTGCGCGCGAAAGTTTCCTGATTTTTCAATCGCCGCTCACTTCGACACCCGTCCCGCAAGGGGCGGGTGTTTTGTTTTTCCGGGCTGCAATCGATGGTGATGTTGATGATTGCTGGATTCACGAATGTTTTCGCTGATGCGTTATCGCGCGGCGAGCGCGAGCTTGATGTCTCCCTTGGCCACCATGTGCAGCACGCTGGCGGCGAGCGTCTGGTAAGGAAGTCCGGCTTCCTCGGCCCGGGCGCGTAAACCGGCGATGGTTTCGTGCGTGGTGCGGATGTTGATTCGCGCCGGGCGGGCCGGCTTGCGGGTGATGGTCATTTTCGCCGCGGTTGTCGGCGAGGGCAGGCCCAAGGCGCGCTGTTGCGCGCGGGTGAGCGCTTTGCTTTGGTCAAAGCGCCAGCCTTCACCGACCGGTTCCTTAGCGTAGCTCGTTTTCTTTTTTTTGGTCTTCATAGCCTTTCTTCTGTTTGCGCCAATATCCGGCGCCGATCACACGAATGGCATCGCCTCGCAAGGTGAACCGCACGGTGAGCACGCCATGGCCATCATGGCCGACGGCATAGAACCTAGGTTCGTCGGAGCTGTGTGTTTCGTTCGGGACAATCATGCGCTGCGGGTCTTGGAAAACTTTCCGCACGGTGGAAAAGTCGATGCCGTGCTTGGTGAGGTTGGCCGCCTCCTTGTCTGGATCGAATTCCAACCGCACGCACACAATGTGTGCCTTGTGGCATCCCTCGTCAAGGCCGTCCGAAGACAACACGGCGGCGGTCCGCACGGCGAGCACCTCCACCATCACCGCCATCCCCGAACCCTCGACCTACGTCGCCGCGATCGGCCTGCTCGCCCTGATGCTCTGGCCCCTCCGCCACCGGTTGATCAAGGACGCCAAAAGCATCCTCGGCCTGCGCGCCCCGCTGCGCGACCGCCTGGCCGGCAAGGCGTGATTTCGGAAGTCCTTGAGGGGGGGACAGCTCGATCCGAAAAGAGGAAAGGCACTTAGCCACAGCCGAGTCTGCGAGACAGCCGCAGGCAAATAGAAGAAGATAAAAGGCAGGATAAGATTTTGCCCGACTGACATCGGGCAAAATCAATGGCCTCGAAGACCGGCTTCGATCGCAATGCCTTTTACGGACGTCTGTTTTTTGCCGGGGTCACACGGCAAAAAACAATCTGGTTCTGTCATCCGTGTTAATCCTCTTTAA
>CAJBKE010000017.1 GCA_903953565.1 uncultured Verrucomicrobiota bacterium | reverse complement strand
CGGCAGCAGTTGCCGCAGCGCTGGCAGAGGTAGCGGGGATCGCTCACCCGAAGACGATGCGGCAGACGATGATCGAGGCGATCATGCCGGCTACGTCGGCAAGAAGTCCTGCGGGGACGGCGTGACGTGTGCGGCGGATGGCGACCGATCCAAAATAGACGGCCAGGACGTAGAAAGTTGTCTCCGTGCTGCCCATGATCGTGCCGGCCATGCGCGCGAGAATGCTGTCGGGTCCGTGCGTAGCGACGAGTTCGGAAAAAATGCCGAGGCTGCCACTGCCGCTGAGCGGACGCATCAGGGCCATGGGCAGAAGTTCCGCCGGGAAACCGACGAATTTGAGCACCGGATCGAGCGCGCGGCTGAGCATGTCGATTCCGCCCGCGCCGCGGAACATACCGATGGCCACGAGGATGGCGACAAGGAAAGGAATGATGCGCAAGGCCACTTGGAACCCTTCCTTCGCGCCCTCGACGAATTCCTCGTAGACCGGAACGCGGCGCAGCGCGGCATAGAGCGGGAAGAACGAGAGGAGAAACGGGATGGCGAGGATGGAGAGAGCTTCGACGTAGGATGCGAACCATCCGCGATCGCCATCGTAGCCCGCGCTGGCCGTTTTCCAGACAAGGTAAACAAAGAAGACGCCGAAAATAGCGAGGAGAAGGCGCGAGCCCCAACCAAGCGGATCAGGCGCCGGAGCGGCGACTGTTTCCGGCTGCTCGGCTTCTTCTTTGCGTTTGGCCGATTCGTCGGCCGCAGTGACTGGAGGCAATCTGTAGAATGGCAGCTTCTCGAGCGATTTGACTGCGATGAGTCCGACTGCGGTCGAGCAAATCGTGGCGACGAGGGCGGTGCCGATAATGGCGGTGGGTTGGACGGATCCCGCGGCGGCGAGAATGGCCACAGCGCTGGCCGGGATGAGCTGCACCGAGCTGGTGTTGAGCGCGAGGAAGGTGCACATCGCGTTGGTCGCCGTGCCGGGGCGCGGATTTAGCTTTTCCAGATCCTGCATGGCTCGCAGTCCGAGCGGTGTGGCGGCATTGGCCAGACCCAACATGTTGGCCGCCATGTTCATGATCATCGATCCCATGGCCGGGTGCTCGGCGGGGACGTCGGGAAAAATGCGCGTCATGAGCGGGCGCAATAATTTAGCCAAGGCATGCATCAGTCCGGATTTTTCGGCCAAGCGCATCACCCCGAGCCAAAGCGCCATGACGCCGGCCAGCGGGAGGGCAAGTGTTATCACCGCCGTCTTGCAGGCCTCGAACGCAGCGGTGGTGACTTCCTGAAGTTGTCCCGTGGCACCGCCAAGCAACACGGCGCCGAGAACAAGGGCGAGCCAGATGTAATTGAGCACGCGAGAGATGTATCGGGCGGGAGCGATGACGGCAAGGCGAGGGAGAGAGAAACCGCAGAGAACGCTGAGTGCGCAGAGGGGTGTGGGGAGACGATGTGAATTTCTGCGCTTGTAGCGGCGCTCTATGAGCGTCGGTGCCTGAATGAGGAGAGTTCCGGCGGTTATAAACCGCCGCTACAAGTTTAGGAGGGGTTTGAGGAAGGGGGCGGTGGGACTTGCCTCGACTTTGGAAACTTCTTCGGGTGTTCCGGCGGCGACCAGTTGTCCGCCTTCGGCGCCGGCTTCGGGTCCGATTTCGACAACGTAGTCGGCTTCAGCGATGACGCTGAGGTTGTGTTCGATGACCACCACGGTGTGTCCTTCGTCGGTCAGGCGGTGGAGGATGCCGATGAGTTGTTCCACATCGGCCATGTGCAATCCGATGGTCGGTTCCTCGAGCAGGTAGAAGTTACCGCGCTGGTCCTCGCGCATGCGGCGTCCTTTGGTCGCGCCGGTGCGGGAGAGTTCGGTCACGAGTTTTATCCGCTGGGCTTCGCCGCCGGAAAGGGTCGGGCTGGGTTGTCCGAGGGTGAGGTAGCCGAGTCCGGTTTCGACGAGGAGGCGGAGGGCGTGGCGGATTTTCGGGTGGGCGTCGAAGAAGTCGGCCGCTTCGGCGGCGGTCATCTTCATGACGTCAGCAATAGTCTTTTCGTTGTAAAGGATCTCGAGGGTCTGGCGGTTGTAGCGGCTGCCGTTGCACTCGCTGCAAGGGAGCCAACTCGAGGGAAGAAAACTCATTTCGAGTTTGATCGCTCCTTGGCCGAGGCAGGTTTCGCAGCGTCCGCCGTCGGTGTTGAAGGAAAACCGGCTGGCGGTATAGCCGCGCATGCGCGAAGCGGGAAGTCCGGCGAAGAGTTGGCGGATCTCGTCGAAGACTTTGATGTAAGTGGCAGGTGTCGAGCGCGAGGTTTTGCCGATGGGGGATTGGTCGACCATGTGCACTGCCCCGATGTGCTCGGCGCCGGTCAGTTTGTCATAAGGCGGCGGGGCGGCTTTGCGGGAGGGTTTGCGTCCGCGGCGGGTCATGGATTCCCTGAGGGCCGGCACGAGGGTGCCACGCAGGAGGGAGGATTTCCCCGAGCCGGAGATGCCGCAGGCGACGGTGAGGCGTCCGAGGGGAATACGGACGTCGATGTTTTGTAGGTTGTGGAGAGAGGCGCCTTTGAGCTCTAGCCAGCGGAGGTCTTTGCCTTGGAGCGGGCGGCGTGATCCGCGCGAGGGTCGGGCCGGAGGGTTGGCAAGGCAGCGACCGGTCACGGATTTTTCCGAGGCGCGGATTTCGTCGAGCGTGCCGGCGGCAATCACTTCACCGCCGCGCGAGCCGGCGCCGGGTCCGAGGTCGATGATGCGCGTGGCGCGGCGCATGGTTTCCTCGTCGTGTTCGACGACGAGAAGGGAGTTGCCTTGTTTGACCAGTTCTTCGAGGGCGTCGAGGAGGCTGCGGTTGTCGCGTTCGTGGAGTCCGATGGTCGGTTCGTCGAGCACGTAGAGGACGCCGCGAAGGCTGGATCCAAGTTGGGCGGCGAGACGGATGCGCTGGGCTTCGCCTCCGGAGAGGGTGGTCGCGGGGCGGTCGAGGGTGAGGTAATCGAGTCCGACGCGCTGCATGAAGCCGAGGCGCTGGCGGATTTCGGGAAGAATATCTTCGGCGAGGGTGGCGTCGTGGGTGTTGAAGACGAGGGTGTCGAGCAAGGCAGTGGCCTCGCGGGCGCTGGCCCGCGTGAAGTCAGCAATCGGATGGCCGTGCACGTGGACGTGACGGGCTTCGGTGTTGAGGCGGACGCCGCCGCAATCGGGACACGGGCGGGCGACGTCCTCGTCCGTTTCCTCGCGGGCCTGTTCCTCCTGCAGGTCGGCTTCGAGTTGGGATCGCGCCTGATCGGTCTTGACCGCATTGTCATAGACGAGGCCAAATCCCCGGCAGGTTTGGCACCAGCCGTGTGGCGAGTTGAACGAGAACATGCGGGGATCGAGCGGTTCGAAGGCGCGGGCACAGGATGGGCAGGCCATTTCGGTGCTGAGCAATTCGCTTTCCGCGCCGCGGACAAGGCGCGCGGTATTTTTGCCGATTTCGAGGGCGCGGCGGGCCAGTTCAAGGGCTTCTTCTTCGGAGGCCTTGGTGATTTGTCCGACAAGGACATCGATCGAGTGTTCGCGGTAGCGGGAGAGTTCGGGGAATTTGTCGGCTTTGATCAGTTTGCCGTCCACGAGGAGCGTGTCGAAATCGTGGCGCACGGCCCATTCGGCGATTTCCTTGTGGTAGCCTTTGCGGGATTTGACCAGCGGGGCGAAGACTTGAACGGGTCCGGTTTGCGAAGGGGTGCGGACTTTTTCCGCCACCTCGGCCAGCGTGGTGGTGGCGACGGGGACATGGCAGGCCGGGCAGTATTGCGTGCCGAGCTTCGAGTAGAGGAGACGGAGGAAGTGGTAAACTTCGGTGATGGTGGCGACAGTCGATTTGCCGCCGCCGCGCGAGATGCGTTGCTCGATGGCCACGGCGGGGGGGAGTCCGTCGATGTGATCGACGTCCGGTTTTTCCATCTGCTCGACGAACTGCCGCGCGTAGGTCGACATGCAGTCGAGGAAGCGGCGCTGGCCTTCGGCGAAGAGGATGTCGAAGGCGAGGGAAGATTTGCCTGATCCGCTCAGACCGGTGACGACAACGAATTCGTCGCGGGGGATTTCGAGCGAGATGTTTTTCAGGTTGTGCTCGCGGGCGCCGGTGATGCGGATGCGGTGGTTGTCCGCAGCGACCGGCGGTGCGACGGGTTCCGCGGCGAGGAGGGTGGCTTCGTGGTGTTGCTCCTCGAGGGCGGCGCGGAGAAAGGGGGCACTGCGGGAGTCTTTGCTTTGCGCCACTTCCTCCGGCGTGCCTGCGGCGACGATTTTCCCGCCTTCTTCGCCGGCCTCGGGTCCGATGTCGATGACATGGTCGGCGGATTTGATCACTTCCACGTTGTGCTCGATGACCACGAGGGTGTGTCCGGCCTCGACGAGGCGGTGGAAGACGCGGAGGAGGCGTGCGATATCGTCGAAGTGAAGTCCGGTGGTGGGTTCGTCAAAGAGGAGAAGCGAAGCCTCGGCCTCCGTGTCGGCGAGGTGGGAGGCAAGTTTGAGTCTTTGGGATTCGCCGCCGGAGAGGAAGCTGGTCGGTTGTCCGAGTCGCAGGTAACCGAGTCCGACGTCTTCGAGCGTTTGCAGCGGCGTGGTGATTTTGTGGTGCTTGGGGAAGTCTTTGAAGAAAGTGAGGGCCTGGGTGACGGTCATTTCGAGGACGTCGTGCACCGAGTATCCGTCGAGGTGAACGCGGAGGACGTGGGGCTGGAAACGTTTGCCGCCGCAGGATGTGCAGACGAGCGACACGTCGCTGAGAAATTGCATTTCGATGCGCTCGTAACCGAGGCCCGCGCAACGCTCGCAGCGTCCGGCATTCGAGTTGAAGCTGAAGGCGGAGGGCCCGAGCCCGGCGCCTTTGGCTGCGGGGGTTTGGGCGAAGAGGTCGCGGATGTGGTCCCAAGCGCCGAGGTAGACCACGGGGGTGGAGCGGGAGGATTTTCCGGGCGGCGACTGATCGACCATGACGACTTCGCCGACGTGTTCGATGCCGGTGAGCCGCTTGATCGTGCCGGCGTCCTCCTCGACGGGTTCGCCGCGTTCGCGGAGGAGATTGCGGTGGAGGAGTCCGTGGACGAGCGTTGATTTGCCGGAACCGGAGACACCGGTCACGCAGGTGAAGACGCCGAGAGGAAAGTCAGCGTCGATTTTTTTGATGTTGTGCAGCGAGGCGCCGCGGAGTTTGAGGAATTTTTTCGTGCGCCGGCGTTTCGACGGGATAGGGATGGTGCGGCGGCCGAGAAGGTAGTCGGCGGTGAGGGAGTCTTTGGTCTGCGCGATTTGTGCCGGCGGACCGGAGAACATGAGTTGGCCGCCGGTTTCGCCGCGTCCGGGCCCGATGTCGGTGAGCCAATCGGCGGCGCGGATGACGGCCTCCTCGTGTTCGACGACGAGCAGGGTGTTTCCGTTGTCGCGCAGACGGCGCATGATGCCGAGGAGTTGTCCGAGATCGCGCGGGTGGAGTCCGACGCTGGGTTCGTCCATGACGAAGAGCGTGTTGACCAGCGAAGCGCCGAGGCATGTGGTGAGGTTGACGCGTTGGACCTCTCCACCGGAGAGCGTGCGGGTCGGACGGTCGAGGGTGAGGTAGCCGAGTCCGACTTCGCAGAGGTAGGAGAGGCGCGAGGTGACTTGGTCGAGGAGGAGTTGCGTGGTGTGGTCGGCCGCGGGGATTGTTATGCCGGCGAGGAAGGTGCGCAGGCGATGGATCGGGCGGGTGGCAATGGCGGGGAGAGTGAGGCTTTCGCCCTCGGCGCCGGACAGTCGGTAGTTGAGGGTTTCCGCTTGGTAGCGTCCGCCATGGCAACTCGGGCATTCGTTGTAGCTGCGGTAGCGGCTGAGAAGCACGCGGACGTGCATTTTGTAGGTCTTGGTTTCGAGCCAGTCGAAATAACCCTGCACCCCATACCAGCGGTCGTTATCCCAAACTTCACTAAGGGCCTCGCCGGGCTTGCGCTCGCCGTGGATGACCCATTTTTGGTCGGCTTCCGGCAAGTTTTCGAACGGGCAATGCAGGTCGATATCGCGACGGCGGGCGTGGCGGAGGAGATCGGCCTGGCATTCCTGTGACATGCCGCTTTGGAATGGGCGAACGACGCCCTCGGCGAGTGTGCGCGAGCGGTCGGGGATGATGCGTTTCCAATCGAGGCCGATGACGCGTCCGAATCCGCGGCATTCTGGGCAGGCGCCGAGCGGATGGTTGAAGCTGAAAAGTCCGGGAGTGGGCGGACGAATGTCGAGGTCGCACCACGCGCAATGCCAACCGGAGGAGAACGGATGACTTTCGTTCGTGTCTGCGTCGACGAGCAGAATACGTCCTTTGCCGAGGCGGAGGGCGGCCTCGACGGCTTCGGTCAGGCGGTTTTCGTCATTGGCGGCAACGCGGTCCTGGATGACATGGACGACAGGCGGGAGTTTTTTCGGCGGGGCTTCGTCGGCCCGGAGAATTTTCCCGTCGATCCAGACGCGGAGGTAGCCTTGTTGTTGGAGGAATTCGAAAAATTGGGCGGAGCTGCGTTTTTCGACATCGCCGGTGCCGACCGGAAAGGTGACGAGAAGATGGCGTCCGGCGAAGCGTGCGGCGGCGGAGCGGACGATGCTGCGGGCGGTTTCGGGATGGATCGGTTTATGACACTCAGGGCAAGACGCCGTGGCGAGGCGCGGGAAGAGGAGTTTGAGGTAATCGTTGATCTCGGTGATGGTGCCGACGGTCGAGCGGGTGGTTTTGACGTTGTTCGACTGCTCGATGGCGATGGCTGGAGGGATGCCTTCGATCGATTCGACGCGCGGTTTGTCCATGCGGTCGAAGAATTGCCGCGTGTAGGGCGAGAAGGTCTCGATGTAGCGGCGTTGTCCTTCGGCATAGATCGTGTCGAAGGCGAGGGAGGATTTGCCCGAGCCGCTCGGGCCGGTGATGACGTGGAGGAGTCCGCGCGGAAGATCGAGGTCGACACCGCGCAGGTTGTTCTGGCGAGCCCCGCGGATGCGGAGCGTCTGTCTGTCGGTCGCGGGTCGCTTGCGGTTGGACATGCCGGGGTTTGGCCGGCGGGGCGGGGTGGCCGTCGGCGAACCGGACAGGATAGGGGAAAGTGTGCGTCAGGCAACGCAGCAAATGATGAATTTCGCCTGAGAATTGAGGCAGCGGTCGGCTGGGCCAGCCGACCCTACCGGACGGGACAAAAAGGATTAGATACCGTCGGCTTTACTGAGCTGCGCGGTGCGAAGCAGGACGCGTTGGCGCATGATTTTGCCGGGCTTGAATTTGACCGTGGCGCGGGCGGGGATGACAACGTCGGTTTCGGGCTTGTTGGGGTTGCGGCCGACGCGGGATTTGGTCAGGCGCACCTCAAAGACGCCGAAGTTCCTCAGTTCGACATTGTTGCCTTCGGCGAGGCTGTCGGTGATGTGCTCGAGGGTTTTCTGAATGACGGCAAAGGCCTGCTGTTGGGTGATACCAACTTCCTCGCTGATTTTCACGACCATGTCGCGCTTGGTGAGGTTAGCCATGATGGGTAATTGGTCGCAGGTGGATGGGAACTAAAGCTTTAAGCTTCTTAGGTATCCCTCCAGCCCAAAGCAAGCAGGAAACAATAGGCGAAACCGAATTCTGTTTCGCTCCCTCTTTTGGGCTTTCGCCCCGCGGTGGGGGACAGGCAGGATGGCGGGTCTTTTCTATGAAACTTTCTCCTGACCAAAAGCTCTCCGGAATCCTTGCTCCTCTCTTTGCCCTGCGCACGGCCGATGACCTCGGGATCGGCGACACGGAATCTCTCAAGGAACTGGTGGATTGGGCTTCGGCCCACGGTTTCGGCCTGGTGCAGGTGTTGCCGATCAACGAGACGGGGGGCGACAACAGTCCTTACAATATCATCAGTTCGTTGGCGCTGGATCCGACGACCATCGCGACGAATCCGGGGGCTTTGAAGGATTTGCCCGCGGCAGACTTCAAAAAAATCTGCGCCGCGCACGATGTCGCCGCCTTGCGCACGGGCAAAGTGAATTATCGCGGCGTGCGCGCGTTGAAGGGCGAGTTGCTCGAGGCGGCGTGGAAGACATTCAAAGCCAAGCATCTCAAGGAAAAGACCCGCCGCGCCAAGGAGTTCGCCACGTGGACCAAAGCCAATGACGCGTGGCTCGAACCCTACACGCTCTTCCGTGCGTTGGTGCGGCTGCACGGCGAGAACGAGAACACCGATCTCTGGCCGAAAAAGCAGCGCACCTATGACGCGGCGAAAAAATGGCTGACCTCCGCTTCGCCGGCCGACAAACGCAAGGTGCGCGCCTTGCGCGATTTTTTCGCCTACGTGCAGTGGATTGCTTACCGCCAGTGGTCCGAATTGAAAACATACGGCGACGAGCGCAATGTCGCCCTGGTCGGCGACGTGCCGGTGGGGGTGAGTATTTTCAGTGCGGATGTTTTCGCGCAGCCGGAGATATTCGACCTGACGCGTTCGGCGGGCGCGCCTCCGGAAAAAGTTTTCGCGGCCGATCCATTCACCGCGAAGTGGGGGCAGAATTGGGGTTTCCCCCTCTACAACTGGAGCGAGATGGCCAAGGACGACTACGCGTGGTGGCGTCAGCGCCTGCGCACCACGATGGAAATTTTCCATTTTCTGCGCGTCGACCACGCGCTCGGATTTTTCCGCATCTACAGTTTCCCTTGGCGTCCGGAGCGCAATGGCGAATTCCTCCCGCTCAGCGAGGAAGAAGCCAAGGCGCTCACCGGTGGCGAACTGCCGCGCTTTGTGCCCGGTGATGATTCGAGCGAGGAAAGCCGCGAGACAAACCGTGCTCAGGGTGACTGCCTGTTCCGCATGATCGTGGAAGAAACCGGCCAGCATCGTCTTATCGCCGAGGATCTCGGCGAGATGTCGCCGTATGTGCGTCCGGTCCTGCAGGCCCAGGAAATTCCCGGCTTCAAAATTCCGCTCTGGGAAATCGCGCCGGACGGTTGGCCGACGCCGGGGCGCGATTACGAGCGCCTGTCGCTCGCGACCTACGCGACGCACGATCATCCGGCTCTGCGGGTTTATTGGGACGGATGGTATGCGGAGACCCAATCGGGCGACCACGACCGGGCGGGGCGCGCCTTGCGTCAGATGCAGGAGATTTGCCGTTTCGCCGAAATGAATGTCCCGTTGCCTGCTCCGTGGAGCGACGAGGTCCATGAGGGATTGCTGCGCGGTTTGTTCGCGAGCAATTCGTGGTTGGCGGTCAACATGATCACCGACGTTTTCGGCACGGCCGAGCGATTCAATGTGCCGGGAGCGATCGGGGATCAGAACTGGACCGATCGTTTCCCCGTGCCGGTTCGCGACTGGGACAAACATTGGCCGGAGAAAATCGCGCGCCTCCAGCAGGCGATGCGCGAGACGGGGCGTTACGTCGGCTGATCTTCCGGCAAAAGTGGCACGGACATCCTGCCCGTGAAGGAAGGCGATTATCGGCAGGATGCTGATGCCATTACGTTCAAAACGTCACGCCGATTTGCAAGCCGAGGACGAAGGCATCGGGGATTGATCCTGTGCCGCCGGGTTGGACGATGTATTGGATATTCGGCTGGGCATAGAGGAAGCGGTTGAACTGAACGCGGTAGCCCCACTCGAGGGCCATCTCGTAACTCACGGGATCACCATTGTAAGCGTTGCCAGCGTTGCCGTAGTCGTCGCTGAAGCTGCCGTAAGCCAAGCCGAACATGGCGATGTCTTGATCGCGCTGCGGGACAACTCCCTGATACGCGACGCCGCAGTTCCACTGGAAAGGGATCTTGGCGATGTTCTCCTGCGGCGAGAGCACGAACGCAGTCCATAGGGTGAGGCCTTGATCGCTTCCCAGCACCTCCTGGTAAATTTTCTGGTCGGCGTGCCAGTAAAATCCGTAGGCGTTGGCCGCGCTCTGCGTGCTGCCGAACTGCGCGTATTCCCACGTCGAGTAGTAGGCCCCGAACCAGTAGTGGCCGGGCAGGCCATGTGTGTCCTCCTCGGTGTCGGACAATTCCTCGTTTTCCTCGCGCTCGGTTTCGACGCGTTTGACCGGGCGGCGGAAAAATTCCGGCGTCCAGCCGACTTGTCCGAGAAACATGACGCCATCGGTCGGCTCGAAGGAAAAATTCACACCGTGGAGGTAGCGGTTGAAGGTTTTGTTCGAGACTTGGTAGAGGCCGAACATGGCGTTCCAATCGGGCGATGGCTCGATGCGTATGCGCGCGGCCCAGCTGGCCCACGGGTAGGCGGAGAACGAGGCGTTGACCGGAAGCGCCTGCGGGTTGCCGTCGATTCCGTTGTTCATGTAGAGCCAATAGAGCGGCGAACTGGCGAAATCGTCGCCCGCGGAGAAGCGTCCGACTTTGATTTCCATTTTGTCGTCGAGCAGGCGCTGGGTGAGGTGAAGCCCGGTGAGGATGATGGTCTGTCCGCCGAAAATCTGCTGCACGGTGAATTGGTTGCCGATGTAGTTCTGTGAGAGGCTCGTGCCGTTGCGGTCGGTCGCCGCGATGGTGAAAGTCGCCCCGTTCCATCCGATCAACTTTTCCAGATCGAGCTTCGCGCCGAACGCGATGTTGTCGGTGTAAGTGAAGCCTTGTTCCATCCCGCCGACCGGATTTCCGGCCAGATCCGTGGTGTAAGTGCCGGAGAACTCGATGCCCTTGTCCTTGTCCATCCAGTTGCGTGCTCCCCACCAGTCGCCGGTGAGAGCATCGCCGCGCCACCATTCATCCGAACCGATGAAGTTGCTGGGGTAAGGCGTGTAGTAGTCCCAGAAACGGCTCTCGTAGGCGTGGGCAACGTGAACGGCACAAAAAGCGGCAAAGGCCGCGACGCTTTTTTTCATGGCGGGGGGTGCCGAGAAATTAGTTTCCCGGCGCTGCGCCTGGCAAGCGCGCTTCAGCCTTTGACCACGAAATTGACCAGCTTGCCCGGGACGGCGATGACTTTGACTACTTCCTTGCCGGCAAGTTGTGCGGCGAATTTCTCGTGGGCGCGGGCTGCGGTCTCGAGTTCTTCGCCTGTCGCGTCCTTCGCCGCGATCATCTTGTCACGGACTTTGCCGTTGAGTTGCAAGACGATCTCGACTTCGTTTTCCACGAGAAGGGATTCGTCGTGGTTGGGCCAATTCTGTGTGTGGGCGGCTCCTCCGAATCCGGGGAATTTTTTGCCGAGCTGCTCCCAGAGTTCTTCCGCCATGTGCGGGGCAAAGGGGCTGAGCAGGATGAGCAAAGTGCGCAGGGCGGACACTGGGCGTTGCTCGGCCGAGGTCAGTTCATTGACGCAGACCATCATCTGCGAAATGGCGGTATTGAATGACAGGGTGGCAAGATCGCCGGTGACTTTTTTGATCGTGGCGTGCAAGACGCGGAGTTGGGCTGGCGTCGGGTCGATGTCGGCCAAAGCAGTGGAGAGTTGCCAATTTCCCTCCTGGTCTTCGGTCATGGCCAGGCGCCAGACACGGGCGAGGAAGCGGTAAACGCCTTCCACGCCCTTCATGCTCCACGGTTTCATTTGCTCGAGCGGGCCCATGAACATTTCGTAGAGGCGGAAGGCATCGGCGCCGTAGTCGTCGATCACTTCGTCGGGATTGACCACATTGCCGCGGCTCTTCGACATTTTTTGTCCGTCGGTGCCGAGGATGATGCCTTGGTTGACCAGGCGCTGGAACGGTTCGGGCGTGGGGAGGTATGCGAGATCGTGCAACACCATGTGCCAAAAGCGCGAGTAGAGCAGGTGGAGCACAGCGTGCTCGGTGCCGCCCACGTATAGATCGACGCCGCCGGGTTTTGTTTGCCCGTCGCCGAGCCAGTAGCGGGCCGCTTCTTCGCCGATGAAGCGCTGATCGTTGCGCGGATCGCAGTAGCGCAGGTAATACCAGCACGAACCGGCCCATTGCGGCATGGTGTTGAGTTCGCGCGTGGCGGTGGCGGAATATTTCACCCAATCCTTTGCTTTGGAGAGCGGTGGTTCGGCTGTGCCGGTGGGTTTGAAATCTTCCAGTTCGGGCAAGCGGACGGGGAGTTCGGATTCGTCGAGGGCGCGGTGGCGTCCGTTTTCCCAAACGATGGGGAAAGGCTCGCCCCAGTAGCGCTGGCGCGAGAAAAGCCAGTCGCGCAATTTGAATTGCACGGCGGCCCGGCCCAGGTCGCGCTCGGCGAGCCACGCGGTGATCTTTTGTTTGGCTTCCGCAGTGGGGAGTCCGTCGAGGGGGCCGGAATTCACCGCCGTGCCCTCCCCGGTGAAGCAGCCTTCAGCTTGTTGCGGCGGTCGCACGACTTCGATGATGGGAAGGTCGAACTTGCGGGCGAATTCGTGGTCGCGGTCGTCGTGCGCGGGGACGGCCATGATGGCGCCGGTGCCGTAGCCGGTGAGGACGTAGTCGGCGATCCAGACGGGAATGCGCGCGTCGTTGACCGGATTGATGGCATAGGCGCCGGTGAAGACGCCGGTTTTTTCTTTGGAGGCGTCTTGGCGGTCGCGTTCCGATTTGGTCGCGGCGGTCTTGATGTAGGCGTCGACGGCGGCGCGTTGCTCTGCGGCTGTGATGCGGGCAACGAGCGGGTGCTCGGGTGCGAGGACCATATACGTCGCGCCGAAAAGGGTGTCGGGGCGGGTGGTGTAGACGGTGAGTTTGTCACCGCTTTCGAGGGAGAAATCGACGAAGGCGCCTTCGGATCGGCCGATCCAATTTTTTTGCAGGAGTTTGATCGAGTCGGGCCAGTCGAGGGTATCGAGTCCGGCAAGGAGGCGTTCGGCGAACGCGGTGATGCGCAACATCCATTGGCGCATGGGACGCCGCTCGACGGGGAAGCCGCCGACTTCACTCTTGCCGTCGACCACTTCCTCGTTGGCCAGCACGGTGCCGAGTTCCGGACACCAGTTGACCGGCATTTCGGCCACGTAGGCGAGGCGGACGCTGTCCGGGTCGTTACCCTTGTAGGTGGAGATCGGTTCGGCGCGGTTGGTTTCCGGATTGAACCACGAATTGTAGATCTGGAGAAAAATCCACTGGGTCCAGCGGACGTAATCCGGATCGGTCGTGTTGACTTCGCGCGACCAGTCGTAGCTGAAGCCGATGCGGTCGAGTTGTTCTTTGAAGCGCGCGACATTTTTCGCCGTGGTGACGGCGGGGTGTTGTCCGGTTTTGACCGCGTATTGTTCGGCCGGCAGTCCGAAGGCATCCCAACCCATGGGATGGAGCACATTGAATCCGCGCATGCGGTGCCAACGCGCAAGGATGTCCGTCGCGGTGTAGCCCTCGGGGTGTCCGACGTGGAGTCCCTCGCCGCTCGGGTAGGGGAACATATCGAGGACGTAATATTTCGGTTTGGCCGCATCGAAGCCCGGTTCGCCCGGGTTCGGCGTGCGGTAGGCCTGCGTTTCGGCCCAGCGTTTTTGCCACCTGGGTTCGAATTGCGGAAAGGGGTATTGTTTGCGTTGGCTCGACATGGGACTGCGGAACCGCGCATTTTGCCGGGAATGACGGACGTGTCAAAGCAACGCCTGCTTCTGGCCACGCGCAACGCGCACAAAACGCGCGAGGTGCGGGAAATTCTGGGTGGCGGCTGGATCGTCGAAGATCTGTCTGTGCTGCCCGGGCTGGCTGAGGTGGAAGAAACCGGAGAAACCTTTGAAGACAACGCCAAACTCAAGGCGCTGGCCGCCTCGCCGCATTACGAGGGTTGGGTGCTGGCCGACGATTCCGGTCTGGAGGTCGACGCGCTGGGCGGCGCGCCGGGGGTGAGGTCAGCGCGCTTTGCCGGCGACAATGCAGATATGGCGGCCAACCGCGCGCTGTTGCTCGAGAAGTTGCGCGAGGTGCGTGGTCAAGAACGGCGTGGGCGGTTCCGCTGCGTGTTGGCTTTGGCCAAAGACGGGGAAGTCGTTCGGACGTTTTCCGGATCCGTCGAAGGATTTATCACACCGGCGGAACGCGGGTCCGGCGGATTCGGTTACGATTCGCTTTTTATTCCGGAAGGAAGTTGCCGGACGTTCGCCGAATTCACGTCCCAGCAGAAACACTCTTGTAGCCATCGGGGCCGGGCCCTTGCTCAGGCGGCGGCATTTCTCCGGCAGCTTTGAGCGCGCGCTGCTTATCGCGTTCCGCGATTTCCTGGGCGCTCAGACCCTTGGTGTTGTAGCGGCTGATAATACGCCTCTCCATACTCCAAGGCGTGCTCGGGTATCGCATGCTGGGACGTTTGCCCCCTCCGCCCCACGTGCCGACAATAAGGCGACGTTGGTCGGGTCCGTAGTGGACGATGTTGTCCCGGGGCGCAACGACCGGCTGGATGACGCGCTCGTTCGAATCGCGGGGCGGCGTGGTGTAAGGGATCGGTTTGTAGGGATACCAGGGCCCGTAGAGCTCACGACGATTTTCCGGCGTGGCACAAGCGGTCAGACCGACACAGGCAACAACGATAAGGGGGTTCCAGCGCACGAATTACTCATAGCGGCGGCTCCGCCGGATGGCACTAAAAATGATCGCCGTGGGGCGTCCTATTTGCGGGTGAAAGCGACCGCCATCAGCGCGATCAGCTGGGTCGAGGCGGCCTCCAACTCGGCAATGAGAGACTGAACGCGTCCGCGGAAAAACGCATACGCCGCCATGGCGGGAATGCCGATGCAAAGTCCCGCGGCGGTGGTGACCAGGGCCTCCGAGACGCCCCCGGCCAACATCATCGGGCGAGAGGAGACAATGTCGCTGGCCACGACGCTGAATGATTTGATCATGCCGAGCACGGTGCCGAAGAGTCCGAGCATCGGTGCGATCGTTCCGATATCCGCGAGGTAAGTGATGCGCTGGTTGAGGGCGGCGGCTTGGCGTGTGCCTTCCGTTTCCGCGATTTCGCGGGCCTCGGCGAAGGTGGCTTCGGGGTGCTGGGTGATGAAATCGAGCGTGCGCTGCATGATGCGGGCCACGGCTTCGCGGTGCCGGTTGGAGATAGCGAGCAGGCCGAGGTAATCGCGCTTGCGCAGGAGCGCATCGGCCGTGGTCATGTAGCGCTTGGTTACGACCGCACCGCGTCGCATGGTGAAGAGGTAAACTAGGACCAGCATCACGCCGATCACCGACAAAATTCCCAGCGGGATCATAACCGGACCGCCCGAGAGGAGAACTTGCCAAAGGCTTGTTTCCGTCTGGATGGGCGTCATCGCTTCTTGCGCCTGCGCCGTGGCGGCGGTCATGAAGATCACGGACGCGACCGGGGAAATGTTCACGGCGGGAGGTTAGCGCGCCATTGGCCCGATGCAAGGATGGCGGGAGGAGTCGGTGGAGGTATAATGGGGCGATGTCCGCCGCGAAAGAGCGACCCGATCTGCGCGCACGCCTCCATGAGGTGCCGCACAAGCCCGGGGTCTATCTGATGCGGGACCGTCTGCACCGGGTCATCTACGTGGGCAAAGCGCGCGACCTGCGCAAACGTCTGGCCCATTATTTCACGCCGGCGCGGTCGCGGTTGGCCGATCTCAAGACGCGGGCCCTGCTCGACTCGGTGTGGGACTTCACCCTGCACGTGGTCCGCTCGGACGCCGAGGCTGTGTTGCTCGAGGGGCGGCTGATCAAAGAATACCGGCCCAAATACAACATCTCGTTCCGCGACGACAAAAATTTCCTCCAGCTGAAGGTCAATATTGACGATCCGTTTCCGAAGTTCACGCTCGTGCGGCTGAAAAAGAATGACGGCGCTCGCTACTACGGGCCCTATGCGCATTCCGGCGCACTGCGCTCCACCCTGGAAATTCTCAAACGCAAATACGGCCTGCGTTCCTGCCGTCCGCGTGTGCCGACGGAAAAGGACTACCGTCATTGCCACGACGATATCATCAAGAATTGCTCGGCACCGTGCGTCGGAAAAATCAGCGAAGCGGACTACCGCGCGCGCGTGCTCGAAGCGTGCGCCTTCCTCGAGGGAAGGAGCAAGGACGTCCCCGAAGAGCTCGAGCACGAGATGCAGGCTGCGGCGGCGAAACATGATTTCGAGAAAGCGGCGGCTTTGCGCGACTTGATCACGGCCTTGCGTCGCACGGCTGCGCGATCGCGTCGGTTTTTACGCGGAGACGCCTTGCCGCGGGCCAAGGATCCCGAGGCCGATCTGCGCGCGTTGGGCGAGGAGTTGGGTCTGCCGCGTCCGCCGGTGCTCATGGAATGTTTCGACATTTCGAATATCACAAATACCCATGTCGTGGCCTCGATGGTGCGGTTCGAGAACGGCTTGCCGGCGCGGTCCAGTTACCGTCGCTACCGCATCAAGACAGTGCAGGGGCAGGATGATTTCGCCAGCATGGCCGAGGTGGTGCGCCGTCGTTACGCGCGTCTGCTCGCGGCTGCGCGGGCGGCGCATCCGGAAGAGGCGGAATTTTCGCAGGAGGAGGCCGGAGAGGCTTTGGCCCGCTTGCCCATGCCGGTCGCGGACCGCATTCCGGATCTGATCATCGTCGACGGCGGACGCGGCCAGCTTTCCAGTGCGGTCGGGGAACTGCGTCGGCTCGGACTGCGCGGTCAGCCGGTCATTGGTTTGGCCAAGGAGCGGGAGGAGATTTATTTTCCGAACGACCCGCAGCCCCTGCGCCTGCCGCACGAGAGCGGTGCGTTGCAATTGCTCCAGCGGATCCGCGACGAGGCGCACCGGGTGGCCAACGGCTATCACCAGTTGCTCATGAAGCGGCGCGTGTCCGAGAGCCGGTTGGACGACATCGAGGGTATCAATAAATCCCGCAAGCAGGCGCTCTTGCGTGTTTTCGGATCGGTCGAGCGGTTGCGCGGCGCCGATGCGGACGAGATTGCCGCGGTGCAGGGTATCGGGGCGCGGTTGGCTGTGCAGATCAAAGAAGGTCTCGCCACCGAATCGGCGAAACGGTTGCGCGGCAGCCGGGTTTCGCCTTAGCTACCAGCATCGCCCTGCAACACTACATCAATGCCGCCCAAGGCTACCTCGAACTGGGCATGACGGACGAAGCGCTCGCCGAATTGGAGCGGGTGCCGGAGGAAGATCGCGACCATGAGGATGTGGCGCAGTTGCGGGTTTATATCCTGATGCGTGCCCAGCGGTGGGACGACGCGCTGGCGTCCTGTGAGGCGCTGCGGGCCGTCCGTCCGGAATTGAGCCTCGGCTACATCCATGGCGCTTTCTGTCTGCACGAGCTCGGGCGCACCGCGGAGGCCATGGAGCTTCTGCAGCAGGGACCTGCCTCGCTGCTGCGCGAGCCCGTTTATTTTTACAATCTCGGCTGCTACCACGCGGTGCTTGGCAATCCGGAGGACGCGCAAAGCTATTTGCAGATGAGTTTCAACATGGACGAAAAATTCCGCGAGATCGCGCGCTACGATCCCGATTTGGAAGGTGTGATGGGCAAGTTGGCATGATCCGTCTCGACGAGGGCGCGATTATGCGGGTGCGGGCAGCGTTCGAGGGGAACTTCGCGCGCGGGGAGGAAATCGGGGCCGAGGTTTGTGTCTGGCAGGACGGGCGCGAGGTGCTGCGCTTCGGTGGTGGTTGGCGCGATGCGGGCAAGACGCAACCTTGGACCGAAGACACGCTGGTCTTTTGCTGGTCGGCGACCAAAGGACCGGCGGCCGCCTGCGCATTGCACGCGCTGCAGGAAGCGGGCGTCGCTCTGGAGGCGCCGGTTGTTTCGGTCTGGCCGGAATTCGGCGTGGCGGGAAAGGAGCGCATTACTTTTGCGGAGTTGCTCGAGCATCGCGCGGGTCTGGCCGTGCTCGAGCAGACGGGCCTCGATGTTTTCGATTTGGAAGCCGTGGCGTCGGCCCTGGCCTCGCAGGCGCCGAATTGGACACCCGGCACAGCGCACGGTTACGCGCCGCGCACATTCGGATATTTGCTTGATGCCATCGTGCGACGCACCGCGGGAATGCCGCTCGGGGACTATTGGCGCAAGACGTTCGGTGATCCGTTGATGTTGGCATTTTGGATCGGACTTCCGGCGGAATTGGATGGCCATGTGGCGCGCATGCATGCGGCAAGAGTGGAGGATTTGAAGGAACCGGGTCCTTTCGAGAGGGCGCTTTCCGATCCGGCATCCCTGACCGCGCAGTCCTTCGCCCGACCCGCTGGTCTGACCGGTGCCGCTGCAACAAACCGCCCTGAAGTCTGGCGCGCGTCCATCCCGTCCTTCGGAGGAATTGGCAATGCACGTTCTCTCGCGCGGTTTTACGACCGTCTGGCGGCAGGGGAATTTTTCCGCGGTCCGTGGGCCGAGGCACTGACGCAACGCTCGAGCAACGGACCCGATCTCGTATTGCAGCAACCGACCGCCTTTTCCGCAGGCTTCATGATGGATCCGCTCGACGGCTCGGATCACAAAGTGCGCGCGACCTTCGGGCCTTCGTTATCGGCCTTCGGCCATCCGGGCGCAGGCGGCAGTCTGGCCTTTGCCGACCCGGACAACCGGATTGGGTTTGCCTACGTGATGAACCGCATGGAAAACGGCGTTCTGCGCGAGACGCGTCCGGTGCGCCTTGTGCAGGCGCTCTATGGAGTTGAGGGTTGAGGGATGAGGGTTGAGAGTTCTGGCCAATGATCGCCAAGACCGAAAGTTTCGAAATCCGCACCCGCGGGCGCGGCAGTTATGAAATCACCGACGAGGTCGCGCGCTTCGTCGCAGCTTCCGGTTTGCGCGAAGGCATCGTCACGGTGTTTGTCCGCCACACCAGCGCGAGCCTCGTCATCTACGAGAACGCTGACCCCTCGGCCCGCGAGGATTTGCACGAGTTCCTCGATCGTATCGCTCCCGACGGCGAAGCCTGGCACATCCACACCGCGGAGGGTCCGGACGACACGGCCAGCCATCTGCGCATGACGGTGACCCGCACGAGCGAAACCATCCCCGTGACGGCCGGTCGCATGGCCCTCGGAACATGGCAGGGCATTTTCCTCCTCGAACACCGCCTCGTTCCGCACCGGCGGGAGATTGTCGTTGCTGTCGTTGGTAATTAGGAAAACCGCAGAGAGCGCGGAGAGCACAGAGGGTAAGACGAAAAGCTTCCGGGAGGATTTCGTACGCATGGCAAGGTGGATCGCGCCGTCCCGGCGCGATAATCCACCCGGAAAATCGCGATGGGACGGCGCGATCCACCTTTCTGATCAGAGCGTGCGGTCGGCTGGGCCAGCGGACCCTAGTGTGGAATGTGCACCTCCGTGTTCTCTGCGTCCTCTGCGGTTCTCTTTTTCCAAAGCCTGACGCACGAGCATTTGACACGGTGTGCTCCCGCCATCATGTTTTTTCCATGGATATCACCGTGGTTCTGCATGATTGCGCGCTCGATGGCGAAACGGGTTTCGCTGCGACCTGCGTGGAGTTTCCGGAAGCTAACGGCCAAGGTGAAACCCGCGAGGAGTGCATCGCGAACCTGAGGGAAGCGGTCAAAGAAGTGCTGCAATTCCGTCGTGAAGAAGCTGAGAAGTTTTTGTCCCAAGGCGACCAACTCCAAGTTGTAGCGGCATGAAGCGGGAGGCGCTGCTGGCGCATCTTCGTTCGCAAGGCTGCGAGTTGGTGCGCGAGGGCGGATCGCATTCCATTTGGCGGAATCCCGCGACCGGTGAAATCCAAGCGATTCCGCGGCACAAGGAAGTTAAGCGCTTTACAACGAAATCGATCTGTCGCCGGCTCGGTGTCGAAGTTCCGAAAGGAGCATAAAATCCACCCGCCTGTTTGGTGGCTGGTTGGCCAACAGCGACAACCGGGGAGGGTGCATTTTTCTGGAGGGCGAGCGTCCCCGCGAGCTGCACCAGCTCCCGTGGCGGCCGGGGACGTCCGCCCTCCAATGCCTGATTGAGAGGTTGGACCGACCGGATAAGCTTTCCCCATGCCGCGCTTTGCCCAAGTGATTCTCGACCGCTCGACGGGCAAGGAACTCGACTACGAAATTCCCGAATCCTGGGAGAATCGCATCGCGGCCGGTTCCCGCGTGCGCGTGCCACTGCGTAACCGGCAAGTCATCGGGACGGTTGTGTCCGTTTCGGAAACAACCTCGGCCAAAGGAGTGCGGCTGATTGCGGCGGTGATGGACGAGCGTCCACAGATGACACCGGTGCTGATGAAACTCGCCAAGTGGATGGCGGATTACTACGGGTGTGACGAGCAGGATGCGTTGCGCTGCATTTTGCCGCGGGCGGTGCGCGAGGCCGGCCATGCGCCGCTCAAGCGGAAGTTCGCGGTGCTGGCCCGTGAGGTCGGTGCGGAGGAATTGGAGGCCCTTGGCCGCAAGGCGCCCCGACAGGCGGCGGCGGTGGAATGTTTGCAAAAAGCGGACGGTCCATTGGCGGTCGCGAAGTTGGCCGCGCAAACGGGTGCGGCCGATGCGACGCTGAAAACGCTGGAGCGGCGCGGGTTGATCGCGATCACGAGCGAAGAGGTGCGCCGTGCCCCGCGAGGGTCCGAAGAGTTTGTGCCCGCGGAACCTCCCGAGTTGAGTGCCGAGCAGGAGAGCGCGCTGCAAGGGATTCGTCCGGCGCTGCGTGATCCGGGCGCGCACAAGCCGATAGTGCTCAAAGGTATCACGGGAAGCGGGAAGACGGAAGTGTATCTGCGCGCCATCGCCGAGGTGATCGACGCGGGGAAAACCGCGCTTGTGCTTGTGCCGGAAATTTCACTGACGCCGCAGACGGTGGAGAGGTTTTCCTCGCGCTTTGCCCCGCGCGGCATCGATGTGGCTGTGTTGCACAGTCACTTGAGCGAGGGCGAACGCCATGACGAGTGGCACCGCGTGCGCGATGGGAAGGCGCGCATTGTCATCGGGGCGCGTGGCGCGGTCTTTGCGCCGCTAGAGAATCTCGGGCTGATCGTCATCGACGAGGAACACGACACGTCTTACAAGCAGGATGAAGGTCCGCGTTACCACGCGCGCGATCTGGCGGTAGTGCGCGGCAAGATGGAGCCCTGCGCCGTTCTGCTCGGTTCGGCTACGCCTTCGCTCGAAAGTTTCGAGAACTGCCGTAAGGGGAAATACGGCCTGCTCGAACTGACCCACCGGCACGACGGCTGTGTCTTGCCCGTCTTCCGCGTGGTGGATATGCGCCTGCGGAGCAAAGACGGCGAGCGCAATGATCAGTTTATCTCGCCGAAGCTGGCCGGCGCCATCGAGTCGCGTCTGGCCAAGGGCGAACAGACCATCCTCTTTCTCAACCGCCGCGGATTCTTCACCGTGCTGGCCTGCAAGGCTTGCGGGAAAAAAGTTGAGTGTCCCAACTGCAGTGTGTCTCTGGCCTTGCACAAAAAAGAGGACTTGGCCCGCTGCCATATCTGCGGCCACGCGCAAAAGCCCCCGCGGAAATGTCCGCAGTGTCACGATCCGCAAATCGCGTTCAGCGGGGTCGGCACGGAGAAGGTCGAGGCCGCGGTGAGGAAGATGTTCCCCAAAGCGCGCGTGGCGCGGATGGATTCCGACACCATGACGCGCAAGGACGCGTATCACGAAACGCTCGGCGCCTTCCGCTCACGGAAAATCGATATCCTGGTCGGAACGCAAATGATCGCCAAAGGACTACATTTTCCCGGGGTGACGCTCGTGGGAATCATCAGCGCTGACTCCGCGCTGCATTTGCCCGATTTTCGCGCTGGCGAGCGGACGTTCCAACTCCTTGTTCAGGTGGCCGGGCGCGCCGGGCGTGGCGATGCCGAGGGCGAGGTGATCGTGCAGACCTTTACCCCGGCGCATCCCTCGCTGCAGTTCGCCAAGTCGCATGATTTCGACGGATTTGCGGACCACGAGCTCGAGATGCGTGGAAATTTCGGGCACCCGCCCTATTCGCACATCGTGCTGATCACGGCCCGAGCCGACACGGCGCAGAAGGCGGAGTTCGCCGCACGCACCCTGGCGCAGAAGTTGTCTTCTGCGGTGCCGCCGAGTGTCATGGTCAGTCCCTCGGCGCCTGCACCGTTGGCGCGGGTGCGCGGGATGTATCGGTATCAAGTGGTGGCGCGGGGAAAACAGGTCCGGGTCCTGACCAAGGCGATCCGCGAGGTGATCAAGGCGATCAAGCTGCCGAAGGATGTGCATGTCGCAGTGGACGTGGATCCCATGGCGGTGCTTTAAGGCAAACCGCAGAGGGCGCGGAGGACGCGGAGGGCGCAGAGGTTTGCCTGTAGCGCCGCCGCTACATTACTCCAGCCGGATGCTGGCGATTTCGAGTCGGAAGGATTCGGCGCGGCCGTTGGCGATCATAAGGCGGACTTGGGCCATCGTTTCGGCGGGATAGTCGGGGAGGTCGAGGCGGTCGCCGCGTCGGACGGGATACATTTTGCGCAGGGGAATTTTTATCTCCTGCCATTCGGCATTGGTGGTGAATTCGGCGACGTAGTAGTGGCGGGCGTCTTTTTCTGATTCGATGATAAACCGGTAATCTTTACCGTCACCTTTGACCCGGATGATCGCGGTGCGGTAACTGGAAACATCGACCGGGTCGAAGTAGCATTGCACAGAAGGGAACCCGCCGTCGTTCTCCAGCGAAACATCGCCGCTGAAGACTGCGTAGCCATCGGGGTCACGGGAAAAGATCCCTTTGGAGACGCCGCCCATCACTCCGTCATCTTCGATTTGCCAGCCCTTCATGGCGGCAGGGTCGGAGAAATCGAAGAGGACTTTGCCCAGTTCGGCAGCGTCGACTGCCTGCATGCCGAGAACGCAGATGCAGGCGACCGCAAGCCGGTGGAACCGGCTCACGCTTAGGGATGTGCCTGACCTCACGATTGGGTTCTCCGGATGAAGGCGGGAATGTGGAGGATCATGAGGACGATGGCCGAGGCGGTGAGTGGGGTTTTCCAGGGAGAAGCCAAAAGAAGGGCGTGGAAGCCTCCGAACTCGGCCAAGGCCAGACCAAGGACAAAGAAGACGAATTTTTTCCCGGCCGGAGCGCGCGGGATGAGGATAAAGCGCACCGCGGCAGACCCGGCGAAGGGAACGATTGCGATCAAGGCGAGCGCGGCAGGCGCATCAATCTGCACCCCGCCGCTCTCGAAGATGCCGAGCACCACGAAGAAAGCTGTGATGATCCCGCTCCAGATCAGCCACCAGACGGGCAACGGCGGCTGTGTGGAATTCAGCGCATTATTTTCCATGGGAGTTGCTCCAGCAGTTTGTCGAACCCGAATCCCGTGCCGGCAGGCGGGACTGTCTGCGGTCCGCAGATTTGTGCGCAGAATTCATCCGGGGCGTAAAGTCCGCCGACTTGAAGTCCCCCGTCGAGGACAATGTCGCCGTGTCGCTGGCGCAGTCGCATCGCCGTCCACAGCGCGACGCTTTGACCGAGCGGATGGTCCATGCTGTGGGTGACCACGATTTCCATGCCGGCGTGCGCGGCGGCGAGAGCGAGGGGAAAGGCGTCCTGCGCGGCGGGTTTGATCACGAGGACTTGCGCCCCCGGCCACGGCGGTGGCGTGGCCGGCAATTCCCAGTCGAGGGCGAGGGGGATTTTTTCGCGTTCGGACAATGTCGACCATGCAAACGGATCGTAGGGCATCGGATCTTCGAGGAATTCGATATTTTGGCGGATGTTCGGATCGAGGGTCTCGAGGAAAGTGTTGATCGATTCGCCGCCGGTCGTGAAGAAGGCATTCGCATCGAGCCGCCAACGGAGCGGCAGATCGGCCAAAGCATTCAACGCTTCAGCTTCGCGTTGCGGGTCGCGTCCGATTTTGAGTTTCACCGCAGTATAACCTTCGGCCACGCATTGCTCGAATGCGTTGCGCGGTGCGTCGATCCAATCGGTGAAAAGCGCATGGCTGCGCACTTCCGGGAGTTCGTCGAAAAGCGAAAGACCGGCGCGGCGTGCGGCGGCATCGGTGCGCGCATGTCGTAGGGCGAGGTTGGCCAGCGGCGTCGGTTGGTCTGTGCCCAGTGAGGCCATGTGGTCGGTGAGCGGGGCGTGTCCAAACTCCTTCCACGGATGCAGGTCGGCATGGCCGATTCTTTCATCGTCGAACTCGACGCAAAGAAGTGCGCCGTGACGCGGACTACGCGCGGCGCGGGTCGGATCGGATCCGGGCTGCAGCGTGTAATGGTGCGTCCAAATTTTCACGGTAGGAGAAAAGCCAAGGCGAGGAGAAGTCCGAAGGACGCGTGCAATGCGGCGGCTTGGGCAAGGAGTTGGTTGGTTTCGCGCGCGGGCCGCGCTTCGAGGCAGGCGCGCGCCAGCCACCAAGCGAGCGGCAGGGTCATGATCGGAAGCAAGAAGGCCCAGAGATAGCCGAGCGGCAGCCAGAGGATGCCGAGAATGAAAGGTGCGACGACCAGCGCCGCGTTTTCACGACGCGCGAAACTCAGACCAAAGCGCGCGGCCAGCGTCCGTTTGTTGGCCGCGCGGTCCGTCTCCAAGTCGCGCAGGTTGTTCACCGCGAGAAGCACGCTGGAATGCAGTCCGATTTGCAGACCTGCAAGCGCGGCGCCCCAGGAAAATTCCAGCGTGTTGAGGAAAAATGTTCCGTTCACGGCGAAGACGCCAAAAAAAAGCACGACGAAGATTTCACCGAGACCGAGATAGGCGAGGGGGAACGGACCGCCGGTGTAAGCGTAGGAAAGAACCAGCGAAACGATGCCGAGCGCGAGAATCGGCCATCCGCCGTGCAGAACGAGCGGGATGGCGAGGACGGCGGCGAGGCTCAGGCACACGGCACCGCCAGTCATGATGGCGCGCGGCGAGAGCAGGCCGGCGCTCGTTGCGCGGACGGGCCCGAGCCGTTCCGCGGTGTCCGCCCCTTTGGCATGGTCGATAGCGTCGTTGAAGTAGTTCGTCGCGATTTGGATGAGGATGGCGCAAATCAAGGCGAGCGCGGACGCCAACGGATCGAATCCGCCCGCGGCAAAGGCCAAGGCACAACCTGCCACCACCGGCACAATGGCCGCACCGAGCGTGCGCGGGCGGGCGGCAAGGATCCACGGATTCATGAGGAGTGATGGCACGCGGATTGGGAGTGAGGGTCAATCTTTTGCGGTGCAGGGGTTAACCGCAGAGGGCCGGGTTTTGTAACAGTTCTGTCATTCTTAGTTTTTGACTTGCGCGAGCGGGGGGAGACAAACTTAACCATGTCCACGAAAAAGCGCCCCCTGCCCATCGCTATTCTCCTCGCTGCCGTTGTGTTTACTCCGCTCCGTGCTGACGCGCAATCGGCGTGGATTCAAGGCTTCGGCCAATTCGGGACAGGATCAAACTCTGTTGGTGTCGCCATGAGTGCCGATGGCTCGGTGGTGGCCGGCTGGGCTTACACCAACGGCAACACATTTTCGTCCCAACGTCCTGTTCTCTGGACGGGTCCCGGCCCCGCAGCACTTGCACCCAACGTGCCGGCCGGCTGGACCGGCTTCTCTCGCTTCAACGACCTCAGCGGTGATGGCACCGTCGGCACCGGTGTTCGCCTCGGTGGTTCCTTTCGCTGGACCAGCACCGGCGGCTTCGAGGATATCCCTCTGCGCACAGCGACCGGAATCAGCGCGGATGGCACGACCATCGTGGGCGAGAGCTTTGACATCAAAGCTGCGCTCTGGACCGCAGGTGGAGGCGCGAACGTTTTCGGCCCGTCGAACTCCTATGCCAATGCGGCCAACAGCAACGGAACGATTGCGGTGGGGCAGATTACCAACGTTGCTGCGCTTTGGAACTTGAGCGGCTCCCCGACGCAGACACTCCTCGGCACGCTGCCCGGAGGCACGAGTTCCGAGGCCATGTCCGTTTCGGCGGACGGTAGCATCGTGGTCGGCAGAAGCCTTACGGAGACCGGGGCTAAACCCTTCCGGTGGACGCTAGAGACCGGCATGGTCGAGCTGGGGTCGTCGAATCCCAACGACTTTGCTTCCAGTGTGTTTGTAAGTGACAACGGGCAATATGTCCTCGGGGCGAACTTCACCACAAGTGAAGGCTTCATTTGGACGGAGTTGGCCGGCATGACTTCCGTGGAGAGTTACCTGCTCTCCGGCAATGTAGATCTTACCGGATGGTCGAACCTCACCGCCTTCGGCATCACGGATGATGGCAGATACCTGACCGGGAGTGGAATCTACGGGGGTCAGGCCCAGGGTTTTGTTGCCGAGGTCGTCCCCGAGCCGTCCACCTACGCGCTGCTTGCGTTGTCGGCCGTCGGTCTCGGCGCCCACGTCATGCGCCGTCGGAGGAAGTAGGCGTCCTACCAGTTTTCACCGCGACACCCGCGCCGCAAGGTGCGGGTGTTCTGTTTGTGGGGGATTGACCGCAGAGGACGCGGAGGGCACAGAGGAGGAGTGGGAATGAAAACGGCAATCGTGCTTTCGCTGGCAGCGGTGAGTGGAGTTGCTTGGGCGGATGGCTGCATCGAAACGATGTTCGTCGAATCCGAGGACAGGACGATTCCCTCGCGCGAAATCCGCGTCTGGTTGCCGCCGGGATACGACGGAGGCGAAGACCGCTATCCGGTGATCTATTTCCATGACGGGCAGAATTTGTTCCGTCCGGGTGGGCCGTTCGGTTGCTGGTTCGCCGAGGATGCGGCGGCGGAGGAAGTAAAAGCGGGCCGTATGCGCGAAGCGATCATCGTGGCCATCCCGAACAACGAGGCGGATATGGGCAAGGCGCGGATGACCGAATACCAACCGCCGACGGATTTGAATCCGCGCGATCCGTCGCGAGGGAAGGGGATTTGTGATCGTTACGCGGAGTTTCTGCTCGGGACAGTTAAGCCGGCGATCGACGCGAAATACCGCACCTTGCCGGATCGTGCCAACACCAGCGTGGCGGGAGCATCGATGGGCGGGTTGGTTTCGCTCTGGCTTGGGTTGAATACCGACGCGTTTGGTGCGGTGGGAGTTTTTTCGCCGGCGTTTTGGACGAGTTCGAATTTTACAAAAGCGGTGATGGACGGACCAAAGAAGGATGGCCTGCGCATCTACATGGACATGGGGACGCGGGAGAAAGGGAATCTTAGCGGTGATTACTGGAAGGATGCGCTCGCGGTGCGCGACGCCTTGCTCAAGCAGGGTTATGAGGAGGGTAAGGATTTACTTTGGAATCCGGGGGAAGGCGACGAGCACAACGAGAGGGCTTGGGCCAAGCGCTTGCCGGTGGCGCTGCGGTTTTTGGTTCCGAAAGAAAAACAGGCCACGGATTGAAGAAGATTGAAGAGGATAGTTTGTGCCGGCTGACACCGGCACAAACTCAAGTTCCCAAATCCAGGGCTGCGGCGATGGTGTTGGGGGAATTTCCCTCGAGGCGGTTGTTGACGAAGACGTAGCTGGGACGCGGGGTGGGTGCAGCGGTTCCGTGTTTGATCAGGGCTTTGATTGCGGCGCGCGCCTCGGGATTCTTTTCCTTGGTCTCGCGGTAAGGCTGGAAGCTGTCGACCGCCTGCTGATAGGCGCGGCCGGGGCGGAGGAGGAAGCGCGCGGCGAAGAAATCGGCGGTGAAAGCGCCGGGCATTTGCATCTGCTCCTCGACCGGCGGCATCTTGGTCCAACTGTTGAAGACGTGGGCGACATTGTGAGCATGAAGCACGTCGAAGTATTCCGCGCGCAGAAGATTCGCGTTGCGCACTTCGACGCCGTATTGCCAGTTGGCGGGGAGTTGTCCGAGGAATCCGTCGAGCGCGGCGATGAAGTCACGCAGTCGTTCGAAGTGGGTGGGATAGAACGCGGAGAACTCGAAGATGAGGACGCCGGTTTTCTTGCGGTGCGGCGAGAGGGGTCCGAGGAACGCGTCGATGAAAAGCTTGGCGTTGAGGAAGTGTTCGTTGTCCGTGCCCGCGCGATCACCGAAGCGCTCGAGCTTGGGAAATTTCTTCACCGTGATTTCGTCAGTGACTTTGTAGCAGAGCCGGAATCCTTCCGGCACCTGCGCGCAGAGGTTTGCCAGGTATTTCTCTGAGGGAAACCGGTAGTAGCCGGCGTCGACGCAGACGGAAGGGAACATCTCCGCGTATTCCTCGAGGCATTCGGTCTCGAAGCGTTTGGTCGAGAGCTTGCCGCGCGTGAGGTAGCGCTGCTCGTCGTAGATTGGCCCGAGCCAGCCCTCGTATTTCCACGAGGAGGTGCCGAGAAAGAGGTTTTTCTCGCGCGCGAGAAAACCTGTTTCCTGCGCGAGCGCCGCGGGAAGAGCGCGAGGGGTTGAGAGCCGTAGCGAAGCGGAGACGGCCGGAGGCAAGTGAAAGTTGAGCGTTGCGAGAGGGTCCGAGGGAGAGATTTTCTTTCCCTCAACACTCATCGCTCAACTCTCAACTACATCAAGGCATTAAGCCTTGAGGTCAGATCGGCCTCGCTTTGCAGACCGACGACCTGCCCCTGCACTTCGCCGTTTTTGAAAAAGAGGAGTGTCGGGATCGAGGAAACGCGGAAACGGGAAGCGACGCCGGGGGCTTCGTCGACATTGACCTTGGCCACGACTGCTTTGCCGACATTGGCGTCGGCGATTTTGTCGAGGACCGGGGCGATCATGCGGCAGGGGCCGCACCACGGGGCCCAGAAATCGACAAGGATCGGTGTGGCTCCTTTGTTGATTTCGTTGTCGAAGTTGCTGTCGTTGAGATTGAGGACGTTGGCGCTGGCCATGGTTTGATGCGGTTGGGTTTGCGTTTCGGTTGATTAGAGGAACATCCACACTTGGACGCCGAGTGCGGCGAGGGCCACGATCGTGGCGGCGATGGCGAGGATGCCGGTGAGAGAATCGGGGGCGGCCTCGGATACTTCGGCCGGCGCGGCGGTCTTGATGGCGGCGGCAGGAGCCGCGGCTGCGCTGGCCGGGGCGATTTTGACCGTAGCCTGCGGACCCGGGCCTGCGGGTGGAGTCAGTCCGACTTTCGAAGTGCCTTTTTTGGCATCTGCAGGACTGGGCAAGCCGGGCTTGATGGCCGCGGGTGCAGCCATGGCCGGTTTCGGCGCAGCGGCAGCGGGTTTGAGCGGGGCGGCAAGTCCAGGTGCCGATGGCATGGCGGGTTTGGCCGGGGCAGCGACTGCCGCAGGAGCGGGAGGCTTGGGCGCGGAGATGCCGGAGGGTGCAGCCGGGGCGGGAGGTTTCGGCGCAGAAATACCAACCGGCGCAGGAGGTTTGGGTGCGGTGGGCGCCGGAGAAATCGCCGGCTGCGGCGCAGTGGCAGAAATCGGTTTGGGCGCGGCGGCGGTGGGCGCCGGGGGTTTCGGGGCAACGAGACCAGCGGGGGCCGGAGGTTTGGGCGCAGCCACCGCAGCAGGCACGGCGGGCTGTGGCGCCGGGGCCGAAGGCGCAGCCGGCATCGGCGGTTTTGGCGCTGGCGGTGCCGACGGCATGGGAACTTTAGGTGCGGCAACAACAGATGGCACGGGAGGCTTCGGCGCGGCGATGGGTGCGGGGATGGGTGCGGGGATGGCGGGCGCTGCGGCCTTGGGCACGGCAGGCACAGGCGCGGCCGGCATAGAAGGCATAGGGGGTTTCGGTGCGGCGGCGGCTTTTGGCGTGGCAGGCACAGGCGCGGCGGGCATCGGAGGCATGGGAGGTTTCGGCGCTGCGGCGGGCGCAGGGACAACGGCTGCCATTGGAGGCTTGGGTGCCGCGACGGGAGCGGCGGCCATTGGCTTGGGTGCCGGTGGAACGGCAGCGATGGGAGGTTTTGGTGTGGGAGAAGGTGCGATGCCGGCCGGTTTTGGTGGCGCAGGCGGCACCACGGGAGGCGGTGGCATGGAAGGCACCGAAGGTGCGGGAGCCATGCCGGGCTTGGGCATGACAGGCATGCTGAAAGGCTTGGGCGGTTGCGGCGCACTGGCCAGTCCGGGCACAGGCGGCATAACGGGCCTGGGCGGTGCGGGCATAGTCGGCGGTGTGCCGGCGACCGTGGGGAGCGGTTTCGGAGGGAGGTTGATCATGGCCGCTTCGCGGGGATTGGCGGCGCCAGGTTTGCCATCACGGCGGGGGGGCAAAACAATGCGGACGGTCTCTTTTTTGGGCTCGTTCATGGCGGGTTTACAACGGCTGTCAGGCGGGTCATAGAGGCCTTGCACCGACAGACGGGACAGAATTAACCGCTGTCCAAGGGGTGTCAAATGTTTCGCGGCCAGAGGGGAAAAAATGTGTCTGCCGTGAATTATTGCTTGCCTGTTGGGCAATGGTGGGGCATTCTCCGCGACCCTTTTAATATGGCTAAGACTTCATGGAGAGAGCGCGAAAAGCGCAAGCGCAAGACGGTAAATAAATACGCCGAGCTGCGCGCCGAACTTAAAAAGAAGGGCGACTACCTCGCCCTCGCACAGCTGCCGCGCAACGCCAGCCCGGTGCGCCTGTCGAACCGCTGCCGTGTCTCAGGTCGCAAGCGCGCCTTCATCCGCGAATTCCAAATGTCCCGTTTGACATTCCGCGAACTCGCCTGCGCGGGGCTCATCCCCGGCGTCACCAAGGCGAGCTGGTAGAAGCGATCGCGCTTCTTCTTGTTCTTGCTTGGGCAAGTGACGGTTGGTGCGGACTACTGCCGCGGGTTTTCTTGAAAGAAGACGAAGCTTCCATCTGAAGCTGAGACCAGATCCCCCTTGCCGCAGCGGGGGAACGGATGTCTATTGACGTCGTGATGGCAAGTAACGATCAGGCCATTCCTGCTCTGCCGACCATGGTTAGGGCCTTGTCGGCGAAGGGTCTTCCCGCGTTGCGGGAGAAATTGGGAAAACCCATGCGTTCGCTCGCCGAAAAACAACGCGCCCTTGATCCATGAAAGACGGTTTTCCCTATCTGAAAAAAACCGCAGATGGTCTGGTTGTGCAGTCCACCGAAGCCAAGCATGCCGCCCAACTGGAGGCCTTGCAGGAAACGGTGTTCCCGACCTTGGCAAAGAACGCACTTTTCCGGGCGCCGCATTATCTCAACCACATCCGCATTTTTCCGGAGGGACAGTTCGTGGTCACGGACGGCGACAAGGTCGTGGGTATGACCTCCACCATCCGCTATCACCTCGATGAGAAAAAGCCCTCTACTTTCGCCGAGGTGATCGATGGGGGTTTTCTCAACACTCACGAACCCGACGGGGAATGGCTTCTCGGGCTCGATATCGGCACGCATCCGCAATGGCGCGGTCGCGGCATCGCTCGCCACCTTTATGATGCGCGCCAACAAACCGTCGAACGACTCAATCTCCGGGGACAGTATACCTACGGCATGCTCAGCGGCTACGGTGCGCTCAAAGCGACGATGCGGGCTGAGGAATATTACGCCGAGCTCATCGCCGGAAAACGAAAGGACCCTACCGTGTCCCGCCAGATAGCCAACGGATTCGAAGCAGTAAAGCTTGTGCCCGGCTATCTCGAAGATCCGATCTGCGACAACTACGTCGTTCTGCTGGTCAGGAAAAATCCGAACTTCAAACCTGCTTGCTGACCTTTTCTGCCATGACCATCCAACTCAAAACCCCTATTCCCGGACCTGCGAGTCAGGCCATCCTTCAGCGCCGCGCCGATGCCATGCCCGCGGGTCTGGCCAAATCCACCGATGTGGTGGTGGCGGATGCCAAGGGCGCTGTGGTCACGGATGTCGACGGAAACACCCTGCTCGATTTCGCGGGCGCCATCGGCGTGATGAACATCGGTCACTGCCCGCCCAAAGTGGTGGAAGCCATCAAGGCCCAGGCCGAGAAATACATCCACACCTGCGCGCTGGTCACCACCTTCGAGCCCATGGTGGAACTCTGCGAAACCCTCAACCGCGTCACGCCCGGCGACCACGCGAAAAAAACCCTGCTGGCCAATTCCGGAAGCGAGGCGGTGGAGAACGCGGTGAGCATCTCGCGCTACTACACAAAACGCCGCGGGGTGATTTGCTTCGAGGGCGGATACCACGGTCGCACGTTGCTCACGCTCAGCCTCACCTCCAAATACGGATTGTTCAAAAAAGGATTTGGCCCGTTCGGCGGGGACATCTACCGGCTCCCTGCGCCGAATTTATACCGCAGGCCGCCGCAAATGACCGAGCAGGAATACATCGATCACAGCATCCGTGCGTTGCGCAATGCGCTCATCAGCCAGGTGGACCCGGCGGATCTGGCCTGCATCCTCATCGAACCCGTGCAGGGTGAAGCCGGCTTCATCCCGATGCCCGCCGCCTTCCTGCAGGAGATCCGCAACATCTGCGACGAGACCTGCGCGGTGATGATCTGCGATGAGATCCAGAGCGGATGTTTCCGCACCGGCAAGCTCTTCGCCAGCGAGCATTACGGCATCGTTCCGGACATGATCACGATAGCCAAATCCCTCGGTGCCGGGTTGCCCATTTCAGCCACCACCGGCCGTGCGGAGATCATGGATACCGTCCATCTCGGCGGGGTCGGCGGCACCTACGGCGGATCGCCGGTCACCTGCGCGGCCGCGCTCGAGGTGATCCGGGAAATGACCACCCCGGCCTTCGCCGCCCACGCCAACAAGGTGGGGCAGATCACGGAACAGCGCCTCGCCGAGTGGAAAAAGAAATACAGCCTGATCGGCGATGTCCGCGGGCTCGGACCGATGCGCTTGGTGGAATTCGTGAAGGACCGGAACGAACGCACACCCGACCCCGACATCACGCTCAAGATCCTCCGCGATGCCGTATCGAATGGCATCATCCTCATCAGGGCGGGATTATACAGCAACTGCATCCGGCTGCTGCCTCCGCTGGTCATCACGGAGGAGCAATTGCACGAGGGACTCGATGTCCTCGAAGGAGCGATCGCCCGCGCGCAAAACAGTTGAGCATGGCCACGGTTTTTTTCAACGGAACCGTGCTCACCCAGGATCGTCGCAACCCGGTGGTGTCGGCGTTCTCCGTTGAAAACGGACTGATCACGGCAACGGGGAAGGACGGCGATTTCAACCTCGGCGGCGCGACGAGGGTCAACCTACAGGGCCGGACCGTGCTGCCCGGATTCAACGACGCGCACGTTCACCTGTGGAAGGTCGGGCAACTCGCCGCCTACATTCTGGACCTGCGCGGTATCGGTTCCATCGACGCGATCATCGAGCGGGTGAAGGAGGCTTCGCGCACCGTCGAACCGGGCCGCTGGATCATCGGCCGGGGATTCAACGAGGCGGTTCTCTCCGACAAGCGGCTGCCGGTGGCCGCCGATCTCGACCGGGCAACGACGTGCCATCCGGTTCATCTCCTCCGCACCTGCGCGCACATCGCCTGCGTGAACACCGCCGCCCTGAACTTGTGCGGGATCACGCGCGGAACGGTTTCGCCGGAAGGCGGATCGGTGGGTATGACGGATGGCGCGCCCAACGGACAATTCTACGAGACCGCGCTGGGGCTGATCACCACGCACATTCCTCCGGCTTCGGTCGAAGATCTCGCCGACATGATCCGCATCGGCGCGCGCCAGATGCTGGCACGCGGCATCACCAGCATCACGGATCCCGCGGTGCATCCCGAACTCGGCCGCGCGTATGAGTTGGCCTGTGGCGAAGCATTGGGGCTGCGGGTCAACCTTATGCCCATGCTGCTTCCCGACGGCGGGGAGATCGCCTATCCGTTGCCCGAGGTTCACGACGATCCATGGCGTCGACAGACAACAGTCAAATTATTCGCCGACGGCGGACTGAGCGGAGGCACTGCGGCCCTCTCGCGGAATTACCGCAATCGCGACGACAAGGGCATCCTGAGGATCGGTGCTGACCGGTTCTTGTCGCTCGGACGCGAAATTCGACAGCGCGGATTCGCCATCGGAACGCACGCCATCGGCGACCGGGCCATCGCGGAGGTGCTCGGGTCTTACAAAACGCTCGAACAGGAATTCGGACCGGTCAGGAACCGCATCGAGCATTTCGGACTGCCGACGGACGCCTCCCTCGAGGAGGCTGCGAGGCAAGGGATTGTCGCGGTGCCGCAACCCGTTTTTCTCGACGAACTCGGTGACAATTTCCTCGCTTCCCTTGATGATGAATTCCTGAAGCGTTGCTACCCCATCAAAACCCTGGCCCGCTGCGGCATCCGCTACGCCTTGTCCACCGACGCGCCGGTGGTGAAGAATTTCGATCCTTGGAACAACATCCGTGCGGCCGTGACGAGAAGGACCGGTTCCGGAAAAGTGATTTCACCACAAGAGGCTATCACCGTGGCGGAGGCGCTCGAGTCCTACACGATGGGCGGCGCGTGGGCGGAGGGAACCGAATCGGTCAAGGGATCCATCGAAGCAGGAAAATACGCCGACTTCATCGTCCTCGACCGCAATCCCCTGGAAACACCCGTGGAGGAATTGACCTCCATCACCACCGAATCGGTCTTCGTCAACGGCCAACAGTTGCAATCCCGGAACTGAAAAATTATGGAAACTAATTACGACCAATTCATCAACGGAACATGGACACCCGCCTCGAGTGGTGGCACGTGGGAGCTGAAGAATCCCGCCGATGAAACAACGGTGGCCACCGTTCCCTTCGGTGACGGTTCGGATGCGATCCGAGCGATCGAGGCGGCCAGCGCGGCCTTCAAAGCCTGGAGCACGATCAATCCCTTCGACCGCGCGGTGATCCTGAAAAAAGCCGGTGCCCTGATGCACGAACGGCTGGAGGACTACGCGCGGACCACCGTGATGGAAAGCGGCAAGCCGCTGGCCGAAGCCCTCGGCGAATGGCGCATCGCGGCAAATTTTTTCGAGTGGTATGCGGAGGAAGGCAAACGCAATGCCGGCACCGTCTTGCAGGCGGCGCGCAACAACAAGCGCATGTCCGTGATCCATCAGCCCATTGGCGTGGTGGGCGCGATCACCGCATGGAATTTTCCCGCCTACAATCCGGCACGCTGCTGGTCAGCGGCGCTTGGCGCCGGTTGCACCGTGGTGGCCAAGGCCAGCGAATACACGCCGCTCACCGCGATGCTGCTCGCGCAGTGTTTGCACGACGCCGGACTGCCAGCTGGCGTGCTCAATCTCGTGAACGGTGATGCGGCGTCGATTGGGCAGGCGATGCTGGATCATCCCGCGGTCCGCAAGATCAGTTTCACCGGCAGCACGCGCGTCGGCCGCATCCTCATGGACGGCGCGTCGAAGACCCACACCCTTCTTTCGCTTGAGCTCGGAGGCAATGCGCCGGTCCTTGTCTTCCCTGATGTGGATGTGGAGAAGGTGGCAGCCGATTCGGTCATCGCCAAGCTGCGCAACGCCGGCCAGACCTGCGTGGCCCCGCAACGATTTTTGGTGCACGAATCCATCGCCGCGCGGTTCATCGAGGTGGCCGAGGCGAAAATGCGATCGGTCAAGTTGGGCAATGGTTTGGAATCGGCGACCGAAATGGGGCCGATGATCAACTCCTCCCAGCGCGACAATGTGGAAGCGCTGGTCAAGGAATCCATCGCGCACGGCGGCGAAGTGGTCGCGGGTGGCGGCACGGGAAATTTTAGCGCCGGATATTTCTTTGAACCAACGCTGGTCCGGATCGCCACGGCGGACAACCCGTTGTTCCGTCGCGAGATCTTCGGTCCGGTCATGCCGGTCACCACGTTCCGCACCACGGAAGAGGCGATCCGCCTGGCCAACGACACCGAATACGGACTGGCCTCCTACATCTGGACCAACGATCTCAACACGAGTGTCCATGTCTCCGAGCAAATCGAATTCGGAATCGTCGGAATCAACGAGTGGTATCCGTGGGCGCTGGAAGCGCCCTTCGGCGGATGGCAGCAGAGCGGGCTCGGCTACGAGTGCGGCCGCGAAGGTCTGGCCGAGTACCAGGAGAAGAAACTCGTCAGCATAGGTGGGCTTTGATCATGCCTGCAGGCACGTCGACTTGGTCAAGGCCCGCTTGCCGCACGGAAACCTTCTACAGTTCAAGAACCTGATCGATGGCCGCAAGTTCGTCGTGGCTGAACGATGTATTTCTCAGGGCGCCGAGGTTGTCTTCGATCTGACTCCATCGACTGGCGCCGAGGAGGACGCTCGTCACGTAGGGTTTGGACAACAGCCACGCGATGGACATCTGGGCAAGAGATTGGCCGCGCGCCTCGGCGATTTCGGCCAGCGCCCGAACGCGGCGGAGTTTCTCTTCCGTCACATGCTCGGGACGTAGAAACCCGTCGGGCTTGCCGGCGCGCGATTCCGGATCGATTCCGTTGTCATAGCGTCCGGCCAGCAGACCTTGGGCCAGGGGACTGAAGGGGATGCAGCCGATGCCTTCATGCTGCAGGACATCGGATAATCCGTGTTCGACCCACCGATCGAAGAGATTGAAGACCGGTTGGTGGATAAGCAGATGGATGCGCTCGGCGCGGAGGATCTCGGCGGCGCGGCGGGTCATGTCTGCGTCGTAGCTGGAAATGCCAACGTAGAGCGCTCTGCCGGAGCGAACTGCAGTGACAAGCGCGCCCATGGTTTCTTCGAGTGGCGTCTCTGGATCCGGGCGATGGCTGTAAAAGATATCGACGTAATGCAGCCCCATGCGCTTCAGGCTCTGGTCCAGACTCGCCAAGATGTGTTTGCGCGAACCCCACTCGCCGTAGGGTCCGGGCCACATGTGATAGCCGGCCTTGGTTGAGATGATCAGTTCGTCGCGGTGCGCGGCGAGGTCTTCGCGCAGGAGTCGTCCGAAGGTTTCCTCCGCGCTGCCGGGTGGCGGACCGTAGTTGTTGGCCAAATCGAAATGCGTGATGCCGGCATCGAAGGAACGCAGCACCATGTCACGTGCATTGGCATGATTGTCGTTGGCCCCGAAGTTGTGCCAGAGGCCGAGGGAAAGTGCGGGAAGTTTCAATCCGCTCCGCCCGCAGCGGCGGTAATCCATGGTCTCGTAGCGATTGGAGTGTCGCATGCCTGGTCATCCGTAGCAGTCGCCACGCTCGAAGGAAATGTGTTTGGGGCGTTTCCCGTTTCTGGCCAGCTTGCGGCTCTTATGAAGTTTTCCTCCCACTGCCACGGATAATCCCGCGTTCGCCTGGTGAAAAGCTTGCGCGAGGCGCGGCGGCCGGGGACAACAGCATTCCAAAGCAAAAAGGCCGTTCCTTGCGGAACGGCCTTTTGGTGAGGTTGAGCCAAGAAGAGCGCTTAGTAGCGGTAGTGGTTTGGCTTGTAGGGGCCGCCGACCGGAACGTGCATGTAAGCTGCCTGTTCTTTGGTCAGGACCGTCAGTTTCACCCCGAGCTTATCAAGGTGAAGACGGGCCACTTCTTCGTCCAGAATCTTGGGCATCAAGTGAATGTTGACGTCATACTTTTCTCCCCGTTCCCACAGCTCAAGCTGGGCCAGCACTTGGTTGGTGAATGAGGTGCTCATGACGAAGCTTGGGTGACCGGTGGCACAGCCCAGGTTGACCAAACGGCCCTTGGCCAGAATGATGACCGAGCGGCCAGAGGCTTTGAAGGTGTAGCGTTCAACCGCACCAATCTCCGCAGGCTTGATTTCGTCCTTGGTCACCCGGCCAGCAGCCACTTCTTTTTCCAACCAGGCGATGTCGATCTCTGTGTCGAAGTGCCCGATGTTGCAAAGAATAGCATCTTCAGCCATCTCCAGCATGTGCTGGCCAAGGATGATGTCGCGGTTACCGGTGGCGGTGACGAACAGATTGCCCTCTTTGGCTGCCGCTTCCATGGTGGTGACTTCAAAACCTTCCATCGCTGCCTGCAAGGCGTTGATCGGATCGATCTCGGTGACAATGACGCGGCAACCATAGCGCTGAAGCGAGTGCGCACAGCCTTTGCCAACGTCCCCGTAACCGCAAACGACAGCAACCTTGCCAGCCAGCATGACGTCGGTGGCTCGCTTGATGCCGTCGGCCAGTGATTCGCGGCAGCCGTAGAGGTTGTCGAATTTACTCTTCGTGGCCGAGTCGTTGATGTTGATGGCGGGAACCTTGAGTTCGCCGGTTTCAACCAGCTGCTGCAGGCGGTGGACGCCGGCGGTGGTTTCTTCGCTGATGCCCTTGATCCCGGCCAGAAGCTCCGGATACTTCTTGTGAACCATGTCGGTGAGGTCACCGCCATCGTCCAGAATCATGTTCAGTGGTTTGCCGGATGGGAAGTTAAGCGTCTGCTCAATGCACCACAGGAACTCTTCCTCCGTTTCGCCTTTCCACGCATAAACAGGAATGCCGGCAGCGGCAATGGCTGCAGCAGCGTGATCTTGGGTGCTGAAAATGTTGCAGCTTGACCAGGTGACTTCAGCACCGAGTTCAACCAGAGTTTCGATCAACACCGCCGTTTGAATGGTCATGTGCAGGCATCCAGCGATGCGAGCGCCTGCCAGCGGCTTGGTTTTGCCATACTTTTCACGTAGGGCCATCAAGCCGGGCATTTCTGTTTCGGCCAGGTCGATTTCTTTGCGGCCGAATTCGGCGAGGCTTAGGTCGGCAACTTTGGAGTGCGCGACATTGGTAGGTGTAACAGTAGCTGTGCTCATAATTTAGTTTTGGTTCAATGTGTTAACGGATGTGATTTTGATTTGGTTGTGGTTTTTGTTACTTCAGTCCTGCCCGGCGGCGGAGTTCTTTGGCTTTGGACGTGTCTTCCCACGGTGCCCACTTGAGGCCGGACTTGTGGCCGAAGTGGCCGTAGTTGGTCGTCTTGCTGTAGATGGGGCGCAGGAGGTTGAGTTGTTTGACGATGTCGGCGGGCTTGAAGCTGAACGTATCGAGCACGGCGCGCTGGAGTTTGCGCTCGCTCACTTTGTTCGTGCCGAAGGTGTCGATGGTGACAGAGACCGGCTTGGGATAACCGATGGCGTAGGCAAATTGGATTTCGGCGCGGTCGGCGAGGCCGGCAGCGACAATGTTCTTCGCCACCCAGCGTCCCATGTAAGCGGCGCTGCGGTCGACTTTGCTCGGGTCCTTGCCGCTGAAAGCGCCGCCGCCGTGACGGCCCATGCCGCCGTAGCTGTCGACGATGATTTTGCGTCCGGTCAGGCCGGCGTCGCCCTGCGGTCCGCCGATGACGAACTTGCCGGTCGGGTTGACCAGATACTCGGTGTTCTTGGTCAGCAGTCTGGTGGGAAGAACCTTTTTGATCAGGTTGTTGATGATGAATTTTTCGATGGTGGCGTGGGCGACGCCTTCGGCGTGCTGCGTGGAAACAACCACCGCGGTGATTTCTTTCGGCTTGCCGTCGACGTAGCGCACGGAGACCTGCGTTTTCGCGTCCGGTCGGAGCCATGGGGCTTTGCCGCTCTTGCGGATCTTGGTCAGTTCGCGGCCGAGACGGTGGGCGAACATGATCGGCGCGGGCATCAGTTCCGGCGTTTCATTGCACGCGTAGCCGAACATGAGGCCTTGGTCACCGGCACCCTGCTCGGAGGTCTTTTTGCCTTTGGCTTTCTTCGCGTCGACGCCCTGCGAGATGTCCTGGCTCTGCTGGGTGATCGCTTTGGTGATGATGACTTTGTCCGCGTGGAAAACGTCGTCATCATTGACGTAGCCGATTTCCCCGATGGCTTGGCGCACGATCTTCTCGAAATCGAATTTGGCGTCCGTCGTGATTTCACCGGCGAGCACCACCATGTTGCTCTTAACCAGCGTTTCGCAGGCCACGCGGCTTTTCTTGTCTTGGGTCAGGCACGCGTCGAGCACGGCATCGGAAATGGTGTCGCAAACCTTGTCGGGGTGGCCTTCGCCGACCGACTCGGAGGAAAAAATGTAGTCAGAGGTCATTGGAATTGAGAGGTTAAGCACGTGTCGGGCCAAACCGGACATCGGCGGCTTTTCCACGTGACGCATCAACATATCATGATATTTTGATGCGTCCATCCGAAAAATGCAGGGCACCCTGAAAATTCTCAAGCTCCTTTCCGACCCTACCCGGTTGCGGATTTTGCGGCTTTTGGGGCAGGAGGAGCTGACCGTGGCGGAGTTGCAGCTGATTCTGGGGACGGGTCAGTCCCGGACCAGCGCCCATCTGGCCCAACTGAAGGCGGAGGGGTTGCTCTCTGACCGCCGGGCGGGGAAAAACATTTATTATTCGCGCGGGGGCGCGGTGCCGGCGGCCATTGCCGAGTTGATCGAACGCGGTGGCGAGGAATTGCCGGAGGCGGGAGAGGACGACGCGGCGGTCAAGTTGGCCTTGCTCAAGCGGCAGGACAAAGCAGGCGAATACTTCAACCAATTGGCCGGAAAATTCGGGCGCACCTATGTGCCGGGGCGGTCATGGCGCGCGTTGGCCCACGGGTTGTTGCGGCTCTTGCCACCCATGACCATCGCCGACCTCGGGGCGGGCGAGGGAACGCTCTCGCAACTCTTGGCGCGGACCGCGAAGAAAGTCATCGCGGTAGACAATTCGGCGGCCATGGTCGAATTCGGATCGAAGTTGGCCTCCGAGCACGGCTTGAAGAATTTGGAATACCGTTTGGGCAGCATCGATGATCCGCCGATCAAAGCAGGCACGGTCGATCTCGCGCTTTTCAGTCAGGCCCTGCATCACGCGGCCAGTCCGGGGAAGGCGCTGGTTGCGGCGCATAAAATCCTCAAGCCGGGTGGGCGGCTCATGGTGCTCGACTTGTTGAGCCATTCCTTCGAACAGGCTCGCACGCTTTACGCGCACGTTTGGCTCGGATTTTCCGAGGTCGAGCTGGTGCGTCTGATCGAGAAAGCGGGTTTCAAAGACGCCGAGGTGTCGGTGGTCAGCCGCGAGGCCAAGGCGCCGCATTTCCAGACGGTGCTGGCCACGGCGCGCAAATAGTCGGAGACAAGGCCGTTAATAGCTTTGTCACTGCCGTCGATTCGGCTAAAGGGTCTCACGTCCGAAATCCCACACTCCCATGCCTGATTCCATCCAAGTCACCTCCAACTCCTCTTGGTTCAGCCGCCTCGGCAAAGCTTTCACCGGCATCGTCGTCGGCATCATTCTCATTCTTGTCGGAATCGCCCTGCTTTTCTGGAACGAAGGCCGTGCAGTCAAAACCTACAACACCCTGAAGGAAGGCCAGGGGCTCGTCATCGATATCGCATCCGATTCCGTCGATGCAGCCAACGATGGCAAACTCGTCCACCTCACGGCCGACGCGGTGACGGACGAAACGCTCATCGATCAGGATTTCGGTGTTTCGGCCAACGCCATCCGTCTGCGCCGCGACGTCGAGATGTATCAGTGGAAAGAAACCGAGAAGAGCGAAACGCGGAAGAAACTCGGCGGCGGGGAGGAAACGGTGACGACCTACACCTACACCAAGGGGTGGAGCGGCATGTTGAACGACACGGCCAACTTCCATGAACCGGCCGGGCACGAGAATCCGTCCGAGTTTCCCTATGACAGCATGACGCTCGATGCGGAGCAGGTCGCGGTCGGTGCGTTTTATCTATCCCTCGATCTCATTTCTCAACTCTCCGACTTCAAGCAGCTTGTCGTGCGCGACATACCCGAGGGCGCGCAGTGGCCGGAGGGTGCGCGAACCGACAAAGGCGGCATTTATCTCGGCGCCAATCCCGCACAACCGCAAGTCGGCGACGTGCGCATCAATTTCTCCGCGGTGGAGCAGGGTCCAGTCAGTTTGGTCGCCTCGCAAAATGGGGACACGTTTGCCGACTACCAAACCAAAGCGGGCGGAACCATCGCCATGATTGTTTCCGGCAACGTGCCGGCTCAGCAAATGTTTGAAGATGCCATTTCTACAAACACTTTGATTACTTGGCTGGTTCGTCTTGGCGGCTTCATCCTTATCTGGATCGGGTTCGGGCTTTTGTTCGCACCGCTCTCCGTTCTTGCCGACATCGTGCCGCTTTTCGGCAGTCTCGTCGGCGCAGCGACCGGACTTATCGCCTTTCTTCTGGCGCTGGCCGTGGCGCTGACCGTCATCGCCATTGCTTGGGTGGTTTTCCGTCCGCTGCTTGGCATCACGCTGCTCGTCCTCGCCGTCGCGGCGCTGTTCTTCGGGTTCCGTGCCTTCGGAAAAAAGAAACCACAGGCGGCCTAAGCCCCACTTTTGGTAATTAGCAGTTGCCCGAGCCACCCATTGGTGAGTAGATGAATTTCCTATGAAGACCTCCAAGCATTACCTCCGCCTTTTGGCTCTCACTGCAGCGCTCTTTTTTCCGGCAGCAGCGCAAGCTGTCGACCTTGATTTCGAATTGGTCAACGGAACCGGTTGGGCCATCAAGGAGATCTACATCTCTCCCGCGACCGTCAATAATTGGCAGGAAAATATCCTTGCCGAGCCGATGGCCGACGGGACTTCCGGCAAGGTGACTTTTAGCCCCGATGCCGACGCGGAGAACTGGGACATGAGGATTGTCTGGGTCGATGAAGGCGAAGACGTGGTTTGGCAGGCTCTCGACCTGAGCAAAATCTCCAAGCTCACGCTTCGCTACAACGCGGAGACCAACGAGACCAGCGCTGAGGCGGAATAAGGCAGCCCGGTCACTCCATGTCGGGAAAATCCTCCGTCGTAACTCTCCTCCTCTTCTCGGCTTTTGCTCCGCTCTCGGCGTCTGCCGCAGGCGATGCCGAGTGGAATCCGGAAGTTTATCCGGACAACCAGATTTTCCCTTCGCTCATCATCGGCGCGGCGGCCGTTAAGCCCGACAGCGACGTGTTCGCAGTGTGGGAGGGGAACCACATCGGCGACAAGCAGGGCATTGTCGGTGCCTCGGTCGACGACGTTGCTGAAGGCAGCACGGTTGCGCTGGAAGTTCGCGAGAACGACATCATGCGCGCCTGCCGCGCAGAGGGAACCGTCGAGACCGACGGGACGGTCACCATCCATCCGAAGATCTCCTGGAAATACGACAAGCTGGCCAGTGTCCGCCAGACTGTTCCGATTGACGTGACCATGGAATTGAAGGTCGACGGCAAGAGTCGCGGCGAAAAAACGGTCACGGCCACGATGCGCACGGTGAACGACTGCCTGTTCGGCGTGACCGAGCCGGGAGACGAGCAAAACTACTCGGATTACTCGTGGCTCTTTGCTTCCTACGTCAACGAGAACCATCCGTGGGTCGACCAGACCCTCAAAGAGGCGCTCGACACGGATATCGTCACTTCTTTCGACGACTACCAGAGCGGCGATCCGGAAAAAGTTTTGATGCAGGTATTCGCCATCTGGAATGTCATGCAGCGCAAGGGTCTTCGCTACAGCAACGTCGTCACCACCGCGGCCGAGACGGAATCGGTGGGAAGCCAGCACGTGCGCCTCTTCGACGAATCGGTCAAGGCGGCGCAGGCCAACTGTGTCGACGGATCCGTGCTTCTCGCCGCCGTGCTGCGCAAGATCGGGCTCGACCCGCATCTGGTCACCGTGCCCGGGCACATGTTCCTCGCCTTCTCGCTCGACGACGAAACGATGGTCGGTCTCGAGACGACGATGATGGGAGAGGCCGACCTGGAAAAGGTCGACGAAAAGCGGCTCAAGTCCTTCCTCAAGTTCGACGTGGAGGAAAAACGCAACGAGGAATCGTGGGCCACCTTCGAAGCGGCGATCGATGCGGGAACGCAGGCGCTGCTTGAAGCGTCGGAAAAATTCGACGGGGACGACACCGACTACCAGCTGATCGACATCGCCGCGGCGCGCAACCTCGGCGTGCTGCCGATCAGCAGCAACGTTGGCAGCCGCTGATTATTCGCCGCCGGACGATCCGGTCGGTTTGAACGAGTCGAGCACGGTCTTGGCGATGGCGAGATCATTGTCGCCTCTGCCTTCCGGATAAATCACGGCCCAGATTTCGGCGACCGTGGTCGGCGTGAGGAGTACGAAAGCGGAGAGGAACTCCACGTTATTGCCCTCCTTGTCTTTGCCGGATCCGGCCAGTTGCGCGCCCTGCCGGCCCTCGATCGTGATTCTCTCCGCATCCTGGAGCTGGATGTCGGTGTAATTCTCCTGCAGGAAGTCAGGGGTTGAGCCGGTGATCGAGTCGACCTCCTTGCGGGCTTCCTCCTCGCTCTCGCACTCCACGGCACGGAATTGGAGGATGGATCCGTTCTCGCTCTCGAGGCTGCCGTAACCGCCAACCTCTTCGATCTCCGTAACTTTCCAATCGGCCGGCGCATCGATGCTGAACATCGTGGCGTCCTGTGTGGGGTAGTGGAGCGTCTTGGTCTCGGCCTTCGCGACGGCGAGGCTGGCAACGGTGAAAATGACGGCGACGACGGGGGTGAAGAACGTTGTTTTCATGGAGCGGTCATCCTTCCCGAGGCGCGGACGGGGGCAAGCTTTTTGTGCGGAGTGAACTCCCCGCTGGTCTGCCGGCTTCTAATATCCTGGAATGGCGATGTAGCCCGGGGTTGCAATAAGGATACTCAAATCCTCGGGGGGCGTGTAATCGGTTTTTTCGATGACGAAGGTGGTCGGGCCGATCTTCTCCACGCCGTCGGCGCAAAGGGAGAGGATGTTGCGCGGGTCGCCCTTGTCGATCGTGAGCTTGAACTTCCCGATCGGTCCCTTCCATGTGTTGGCTGTGCGCAGGATGTAGTCGATTTGGTAGGCCGCCTGGCAGCGGGTAAGCGCTTTCGAGGTTTCATCATCGATGCAGTAACGCCGCGCGATTTCCTGCTGCCATTCGCCGTCGGGCACAGGATGTTGCCACATCCAGACACCGCCGGGCGGATGGTTCTCGTATTCGTGGCGGATGGAGACTTGGGCGCCTGCGGGGAATGTCTGGTTCCAATGGTAGCGGATGGAGATACCCCAGTTGAAAGAGTAGCGGTCATAGCCCTGCAGGTCGTTGTCGACGTCGAGAAGTTTTGCAGAGACCAACTTTTGTATTTTGGCGGGCGGGAGGGCATCCAAAGCGGCAATGAGGCGGTCGGGTTCAAGCGTCAACGGAACACCAACTTCCTTCAGCAGCGCGGTGATATCCTCGCCGCCGACCTCTTCGCCGCCTCCCGGATCGCCGATGCGTGCGGAGAAGGAAACTAGAACGGCACGTCGCTCGATGTCGGGAGTGATACTTTGGCCATCCACCTCTACGGTGAAGTTGACCAGGTTTTCGCGATCAGGGTCCTTGGGAAGGTTGCTGTCTCGGTCCTTTAGTTCCTGCAATGCGATGGGCGGCAACGGAAAGATGACTTCGCCGGTCACATCCTCGTCTGATGTGTTCTCAAAGACATAGGATACCGCGATTTTCTTCGGGCTGATGAAAAGATCTTCCGACTTCATCGCCACCCTGTCGTTCTGCGCGAACTCCAGACCGTTGGCTCCGATTCCGCCGAATCCGTCGTTGGCGTGCGTGTGCGCAACCGCGGCGAACAACGCGGCGCAAAGCAGGAATGCGGTTTTCACTGTTTGACCCTGACGGTGCCGGAGCACATATCGCCCTCTTGCACGCCGTCGATCCACACCTGGAGCGCCTTGATGCGATCCTGCGTCAATTCGGTCAGATACATCATTTCGCACAAGGGTAAAATGCTCCCGTAGTAACCCGGTTCCCGGTCGGGAAATTTCATTTTGAGCTGCGCGTCGCGGAAGGCGATCCAGCAGCGCTGCGCTTCCTTGAGGCTCGCGATAAACACCTCGTCATCGGCGTAGTCCGAGAGAATTTCCTGATAAACCGAGTTCAGCTGTTTGTCCGCGCCTTTGAAGTCGGCCGCCGCTTCGTTGTTCATCTCGCCTTGGGTTTGTGCTTGCGCGAGGGGTGCGGCGAAGAGCGTGAAGATCGCCAGTATCCTGAGGGTGGTTTTCATGAAAGCGCCACCCATACGCCTTTGCCGCAGGCCTGTCGAATGCCTTTCGCGCGGAAAACTTGCCTTGTCGGCGACATAATGGGGGCCAGACTGGGCTATGCACAAACGGGTCTGGGTGGCGATTGTTCTCACCTTCCTTCTCCTTTGCGCCCTGGCCGGATCTCTCCTGCTCGTCTTTATCACGCCGTTTCTCTTTGATGACCCCTACTCGGCGGACCTGACGGCGACGTGGGCCATGGCCGGAGCTGTGCTGTCCGCCCCGTTGATGTGCCTGGCTGCGATCGCCGGGGTTTGGATAGCCGCTTTCCCTACAGGGCGCAGTCGCTGGTGGTATGCCGCGCTCGCTCTTCCTGCTCTCAGCGCTTTGATCTTTTTGGTGGCGGGTTCGCTCCGGTCCGGATTTTTCTGACCGTCGTCAGCCCGGCAGGTTGGAAGCAAAAGCATAGACTCCGAGGACCACCGAAAAGAGACCGATGCCGCGCGCAGTCCTCGGCGTGGGTGACGAACAAAGTCAGGTTCGTGCCGGGCCGTCCTCGAAGGGTACGCGCGGTGCGTCGCGCCAGAGGGATTCCAAATCGTAGAAGTCGCGTTTGTCCGGCTGGAAGATGTGGATGATCACGCCGTGGTAATCGAGGACGACCCACTGGCTGGCGGGGAAGCCGTCGGAATGGGCGGTCAGGCCGAGATTATCGCGGAGATTTTCGCGGATCTCCGAGCCGATGGCTTTGAGGTGCGGTTCACTCGTGCCGGTGCAGATGACAAAATAATCGGCGAAGCTCGAGACCTTGCGCAGGTCGAGGATGCGGATGTTCTCCGCTTTTTTGTCGGAGGCAGCTTGCGCTGCGGCGAGGGCGATGGCTTCGGAGTCGGATGTCACGCTTGGCGGTAAAGACCGTGTTCCTTGATGTAATCGCAGACGCTGCCGGGCGTCAAATAGCGTATGCTTTTTCCCGCTTGGATGCGCCTGCGGATGTCGGTCGACGAAATATCGACCAGGCGCCGAACCACGGTCCAATCGCCGGGAATTTCGTGATGGGCGCGATCGAGGACGGCGATCTGCGCGTGCTTGCGAATTTCGTCCGGTTCGCGCCAAGTCTCGAATTTCGCTACATTGTCCGCGCCGATGAGAAGGATCAGTTCGTCGCCGGGATAAAACGCCTTGAGTTCGCGCAAAGTCTCGATGGTGTAGCTGGGCGGCGGACGAAGCAGTTCGATGTCGCTCGCCGCGAAGCCGTCTTCGTCTGCGATGGCGCGCTGCACCATGGCCAGGCGATCCTGCGCGGTGGACGGCTTGGTTTCCGTCTTGTGCGGGGACATGTTGGCCGGAATGAAGATCACGCGGTCGAGCCCGAGTTCCTCGCGCGCCGCGCGGGCGAGAATGAGGTGTCCGTGATGGATCGGGTCGAAGCTCCCGCCGAAGATGCCGATGCGCATGCCGGAAGCTTAGGAAGGCTCGGGAAATTTTGCGGCCTTTTTGTTTCAGGGTGTGAAGCGCTGCAAGACGGGCTCGCGGCTTGCCGGTTCCGTCCGCGGCGAAGACACTCCCGCCCATGCCAGCGCTGGAACAAAAGCTGAAAGAAGTCTTCGGCTACGACACGTTCCGCCCGCACCAGCGGGAGATTGCCGAGTCGTTCCTCGCCGGACGCGATACCTTGGCCATCCTGCCGACCGGGGCGGGCAAGAGTCTTTGTTACCAGCTGCCGGCTATCGTGCGTGACGGGCTCACCGTCGTTGTCTCGCCGCTCATCGCCCTGATGAAGGACCAAGTTGACCAGCTGACGGCCAGCGGGGTGGCGGCGACGTTTTTGAATTCTTCGCTCGAATCAGCCGGGGCCAAGAAGCGTTTCGCCAAACTTTATGCCGGCGAATACCGCATGCTTTACCTTGCGCCCGAGCGTCTCATGTTGCCGGATTTTCTGCCCAAGCTGCGCGAGTGGGGCATGAAGGCGCTCGCCGTCGACGAGGCGCATTGCATCAGCGAGTGGGGACACGATTTCCGGCCGGAATACCGGCGCTTGCGCGAAGTGCGGGAAGCATTCGCCGGCATTCCTCTGCTCGCTCTCACCGCCACGGCGACGCCTCGGGTGCGGGAAGATATCCGCACGCAACTTGAATTGCGCGATCCGGAAATATTCATCGCGAGTTTCAATCGTCCGAATCTGACCTATCGCGTCATTCCCAAAGCGAAAGCCGCCGCGCAGGTGGTCAAATACGTGAGCGATCGTCCGGGGGAGTCCGGCATCGTCTACGCCCAATCACGACGTGCGGCCGAGTCGCTCGCCACTGCCTTGCGCGATGCGGGGATCGAAGCGGCGCCTTATCATGCCGGCCTCGACGGCGACGAGCGCTCGCGCAACCAGGAGGCATTCCTCCGCGATGAAGTCCAAGTCGTCTGCGCCACCATCGCCTTCGGCATGGGGATCAACAAACCGAACGTTCGCTTCGTCATCCACGCCGACCTGCCGAAGAACGTGGAGAGCTATTACCAGGAAACCGGGCGCGCCGGGCGGGACGGGTTGCCGTCCGAGTGCCTCCTCCTCTACTCGCGCGGCGACGTGGTGAAGTATCTGCGCTTTTTCGAGGAGATCACCGACCTGCAGGCTCGCCGCGAGGCGCGGACGCAACTCGAGAAGATGACGCATTTCGCCGAGGACGAGCGTTGCCGCCGCGTGGCGCTTCTCGGTTATTTCGGGGAGCAGTGGACCGTGGACAACTGCGGCGCCTGCGATCAGTGCCTCGCGCCGCGCGAAAAATGGGACGCCACGACCGACGTCCAGAAGTTGCTCAGTTGCGTGGTGCGACTGCGGCAGAAGAGCGGGTTCAGCACCGGTCTGCAGCATGCCGTCGAGGTGTTGACCGGGGGCAAATCGGAAAAAATTCTGCGCTGGGGACATGACGCGGTCAGCACGCACGGCGTGGGCAGCGACCAACCGCGGGCTTATTGGGTTGATCTCGGACGCCAATTGCTGCGACTCGGGTTGCTTGAGGCCACGGAGGACAAATTTGCCACGATCAGCGTGACGGAACGCGGCATGGAGGTGTTGCGCGACCGTTCGCCGGTGCAGTTGGTGCGTCCGATGGTCATGCCGGCGAAAGACAAAAGCCCCGGCGCATCAAGGAAACGCCGTCCGCGCGCCGGCGAGGTCGAGTGCGACGAAGGATTGTTCGAGGTCTTGCGCAAACTGCGTGCCGAGTTGGCCCGCGCCCGCAACGTGCCCCCTTATGTGGTCTTCTCCGATGCGACATTGCGCCACATGGCGAGGGAGTATCCGTGCGATGAAGTATCCCTGCTCCAGGTGCCCGGGGTGGGGGAACGGAAGTTGTCCGACTACGGTGCGGTTTTTCTTGCGGCGATCGGCGGGTGGCTGGCGACCAAGCCGCGCTTATCATTTTCTGAAATGTAGCGGCGGACTATGTCCGTCGGTGCCTTAACGAAACATGTTCCGACGGTCATAGACCGCCGCTACAAGTGAGAGGGAGGGCAGCCGCGGTTTTCTTCTTCTCGACAGCCAAGGGCGGATCTGGTTTCTGAACGCGCATGTCGAACGATATCGGTCAGTTGCTTTTAGTCGGTGTGCCGGGGACGGAATTGGATGCGGATACCGCGGCCATGTTCCGCCGCGTGCAACCGGGCGGGTTTATCCTTTTCGGACGCAACATCAAGGAGCCGGAACAACTGCGCAAACTGATCGACGACCTGCGCGATCTTTCGGACGTCGAACCGGTCATCACCATCGATCAGGAAGGCGGACGCGTCTCGCGCCTGCGGCTGATCGGCGAAGAGCCGCCCAACGCGCAGCAACTCCGCGACAAAGGCGATGTTTCGCTCATTCGTCGCCACGGCGAAATTACGGCGAAAATTCTCCGGCTATTCGGCTTCAACCTCGATCTCTGCCCGGTGCTCGACATTTCCTTCGATGACGAGGCTGACAATTCCCTGCGCGGTCGCTGCTACGGGCGCGATGTGGCGGAGGTGATTGCCAACGCGGAAGAATTCAACAGTGCCCTGCGCGCCGGCGGCGTGCTTAGCTGCGGCAAACACTTTCCCGGCTACTCCATGGCGGGGGAGGATCCGCACTACGGGTTCCCCGTCATCGACCGTTCGCGCGAGGAGATGGAAGCGCACGAACTGGCCATTTTCCGTCATTTCGCTCCGCTGGTCGACAGCATGATGATCGGACACATCAATTACAAATCGCTCGAGGCGGAGGCGCGTCCTGCTTCGCTCTCACCGGCCATGATCAACGGCTTGCTCCGCGACGATATGGGTTTCAATGGTCTCGTCATGACCGACGACCTCGACATGGGTGCGATCCTCAACACGACGACATTCGATGAAATGCTCGGTCTCGGTCTTGCCGCGGGCAATGACCTCCTCATGATCTGCCATCGCGTGCGCATGCTCGACCAGGCGCGGACCACGCTCGAAACGCAACCGCCCGCCTTGCTCGAAGTCGCGCTGAATCGCGTCGCCGACTTCAAAAAGAAGATGCACCCGGCCACTGCTTTCACGCGCACGGAATTCGACGCAATCAACCGCGATATCTGGGACTTGCGGGTCGCTGTGCTCGGTGAGGAACGTGCCCACCAACGCAGCACCGATGCCGGTAGCCACTCCCCGGTGGAGCTTTATTAGGAAAGTTGAGGGTTGAGGGATGAGAGTTGAGGGAACCGAATGATCTCGCTGCCTCTCATCGATTGGATGGTGCTCGGCGCTTATTTCGCCGCGATGCTCGGGGTGGGGGCTTATTTTTACCGTTCGGGGAAGAGTTCGACGGCGGACGGATTCACCAAGGCGGACGGCGCCATGCCGGGCTGGGTCGTCGGTCTGTCCATCCTTGCCACCTATGTCAGCAGCATCAGTTTCCTCGCCTTGCCGGGCCGCGCCTATGCGGGGGACTGGAATGCTTTTGTGTTCAGTCTTTCGTTGCCGCTGGCCTTGTGGGTCGCGGCGCGTTGGTTTGTTCCGTATTACCGCGCGACGGGCGAAGTGTCCGCCTACAGTCACCTCGAAACGCGGTTCGGTCCGTGGGCGCGGGTCTATGCGGGCGTCTGCTATTTGCTCACGCAGCTGGCGCGGATGGGATCGGTCATGTTCCTCATGGCGCTGCCGATGCATCTTTTGCTCGGGTGGGAAATGCATTGGATCATCCTGCTGACGGGGGTGTCGGTCATCATTTACAGCATGCTAGGAGGGATTGTGGCGGTGATGTGGAGCGATGCGGTGCAGGCCTTGATCCTGATGGCCGGTGCGTTGCTCTGCCTCGTCTTGCTGGTCGCGGGTTTACCCGGCGGGGCGGCGGCTGGCTGGGATGTCGCGGCGGCGGGCGACAAATTTTCGCTCGGGAGCTTCGGGGCGTCTTTGGGCGAATCGACGTTCTGGGTCGTGCTGGCCTACGGGATTGTCATAAACCTGCAAAATTTCGGCATCGACCAGAATTACGTGCAGCGTTACGTGGCGGCGCGCTCCGAGACGGCAGCGCGGCGGAGCCTGTGGTTCGGCGGGATGCTTTACGTTCCGGTGTCGGCCGTCTTTTTCCTCATCGGCACCGGGTTGTTTGTTTTCTACGGCGCGCAGCCGGAGTTGCTGCCCGAGTCGTTGCGTGGCGCGGATGGCGCGGACCGCATTTTGCCTTACTTCATTCTCACCCAATTGCCGGCGGGCGCGAAAGGGCTCCTGTTGGCCGCCATTTTTTCCGCGGCCATGAGCACGATTTCGACCAGCCTGAATTCGTCGGCCACGCTGCTGCTGACCGATTGGTATCTGCGGTTTTTCCGTCCGCAGGCGGACGAGCGCGAGTCGATGCGTGTGCTGCACGGCGCGACCTTGGTCTGGGGAGTGCTCGGGACGGGGGTGGCGCTGGCCATGATCGGGGTCAAGGCAGCGCTCGATGCCTGGTGGACGCTCTCGGGGATTTTCGCCGGCGGGATGCTGGGTCTGTTTCTACTCGGGCTGATTTCGCGGCGGGCGGGGAATCCGGCGGCGGTCACGGCTGTGGTAGCGGGGGTGCTGGTTATCCTTTGGATGACCCTGACCCCCGGGGCGGCGGCATGGCCGGAGGAGCTGCAGAGTCCTTTCCACAGTTTTATGACCGTGGTGGTGGGGACACTGGTGATACTGCTGGTGGGGCTGGGGGTGAGTCGGGTCTCCGGATCGTCGCACCGTTTCTCTGATCGGTAGAGTCCGCTAGCCCAGCGAGTCCACATGACAATGACGGTTTTTGTGATGTTTCCCTGCGCAATTCGCGCTTGAGTCGGAGTATTAGGGCAGCTTATAAGAAGCGTTCCGCCGCGAGTTCGCGCTTGCGGCTTTTTTATCGTCCATGACCTTCTTTTTGCCCATCGCCGCCGGCATTCCGCTCTATGCGGACAAGTTTCTATTGGACATCGACTGGCTGACCAACTCCATCCTCGTCTCCCTCTTGGTCGTCGGCATAGTGTTTTTCTTCGCGCGGCGCGCCACCAAGGTAGTGAAACTCGTGCCGGACGGTCCGCAAAACGCTTTCGAAGCGATCGTCGAAACGCTCTACGACACGGTGGAGGAAATTGTTGGGCCGCACATGGTGAGCAAGGTCTTCTCCCTGCTCGCCACACTCTTCATCTTCATCCTCGTCTCTAACTGGTTCGCGCTCCTTCCCGGCGTGGGTTCGATTGGTTTCGGCGAGCGCACCGGTTTTCTCACCGTGCCGAACATCGAGGTGCCCATTCTCCGCCCGACCACTGCGGACCTGAATATGACATTGGCCATGGCCCTCGTCTTCATGGTGCTCTGGCTCTACTGGTCCATCCAAGAAATGGGCGTCGGCGGCTTCCTCAAGCACATGTTCGGCGTGAAGGGCGGACTGAAGGGCTTCATGGCCGTCGTGCTTATGCCGATTTTCTTCATGGTCGGTGTGATCGAAGTTGTTTCCATCGCCTTCCGTCCCGTTTCGCTTTCGCTCCGTCTTTTCGGCAACGTCTTTGCCGGCGAGAACCTTCTCGTCACCATGCTGACGCTGGGCAAGAAACTCGGTCTGCCCGATTTCGTCGCCTACATCTCGAGCATCGTCCTCCCGCTTCCCTTTTACTTCCTCGAACTGTTGATCGGACTGCTTCAAGCCATGGTTTTCACCCTGCTTTGCGCGGTCTACATCACGCTCTCGACGACCCACGACGAGGAGGAAGCGCACTGACCCTTTCCCGCCGTGACCATGCCCAGAGCGTGGGCGGCGTGAACCAACAACAACACACGAAATAATATGATCACACCCATCATCGCAGAAGCCGCGGCAGCCGCCTCGGGCATCTCCGGAAGTTTCACCCTCGCCATCGCCGGCGCCGGGGCCGCCATCGGCATCGGCATGGTCGGCGCCAAGGCCGTCGAGGCCGTGGGCCGCAACCCCGGAGCGTTCGGCAAGGTGCTGACGCTGGGCATCATCGGAATGGCGCTGGCCGAAGCTATCGCCATTTACGCCCTGATCCTCGCGTTCGGCGGACGCTAACCGTTGTCCGGGCCGCCCCGCGAGGGGCGGCCCGCTTCCGCGAAAACCGCGCACCATGCAGATTCTCGAACAACTTTTCAGCCAGTTCGGCGTGACGTGGCCGAAGTTCATCGCGCAGACGATCATTTTCATCGTCGTCTACTGGTTCCTCAACAAATTCGCCTTCGGCCCGATCGTCAACGTGCTGGCCGAACGCCGCCGCCGCATTGCCGAGGCGCAGGACAACGCGGAAAAAGTGAAACAGCAACTGGCCGACGCCGAAGCCCGCTACAAGGAAATCCTCTCCAAGGCCGACCACGAGGCCAAAGCCCTCATCGACGAGGCCCGCGCCAGCGCCGAAGCGGTGCGCGAGAAACGCGTGCAGGAAGCCATCGCCGAAGCCGAAGGCGTCATCCGCAAAGCGCACGAATCCATCGAGCAGGACCGCCGCAAAATGGAAGCTGACGTCAAGACCGCCATGGTCGGGCTCGTCGCCGCCACCACCGCGAAGGTTACCGGCAAGGTTCTCACCGCCGACGACCAGAAACGCCTCAACGACGAGACGATCAAAGAAATCGCCGCATGAAATCGCCCCGCGAAGCCCGCAAGACCGCCCGTTCGCTTTTCCGCGCCTGCCTTTCCGGCGGCCGCCTCGATGCGACGCGCGTCCGCACCGTGACCGACACGATCGCCACGGAAAAGCCGCGCGGCTACCTCGCCATCCTGCAAGTCCTTTCCCGCCTCGTCCGGCTCGAACTGGAGCGCCGCCACGTTGTCATCGAAAGCGCCGCCCCGCTCGCCGAATCCGAAATGAAAAACCTCCGCGCCGACATCATCCGCACCCACGGCGACGACCTCACCTTCGACACGACGGTGCGCCCCGACCTGATCGGCGGTCTGCGCGTCCGTGTCGGCAGCGATGTGTGGGACGGCAGTGTCCGCGCCCGCCTCGAAGCTTTGCCCGTTTAACCCATTTAGAAAACCAAGCCCAATGAGCACACTTGTCCAAGAAATCGAATCGAAGATCAAAGGCCTGCAGTCCGGCGCCGCCCACACCAACACCGGCCGCGTCCGCGAAGTCGGCGACGGCATCGCCCGCGTCGAAGGGTTGAGCAATGTCATGCTCAACGAGATGGTCGAATTCCCCGGCGGCGTCTTCGGTCTCGCCCTCAACCTCGAAGAAAACGAAGTCGGTGTCGTGCTCCTCGGCAGCTACGGCAGCATCAAAGAGGGCGACGAAGTCAAAACGACCGGCAAACTCCTCTCCATCCCGGTGGGCAAAGCCCTCCTCGGCCGCGTGGTCAACACGCTGGGCGAACCGATCGACGGCAAAGGCCCGATCGCCGCGACGACTTACTACCCGCTGGAAAAGATCGCCCCCGGCATCATCAAACGCCGCCCGGTGACCCAGCCCGTGCAGACCGGCATCATGGCCATCGACGCGATGATTCCGATCGGACGCGGACAGCGCGAACTCATCATCGGCGACCGCGCCACGGGCAAGACCACCGTGGCCATCGACTCGATCATCAGCCAAGGCCGCCTCAACAAGCAGGGCGAGGCCTCGGGCGACAAAGATTTCCGTCCGCTTTATTCGATCTACGTCGCGGTCGGACAAAAGAACGCCAACGTGGCGCGCGTCATTTCCACTTTGGAAAAAGAAGGCGCCATGCCCTACACCATCGTCGTGGTGGCTTCGGCCTCGGATGACGCGGCAAGCCAATATCTCGCGCCGTTCGCCGGCGCGGCCATCGGCGAATGGTTCATGGATAACGGCATGGATGCGCTCATCGTGTTCGACGACTTGTCCAAGCAAGCCGTGGCCTATCGCCAGATCTCGCTGCTCTTGAAGCGTCCGTCCGGCCGCGAAGCCTATCCCGGCGACGTCTTCTATCTCCACTCACGCCTGCTCGAGCGCAGCGCGCGTCTCAGCGAGGAAGCTGGCGGGGGATCGCTCACCGCGCTGCCCATCATCGAGACGCAGTCCGGCGACGTCTCGGCCTACATTCCGACCAACGTCATTTCCATCACCGATGGTCAGATCTACCTCGAAGGCGATTTGTTCTATCAAGGCATCCGCCCCGCCATCAACGTCGGTCTCTCGGTCAGCCGCGTCGGTTCCGCCGCGCAGATCAAGGCGATGAAGCAGGTGGCCGGCAAAATCAAAGGCGAGTTGGCTCAGTTCCGCGAAATGGCCGCCTTCGCGCAGTTCGGCTCCGACCTCGATGACAAGACCAAGGGACTGATCGAGCGCGGACGCCGCATCGTGGATCTTTTCAAGCAGCAGCAATACCAGCCGCTGCCCGTCGAGATGCAGGCCGCGGTCCTTTACGCCATGCAGCAGGGCTGCATGGACAAGATCGAGGTCGACAAAATCAAGGATTACCAGGCCAAGTTGCAGGAATTCCTCGAGACGCGCAAAGCGCCGCTCCTCGATGCCATCCGCACGAAGAAAGCGATCGACGACGCCTTGGGCGCCGAACTGAAGGCAGCCTTCGACGAGTTCGGCCAGTTCTACAAGTAAGCTTCCATGGGCAACACGACACGGGACATCCGCCGCCGGATCAAATCGGTCCGCAACACGGCGCAAATCACCAAGGCGATGCAGATGATCGCCGCGGCGAAGATGCGCAAGGCGCAGCAGCGCGCCTTGGATGCCCGTCCCTATGCCCGCATGCTCAACCGCGTGCTCGTCTCCCTGAGCAAGCACAGCGAGGACGAACTCCACCCGCTGCTCCAGGTCCGTCCGGTCAAGCACACGCTGGTCTATGTCGTCGCCACGGACAAAGGCCTGTGCGGCGGTCTCAACACGAACCTCTTCCGCGAGATCCAGCAATTCGACACCTCCGCGACCAGTTTCATCGCCTCGGGCAAAAAGGCGGTCGATTTTCTGGCCCGCACCAAGCGTCCGCTCCTCGCCGACTTCCCCATGCGCGACACGCCGGAATACGGCGAGGTCAAGCCGGTCTCGCAATTCATCATCGAGAAATTCCTCGCCGGCGAATGCGACCGCGCCGTCGTGCTCTACACCGATTTCATCAACACCCTCACGCAAGTGCCGTCCGCGCACGAGTTGCTGCCCATCGCGTCCTTCGACATGGGCGGGAAGCACATCGAGGAAACCACGCCGGCCGAGGAGGAGGCGATGTCCGCCTTCAAATTCGAACCCTCGCCGCAGGAAGTGCTCAACGCCCTGCTCCCCTTCTACGTCGGCAACGAACTCTACGCCATGATCCTCAACGCCCGCGCCTCCGAGCAGAGCGCGCGCATGGTGGCGATGAAGAACGCCACGGACAACGCCAAGTCCCTGATCAAAGATCTCACCCTCGAATACAACAAAATCCGCCAGGCCGCGATCACCACGGAGATCCTCGAGATTTCCACGGCACAGATCGCCATGGGCTAAAACACCACACTTATGAGCAACACCGGAAAAATCGTGCAAATCATCGGCCCCGTCGTGGACGTCGATTTCAGCGCGGGAAAACTCCCCAAAATCTACGACGCGCTGGAGACCACAGCCGACGTGAACGGCGAAAAATCCAAGGTCGTCCTCGAAGTCCAGCAGGACTTGGGCGAGAGCTGGGTCCGCACCGTCGCCATGTCCAGCACCGAAGGCCTGCGCCGCGGCGGTGAAGTTATCGACACCGGCGCCCCGATCTCCGTGCCGGTCGGCGAGGCTGTCCTCGGCCGCATCTTCAACGTCTCCGGCGATCCGGTGGACGAAGCCGGTCCGGTCATCACCGAGAAAAAATATCCCATTCACCGCAGTGCTCCCTTGCTCGTCGAGCAGGACACGCAGGCCCAGATCCTCGAGACCGGCATCAAGGTCATCGACTTGATCTGCCCCTTCACCAAGGGCGGCAAGAGCGGCGCGTTCGGCGGCGCCGGCGTCGGCAAGACCGTCGTCATCATGGAGCTGATCAACAACATCGCCAAAGGCCACGGCGGTTACTCCGTCTTCGCCGGGGTGGGCGAGCGTACGCGCGAAGGCAACGACCTTTTCAACGAAATGTGCGAGGCGGGCATCATCGACAAGAAAGACATGTCCAAGTCGAAGGTCGCGCTGGTCTACGGCCAGATGAACGAACCTCCGGGAGCGCGTCTCCGCGTCGCGCTCACCGCGCTGGCCATGGCCGAATATTTCCGCGACGAGAAAAACCAGGACGTGTTGCTCTTCATCGACAACATCTTCCGTTTCTCGCAAGCCGGATCCGAAGTGTCTGCGCTGCTCGGACGCACCCCGTCCGCCGTGGGCTACCAGCCGACGCTCGCCGCCGAGATGGGCAACCTGCAGGAGCGCATCACCTCGACGAAGAAAGGTTCGATCACCTCGCTGCAGGCCGTGTATGTGCCGGCGGACGACTTGACCGACCCGGCCCCGGCCACCACCTTCGCGCACTTGGATTCGACCATCGTGCTCGAGCGCTCCATCGCCGAGTTGGGCATTTACCCCGCGGTCGATCCGTTGGCTTCCACCTCCAAGGCGCTCGCCCCCGAGATCGTGGGCAAGGAGCACTACGAAGTGGCCCGCGGTGTGCAGCGCGTGCTGCAGCGTTACAAGGACTTGCAGGACATCATTGCCATTCTCGGCATGGATGAACTCAGCCCGGAAGACAAACAAACCGTCTACCGCGCCCGCAAAATCCAGCGATTCCTCAGCCAGCCGTTCCACGTGGCGGAGATTTTCACCGGCACGAAGGGCGAATACGTCAAAACGGAAGACACCGTCCGCGGCTTCAAGGAAATCCTCGAAGGCAAATACGACGACGTGCCCGAGCAGAACTTCTACATGAAGGGCAGCCTCGACACCGTCTCGCGCTAAACGTGGCCGCCAAACTCCATTTCGAAATCGTCTCCCCCGCCGGCGTTGCCCGCTCCGGCGAGGTCGACATGGTCGTGCTGCCCACCACGTCCGGCGAAATCGGCGTCTTGCCGAACCACGAGCCGGTCATGACCATGCTCGAGCCCGGTGAGTTGTCCGTGGTGCATGAAGGCAAAACAACCTACGCCGCGATCGGCGAAGGCTTCGCCCAGATCACGCCCGGCCGGCTTTCTATCCTGACCGATATGGTCGCCGGCGAAGGCGAGATCGACGAAGACGCCGTGGCCAAAGCGATCGAACGCGCCCAGACCGCCCTGGCCAACAGCGCGAACATGAGCGACGAAGAAGCCACCGCGATGGAAGCCGGATTGAAGCGCAATCTGGCCATGCTCGGCGTCAAACGCCGCCGCCGCTCGGCTTGAGTTTTTTCAACAAAAGGTAACGAAGGAAACGAAGGGCGGAAGCCCAGGTGAGTTCATCATCTTGGGTGGATCGCGCACTCCGAGCGCGATTGTTTGGAAAACCGCAGAGAGCACAGAGAACGCAGAAGGGTTTCCTGTGATTGTTTACCTCCGTGCTCTCCGTGTCTCCGTGAGAGTTCTCAGGTTCCTGAGCCGGGGGGAGGACATTTCTCTCACAAAGGGCAAAAAAGGGGCCAGGCTTCCGGAATTTCCCTTCTAGCTTCAACAACCTGCACCGTGTCGGCCCAGTGACATGGCTTACCAAGGTTGAAAACCGCTTGCGGGTAGGGATTTAGAGGACATTATTTCACCTCGTTGTCATCGTTTCAGGTGCGCCGGCCGCGGACCTCTTTCTTTGACAACGCGGCTTGTAGTGTCGGTGTCGGTCGCGGCCGGAAAGAAATCCTCGATGAAACGCTCCCTTCCACTCGCCGCGGTGCTCTGCGCCGTTCTCTTTCTGCCCGTGGCGCGCGGCCGCGCCCAAGATCTCTATGTCGGTTCCAACGCTGCGAACGTCACGACGAATTTCACCTCGGGCACCAACCTTTTCGCGAACGTTTATGTCGGTTACTCAAGCAACGTTTCTACCTTCAGTGCGACGAACAACCTGCTGAATGTTTCCGGCTCCGGCACGCTGCTGACCAACACGAACGACTTTTTCGTCGGCGTCAATGGCAGTGACAGCCGACTGGTCATTTCCAATGGCGGTCAGGTCGCCACCGCCCGGTATGCTTACATTGGCTACAGTTCCCTCGCCAGCAACAGCAGCGCGCTGGTCACGGGGACGAATTCCCGATGGACCGCCAGCAGTTTTGATATCGGCTTCAATATCGATCTCGGCTTCCCGGCCGGCTGGAGCAGTTTGATCATCTCAAATGGCGGACAGGCTCTGGCCAGCTCTGGTGTCCGCATTGGCGGATACTCCAGCAGCAATAGTGTGCTCGTGAGCGGTGCGGGTTCATTACTCTCGGGTTCCATCAACCTCGGCGGCGATGTGGGGTTAGGGCACTTCAACAGTCTGGTTGTCTCCAACCGGGGCACGGTCACTTCGACTAATCCGAGTGTCGGGGCTGTCATCGGCCGCGATTCGTCCAACAACACGGTGCTGGTCACGGGGAGCGGATCGGCTTGGACCGAGAGCGGGACGATCAATCTCGGCTATTATGGCAAGGGCACCGGCAACCGGTTGGTCATCTCCAACGGCGGCACGTTGACTAGTGCCGGGGGCACCATTGGCGTGGGGAATACTTCCGTCGACCCTGCGCTGTCAGGTAATGCCAGCAATAGCGTGCTGGTCACGGGGACGAATTCCTCGTGGACCAGCACCGGACTCCTTGTCGTCGGCCGCAACAGCGACGGTAACAGCCTGACCATCGCGGATGGCGGCAGCGTGATCTGCGGCGCGAACCTGACCATCAACCAGCTTTATAAGAACACCAACGGTAGCTATGCGGGCAGCTTGGTGCTCGTGCAGAGCGGGAGACTCGTGGTCACCAATGGCCAGATCAACTTCGGTGCCGGTCTGGGCACGCTCCAAGTCGATGGCGGCACGGTGGAGGTGAAGCAACTCCTCGCCACCACTCCCATCACCCCGTCCGGCCAGATATTCCCCGCGGAAAGAAGAGGCAGCTATGTGCTGCTCAATAGCGGCACGATCATTTCCGGGGCCACTACGATCAGTAACGAAACCGGCAATTCCGACAACCGAACGTTTTACATTGGCGGAAACACGGGAAGCGGTGCCTCATTCGTCGCCAAAGGAGGAACGCACACGTTCTGGGCCAATGTGGCTGTCGGCGACTCGGGCAGCAGCAACAGCTTGGTCATCACAAACAACGCTGAGGTTTTTCTTAAATCGCGGCCCGACGCAAATCACGGCCCCAGCGGCGGCACAAACTTCGTCATCGGTGTCGCCACCGGCGCGGCGAACAACTCGGTGAGCATCAGCAGCGGCCGGTTCGTCATGACCAACGGCACGTTCGAGATCGGCCGTGCGGGTTCCGGCGCGCTGAACGTCACCGGCGGCTCGGTCGAAGTGAAAACGCTCACCGCGACCAATGGAACCAACAGCGTGGTTGCTTTCAACGGCGGGACGATCATTTCCGAGGGAACCACGGTCAACAACTTGACCAACTTTGTCATCGGCAACACCGGAAATAGCGCGACCTTCATCGCCAACGGCGGAGCACATAATTTTGCTTCCAACATGGTGGTCGGCAACTCGGGCAGCGGCAACAGTCTCGTCATTTCCAATGGCGGGTCGGTTACGAACAACGTCGGCCACATCGGTTCGGCCGTGAATTCCTCGAACAACAGCGCCCTCGTCACCGGAACAAATTCCCTATGGACCAACAGCGGAATCCTTTATGTCGGATTCGATGGTCGCAGCAACAGCCTCGTTGTCTCCGGCGGCGGAACGGTAGCATCTCAGCAGGGCTACATTGGCAGCAGTTCTGTTTCCTCCAACAACAGCGCGTTGGTCACGGGCTCCGGCTCGCTCTGGACGACTCCGAGTGATTTCCGCGTCGGTCGGGAGGGCGACAACAACAGTCTGACCGTCTCCAACGGAGGCAGGGTGGCTAGCGCGAATGGCTACATCGGCACCTTCGGCAATTCCTCCGGCAACAGCGCGCTGGTCACCGGGACAAATTCCGTCTGGACCAACTCGAGCGATCTGCGAGTCGGTCGCGAGGGAAGTGGCAACAGTCTGACTATCTCCAACGGCGGCGTGGCCGCCAGTTCGAACGGATATATCGGTTCTGCCACCATTTCATCGAACAACAGCGCATTGGTCACGGGGGCAAGTTCCCTCTGGACCAACTCTGGCACTCTCTATGTCGGCAATGATGGCAGCAGCAACAGCCTGATCATTTCCAACGGAAGCAGGGTGGCGAACGGCCAAGGTAGCATCGGCTACACCGGATTCTCCTCGAACAACAGCGCGCTGGTCACGGGGGCGAATTCCGTCTGGACCAACAGCGGCTATTTCTATGTCGGAGCTTACGGCAGCAGCAACAGCCTCGTTGTCTCCAATGGAGGAACGGTCGCGGCCTTGATCAGCCAAATCGGAACCTTCGGTTCTTCCCTCAACAACAGCGTGCTCGTTACCGGGACGAACTCGCTACTCAACAACGCGCTCTATCTCTTCGTCGGTGGCTCGGGTAACAGCGGTAACAGCATGGTCATCTCGAACGGCGGATTGGTCACCGTCGGGATCCACAGCTACATCGGAGGAGATGTGCCGGCCGACAACAATAGTGTGCTGGTCACGGGCTCCGCCTCCCGCTGGAGCAATGCCTTCAGCCTCTTCGTTGGCAACGCCGGCGTGAGCAACAGCCTTACGGTGGCCAACGGAGGCAACGCTTCGGCCGGCTCGGGCCTGACCATCGCCGCCTCGAACGGCTCAGTCGCCACGCTGAACATCGGCCGCTTCGGCACCAACGACACCGCGGGAACAATCACCGCTCCGACTATCGCCTTCGGCGCGGGTGCGGGTGCAATCAACTTCAACCAAAGCGATGCCACGACGATCACTGCCGCCATTTCCGGTGACGGCGCAGTGAAGCAACTCGGCGCAGGCACGACGACCTTGAGCGCGTCGAACACCTACACCGGCGATACCACGATCAGCGCGGGAACGTTGCGCTTCTCCACCGCGAACGGGGCAGGAGGCAGCCGCATCCTTCAGACAACGATGGCTTCGCTCGTCGAGTTCCTCGGCAGCGGTCGCATGACCAACCAGATGACCGTTTTCCAATACAGCTTCGCCAACAGCTTCGAAACCGCCGGGCAAGTCACCTTGGCCGACACCGCATCTTCCATCGCCGTGGCCTCGGGTGCCACGGTCACCGGATCCGGATCATTCGTCGGCACGGGCGGTCTGACCAAGAAAGGTGCGGGCACTTTGTCCCTGACGGCCGGCAACAGCTTCAGTGGTCCGCTCAACGTGCAAGCCGGCACTTTGGCCTTGGCCGCAAGCGGTAGTTCCGCCGCGGGCTCCGTCACATCGCTCGGCGTGACCAACGGCGCCACGCTGCTCGTCTCGCAAAGCAACCAGGTGAACAACAGCGCGTCGGTCACCTTGAGCGGCGGCACCATCACGCGCGGCAGCGGCGTGAGCGAAGTCTTCGGCAACCTCAACCTCACGCAGGCGTCGTTCCTCGACTTCGGCAGCGGCACGGCGGGCAACCTGACCTTCGGCACCTACGCACCGAGCGCCTTGCTCACGATCAACAACTTCGACTTTGGCAGCACACTTGTTTTCCGAAGCGACCTGCGAACTTCGATCACCAACTCATCGCTTTTCAGCTTCACCAACGGCGGTATCGGCAGCTCTTCATGGGACGAAGGCACAAGCACCTTCACCATCACCGCCATTCCTGAACCCTCGACCTACGTCGCCGCGATCGGCCTGCTCGCCATGATGCTCTGGCCGCTGCGTCGCCGTTGGCGCGCGAAGGTTTCCTGAGATCCGCTACGCGATCTTCCTCCCCGCCGGGTAGGGACGGCTGGTCCCAGTCGTCCGCTGGCTGAGGGCTCTTTCCGTCCACCGCGGCGGACTACGTTGCATACGGCCGTTGCGGCATGAATCCAGTTCAGAGCCAGTCCAGCCACGGATTAATACCAACCACGAAAAAGTCCTGGACGTCTGGCAAGGTGGATCGCGCTCTCCGAGCGCGATATTTCAATCTGGAAACCGCGTTGGAACCGAAGCGAACCGGAGATGGCCCCTTAGGCAATCAGGCAGCCGAATTCATATCCTGCCTTTTATCCGCGTTTAACTTGTCCCGCCGTAAGCGTGCGGAGGCGGATCGGTGGCCGCCTTTTCCGTTCGGAAACCGCCCTCGTGACCATTTCGTCGCGCTTTTCGGCCGTTTCGTCGTATTTTTCGTAATTTTTATTGCGATGGGCTTGGGGGGGGTTAATGTGCGCGCGCCTTTTGAAGCACCCACGGTCAATCAGCAAGCAGACACCAACCCACCTCTAAAACCACTCACCATGAAAAAAGCATCCTCATTCCTCACCGGCTTTCTCGCGATGCTTGTCGCGGCGGGCCTTTTCTCCCCAACCGGCACCGCGCAGGCGGCTCTCGTGAGCATCGATGTTTCCGCTTTCAACGGAATCAACGGCGGAATTGCGGCAGGAACGTTTGCCGACTTCACCATCATTACCGGTGTCAAGCTGAGGATTTACAACAATTACACGAACGGCGCATCGAACACCTTCCACGGATTGGGAAACGCCGGAACCAGCGGCACGCTTGAAATTGCTAACGGTGCCACACCGCCCAACATTCAGTCTAAGCCTTTCGCTTACTACCCTGGTCAGTCGATCAAGAGCACGACAGGATCAGGGTTTACCGACGGGGTGGGGCACATCGTCGTCTCTTCTTTCTCGCAGACGATCGTCAACAACGCTAGCTGGTATAGCACGGGAACCTTCACTTCCCCGGACTTCACGAGCAGCAACTATCTTGGGTTCAAAACCCAGGCCGGCAACTATGGTTGGCTCAACACCACATGGACTGCCTCCACCGGACAATTCCAAGTCCTTGGCGGCGCCTATGAGAGTGTGGTCGGTGCGGACATCTTTACACCCAGTGCCGCCGTGCCCGAACCCGGCACCTGGGCCGCCGCAGCCCTGCTCGCCGGCGGCGCCGGCTTCATGCGCTGGCGCAAGCGCGCGAAGGTTGCCTGATTTTTCAATCGCCGCTCACAAGCGACACCCGCACGGCAACGTGCGGGTGTTTGTTTTTCTGGGCCGCATTTGATGCGTCTGCGCGGTAGGGACGGCTGGCTCTAGCCGTCCGCTGCCTTTCGTCTGGAATTTCGTCTGGAATCTACACGGTCCGCTGGGCCTCCGGCTCGGAGAACCTACGGCTCGGAGAGGCCAGCGGACCCTACCGTGCGGGGAAAATGCATTGCGGTAGGGACGGTCGGCGTGGCGACCGTCCGCAAGCATGCATCGTGGCCGTGCTAACCGAAGAGCTTGTCGAAGTCGTTGTGTGAACCGATCCAGACCCAAACGATTTCATACCCGCTGCGTTGCCCGACCGCCCGGTATTGAGCGGAAATGCGGACGGACCATACGTCGGCGTAACCAGACAGTTTTTTGAAGCGAAGTGAAGGGTGCCCGGGATCTTGGGCAAAAAGCGCGTAGGCTCGTCGTGCATCGCGTTTGGTGTTCTCCGCCAGTGCGCCGTAGGCTCGCCAGAAGCTGGGCCTGACGGTCGATATCACAGCCGATTCGGGTCGAGAGGCTCGGCCGGCTCGGAGGCCGCCGCGCACAGGAATGCCTCGAACTTGGCCCGGGGCTGGCCCTCGGCGACGATCGCTTCCCACCTCTCGTCGGCTTCGCGCTCGAGCAAAAATCGCGCGAAGTCGGTGACTTCGGTCTGTTTGGCCTCGGGCAGGGCCTCGCAGAGGCGCACCAGTTCGAGTGTTGCCGTGCTCATGGTGGGACTTTATCCGCGACCTTGAGTGCGGTCAACGCACACGGATGGGCAAACCTCATGGTTTGCGCTTCGTCCCCGGGCGTTTGCCGCGTGGTTGCCTAAGGGCCCATCTACCTCCGCTGCGGCGGACTCCGGTTCCGGCAAATCCCGTTTTCTTCCGGAGGCAATGAGCTTGGCTGATGTCAGTCAGCCCAATTCATATCCTGCCTTTTATCCGCGTTAATCGGTGGCCGCTTTTTCCGCCCGAAAACCGCCCCCGTGACCGTTTCGTCGCATTTTTTGTGATTTTTATTGGAATGGGCTTGGGGGGAGGTAAAAACAGCGCGCTTCCGCACGACCGATCAAACCGCCAGCCACCACACCCGACTTGATGAAAACCATGAAACATCGCCCTCTCTTCCTCTTCGCCGCCGCAGCCCTGCTGACTTTGTTTACCGCGAGCACGCTGCACGCGCAGACCAACCTCGTCGTCGGCTCGAACTCCTCCGGCGTGAGCAGCAACTTCACCTCGGGCACGATAGCCTACACCAACATCTTTGTCGGATTTTTGGGGGGCGACGACTCCAATACGCTGAGCATTTACAATGCTGGCACTTTCTTGACCAACAGAGCGAGTGTCTATGTCGGCAACGGCGGTAGTAGCAACAGCATGGTGATCAGCAACGGCGGCAAGCTGCGATCGATCGGCGCCTCCTATGTCGGTTTCAGCAACACGGCGAACAACAACAGCGCGTTGGTGACTGGGGCTGGTTCGGTCTGGACGAATGGTAACTCTCTGAGGGTCGGCCAGGAGGGCAGCGGGAACAGCTTGGTCGTTTCCGACGGTGGCGGGGTTGCTAATACCGCTAACAATACCTTCCATATCGGTTTCACCAACACGGCCTCCAACAACAGCGTGCTGGTCACCGACGCGGGCTCGATCTTGACCAATCGCGGCGAACTTAGAGTCGGCAATTTTGGCAGCGGGAACAGCCTATCTGTCTCCAACGGAGGCACGGTGCTGATTGGCGGCAACACCTCGATAGGTTTCAATTCCGGTGCCAGCAGCAACAGCGTGCTGGTCACCGGGACAGACTCGCGCTGGACCAACATTGGCTTCCTGAGAGTTGGCGGGCTCTCTGGCACCAATAGCGGTTGGAACAGCTTGGTGGTTTCCAATGGCGGCGGAATGGAAGTCGTCGGCAGACACGAGATCGGTGGCTACGAAACTTCTTCCAACAACAGCGTGCTAGTCACCGGGGCGGACTCTTTCTTGAACAATAGCAGCACTCTTTCTGTCGGCCTCGACGGCGATGGTAACAGCATGGTCATCTCCGACGGCGGCACAGTTTCGGTAGTCGGGGACACGGCTATCGGTGACGGCAGCCTTGCTGCCAACAACAGCGTTCTGGTCACCGGGGTGAACTCTCTTTTGACCAGTAGGACAAATTTTATTGTCGGTAAGGCCGGCGATGGTAACAGCATGGTCATCTCCGATGGCGGCACGGTGGCGGTGGGCGAAAATGACGGCAACAGCTTCATCGGTTTCAGCAGCACTGCTGCCAACAACAGCGTTCTGGTCACCGGGGCGAACTCTCTTTTGACCAACGCAAACGACTTTTATGTCGGCTACGGAGGCGAGTACAACAGCCTAACGATCTCCAACGGCGGCAAGGTGGCGGTGGGCGGCTACAACATCTCCATCGGTTTCAGCAACAATGCTGCCAACAACAGCGTTCTGGTCACCGGGGCGAACTCTCTTTTGACCAACAGCGGCTACCTTTATGTCGGCTACAGTGGCAGCGGCAACAGCCTGGTCATCAGTAACGGCGGCAGTGTCGCGGTAGGCTACGTCGGCTACGTCGGCTACGCGGACAACTCAGCCAACAACTCTGTGACGGTGACTGGAACCAATTCCTCTCTGGCTGTCACGAACGGATTCTTTGTCGGCTACGGTGGGAGCAGCAACAGCCTGAGTATCTCCGATGGTGCGAGCGTTACGGTCGTTGGCACTTCCGACAGCGACTATTTTTCGCTTGGAGAGACCGGCACTTCCTCCGGCAACACGCTCACCGTGAGCGGAGCATCGACGCTCAGCGTCAATGTGGCGACCGACAGGGCTTACGGCATTTGGATCGCGGACGCCGACGGCAGTTCCAACAACGCGATGGTCGTCTCCTCAGGTGGCAAGGTCTATTCCAGCGGGAGTAGCAGCGTTGGCGGCTATTCTGGCACCGGTAACTCCGCTCTCATCACGGGGGCGGGCTCCCTTTGGACCAACAACGGGGTTCTCTTTCTGGGAACGACGGGCGAGGGGATCTTGACGGTGGCCAACGGTGGAGCCTTTGCCTCCACCAGCGTCGTTGTGGCTACTGATGCCGGATCAATAGGCACGCTGAACATCGGTCGCTTCGGCACCAATGACACCGCGGGCACGATCGCCGCTGCGACCATCGCCTTCGGCACCAATGTCACCGCGGGCACCGGCACGATCAACTTCAACCAGAGCGACAGCACCACCTTGTCGGCTGCCATTTCCGGCAACGGATCGGTGAACCAACTCGGCACCGGCACGACGATCTTAAGCGGAGCCAACACCTACACCGGCACGACAACGATCGACGGTGGGCAACTCGAAGTCACTGGTTCCATCAACAGCGGCAACGACCTCAATGTGGGCTACTCGGGCGAGGGCAACAGTTTGGTCGTCAGCGCCGGTGGCACGGTGCAGAGCAGCGAGGGGTTCATCGGAAGGGAAGGTAGCGCCGCGAACAACAGCGTTCTTGTGACGGGGGCCAACTCGGCGTGGACCAACAGCGGCAGTTTCCGTGTCGGCAATGATGGCGCCGGCAACAGCCTAGTTATCTCCAACGGCGGCACGGTGGCGACCGGTTCCGGCTTTATCGGAAATGCCTCCACCTCCTCCAACAACAGGGTGCTCGTCACCGGAACGGATTCGCTCTGGACCAACAGCGACGACCAATTCTACGTCGGCAACCAGGGCAGCGGCAACAGCCTGGTTGTTTCCAATGGTGGCCGAGTCTTGAGCGGATCAAGCTACATGTCTTTCGCGGCCGATTCGTCGAATAATTCCGTCCATGTCACCGGTGCCGGATCATCGTGGATCTTGCAGTCTGCCTTGGGGATTGGAGTCTATGGAGCAGGCAATACGCTCACGATCTCCGATGGTGCCAGTGTCAGCAATGCCTATGCCGCCATCGGCGTCTTATCATCAGCCTCCAATAACTCTGTGCTGGTGACCGGTAGCAATTCGACGTGGAGGAGCTCGGACTCCCTGGCGATCGGCGGCGGCGGTCTCTATGCTCCTTCCGGTGGAAGCACCTCGAACAGCCTGACCATCTCCAACGGTGCAAGTGTGTATGCGGGACGGGGATTCATCGGGTCGCTCGACTCCTCCAACAACAGCGTGCTGGTGACGGGAGCCGAGTCGCTCTGGAGTATTAGTACCAATCTAGTACTCGGATACAGCAACTCGTCCCGCAATAGCTTGGTGATTAGCAACGAAGGAACGGTGGCGAATGTTGACGGCTACATCGGCTACGATGCACTGTCCGCCAACAACAGCGTGCTGGTCACCGGGACGGACTCGCTCTGGACCAACAGCGGCGACCTCAACGTGGGCTACTCGGGCGCCGGCAACAGCTTGGTCATCAGCGACGGCGGTGCGGTGCAGAGCAGCGAGGGGTTCATCGGAAGGGAAGGTAGCGCCGCGAACAACAGCGTTCTTGTGACGGGGACCAACTCGCTATGGACCAATAGTGGCGGTATCAGTGTCGGCCAGAGTGGCAGCGGCAACAGCCTCGTTATTTCCAACGGCGGCACGGTGGCGACCTCCCTCGACGGCGGCATCGGCGTCACCAACACGGCCTCCAACAACAGCATGCTGGTCACCGGAACCGGATCGGTCTGGACCAACAGCGGCCTTTTCGGAGTCGGCGTCGCGGGTAGCGGCAACAACCTCGTTATTTCCAACGGCGGCACGGTGGCGGCCTCCTCCAGCGCCATCGGCGCTTATGCCTCCTCCTCCAACAACAACGTGCTGGTCACCGGGGCGAACTCCCTCTGGACCTCAGACAACGAGCTCCTTGTCGGATACGAAGGTAGCGGCAACAGCCTGGTCATTTCCAACGGCGGCACGGTGGCGTCCTCCGTCAGCGCCATCGGCTACACGAACACGGCCTCCAACAACAGCGTGCTGGTCACCGGAGCGAACTCTCTTTTGACCAACAGCAGCGAACTCTTTGTCGGATACCAAGGCAGCGGCAGCAGCCTCGTTATTTCCAACGGCGGCATGGTGGCGACAGCCTCCAGCGCCATCATGGGCGCTTATGGCACCTCCTCCAACAACAGCGTGCTGGTTACTGGGGCGGACTCGCTCTTGTACGGCAGCAGCGGACTCTTTGTCGGATACGAAGGCAGCGACAACAGTCTGGTCATTTCCAATGGCGGCACGGTGGCGACCGACAGCGCCATCGGCATCGGCCTTTTCGCTTCTTCCTCCAACAACAGCGTGCTGGTCACCGGGGCGAACTCTCTTTTGACCAACAGCGACGGACTCGTTGTTGGATACCAAGGCAGCGGCAGCCTCACGGTGGCCAATGGCGGAAGCGTCGCGGCTTCCGCCATCGAGATTGCCGTAGAAATCGGCTCCTCCGGCACGCTAAACATCGGCTCCTTCGGCGGGAGCGACACGGCCGGCACGATCATTGCCCCGACCATCGCCTTCGGAGACGGCGCCGGCGTGATCAACTTCAACCAGAGCAACAGCACCACCATGTCGGCCGAGATCTTCGGCAACGGATCGGTGAACCAACTCGGCACCGGCACGACGATCCTCTCCGCGAGCAACAGCTACTCGGGCGGCACATGGATCAGCGGCGGCACACTCACCGCGGGCAACCTCTACGCCTTCGGTTCGGGCGCAATCACGGTTGGTCTCAACACCTTCCTCGATATGGCGAACTACAGCATCGCCAACGCGCTGACCAACAACGGCGGCACCATCCTCAATGTCGGCACGATATCCGGCGGCGACTTCACTGATGGCACGACCGACTTGTCTGGCGATAACAGCACGGTGGCCGAAGTCTCGGGCACGGCGACGGTGAACGTCGACGGTGCGAACACCACGATCACCAATGTCGCTGGCGGCACGGTCAACGTGAACGGTGCAGGCACGACGATCCAATCCTACAACGGCGGCGATGTCGCCGTGGGCCGCGGTCTTATTGTCGCGATGAACGACGGCACCTCCTCGGGCGTCATCTCCGGCAACGGCGGAATGACCAAGAGCTCCGCCGGCACGCTCACCCTCGGCGGCGTCAGCACCTACACCGGCGCGACCACGGTCGGCAGTGGGCTCTTGGTGGTCAACGGCTCGATCGCCTCAAGCCCGGTGACCATCCAAAGCGGCGGCACGCTTAGCGGCAGCGGCACGGTGGGAGACACGACCGTGCAAAGCGGCGGCACGATCAATCCGGGTAATTCCCCCGGCACGCTGAATATCAACGGCGACATCGATTGGCTCGGCGGCGGCAACTACAACTGGCAGATTGTTGGCCCGACGGGCATCGCGGGCACATCCTCCACGTGGGATTTGATTTCTGCCACGGGCATCCTCGATCTCACCGCGTTGAACATCGGCAGCAAGTTCAACATCAACCTCTGGTCGCTCCAATCCACCGGTCCCGATGTGGACGGCGATGTGACCGGATTCGACAACACGCAGAACTACACGTGGAAGATCGCCACCGCGGCCGGCGGCATCACCGGATTCAACAGCAGCTACTTCAACCTGAACACCGGAGCGAACAATGGCACAGCAGGTTTCGCCAACGGGCTCAACGGCGGCAGCTTCTCCCTCGCGCAAAGCGGCAACGACTTGAACCTCGTCTTCACCGCAGCCGGCGGCCCCGGACCTTCACCCGTCCCCGAACCCGGCACCTGGGCCGCCGCAGCCCTGCTAGTCGGCGGCGCGGCATTCATGCGCTGGCGCAAGCGGAGGCAAGTTGCCTGATTTTTCTGGCGCCTCGCTCGCCACACGTCACACGTCACTGCTGCCCCGCCGCTTCCTCCGTGCTCTTCGTGTCTCCGTGAGAGGTTTCCGGTTCAGCGGGCCGCTCCACGCGTCGCGCCGGTTTCTGCCATCGGTGCTGGGTTTTGGGGTAGCTTTCCGTCGCGGATGCCGCCCTGCTTTACTTCGACTTTTCGGAAGCCTACGATGACTGCCCTCATGAAAAAAATCATGGCAGGTTTCGGTGTTGTTGTTTGCCTCGCCAGTTGCCCTTGGACCGCAAAGGCCCAGACGACGTATTCCGCATTGCAGAACGTCGCGAACTTCGGATGGCTCGACCAGAGAGAGCCGGAGATTTTCGAGGCCACCGGGCGAAATGGTTGCAATCCGACATCTTGGGTCAACCTGATGGTCAAACTGCAAAACCAATACCCCGATACCTTTCAGACAGCCCTCGTTGGCGCCACGTATGAAGACTGGATCCAGTCTGCCATTAGTTTATCCGGCCCATCCTACTTGAATACCACGCCGACCCAGGGGACAGACTCGGCAAATATTACTTCCGGCATGGAAGGCTACTTCCAGTCCAAAGGTTTTTTTGATTTGTCGGTCACCAAATATACTTTTCCCCGGTTATCCGACCTGTATCAGTCCGCTTTGCTTTCGGCCACCGTGCAGTTGTTGCTCTTTCCCCTGCCGGGAAGCACCGCCACCATCGGACACGCGGTTTCTTTTGGCGGCTTCAACTGGACCGACAAAAACAACTTGGGTTATGTCAGCGAGGCGGACAACGCCACCATTTCGTTCGTTGATCCGCAAGATCCTTTGCATGGCGCCGTTGCGGGTTCCGGAGCGGGTTTCGCCAGCGCGCATGCTTGGGATGCTTATGACGGGGCAAATTATTTCTCGATAGCCCAGTATGCAGGCAACGACTATTATATTCATTCGGCTTATGCTGTGGTTCCAGAGCCGACAACTTTCCATTATTTTGCCTTCGGCATCGTCTCCTTGTTCTTCGTGGTCTGCAGGCGGATGAAGAATTCTACGGTCTGACCCGGTCTGAATCTTTCGGGGGACTCCTCCGCGCCGTCGCCGCACGCCTCCGTGCGCTTCGTGTCTCCGTGAGAGATTTCAGTTTCCCGGGCCAAGGCTCGGGAGGCAGGGAGCGGACATTGCTCTCACCAAGGCACAGAGTTCACGGAGGAGGGAATGGCGGGAATTTTTTGAACACAAGGTAACGAGCACCGGAGCGCACGGGCGCTCGGGGCAGATGGCCAGAGGCCACCGCAGGCGAGATGAGCGGGAGCGAGGAACTCAACGTAACGAAGGGGGAGGACTGTGGCCCCGGATGCACCGTCTCCCCTTCCTCGCTTCCTCCGTGCTCTCTGTGCCTCCGTGAGAGATTTCAGTTTCCCGGGCCAGGGCTTGGAGGCAGGAGGCGAAAATTCCTCTCACCAAGGCACAGAGATCACGGAGAGGAAATGGCCTGAGTTTTAGCCCAGAGCACCGGAGCGCGCGGGGCCGCACTCATCCTGCGTGCAGAGGATTTTTCCAATCGAGGCCGGGAAAACGCGCGAAGTCACTGTCGTTGGTGCAGAGGGTGGCGCGGTTTTCCATCGCGTAGACAGCCAAGGATGCATCGGAGGTCAGCGCACCCGAAACGCCGGCGCGTTGCATCAGGTCGAGAACCTTGGCCGCATGATCTTCCTTCGGCAGAAGAATACGGGCGCCGGGTTGCTTGAGCCATGTGAGCACCACGCGCTTGGCCGCTTCGACCGATACCATGGCCGGTCCGAGCCGCGGATGGGCTGCGATGCGCACGAAGCCGAGAGAGATCTCGTGCGGCAGCCCGATGATCTCGCCGCCGGCCAAAGCCGATTCCCACCAGCGGCGAGCAGATTCGTGTTCGCGCGAATAGGGATTGTAAGCGTAGAGCAGCAGATTCAGGTCGGGCAGGATCATCGCGCCAGCTCGTGCATGGTCTCCTCGTCATCCAGCGTATCGGCCAAGCGATTCATGCTCCGCCCCTGTAACTCGGCGGGAAACGGAGCCCCGAAAAGAGGCTCAACCCGGAACTCCGGCCTGCCGCCGCCGAGCAGAGCCCGGCGCACAGCCAGGTTGAGCACTTTCTTGAAGGATTGCCCCGTGCGGTGCACCTCTTCGCGAAGCAAGTGCTCCGTGTCGGCCTCAATCGTCACCGTTGTTCTCATGATGGTAGCTTGACAGCAGAAATAATGCTGTCAAGACAGCAATATTTAGACAGGTTTGTTCACGCTGCCTTTCTGATTTGGGCGAGCGGGCGCGAGGGAGTCAATCCGGCGAAGGAAACGAAGAGGGGAAAGGCGTGGGGGATTTGCCTACGTTCCTTGGCTAATTTCCGTTTCATCCGCTCGGGATCGGGCGGGGCAAAGTCGCGTTGCTGCTTGAAGGAATCAATGTTCCGCAAGCGGGCGCTTTTGCTCGTGTTTACGGGCTGAAAAACCGTTTGCGGGCGAAATATCACATGCTATCTGTAAACTCCGTCGCTATCGCTACAGGTATGCCGGCCGCGAGCCCCCCGCTTTAACGACGCCAGGCAGCGCCAGAGTTTTATCGCGGTCAGAAAAAAACAACCCCATGAAAAAACGCATCTCCACGCTTGTCCTTGTCACCGGGCTCGCCTGCTTGTTCTCACCATCCCTGCAGGCCCGGCCGGCCACCAGCTGGACTTTCAATTACACGGGCTCGATCACGAATTGGACGGCGCTTTACGACGGCTTATACACCATCACGGCTCTCGGTGCCGTGGGTGGCGGCAGTGCTCTCGGATCATCGGGCGGTGCGGGTGCCCGGGTCGGCGGCACCTTCTCGCTTTCCAGCGGGTTTGGGCTGAATATTCTCTCGGGAGGCATTGGCGGCAGCGGCAGTGCTGCGCCTTATGGTGGCGGCGGCGGTGGCGGCAGCTTCGTGGTCGACCTCTCCAATAATCCTTTGGTGGTCGCAGGAGGTGGCGGTGGTGGTGGTTACACCTTTTTACAGGATGGTCATAATACAGGTCCGTATGCGGCGAACCCGGGGCATGCTGCGAGCACCAATTCCTCGGGAACCTCTGACGCATCAGGGTCGGCAGCGGGCGGGACCGATGGGTTTGGCGGAAGCTATGGACCTTATGTCCGTGCTGCTGGCGGCGGTGGTGGATTGCTAGGAGCAGGGGGATCCTCTACCAATTCTAATGGTTCCATTGGTATTGGTGGTGGTAGTAGCTACCTCGAGGGTGGTGGTGGGGGGCAAGGGAGTTCTGGTTACCCAAGCGGAGGCTTCGGCGGTGGAGGTCAAGCGGGTGAATACAGCGGAGGAGGAGGTGGTGGCTACAGCGGCGGGGGTGGTGGTCAAATTGGATTCTCTCAAGGCCCAGCTGGTGAATATGAAAACATTGGGTACGGCGGTGGTGGTGGCGGCTCCTTCGTTGCCTCATCCGCATCGAATGCCTTCTCGTCGGTCAACAGCTACGGCAACGGTTCGGTGAGCATCGCTCAAGTCATCACCAATCTGGTGGTTGGCGACAACGCCTCCGGCCAGAGCGACGTCTTCACGAATGGAACCAGCCTTTATGGGAACGTCGCGCTTGGCGTCAACGCGGGTGACTCCAACAACAGCGTCTCGGTAGCCAATGCCGGGACCGTGTTGAGTGCCCTGACCAATGTCGTTGTCGGGGTTGCTGGCTCGGGCAACAGCCTTTCGGTGAGCGACCATGGCGCTGTCGTCAGTTATGGGTCTGGGATGATCGGACTTGAGGCCGCGGCCTCGAACAACTCTGCGGTTGTCACCGGATCGGGATCGACTTGGAGCAACACCGGGGACCTCACGGTTGGGTACTACGGATCGGGCAACAGTCTGCTGATTTCCAACGGGGGAATCGCGAGCAACCTCGGCCAGGATAACGGGAGCGCGGTCATCGGTGTCGGGACCAACTCGACCGGCAATTCGGCGACGGTTACGGGGAGCGGGTCGGCTTGGCACAGCGGGAACGATCTTGTCATCGGCTACAGCGGTTCGGGTAACAGTCTGGTGGTTTCGAATGCGGGCACTGTTTCCAACGGGGTGTCCAGTTATTCGGGAAGCCTCTACGGAGGGATCATCGGTTACAATGCCGGGGCGAACAGCAATAGCGCGCTGGTCACCGCGAGCGCTTCGCGGTGGATCAGCAGTGGCGATCTTTTCGTGGGCTTCAACGGAGCAGGCAACAGCATGGTCATCTCCAACGGAGGAAGCATTTCCAACGCACAGGTGAACTACGGCGGGGTCCTCGGCGCGGGCGCCGCGTCCTCCAACAACAGCGTGTTGGTGACGGGCAGTGGCTCGGCTTGGGACAGCAGCGGTGATCTCGTCGTGGGAGTGAGCGGTTCGGGCAACAGCATGACGGTTTCCGACGGCGCGAGTGTGGCCAACGCCCAGGCGACTAATGGTGCGGTTGTCGGGCTGAATGCCAACTCCACCGGCAACAGCGTGTTGGTGACCGGCAGCGGATCGTCATGGAACAACGATGGGAGCCTCACGGTAGGAATGAGCGGCTCGGGCAATAGTTTGGTCATCGCGGCCGGTGGCCAGGTGACGACCACGGTGGCCACTGCGACCGTGGGGGTGCCGGCCGGCGGGCTCTTGGGCTACAACGCTGGATCCTCCAACAACAGCGGGTTGGTGACCGGACCCGGGTCGAGTTGGAACATTAGTGGAGCTTCGATCACGGCCGGCCTCGGCGGCTCGGGCAATAGTTTGGTCGTCAGCAACGGCGGGCATGTCACGACGGAGTATACCTACATCAGCCGCGGTGCCGGGGCTGCCGACAACAGCGTGGTGGTGACCGGACCGGGTTCCACCTTGAGCAATTCGTGGAATATGCTGGTGGGCGTAAGCGGGTCGGGCGGCAGCCTGGTGGTCAGCGACGGAGCAACCATCCGTTCCTGGATCGGCCAAATGGGCTACAACGCGGGCAGCAGCAACAACAGCGCTCTAGTGACCGGCAGCGGCTCGGTCTGGAACAACCCCAACTCGTATTACGGGATCACGGTGGGCATGTCGGGCGGAGCAACGCTCACTGTGGCCAACGGCGGCACGGTCAATTTGAACTCTACTGGCATCACGCTGGGACTGACCCTTGCGGAATATGCAGGGTCTTCCGGCACGCTGAACATCGGTCGCTTCGGGACCAACGACGCGGCGGGGACGGTCTCCACGCCGAACATCGCCTTCGGTGCCGGCACCGGGACGATCAACTTCAACCAGAGCAACAGCACCACGATCAGCGCCCCCATCTCCGGCAACGGCTCGGTCAACCAACTCGGTAGCGGGACGACAACGCTCACCGGAAACAACACCTACACGGGCGCGACGACGGTGGCGGCGGGCGACCTCGTTGTCAACGGCTCGATCGCCAACAGCACGGTCACCGTGAACAACGGGGGAACATTGTCAGGATCCGGCTCGGTCGGCGGCATCGTTCTCAACCTCGGCAGCACGATCAATCCGGGCAACTCGCCCGGAACGCTCGACGTCGCTGGCAACGCTGTATGGAACAGCGGCGCCAACTACAATTGGCAGATTTATGACACGGCGCTCGGGGCCGGGAGCGGTTGGGACTTGGTCAATGCCACCGGCACGCTCGACCTGAGTGCCCTGACCGTCGGCAGCGAGTTCAACATCAACCTGTGGTCGCTATCCGGCGTTGCGCCCGATACGAACGGCAACGCGCTCAACTTCAATCCGAACCAAAGCTATACCTGGACCATCCTTACCGCAGCCGGGGGCATCACTGGATTTGCCGGCAGCGACCAATTCGTCATCAACACCGGAGCAATCAACGGCACAGGAGGCTTCGCCAATGCACTGAACGGCGGCAGCTTCTCCATCGCGCAAAGCCTCAACGGGAAAAACCTGAACCTCGTCTTCACCGCAGCCGGCGGCCCTGGGGCGCCTTCGCCGGTGCCCGAGCCCGGCACGTGGGCCGCGGCAGCGTTGCTCGCCGGCGGTGCGGCGTTCATGCGCTGGCGCAGGCGCGGAAAAGTTTCCTGATAAGCAGCGCGAATTGCTCCCTCTGCCCTCGAATCCGATAAGCTGACCGAAGTCATCCCCATGAAACGCATCCCGACGCTCGTCCTTGTCGCAGGGCTCTCCTGCTTGTTCTCACCATCCCTGCATTCCCAGCCCGTCACCAATTGGACTTTCAATTACACGGGCTCGATCACCAATTGGACGGCGCTTTACGACGGCTTATACACCATCACGGCTTACGGTGCAGCGGGTGGCGGCAGCGCTCTCGGATCCTCGGGCGGTGCGGGTGCCCAGGTCGTCGGCACCTTCTCGCTTTCGAGCGGGTTTCGGTTGAATATTCTCTCGGGAGGCAGTGGCGCCAGTGGCAGTGCGGCGCCTTATGGTGGCGGCGGGGGTGGCGGAAGCTTCGTGGTCGACTTTTCTAACAATCCTTTGTTGGTCGCCGGAGGTGGCGGTGGGGGTGGTTACACCGAAGTAAGTAATGATAATTTTCATGGCCCGACTGAGGCGGACCCGGGAAATGATGCGAGTCTCATGACCTCAGGAACCTCTGATACGTCAGGGGAGATTGTGGGCGGGACCAATGGGTTTGGCGGAAGCTATGGTTCCTCCACTAACTATGGTTTCTTCGCTGGTGGTGGTAATGGTGGTGGTGGTGGTGGATTGCTGGGAGCAGGGGGATCCTATACCAATTATAGTGGTTCCATTGGTATTGGTGGTGGCAGTAGCTACCTCGAGGGTGGTGGTGGTGGGCAAGGGACCATGGTTACCGGAAGTGGTAAGGGGGAAGTGACTTTTACTTCCCCAAGCGGAGGCTTCGGCGGTGGAGGTCAAGCGGGCCAATACAGCGGAGGAGGTGGTGGTGGCTACAGCGGCGGGGGTGGTGGTGCATTTGAAGTCATTTCTAGTCAGTCTGATGCTCCTCCAGAAACTACACGCTACGGGTACGGCGGTGGGGGTGGCGGGTCCTTTGTTGCCTCGTCCGCATCCAATACCTTCATTAGTATCGGCAACACCGGCAACGGTTCGGTGAGCATCGCTCAAGTCATCACCAATTTGATGGTTGGCGACAATTCCTCCAGCCAGAGCTACGCCATCACGAGCGGAAACAGTCTTTACGGGAACGTCGCGCTCGGCGTCAACGCGGGTGACTCCAACAACAGCATTTCGGTGGCCAATGCCGGGACCGTGTTGAATGCCCTGACCAATGTTGCGGTCGGAGTGGGCGGCTCGGGCAACAGCCTGCTGATTTCCAATGGCGGCAAGGTGGTGACCGGTGATCTGGGTAGCTACATCGGCGCCAGCGCCACCTCCACGGGCAACAGCGTGGTGGTGACCGGGTCCGGCTCGGCGTGGGAGAACGGCTCGTTCCTCAATGTCGGCAGCAGTGGGTCGGACAACACGCTTACGGTCAGCGATGGCGGCAGCGTGACCGCCGAAGCATTCACCCTCGGATACTTCGCGGGCAGCACCGGCAACAGCGTGGTGGTCAGCGGCGGCGGGAGTATTTCCAGTTCATCGACCTATATCGGGAATGCCGGCGGCAACAACAGCGTGCTGGTCACCGGATCCGGCTCGACGTGGAGCAACCGTGTCTCCTTCTTCGCTGCGTCTCCTCTCTTTATCGGCTGGGGTGGAACAAACAGCAGCCTGACCGTGGCCGACGGTGGAAACGTGGCCGCCCCGCAGACCACCATCGCCGCGAATCATGGCTCCTCGGGCACGCTCAATATCGGGCGCTTTGG
>CAJBKE010000016.1 GCA_903953565.1 uncultured Verrucomicrobiota bacterium | reverse complement strand
TTCGAAAATTTTCCCCAAGGCACCATCCCTCACACCACCGCGCCCATGGACCACCTCATCGCCGCGCTCGGCGTGATCATCCGTCCTCTTGACGTAGCGGGGGCTTGGATCTCGCCGCTCCTCGGGCTGGTTACACTGCTCTTTCTTTTCTTTTGGTCACGCATTCTCGATCTGCGCCCGCGCTGGCCGGTGCTCATTCTTTTTGCCGTTTCGCCCGCGCTGACCCATGCCTTCGCCCTTGGGCGTCCGGACCATCAATCACTGCTCGTCGCGCTCACGACCATCGCGCTTGCCTCGAATTTCGCCTTTGTCCGCACCGCACGATCCGCGTGGGCCTGGACTTCCGCCGCCGCGTGGGGCCTCGCCCTCTGGGTCTCGTGGTTCGAACCGCTCATCCTTCTTGCTGCCCAGGAAATCGCCCGCAGCCTCGTCCTGCGCCGTGCGGCCTGGCCGCCCGCTTGGCGCCGCGCACTCTTGCTCACGCTTGGCATCGGCCTTGCCTCGTGGGCGCTGGAAGGTTTCCGCACCCCTTGGCCCGACGCGACCGTGCGTGAATTCTTTCCCCGCTGGGCTGCGCTGCTCGGCGAACTGCAAGGCGCCACCCCTGCAGCCATGTTCGCTTGGACCGGTTGGCTTCTTTTTCCCGCACCGCTTTTGCTCGCGTGGGATTATTTCCGGCGGCGCGATCCCCTTGCTCTCATCATTCTTCTGCTTCTCGCCGTTGTCACTGCCCTGACCGGATGGCAGGCGCGTTGGAATCCTTGGCAGGCGGCGATCTTTTGTCTCGCGCTGCCGTGGATGCTCGCGCCGTTGCGCAAACCATGGATCATCGGCATCGTGTTCCTAGTCAGTCTCTGGCCGGTGGCCCGGGCTTGGGATGCGCGACTCTTCCCCGCACCGGCCGAGCGCGCCCGACAGCAGGAAAAAGTGCTCGAAGCCGCCCTGCTCGAACAAACCGCCCGATTCCTCGAAACCCAAACGCGCGGCGGCGTCCTCGCTCCATGGTGGATTTCACCCGCGCTCGCGCGCCTGAGCGGACAACCCATGGTCGGTGGCACCTCGCACCAAAGTCTACCCGGATCGGTCGATACGGCGCGCTTTTTCCTCTCCGACGACGACAGTGTGGCCGCCTCGCAATTGTCCCTGCGCAGCGTAAAGTATGTCGTTACAGATGCCCCCGAGCGCGTCATCGCCACCTCCGCTGCGCTGCTTGGTATCCCCACTCCGCCGCAGCCGTTGATTGTCCGTCTGGCCACCGGGCGCGACATCCCTGACTTCCTTCAACCCGTGTTCGCCAACCGGTTCTTCCGCGTTTACAAAGTCCGTGATGAATGAGTTCGATTTCGTCGTGGTCGGAGGCGGCAGCGCCGGGTACGCAGCGGCCCGCACCGCGGCGGGCGAGGGTTTACGCACCGCCGTAATCGACGGATCCGAGGAACTGGGAGGCCTTTGCATCCTCCGCGGATGCATGCCGAGCAAAACACTCATCGAGTCAGCCAACCGGTTGCAGGACATGCGCGAAGCGGACGAGTTCGGGCTCTATGCTAAGGACACCGGTTTCGACGGCGCGAAAATCATCGAACGCAAGCGCCGCCTCATCGCCGAATTCGCCAAATACCGGGCCGACCAACTGGAAAGCGGCAAATTCACCTTGATCCGCGGACACGCCCGCTTCACCTCGCCCCACGAACTCGCGGTGCGCCTGCGCGGCGGCGAACAAAATGTCCGCAGCAAAACCATCCTCGTCGCCACCGGCTCGGTCATCCGTCATCCCGACATTCCCGGCCTCGCGGAAGCCAGACCTCTGACCAGCGACGACGTGCTGGATAACGAACATCCACCCAAATCACTCATCGTCCTCGGCGCCGGACCCGTCGCGCTGGAAATGGCCCACTACCACCGCGCACTCGGTGCGGCAGTGACCGTCATCCAACGCAGCAAACAAATCCTCAGCTCGATGGACCGCGACGTGGCCGACGCCGTCCAGCAAGGCATGGAACGCCACGGCACGAAGTTCGTCCTCGGCTGCCGTATCATCGGCGCCGGCAGTTCCCCCCGCGGCAAATGGGTGCGCGTCGCGCACGAGGACCGCGAAGAGACGATCGAGGCGGACGAAATCCTGCTCGCCCTCGGACGCGACCCCGCCACGGCCGGACTCGATCTCGCGCAAGCCGGACTCGATGTTCCGCCGGGCCGTGCGCTGGCCACGACCGATACACAGCAGACCTCCGTCGCACACATTTTCGGCGCCGGTGACGTCACCGGGAAATTGGAAATTGTCCACATCGCCATCGAGCAAGGCGAGATCGCCGCGCGCAATGCCGCGCGCCTCCTCCGCGGCAAGAGCGAACCGCTGGAAACCATCGACTACCGCCTGCGCCTCTTCGCCGTTTTCACCCAGCCCGAAACCGCCATGGTCGGGCTCACCGAACGCGAAGCCGCCGAACTCGGGCTCGACTTCGCCGCAGCCACCTACCCTTTCGCCGACCACGGCAAATCCATGGTGCACGGCAAAACCGACGGCTTCGTCAAACTGATCGCCGACCGCCCCCGGGGCGAAATCATCGGCGGCGCCGTGGTCGGTCCCCACGCCTCCGAACTCATCCACGAGGTCGTGGTCGCCATGCGCTACCGCGCCACCGCCGCCGAATTCCTCAAAATCCCCCACTACCACCCCACCCTGAGCGAAATTTGGACCTACCCCGCCGAAGAACTCGCCGGCTGACCGCGCCCTCGACTCTCTCTGCCTCCAAGCTCCCTATTCCCCGCTCCATGCTCTCAACTCCTTTCGTTTTGACACCCCGACCCCAGCCGTTAACGTGAGCGCTCCATCAATCAATGAACCTCAGCAACATCGTTAATCCCATGAGC
>CAJBKE010000015.1 GCA_903953565.1 uncultured Verrucomicrobiota bacterium | reverse complement strand
CTATCTCAGGAACAATTAATTCCTCGGGTAATGTTTATATCAACTTCATTTCATCTTCAGAAACAAATGTCGGCGTGGGTCAATTTGTGAATGTCGGTGGGGTAAATCAGTTTTTGATGCAGACGCACTCTGGCTCTGCGGCATCCTACGTCAATCACTGGTCTTACATGGCTCCAACCAACTCTTTAAATCAAATCACACTCCAATCAGAATCATCAGTAGCTACTTACCCTACGAATTCCATATGGAATGAGTATTCATGGCTTGCTGGGACTGATTGGAGGTACAATGCCCCGGCTCTCCAAGGAGTTGGTTTGTTTACAATCGCTTCTTATTCTTATAATAATGGATATTTTACAGGCGCAGGACTTGGCGAAAACACGAAACCTTTTGACTTCCTGGGTTCAGTAACTCCCACAGGAGCAATATTGTTCAATTATACGGGTCCTACGGGCGACTATCTCGGCAGCCTTTGGGGGAATATAGAGGGAACGACAATGAATCTCATGACCTACGATTCCAGCGGAAATCCAATACTTGATGGCACAGCTCAACTAGTCCCCGAACCATCCACCTACGCACTGCTTCTTCTCGGTGGAGTTGCTTCGCTTTGGGCTTTTAGGCGCCGCAAACGCTAAACGGCCTCCGAAAGCTCCCAGACCAAATCCTCGAAGCAAAAAGCAGACTCATTCTGCTGAATCTTTCTGACGATCTTCTGCTTTACGGAGCCCAAAGACTCCTTCTGTCTCAATCGGTATACGAGTTCGATGTCAAGGTAACCCCTTGCCTCAACATCTCGGAGGATTTGTTCGAGATTCTTCGGATCTCTCGGAAGGATAAGACCGTTTTGGATGGAGTCAGACTCAGCAACCGCTGAATAGGGTACCATCTCCCCGGCGGGCGGGGCTGGACGGATTTTCCCGTTTGCCTTCCGGGCGAACGATCATACCGTGGGTAATACATGAAGACCGTGACGATCAAGATTCCCGATTCGATGGATCAAAAGCTGCGCAAGCGTGCGGCTGCCCAGAAAGAGGGGTTTTCCGAAACCGTCCGGCGGGCGCTGGCCAAGGAACTGGACAGCAGCACCGACTTCGCCAGTCTGGCCGCGCCCTACCGAGGAATGTTTCACGGGCCAGCCGACCTTTCCATGAGGGAAGGGATATGCCCGTCCGCGCGCTCGTTGACGCGGGGCCGCTCATCGGTTGGCTGAATGCATCCGACCAATGGCATGAGTGGAGTTGCTCTGTTTTGTCACAAGTCCCCGGACCTCTACACACCAGCGAAATCGTTCTAGGTGAAGCCTGCTGGAATCTCGGCGGCAACACGCGTCCGGCCCATGCCCTTCTCACCCTCGTGCGCTTGGGCGCGATCCGTCTTCTTCAGCCTTGGCCCGACCACCTTGAGCGCACCCAGACCTTGATGTTGAAATACGAAGCGATGGACGCAGCCGATGCGTCCCTTGTTGTGCTCTCGGAGATGTATCCGAACGCCAAGGTCATCGCCACCGACCGGACCGATTTCAGCGTCTACCGCCGCTTCCGTTCGCAGAAAATTCCCGTTGTCTGCCCGGAATAATCCGACGCGGCCGAAAACCTCTTCCGTTCAAACCAAAAGCAGACTCAGGACCGGTCGGCGACTTTGGAGCGCGAGGCTTCCTGCAACTCGGCCTGCATGGCGTGGAGCGAGCCGTATATGTCGGCAATAAAATAGCCCAAGCCGATAACCACGCTGACCAAGCTCCCGATGAAAAGCACGGCCACCACGGGAGCGATATTGAACGGCAGATAAATCGACGCGAAAAGCACGAGGACCAGCAGACCCGCGGCGATCAGCGCAAGCGAGGTAAAGACAATGGCGGAACGGATCCAGCCGGCGCGCTGCGTGATGATGGTAATCTGATCCTCTTTGGCCGCGCCTTCACGCACCAGCAATCGCGCGCGGTCGATGGCGCGGCCGAGGCGGTTGGTCATGCTGAGCAACAGCAGACCGTAGGCGGAGATGAGGATGACGGGACTGACCGCCAGCTGCAGTGCTTGGAAGACCGAGTGGGAATCCACGGCCTATCGGACGTAGGGCGCAGCTTTTTTGCGGTAGGCGACAAATTCCTCGAGGGACAGGTAACCGGACTTGGAGGTGTCGGCCTGATCGAAAGGAATGGCCATTTGGTTTTGCGCGACCTTACTGGCCTGAACTTGCGCGAGGGTCAACCTGCCGCTGCGGCCGCCCATGGCGAGGAAGGTTTCGCGGGTTCCACCGCCGGCCGTCCACTCGGCGAGGGTGACAAAGCCGTCCTTGTTTTTGTCATAGTTGGCGAAAGCTTCGGCGATGAGAAGATCGGTGAATTCGCGGCGCGACACTTGGCTGTTGCCGTCGGCATCGGCTTGCTTGAAAAGATTCATGACAGCGGCGTTGCCGGACTTCGGGGTCGTGACGCAGCCGGAGAGAATGACGGCGGCCGCGGCGAGGAGGAGAAAGGACGATTTCATGCAGGTGGCAGATGATGCCAGCGGAGCGGAGCGGTCAAGCGGAAAGGGGGCGAGAGCGATCCTCGGATGTAGCGGCGGTCTGTGACCGTCGGAGCCTTTTGCACTGGGAGATTCCGGCGATCAAGCCTTGGCCGGCACGGCCTCGGGTGCATCGTAGGGATTACGGGATTCCTTGGCCGAGTTTTTGGCCATGAGCATGTAGAGGCAGGGAATGATGAACAGGGTGAAAATCGTGCCGAGAGTCATGCCGCCGACCAAAACTAGTCCGATTGAATTGCGCGCAGCGGCCCCGGCGCCGGTGACGAGCACGAGCGGGAAGTGGCCGGCCACCGTAGCGATGGTTGTCATCATGATCGGACGAAAGCGCACGCTGGCCGCTTCGCGCACCGCCTGGAGTTTCTCCACGCCGGCGCGCTGACGCTGATTGGCGAATTCGACGATGAGGATACCATGCTTGGCGATGAGGCCGACGAGAGTGACGAGGCCGACCTGCGAGTAGATGTTCAGCGTCGTGGTCCAGCCGTCGGTCCAAAACGGCACATTGGGCGCGGGCATTTTCAAGAAGGTGAAGACAAGCGCGCCGAACAGAGCGAGCGGGACGGATCCGAGCAGGATGATGAAGGGATCGCGGAAGCTGTTGAACTGCGCGGCGAGGACCAAAAAGATGAGAACGAGAGCGAGGGCGAAAGCCGGGAGGAATTTGTCGCCTTCTTCGCGCAGTTGGCGGGATTCTCCTGTGTAATCGATGACATAACCCGGCGGCATAATCTTGGCCGCTTCGTCCTCAAGGAAACGCAGTGCCTGGTCGAGCGGACGGATGGCCACACCGCTGAGCTTGACCGCGTTGAGCTGCTGGAAGCGGTTGAGCGAGCGCGGTTGCGCAGACTCCTTGATGGTGGCCACCGCACCGAGCGGCATGAGACGGCCGTCGGGTCCGGTGACATAAATGCGCTCGAGCTGGTCGGGATTGAGCCGGCCGGCGCGCTGGATTTGCGGGATAACCTTGTAGCTGCGTCCGCCGATGTTGAAACGGTTGACGTAATTGCCGCCGACCATGGCCGAGAGATCCTCACCGACTTGGCGGAGATTGAGGCCGAGTGAGGCGATCTTGTCGCGATCGAGGACGAATTCCGCCTCGGGTTGGTCGATCTTGGTGTCGATGATCGGCGGGAAAGCGAACATGCCACTGGCCGCCGCTTTTTGCTGTAGGGTGTGGGCGATTTCGAGGATTTGCTGCGGCTCGGCCGTCGAGGCGATGACGAACTCGACCGGGAAATTGCCACCGCCGGGCAGCGCGGGCGGAGTGACCGCGCGCACGCTGATGCCTGCGATGCGTTGCAGTTTTTCGGAAAGTCCGGGGAGGATTTCGTTGGGAGTGCGCTCGCGCTCGCTCCACGGCTTGAGCCGCATACCGCTGAAACCGGACGAAGGCTGTGTGAGTTGGAAGGTGAATTCGGTTTCCTCTTCCTCGAAAAAGATCTTGTTCGCCGCCTCGGCATAACGGGCTGTTTCCTCGACCGTGGCATTGGCCGGAGCATCGACAATACCAAAGATGATGCCCTGGTCTTCGGACGGGGCCAGTTCCGTCGGCGACATGCGGAACATCGGGATGCAAAGCAACGCGATGACCACCCAAACAAAATACGCCGCCGGGCGAGCGGACAACACGCCGTCAAGGGCGCGGGTATACATGTCGCGAAGCCGCGTGAAGGCGCGGTTGACCATGCGGGCAAAGCCGCGTTCCTCGATGCCCGGCTTGAAAAGCTTGGCGCACATGACCGGTGACACGGTCAGGGCGACGATGCCGGAAACAAGGACCGCACCGGCCAAGGTGAAGGCGAACTCGCGGAAAAGCGCGCCGGTCAATCCGCCCTGGAAACCGATGGGCGCATAGACCACGGCGAGGGTGATGGTCATGGAAATGACCGGTCCGACCAGTTCGCGCGCACCTTTGAGTGCAGCCTCGAACGGTTTCATTCCCTCGGACAAGTGCCGCTCGATGTTTTCCACCATGACGATGGCGTCATCAACGACGATGCCGACGCAAAGAACGATGGCCAGCAGGGTGAGCAGATTGATAGTGAAGCCGGCCGCCTGCATGAGGAAGAACGCGCCGATGATGGAGAGCGGGATCGCCGCGACCGGCACGAGCACGGCGCGCATCGAACCGAGGAAGAGGAAGATGACGGCAACGACGATGAGCAGTGTTTCGACCAGCGTCTTGATCACCTCGTCGATGGCATCCTGGATGTAGACCGTGGAATCGTAGCCGATTCCGCCTGTCATTCCCGCGGGCAAGTCGCGGTTGATGGCGTCGAGTTCCTTGCGCACGGCGGTGAGCACGTCGAGCGAGTTGGCATTGGGCAGAACCCAGATACCCATGAAGACGGCTTTTTGTCCGGAGAAGCGGACCTCGGAATCGTAGTCCTCCGCACCGAGGACGACATCGGCCACGTCCTTGAGCCGGACAATGGCGCCGCCGCTCTCGCGGATGACCAGCTGCTCGAATTCCTCCGGCGTGCTCAGGTCGGTGTTGGCCGTGAGATTGACCGTGACGAGTGCGCCTTTGGTCTGTCCGACGGCGGAAAGGTAATTGTTGCCGGCCAGCGCTTGGCGGATTTGCGCGGGGCTGACATTGAGCGCAGCCATGCGCTCGGGTTTGAGCCAAATCCGCATGGCGAAAACGCGGCCGCCGAGGATTTCCGCACGCTGAACACCGGGGATGGCGGAAAACCGCGGCTGCACGACGCGCGCGAGGTAATCGGTGATTTCGTTGGGACGGAGAATGTCCGAGGTGAAACGCAGGTAGGCTGCGGCGCGCTGCGAGTCGGCGTTCTCGATGTTGATGATCGGCACCTCCGCCTCGGGCGGGAGATCCCCGCGCACCTGGTCGACCTTCGAACTGATCTCGGCCAGCGCTTTGGTCGGATCGTAGTTCAGCTTGATCCGCGCGGTGATGACCGAGCGACTCGGGGAACTTTGCGATTCGATGTAGTCGATGCCGTCGGCACCGGCGATGGCGCGCTCAAGCGGCGTGGTGATGAATCCGCGCACAAGATCGGCACTCGCGCCGATATAGACCGTGGTGACCGTGACGGACGCGTTTTCGCTGCGCGGGTATTGGCGGACGTTGAGCGTGAGGATGGCCTGCATCCCCACCACGATGATAAGAATGGCGACAACGGCAGCGAGCACCGGACGCTCGATGAAGATGTCGGTGAAAGCGCCGGATCCCCCGCCCCCGCCGCGGCGACCGAGATGACGAAGGCTCATGAGTCCTCCGGCCGCGGCGCGCGCTCGGGTTGCGGCGCCAGGTCGTTGTTCACTTCGATGGCCGAACCGTTGCGCAATTTGAAAGCCCCGGCCGCAACGACGGTTTCGCCGGGTTTCAAGCCTTCGGTCACGGCGATAAAATCTCCCTCGCTGCGCCCGGTGCGGATGAAACGCTGGTTGGCCACCAGTTTTTTGTTCCCTTTCTCGTCGGCCTTCTCCTCCACGACGAAGACCGAATCCCCGTAGGTAGCGGTAATAACCGCGGTGAGCGGGATGGCGATCACTTCATCGGCCTCGCCGAGCGAAAGAAGGACGCGTCCGAACATGCCGGGGCGCAAAAGGCCTTCCGGATTCTGCAGCGTCCCTTGCAGACGGATGTTGCGTGTCACCGGATCGATCTCGGTGTTCACCGCGGTGAGTTCACCGTCGAAGACCTTGCCAGGATAAACATCGGTCATGACGCGCAGCGGGAAGCTCGGCTTGAGCTGCGAGAGCAATTGCTGGGGCAAAAGAAAGTCGACATAGATCGGATCGAGCGATTGCAGCGAGACGATTTTGTCGCCGTTGTCGACGTATTGCCCGAGGTTGACCTCGCGGATGCCGAGATGGCCGCTGAATGGTGCACGCACCTGTTTTTCGCGCAGGGTGGATTTCAACTGCTCGATAAGGGCGTTCATCTTGCGCATCTGGGATTCGGCTGCATCCATGTCGGATTGCGGAACAGTGTTGTTGACGCGCAGGCGGCGCGTGCGCTCGTACACGGTGCGCGCCAGATCGGCCTCGGCTTCGGCCGAGCGCAGGTTGGCTTCCTCGGTCTGGGTGTCCAATTCAACGAGTAAGTCGCCTTCGTTGACCTGCTGTCCGTTTTCGAAATGGATCTTGGTGATGACGCCGGATGATTCGGTGCTCAGATCGGCTCCCTGCACGGCGCGCATCGAGCCGACGGATTCGACCGCGCGGTCCCAGCGCGCGGCGGTGACCGGCGCGGTGCTCACGGTTTCCGGCGGCGGCCCGCCTTCCTCCTTGCCCGAAGCGATGAGGCGGCCGATTTGCAGGCCTTTGACCCCGACCACCCCTCCGACAACCACGGCGAGGATGGCCAAGGCGATAAGGAAAGCTTTCAGTTTCATGCAGACGTCGCGACTAACGCGAAACGTCTCTATCAATCTACACGGATGCTGGCCGGTGTCACGGATTCCCGCCCAAGTCCGGCCGGCGCTCGCGCGTGCGCTCACGCGCCTGCTCGTGCCGCCACGCTTCGATGGCGGCGTGGTTTCCGGAGAGCAAAATATCGGGCACTTTCCAGCCACGGAACTCCGCGGGCCGCGTGTAATGCGGATATTCGAGCAATCCGTGGGAAAAGGATTCGTCCACCGCCGACTGTTCATCGCCCAAAACGCCGGGCAACAAACGCACCACCGCATCGGCCACGACGAGGGCGGACAGCGTGCCGTTGGTCAGCACATAATCGCCGAGGGAAATTTCCTCGTCGACGAGGTGTTCCGCCACGCGGTGATCCACGCCTTCGTAATGTCCGGAAAGCATGATGAGATGTTTCTCGCCGGAGAGCCTTCGTGCGGCGGCTTGGTCGAAGCGCGCGCCTTGGGCCGAGAGAAGGATGACGCGCGACTCCGGACCACGCAGTTCGTCGAGCGCATTGGCGATCGGTTCGACTTTGAGCACCATGCCGGCTCCGCCGCCGTAAGGCGGTTCGTCGGTCACGCGATGCTTGCCCGGGGCCCAGTCGCGCAGGTTGCGCATGCGGATCTCGGCCAATCCTTTCTCCCGGGCGATCCGCAGCATGCTTTCGCCGAGGATCCCCTCGCCCATGGAAGGGAACAGGGTCAGGATATCAATTTGCACAGAGGCCTTGCTAACACGCCGACGTTCAGGCAACCAGATAACGTATGAACGAATTTCTGCCATCGTCTGTCTGTTCTTTGATGCGTAAACCAATGCTTCTCTTGTTGGCCACCCTCGCCGCCGCCGCGCCGGTCGGGGCATCCATGGTGGACGAACTCGGCGCTTCGGACCGCGCCAAGCTGGAAAGCGGCCAAGGGGTGCTCGTCACCGTTGACAAACCGGGCGCGACTTGGCCCGAGGTGCGGATCTACCGCAAGGTCGAAGCCACCCCGGAGGGAGTGACCAAGCTGTTCCTCGATTACGAAAACGCCGGCTCGTTCATCGACAACCTCGAGTCAGCGGTGGTGGAAAAACAACCCGACGCGAACACCAAAGACGTGCGTTACACGGTCAAACTTCCCGTGCTTTTCACCATCAGCTACCTCGTGCGCAATCGCTATGAAAAGACGCCGGAGGGTTACACGGTGCATTGGAACCTGCTCGAGTCGATCTTCGCCAAGTCCGCCGTGGGCAAACTCCGCGTCGAGCCGCACGGCGAAACGGCCGTCATTTGCTACGCCAACCACGTCGAGCCGGCCACGCGACTGGTGGCAGGTCTGCGCGGGCACGCGATCAAGGAAGCTTCTAACACGGTGGACGCCATTGTGAAAGAAGCCGAACGCCGCCACGCCAAGGCAGCCAAGCCCTGAAGTTCGGCGCGGCGCGATGCCGGATCTATCCCAACCACCGCGCGGCGTCACGGTCAGCCGCAGCCTTATCAGCGGCATCGCGATCGTTTACCGCCGCATCAACCCGGTGGCCTTTTTTCTCGTCCCTTTCACCGGGCTGTGGTCGGGATTTTCGCTCTGGGGAATCTACGGCAGACAGTGGACGAGCGGTAAATTCGATCCGGTGATGAGTCTGGCCGGTCTGCCGTTCCTCATCGGAACCATTTTTCTCCTCGGCATGATTGTCTTCCTGCTCTTCGGATCATGGCGTGTGCACCTCGACCGCGGCACAGTGCGCTTTTTCACCGGGGTCGGTCCGTTCGGACGGCGACGCGAGATCGCGTTCGGCGCGGACACGCGCGTGGAACTCCCTGATGCTTACGTCAAAGTGCGGCGCATTCCGCAGCAGGTCATCACGGTGACCACCGGGGAACAGACAGTGGATTTCGGGGCGAAGATGCCGCATGACGTGCGGTTCTACTTCGCGGAAGTTCTGCGCGAAGCGGTCGGCAATATTTGAACTCAAGCCCGGAACATTCCGGATGCCGATAAGGTGGATCGCGCCGTCCCGGCGCGATTACTCAATCCAAAGATCGCGATGGGACATCGCGATCCACCCTAGCTGCGCCAAACTCAGCCTTCGACGGGCTTGATAAAGACCCCGATGAGGGGGCGGGGCGAAGGTTTGCGCGAGGCGTGATCGCTGACAAAACCCGTCTCGGTGCGGAACTCCACGTGGCCGGCCCCGCGGCCGCCGTAAACGAGCACCGCTCCGACCGGAGCCTCGAAGGGATCATCGACATCGAGGCGCTCGAAGCCGTAGCGATTGGGCAATTCCACGGCAGCCTGCTTGGCCAGCGCGGTCTGCGGATAGCACTCAACAACGTCCGCCGCCTGGAGGGCACGCTTCACATAGCGCCAGCAACGGTGAATGGACCGCGAACGGGCACCCCGCTCGGCCAAATGCATCGCCTCGATCATCCGCTCGTCCATTTCGACTTTTTCGCCGTCCGCCAGGCGGACCACTTGGTGCTCCTCCGAGTCCTCGCCACGGCCAAACGCGCCGAACAAACCGCGCCGGGGTTCCGGCGGAGCCGTCCGAACGGAAGCCGGGGTGTCAAAAGAATGACGGCGACTGCCCTCGGCAGGCAGCACCGAGACCAACAAGGCCAAAGCCAAAATCCATTTTAAGTAACTGGGCATCATCATAATGCAAAGGAGGCCGGGTCCCTTCCGGCCGAGGCGAAACAACGAACAGTAGCGGAACGACCCGGGATGGCAACCCTAATATGTCGATTCAAGGCTATCAGCGATCACTCTCTGAAAGTGCTGGCCACCGTGGACCTTACGAGATCCTCCGCGCTCGCCACCCCTAAACAGGGCGTATACGGTTCTCTGCAAGCTCGGGTGGCGGAACTGGCAGACGCGCCAGACTTAGGATCTGGTTCCGTAAGGAGTAAGGGTTCGACTCCCTTCCCGAGCACGCTTCTCAGCGCAGGCGTTCGAAAATCGGAGCCAGGGCAGACGCGGGGCTGAAGACCGTGTCGGCCAATTCGCGCGCACCGGCGCTTTGCACATCGAGGTTGTTCTCGGCTTCCGCGATGCGTTCCGCCGCGCCGGCCAAGTCGTCAAAGGGCAACAGTCCCGGACGCGGCGGCACCACTTCGGGCCAACCGGTGTCCTGCAAAACAACGGGCCGTTCGAGCGCGAGGTAGATCACACTGCGATCGCTGATCCATCCGCCGCGCGAAACAACATAGCCACCCTTGGCCACGCCGATCTCGCCGCGCGATCCCGCGATGAAGCGCAGGTAGGCGGGGACATCGCGGCAAACATCCGCGGAGGAAACCAACTTCCATCCGCCGTTGATGAAGGGATCGTAGTCCTCCCATCCCGGTTGCAAATCGCTGGCGATACAAAAGGGCGCTCCGCTCATGCGCGGGAGATCGGCCAGCGCATGCAAACTGTCGCGCTTGCCGCCGTAGGTTTTTCCCTCCCACACGAGATCGTTGTAGCCATACCAGTGCGAGACGGTGGTCCATGCCGCGCGGTCACTTGCACCGCCGGCCGCAGCGAGACGTTCGCGCCAATAATCGCCCGGCACAGGAGGCACGAGCGGGATCCAATCCTGCCCGGTGCGCGGCAGGCGCAAGTTGGGCGAGCGGAAGTTCGAGCCCACGGTGAGGAAAAGATCGTGCCCCGCGAAATTCATGTCCGTCCTGCAGGTCTCGACCCACAACTGGGTGAAACCGGGGTCGACATCGAGGTAACCCTTGGTGATGCGATCGCCGAGCAGGTCGAGCAATTTGAACTGCCCCGAGTAATTCAAAAACAAATCGGCGCCCGCACAAAAATCTCGGAACGCGGCAAGGTCAGGACTTTTCCCGTCGATGATCAGACATTGGCGGTCGGACAATCCGAACTCTGCCGCGGTGTCATGCCAGAATTCCTCCTGCGGACTCCGTTCATGCCCGGGTTCGGGAACTTCGAGTTCGTCGGACGTCAGATGTTCTGTGATCCACACCTCCCAACCGAGCGATTCGAGGCCTTTGACCCAATTCATCACCGCGCAGGTGTGACCGGCCGAGGCTCGCGGGCAACGCGCCAAAACCGCGCCGATGACAGCTTTCATGGATGCGGTGCGCGTTGGTGTGGGGTGGCGGAAGAAAAACAGCGGGCAGAGGGAATCGAACCCTCATAGCCAGCTTGGAAGGCTGGAGTTTTACCACTAAACTATGCCCGCAAACTCCCTTTAGATTGACCGCGCAGGCTTGCCGGTCAAGGCGGTTTTGCGGCACAAGGGAGATTGGCATGACTGATTCCCGTCCCGCTTTGGACTCCCGCGCCCTCTGGGCCTACGTGCTGCCCTTCGCCGTTTTCATGGGCGGCTTGGCCCTTATTTCCCTCGTGCAGTCCTTTGCCCCGGCCGAAAACGCCCCGCTCTGGCTGGCCGAACCCAAATACTGGGTCTTTCCGCTGCAGACTATCCTCTGTGGTGCGCTGCTGGTCTGGTTTTGGAAAACCTACGAGTGGGGCGCAAAATGGCACGTCATCACCGCGGTCCTCACCGGCTTGGTCGTCCTCGCCCTCTGGATCTCGCCCCAATGGCTCCTTGGCGCCGAACAACGCACCGACGGATTCAACCCCGGCCTCTTCGCCGGATCGGCCGCGCTCTATTGGGGAACACTCATCCTGCGCTTCATCCGCCTCGTAGTCATCGTTCCGCTGCTCGAGGAAATTTTCTGGCGCGGCTTTCTCCTGCGTTACCTGATCAAAGAAGACTTCACCAAAGTCTCGTTCGGGACTTTCTCCTGGTTCTCCTTCGGAGTGGTCACGGTCATGTTCGGTCTGGCGCACTTCGGACCCGATTTCATTCCCGCCCTCCTCACCGGCGCCATCTACAACCTCCTCGCCGTGAAAACCCGCAGCCTTGCCTGCTGCGTCCTCGCCCACGCCGTGACCAACCTCGGCCTCGGCCTCTACATCATGCAGACCGGCCAGTGGGGGTTCTGGTAGCCCGCCGCTCCGCGGCGGCAGTTGGCAGTGTTCAGTTGACAGTTTTCAGCAAGAGAAAATCCCTTTCCGTCTCTCTCAACACTCATCCCTCAACCCTCAATTCGCTTGAACGCCGGCATCGCCCAGATCAACACGACCGTCGGTGATTTCGCCGGGAACACGGACAAAATCCTGCGCGCTTACCGAGAATTGGTCAAAGCGGGTGCGGATTTTGTCATAACACCCGAGCTCGCCGTCTGCGGATACCCGCCGATGGATCTGGTCTTCCGCTCGGGGTTCATCGCCGCGGCCGAGCGCCACGTCAGCGCGCTGGCCGCTGACACCGGAAAGGTCCCGCTCATCGTCGGCACGGTCGAACCGAACACCGGACGTCACGGACGCCCCTGCCGCAACGCGGCCGTGGTCTTGCAAAACGGGCATCGCGTCATGACTGCCCACAAATCACTGCTGCCGACTTACGATGTCTTCGACGAGGGCCGCTACTTTGAACCGGCGGCAAAAGTCGCCATCGCGGAAATCGCGGGACACAAGGCCGGGATCACCATCTGCGAGGATCTCTGGACCGCGGAATACCTGCCGCGCGACTACTACGGACGCAGCCCGGTCGACGAACTGGCAAAAGCCGGCATCGGACTTTTGCTCAACCTCAGCGCGTCGCCCTTCGAAGCGGGCAAAGCCGCACGGCGTCGCGCCATGCTCGGCGGCATCGCCAGCGAACTCGGTGCTCCCCTCGTTTACGCGAACCTCGTCGGCGGCAACGACCAATTGGTTTTCGACGGCCACTCGCTGGTCTTCGACCGTGAAGGTTCGGTCGTCGCCCAACTTCCCGGATTCCGCGAGGACAACGCCTTGGTGACCATTCCCGCGGCCGGACCGGTGATCATCGCCCCGGATGACGCCGTGCGCGACATACACGAGGCGCTGGTTCTCGGACTGCGCGATTATCTGGCCAAGTGCGGATTCAAACAGGTTGTCATCGGCCTGAGCGGCGGGATCGACTCGGCGGTGACCGCCGCGCTCGCCGTGTCTGCCGTCGGCAAGGAGAACGTGCTCGGAGTGACCATGCCGGGACCATTTTCCTCCAAGGGCAGCGTGGATGACTCGCTCGCTTTGGCACGGAATCTCGGCATTGAATGCCACACCGTTCCGATCGCCGGCGGATTCGAGGCCATGGAAAAACAGATGGCCGATGTCTTCGCCGGAGCGAAGCCCGACATCGCCGAGGAAAACCTGCAGGCGCGACTGCGCGGGATTACGCTCATGGCGATTTCCAACAAGTTCAACCGCATGGTCATTTCGACGGGCAACAAAAGCGAAATGGCCGTGGGCTACTGCACGATCTACGGCGACATGGCCGGAGGACTCGCCCTGCTCTCCGATGTTCCCAAAACGATGGTCTATGCCCTAGCCCGCTACATCAACCGCCACGGCGAAATCATCCCGCGCAACACGATCGACAAGGCCCCGAGCGCGGAATTGCGGGCCGACCAAAAGGACCAGGACACGCTGCCTCCGTATGACATTCTTGATGAAATCCTTCGGCTCTATGTCGAGGAGCAGTTGACCACCACGGAGATCGGGGCCAAGGGATTCGACGCAGACACCGTCCGCTGGGTGGCGCAAAAGGTCGACACCAACGAATACAAACGCCAACAGGCCGCGCCGGGTATCAAAGTGACCTCCAAAGCCTTCGGCATCGGCCGGCGCGTGCCCATCGCGCAGAAGTTCCGCGCTTAGAAAACGACTCAAGGTGGATCGCGGTGTCCCATCGCGATTAATCCGATCATCCAATCGCGCCGGGGACGGCGCGATCCACCAGACTGAATTGTTACATTTTCCTCGCCCCCCACGCGCGGCATATCTACCTAACTCCCGATGGATCCGCTCACTGCGTTGCTCGTAGCCCTCGGCGCTTTTCTCCTCGGCTCGATTCCTACCGGTTACTTGGTGGCGCGAGCCAAAGGCGTCGACATCCGCCAACACGGCAGCGGCAACATCGGCGCGACGAATGTTTTCCGAACCCTGGGCAAGCCGCTCGGTGTTTTTGTTTTCATGGTCGACGCGCTCAAAGGTTTCGCCGTCGTGTGGCTGGCCGGACGTTTCGGCGGAGCATCGGATTGGGCGGGCATCATCGCAGCGGTGGCCGTGATCGCCGGGCACAACTACACGCCGTGGCTCGGATTCAAAGGCGGCAAGGGCATCGCCACGTCCGCAGGCGTGCTCCTCGCCCTCATGCCGGGGGCCGTGCTTTGCATCGCCATCGTCTGGTTCGTCGTCTTCAAGGTCTCGCGCTACGTCTCGCTCGCCTCGATCAGCGCGGCTACCGCCTTGCCGGTGGCGGTCGCGGCGCTCTGGTCTGCGGGTTGCGGTGGCAACGGTCCCCTCCTCGGTTTCTCGGTGCTGATTTCCGCGCTCGCCATCTGGCGCCACCGCACCAACATTCAACGTCTGCGCGCCGGAACGGAATCGCGCTTCGAAGGCAAAAAGAAATGAGTTTCGCAAAAGTCTCGGTCATCGGTGCGGGCGGATGGGGCAGCGCCCTCGCTCAACTGCTTTCCTCGCGCGGCGTGCCCGTGACCATCTGGGCGCATGAACCCGCGCAGGCGGACGAAATCAATTCATCGCACACCAACAAAAAATTCCTCCCCGGGGTGACACTCAATCCTTCGGTCCGTGCCACATCCTCGATGGAGGAAGCGGCCAAAGCTGATCTTTTCGTCATGGTGCCACCCTCGAAGTTCCTGCCCGAGGTGGCCCGCCAACTCGGCAGAGCGGGCGTCACCGCCGGCGTGCCCCTCGTCTGCTGCACCAAGGGCCTCGAGCACCAGAGCGGACGGCTCATGACGCAAGTGCTCGCGGAAATATTTCCCGCCAATCCCGTGGCCGCCTTGTCCGGGCCGAACCACGCGGAAGAGGTCGCGCGCGGCACGCCGGCCGCCGCGGTGGTCGCGGCGGACGACCACGAACTCGCCGCGCGCATCCGGGATTTTTTCAACACGGGAAACTTTCGCGCTTACTCGGTCGATGATGTGACCGGCGTCGAGCTCGGCGGGGCGTTGAAAAATATCTATGCCATCGCGGCGGGGATTTCCGACGGACTCGGCCTCGGCGACAATGCCAAAGCCGCGCTGGTCACACGCTCGCTCGCGGAAATGGTGCGTCTCGGCACGAGGCTCGGCGGCCAGCGTGACACCTTCCACGGATTGAGCGGACTCGGCGACCTCATCGTCACCTGCTTCAGCCAGCACAGCCGCAACCGCGGCGTCGGCGAACGCTTGGGGCACGGAGAAAAGTGGGCGGACATCGAGAAATCGATGGTCATGGTGGCCGAGGGCGTGCCGACCGCCCGCGCCGCGCAGGCCGAGGCGCGCAAGCACGGCGTGGACACGCCTTTGCTCGACACCGTTTATGCCGTGCTCTTTGAAAATCTCTCTCCGCGCGATGGATTGCTCCGCCTGCTGGCGCGCGATACCAAGAGCGAGAAGGAGGGCATCGCGTGACGCAGAGGCAGGGAGGTAAAGCGCACCTGGGCCGGCTCCGATGGGTCAATTCCGATCACGTCCTCGCCGCCCTGTTGCTCTTTCTCGTCCTCTACGGATTCGTCATTTACCCGCTCGCGGGCACTGAGGGCAGGGCCAACATCTTCGCCGCACTGTCTTTCTCCCTCGTGCTTGTCCTCGGCGTGCTGGCCACAACGAAGCACAAGGCGGTGCGCTGGGGTATGGTAGTTTTGTCCGGGCTGACTTTCACCTCGCACTGGCTGCATTTCTATCTCCGCGAGGATGCGGTGCTCATACACATCATTTCCGCGGCAGCGGCAGTGTTGTTTTTTGCCGCGCTGTCGTGGCTGATCATCGCCCGCGTCTTTCGCGGCGGCGGCATCAACATTTACTGCATTTACGGGGCGATTGCCGTCTACCTGCTTCTCGGAATTTTGTGGGGAGAAATCTACGTTGTGCTCTACCTTGTCGAGCCCGCGTCGTTCTATTTCAATCCGGCCACGCAGTGTGACGAACCGCCCATTGCCGAACTGATCTATTTCAGTTTCAGCACGCTAACCACCCTGGGCCTCGGCGAGATCGTGCCCGTCCATCCCATGGCCCGCTCCATGACCACGCTGGAGGCGCTGATCGGACAGCTCTACCCCGCGGTCCTGCTGGCCCGCCTCGTCACCCTCTACCAGAAATGAAAAACATTCGCGGTTGCACCGTGCCGCGGGCGGACATAGCGTGAAGTCATGACTCCTCTGCTCGCCTTCACCGCCCCCGGATGGCCGGAGATTCTCTTCATTCTCCTCATCATCCTCGTGCTCTTCGGTGCCAAACGCCTTCCGGAACTGGCCAAGGGACTCGGTCAAAGCATCAACGAATTCCGCAAAGCCCGCGAGGAACTCGACCGCGAAGTGAAAAAGACCGCGGCCTCGCTCGAGGTCAAAGAAGCTCCCGACAAGGAGCCGCACAAACCGGCCTGATCTTCCGTGTTTGCGCCGCGCGCCATCCTCGCGGCCGCGCTGGCCTGTCTGCTGGTTCCGCACCACGGCGCGGCGGACACCCCGGACCGCGTCGTCTTCGCGGCATGGAATGTGCGCAATTACATGCTGCGTCCGATCCTGAACAAAGAAGGCCGCACTACGACTCCGGCCAAGTCCCCCGAGTCCATCGCGGCCGTGGTGGAAACACTGCGACAAATCCGTCCGGATGTCATCGGTCTCAACGAGATGGGGACGCGCAAGGATCTGGCCGACTTGCAGCGACGCCTGCGGAAAGCGGGTTTGATCCTGCCGCATACAACGTGGGTGGACGGACCCGACGGCGAACGGCACATCGCGCTCCTTAGCCGATTCCCCCTCGAGGTGCAGCATGACACACAGACGGCGTTCCAGCTTGAGGGCATTTCACAGCGCGTGCGCCGCGGAATCCTCGATGTCACGGTGCAAGTGCGTGCGGATTTTCCGTTGCGCATCCTGGGGGTACATTTGAAATCTTCACGCGTCGTGCCCCAATACGATCAGGCGGCTTTCCGGCGTGCCGAATCACTCATCCTGCGCGATCGCGTCGAAAAGATCCTCGAGAGTTCGCCGGAAAAACCGCTGCTCGTTTTCGGTGATTTCAACGACACCAAAAATTCCCCGGTGGTCAAAGGTGTGGCCGGACGCGCCGGAACACGCCGGTCGCTGACTATTCTTCCCCTCGCCGATCGCACGGGAGATCAGTGGACTTACCACTGGGATGAAAGCGACGAATATTCCCGCATTGATTATGTCATGGTCAATCAGCCCTTGCGCCGCCTCCTGCTGCGCGGCGGAACGGGTCTCCGCCGCGAAAAAAACTGGTTTGTCGCCAGCGATCACCGTCCGATGATCGTGACCATGCGTCTTCCGAAACCCACCGCGCCATGAAAGTCCTCCTGCTCGCCCTGCTCCTGCCCGCCTCCGTCCTCGCCGCCTCGGACGCCGATACCGCGTGGGCAAATCTCGAAACATTGCGCCAAGGCCCCGGACAACCGCCGGCCGAAGCACCCGAGCAAGTTGTGCAAAGCATGCGCACCCACTTGGCCGCGCAGGAACGCGCGCTCGGGGAATTCATCACCCGCTATCCCGACGACCCGCGGCGCTACCAGGCGGAAATCGAATATGCCGGCATCCAATCCACACTGGGCGCCTCGCTTTCGGACAGGATGCGCGTGGACAAAGCCCTGCAACGATTGGCCGCGATCGAGCGCCTGAAATCCGTTCCGTCCAAGGTCCGGGCCGATGCCGCCTTCCAGCGCATTACCACGACGATGCAGACGGTGAACCTTGCCGCGGCCGGGCGTCCGGTCGAAACAGCCAATGCCCGCAACACCATCGTCGAATCCGCGCAGAACTTTGCCGGCAACTACCCCGACGACCGTCGCGCCGCCCGCTTGCTGGCCGAGGCAGCAACGTTGCTCGACGATCAACCCTCGCGGAAACGAAAACTCCTCGAGCAGGCCGAAAGTTTGGCCCGCGACGACGCGACCAGAAAGCGGATCAGTGATGATCTCACCAGACTCGGCCTGCTCGGCCAGAAGATGGATCTTTCCTTCGACACGCTGAGTGGCACGCGCTGGTCATTGGACGGCGAGAGCGGACGAGTCACGGTGGTCGTTTTCTGGGCCGGTTGGTCGCCGCCCTCGGTTGCCTGGCTGGCCGAGTTCGCCAAATTTTCGCGCAGTCTGCCGGATGGACGCGTGAGTGTTGCCACGGTCAGCTTGGACAAGAAAACGGCCAACGCCAGCGAGACGTTGCAGAAACTCGGGTTGTCCGCATGGCCGACGGCTTGCTCGGGCGCAGGCTGGGAAGATCCTCTCGTCCGACGCCTCGGCATCAACGCACTGCCCACCGCCTTCGTCTTCGACAAACAGGGTCGGTTGCGGACGTTGAACGCGCGCCAAGGCTACGAGTCGCTGATCCGGCAACTCGTCGCGGATAAACAGTAGGGCCCGCTGGCCTCAGCGGGCCGGTGCCTTGTTTACGGAAAGCGTGCGGACGGCTGGGGCCAGCCGTCCCTACCGGGTCAAAAGCTAAGCACTGATCTCCCAAAACCGCCTGGCCGCGTTCGGCCAACTGCGATCTTCCACGCGCTTCCGCGCCGCGGCACCCATCATGCGGCGCAAGTTCTGATCCACGCAGAGCTTGCGCGTGGCATCGCACAATTCGGTGAGATCGCCGCCGCGTGTGACGAAGCCGTCCGCCCCATCCGTGACCAATTCGCGCGGCCCGCCCTGATCGGAGACAACACAAGGCAAACCGGCCGCCTGCGCCTCGAGGATGACATTGCCGAAGGTATCCGTCGTGCTGGGAAAAACGAACGCATCGGCGGACGCATAAGCCCGCGCCAACTCCTCGCCGCTCAAATAGCCGGTGAAAATTCCCTCGGGGAAAGATTTCTCGAATTCCGCGGAATACGGACCATGACCGATGACCAGCCCGCGCACCGGCAAACCGTCGTCCTTGAGCTTGCGCACCGCGGCAGCGAAGAGATCCAACTTTTTCTCTTTCGACACGCGGCCCGCATAAAGCAGACCGATTTCACCATCCTGCAATCCGCGTTTCTTCCAAAACTCGACGTCGCGGCGCTCGGGAGTGAACAGCCCCGTGTCCAAGCCGCGCGGCAGAATATGGATGCGGTCGGCCTTGATCCCCCGCGCCTCGAGCGCCTGGCGGTAGTCGCTGGAGTTGACATAAACGATGTCCATCTGCTCGTAAAACCACTGCATGAAATTCCACGTCAGGGTCTCCATCCACGAGTCATCGGTCAGGATGCGCACGTATTGCGGGAAGTCGGTGTGGTAAATGCCGCTCGTCTTGATCCCGAGGATCTTCGCCGCGAGCAGGGCGCACAGTCCGATCGGACCCGGCGTGCTGATAATGACCTCGGTGAAACCCTCGCGTTGCACGTAATCGACAATTTCCAAGACGGGCGGAAAGCTCAGCTTCTGCAATTCATATTCGGGAAGTTCGAATTCGCCGACCGGCTGGAAATTTTTGATCGGGATATTGCTTGGCGCCACTTCGCCGCGCGAGGTCGCCACGATGAGATCGAATCCTTCGGCCCGCGCTGCGGCAGTCATTTTGCGGATCGTAGTGGAGACGCCGTTGACGTCCTCCAGCGTGTCGGTGAACCAGATACGCTTGTGGTTGCGCAGGTTTTCCGGGACTTCGCCGCAAGTGCTCTGACAGAGCGGACGCAACTCCGCGCGCCCCGGCGAACGGAAAGCGTAAAAATACGGGGCAAGCCCGAGGGCCAACGGGACGAGCGAGCCGACAAATTGCAAACTCTCGATGAGTCGTCCGGCCTGCAACTGCGCGATGAATTGCGAAAAGAAGCGGAAGGCCAGTTGGTTGACCAAAAGATTGGCTGTGAGAAAGGCACGGCGTTCGGGCTCAGTCACGCCCTCGGTCGCTTTTTCGATGGCCGAGCGCATACCCGGTTTCCCCACGGCATCGGCCAGTTCCTTCCAAAGCGAAGCATTGCCGGGCAGCGCGACTTCCCAGATTTTCCCGGTGGCGATGCCTTGCGCGAGGAAGCCGAGTTTTTCCGTCAGGGTGAACCGCGTCGGGTCTTTGCCCTCCATGAAACGTCCGGCCATTTTTTCGAGCAGGGCGGCAGCCGGTTTTTGCGATCCCTGGGCCAGACGTTGGCCGGCGAAATCGAAGATGACGCTGTAAAGACTGTGGGCCATGACCAACGGCCCGCCCCCCTCGCCGCCCGGACGGCACTTTCCTTCGCGCAACGCGGACAAAAATTCGTGCACCGTCCGGCCCTCGGCTTCAGTCCAGGCCCGTCCCAGATAGATCCCTCCCTTGTCGTCCGAACCGCCGGTGAAGGCCTTTTTCCACGGCTCGTCCCACAACGGCTGGAGTTTTCTCTCCGTCGCGAATCGTTCGATGTCCGATGGCGTCAGTCGCGACAGCGCGAACTCCGCCGTCTGTCCGAGCAGCGGATCGCGCAGTCCATTGACCGTTTCGAAATGGCGGAAAAGCAAAACCAGCCGCTCCCAATGGTCGACCGAAAGCCGTTCGTCCACCGGCCAGAACGGATGGGCCACCGCGTGCGCAATCTCCTGCGCCTTGAGGTAGCGGGCCAAGTCATAGATATCGCGGCGCAGCCGCTGGATTTCCGCATGCTGCGCTTCGGTGATGCCCCAGGCGAGCAGGTGCACCTTGACATCGTCCTCGGGAAAAAATGCGGTGATTTCCTCGCTGAGAAAAACCCCCGGCTCGCCTGCGATCTCCAAGCAGCCGTCGATCGTGTCATGGTCGGTGAAGGTGACGAAGTCGAACCCCTTCCCCCGCAGCGAACGGTAGATCTCCTTCGGCTCGGAGCAGCTGGCCGGAAAATCCACCTTGCGCAACAGCCAGTCCGTGGCCCGCGCGCTGTGACGCGTGTGGAGATGGAGATCGGCGCGGCCCATGAAACGCACAGCCTAGACGCAACCGCCGCTTATTTCACTTCCGGAATCGCAGGCAATTTCGGCACCCGCCAAACCCAGAGAACAACGATCACCAGCGCCAAGATCCCGGCGAAAAGCCCGAACCGCTCGGGGAATCCCGGAAAAGGCACAAAAGTTCCATAGAGGGCCAAGGCGGGCACGACCGTGGCCAGCGGGAAAACGATCCAGCGCCACCATGGTTGGCTGCGCGCGTCGTTCCACATCAGGCGCAGAGCCCCGACCGCCAGCGCGGTGTAGACCAAAACGAGCAACAGGGCCTGAGCTGTGGCTGTCACGAACAAGGTCTGAAAGCGGTCCGCCGCCGGCACAAACAAGCCGGCAGCAATAACGAGCACCGCGCACCCAAGGACGACCGCCGCGGCATGGTGCGGTGCGCCATGGCGGTTGGTGGCCGCCAGCCATGAAGGCAGGCGCCCGTCACGCGCCAGTGAGTAGATGCCGCGCAGCGCGGCCACCGTGAAACCGATGCAAGTTGCGGTGAAATCGACAAGCACAGCCAACCGGATCCACAAGCCCGCCCACGCGCCGAGCAATTGATCCCCCATCACGGCGAACCCGTCGATGGCGTCGCCCCAGGACTTCGCCACGCGATCGGGCCCGTAATGGACCGTTCCCGCATACGAACAAAAGACCAGCAACACCGCCGCGGCAATCACCGTGCCGACCAACGCCAGCGGGATCGTGCGGCGCGGATCTCCCGTTTCCTCAGCCAGGGATCCCGCTGTTTCGAACCCGCCGAAAAGAAGGATGCAAAAAAGCAAGGCGCCGAAGAGATCGCCGCCGTGCGGATTTCCCCACGAGAAAACCGCCCACGTGTTGGCCGGACCCGCATGGACAATGGCCGCCGCGCCGGTCAACACGAACGGAATCACGGAAATCCCGACAATGACAAGTTGGACCTGCGTGGCGATCGAGGCGCCGCGGACATTGATCCACCACGCGGCGGCGCAGACGAGCAACGCACCCGCCCACCACGGGAAATCGACGCCGAAATAGAAAAGCGCGAAACGCGCGGCGAGATCGCCGACCGCGATGGTGAACCCGGCCGCACCGGCGAAGAGCAACGAAACCACATAGATGCCGAGCGCCCCAAGACCCGCGGTGCGACCCCAAGCCCGCGCGATGTAATCACCCATCGCACCCGCCCCTCCCGTCTCCGAGGCGTAGAAGGCCACAACCAGGGCGAACGCCACCATGCCGAACGAGGCCAGCAACACCGCGAGCGGTCCGATGGCGCCCGCGAGCGAGGCGACTATGCCGAGAAACAAAGCGACATCGATGAGCGGACCGATGCAAAAGCACTGGCCAACGAGTTGCATCAGCCCGAGGCGCGCCGAGGCGAGTTTTCCGGCGGAAGGTTGCGCGGTGCTCATGCGCGACGATTAGCAGATTTCCACGCGTGCGGAAGAAATGAGCGCACTGTCACTGCGTCCAACGCGCGAGTGGGAGGGTGGATCGCGCCGTCCCGGCGCGATAAGTCTTCGCGAAAATCGCGATGGGACATCGCGATCCACCATCAACGTCTTCAGACCATCATGCCCGCGGCGACCGTTTCGTGGGTGCCGGGGTCGACGAGGACGAACGAACCCGTCAGGCGGTTGCGGCGGTAGCTGTCGTGGAAGAGCGGGGTTGCCGTGCGCAGGGAAACACGGCCGATGTCGTTCATGGCGAGCGTGGGGACGCCTTCCTTTTTGTGCAGGGTCTCGATATCCACCTGATAGCGCAGTTCCTGCACGATGGCTTTGGTTTCCTTCGTCGTGTGGCGCAGGAGGTATTTGCCGCGCGGATCCATCGGCTTCTGCGAAAACCAGCAGACCATGGCTTCGACATCCTGCCCGACATTGGGCGGATTGTTGGATTTGACCAGCATGTCGCCGCGCGAAATGTCGATTTCGTCTTTCAAGGTCATGACGACAGACTGCGGGGCGAAAGCCTCGGAGACTTCTTTCCCGCCGGGGAGATGGATTTTGTCGATCGTGGTGGAAAAACCCGAAGGCATGACGCTGACCGTATCACCCGGCTTGAAAACGCCGCCGGCCACGCGTCCGGCATAGCCGCGGAAGTCGTGGTGCTCCGCCGATTGCGGACGGATGATCCACTGCACGGGAAAGCGCGCATCGACGTGATTTTCCGTGCCGCCGGTGTAGACGGTCTCCAGATGGTAAAGCAGCGACGGACCTTTGAACCACGGCATCTTGTCCGACTTCTCGACCACATTGTCGCCATTGAGCGCAGACAGCGGGATGGCCGTGATCTCGGCGATATCGTCGAGGCGCGAGGCGAACTCGTGGAAATCCTGCACGATGCGGTGGAAGGCCGACTCGCTGTAGTCGACGAGATCCATCTTGTTCACCGCCAGCGCGAGGTGGCGGATTTTCAGGAGATTGGCGACAAAGGAGTGGCGCTTGGTCTGCTCGATGATGCCCTTGCGCGCATCGATGAGAATGATGGCGAGGTCGGCCGTTGAGGCGCCGGTCACCATGTTGCGCGTGTATTGGATATGACCCGGCGTATCGGCGATGATGAACTTGCGCCGCGGTGTGGCGAAATAGCGGTAGGCCACGTCGATGGTGATGCCCTGCTCCCGCTCGGCGCGGAGGCCGTCGGTGAGGAGCGCCAAGTTGACCACCGCATCACCCCGGCGGCGCGAGCTTTCCTCCACCGCACTGAGCTGATCCTCGAAAATGCTCTTCGAGTCATAAAGCAGGCGGCCAATGAGCGTTGACTTGCCGTCGTCGACGGAACCGGCGGTGGCGAAACGAAGGAGGTCCATTTTAGAAATACCCCTCCTTCTTGCGGTCTTCCATTGCCGTCTCGGAACGCTTGTCATCGGAGCGCGTGCCGCGCTCGGTCTGGCGCGCCGCGGCGACTTCGGCGATCACTTCATCGAGGGTCGAGGCTCCGGACTCGACTGCGCCGGTGCAGGTGACGTCGCCGATGGTGCGGAAGCGGACCGTTTTGCGCTCGGGCTTCTCCGTCTCCAGCATGGTGATATGCGGAGAGACAGCGAGCAGGGCGCCATTGCGGGCGAAGACCTCGCGCTGATGGGCAAAATAAAGGGACGGAAGTTCGATCTCCTCGCGCTTGAGATACATCCAGATGTCCATCTCGGTGAAATTGGAGAGCGGAAACACGCGGAAGTGCTCGCCGGGATGGTGGCGTCCGTTGAAAAGATTCCACAATTCCGGACGCTGGTTTTTCGGATCCCACTGACCAAAGTCGTCGCGGTGTGAAAAGAAACGCTCTTTGGCCCGCGCCTTCTCCTCGTCGCGCCGCCCGCCGCCGAGGCACGCGGTGAATTTGTGTTCCTCGATCGTGTCGAGCAGCGTGACCGACTGCAACGCGTTGCGCGAGGCATGCGGGCCCTTCTCTTCCTTCACGCGGCCCTTGTCGATCGAGTCCTGCACATGACCGACGACCAGGCGGGCGCCGAGTTTTTCCGTGAAGGCATCGCGGTAAGCAATCGTCTCGTCGAAGTTGTGCCCGGTGTCGATGTGGAGAAGCGGAAAGGGAATCTTGGCCGGCCAGAAAGCCTTGGCCGCGAGGTGGGCCATAACGATCGAGTCCTTGCCCCCGGAAAAAAGCAGCGCCGGATTTTGGAACTGCGCGGCTGTCTCGCGCAGGACAAAAATCGCTTCGGCCTCGATCTGGTCGAGATGGTCTAACTGGTAGTGCGGCATGGACTTCTGACTTTCCTGATCGGCCCGGCGTGCTGATGACTCAACATCCCGCGTATGGTCCGCTGGCGACGGAGCGCGAATCCTTAAGGAAATCGGAACGATATTGATCAACCGTGGGGCCCTCAGAGTCAAGAACAGAGGTCTTCACCCCATTGGGTGATGCAGCCGAGGGGTGTGGAATATGAATATGGCCTCAGACCCACCCTCAACAGGATCTGGTTTGGGTGGCGGGTCTCGCGCGGCAGGGCCTGATCGGTCGGCGATTTTTTTGAGACTCGGCGCAGCTCGCCACCAGTCCACACCTTCAGGACAGCAATGACTTAGAAGAACACAACCATGGCCAAACCAGCCCACAAATCGAAACCCAGGGCAAAACCCAGCACGCCGCCAAGACAGCAACTTGCGAAATCACCCACCGGCATCCCGGGCTTGGATGAGATCACCGGCGGAGGGTTCCCCACTGGGCGGACTACTCTGGTCTGCGGCGGGTCGGGCTGTGGCAAGACGCTGTTGGCCATGGAGTTTCTTGTGCGTGGCGCGACACAGTTCGACGAACCGGGTGTCTTTATGTCGTTCGAGGAGACCCCCCGCGAACTGAACGACAATGTCGCGTCGTTAGGATTTGATCTGCAAAGCCTGATCCGGCGCAAAAAGCTGCTGTTTGAATATGTCTATCTCGAGCGCAGTGAGATCGAGGAGACCGGCGAATTCAATTTGGAAGGGCTCTTCATCCGCTTGGCGCATGCCATCGAATCGATCGGGGCCAAACGCGTGGTGATCGACACTATCGAATCGCTTTTTTCCGGCCTTCCCAATCCCTCGATCCTGCGCGCCGAAATCCGTCGCCTCTTTCGCTGGCTCAAGGAAAAAGGGGTGACCGCCATCGTCACCGGGGAGCGAGGCTCGGAAACACTCACGCGCCAAGGGCTTGAAGAGTATGTGAGCGACTGCGTGATCATGCTCGACAACCGGCTCCATGAACAGATCTGCCTGCGCCGGTTGAGGGTGGTCAAATACCGCGGTTCGACACACGGCACCAACGAATACCCGTTTTTGATTGATGAGGATGGCATTGCCATGATGCCGATCACATCGATCGGCCTGGAACAGGATATTTCGACCCAGCGCGTGTCGACCGGTGTGCAGCGTTTGGACTCCATGCTTGGCGGCAAGGGCTATTACCGCGGAAGCACCGTCTTGGTGTCCGGAACGGCAGGCACCGGCAAGAGCACTCTGGGAGCAAGCTTTGCCGACGCTGCCTGCCGCCGCGGCGAACGGGCCATCATTTTTTCCCTCGAAGAATCGCCCAAGCAGATCATCCGGAACATGCGCTCCGCTGGCATCGACCTGGAGCGATGGGTGCGATCGGGTCTGCTCCAGTTTCACTCCGCCCGCCCGAGCATGTATGGCCTGGAAACGCATTTGTCGCTGATGCAAAAAGCCATCCATGCTTTCAAGCCGCAGGCGGTAGTGGTCGACCCTTTGAACAGTTTTGTCAGCGGGGGCAATGAGATCGACGTGAAAGCATTGCTGATGCGGCTGGTCGATTTCATGAAATGCCGCCAGATCACCGGCTTGTTCACCAGCCTGACCACGGCCGGCACCCCGATCGAGCATACCGACATTGCCGTCTCTTCGATTATCGACACATGGATCGTGCTTCGTGACATCGAATACAGCGGCGAACGCACTTGTGCCGTGTATGTGCTGAAATCGCGCGGCATGGCACACTCGAAGCAGCTCCGGGAGCTCCTGCTGACCGACAAAGGAGTGCAATTGCGCGATGCCTATATCGGCCTGGGAGGCGTGTTGACCGGGACGGCTCGTTCGAATCAAGAAGCAGCAGAGAGAGCCGAGCAGCTGGTCTTGAAGCAGCAAATGGAGCTTGGACAGCAGGAACTGGCCACCAAGCGGCAAATTCTGGAATCACAGATCGCTGCGATGCGCGCCGAGTTCGCCCTCCGGGAAGTCGCGAGCTTGAAAAACACGGAGCAGCAACGCGCCCTTGAGACGCTGGCCACCGAGCAACGGAAGCAAATGGGGCGTTTTCGCTCCGCCGATAAACTCAAATTGGCATCTTCACAGCGTGCCAACCCGAGGAAGTCCAAATGAGCAGGTGCGCGCTGAACGGACTGGATCTGGGGAAACAACCGCTGGCGTAGCGCATGAAAAAAAATCCCGTTAAAGATCCGTCACGGGAAAACGGCGAGGTGACGGCGGATGCGGACATAAATAAGTATGTCCTGAAGCTTTACGTTGCCGACATGACACCCGGATCGGTGCGCGCCATCGCCAACGCCAAACACATCTGTGAAGAGAATCTGGCGGGATGCTACCGGCTGGAGGTGATCGATCTTTACCAGCAACCCCATTTGGCAAAGGACGAGCAGATCACGGCCGTTCCCGCCCTGATCAAAACACTGCCCTTACCGGTGCGCCGCGTGGTGGGTGATCTGTCGGACGCGGTGCGCGTGCTAGCAGGTCTCGACCTGCCAAGGAAAACAACATGATCGCTCAGGACACCAGCGAAGCAGAGCGCCTGGCCGAGAACCGGGAGTTGCGCGCACGACTGGCCGAGGCCGAGCAAGAATTGGATGCCATCCGCAGCGGAGGGGTTGACGCGCTGGTCGTCCCGGTGAACGGAGGCAGACGTCTCTTCACGCTCAAGGGTGCCGACCACGCTTACCGGATTCTCATCGAGGCGATGCAGCAAGGTGCGCTGATCGCCAGTGCCGACGGACTGATCCTGTATGGGAATCGCAGTATTGCCAGCATGCTCAACGCACCGCTTGAAAAGGTGATCGGCTCGGTCATTTCCGACTGGATCGCGCCGCAAAACCAAGCCTTCTTGAACGAGTTGCTACGCCTGCATCCGGGGGACAAACACGACGGCGAACTGCTGCTGGCTACAACCGACGGCACCCAGGTGCCGACGTTTATTTCGGCGGGCAAGCTGGTTCTGAGCGGGGAACCAGACCAACTCTGGATGGTGGTAAGCGACCTGAGCGAAGTTATCGAAAGAAGGAAGAAAGAGTCGGCCACCCTTGTGCAGGGACTGGCCAAGGAAGCACAAGCGGATGCCGACAAAAAACTGACCGCGGCGGCACGCCAAAGCGCGAGCTACATGCGCAGTCTCATCGAGGCGAGCCTCGACCCGCTGGTCACCGTCAGTGCCGAGGGAACAATCACCGATGTGAACGAAGCCTCCGTGCAGGTTACCGGTCGGACGCGCGAGGAACTCATCGGCACCGATTTCTCGGTTTACTTCACCGACCCCGAGGCCGCGCGCAGCGGTTATAAGCGGGTCTTCGCGGAGGGTTTTGTGCAGGATTATCCGCTGAGCATCCGCCACGCGAACGGCCATGTCACCGAGGTGCTTTACAACGCCAGCCTCTACCGGGATGAAGAAGGAAGGGTGCAAGGCGCCTTTGCCACGGCACGCGATATCACGGCGCGCAAACGCGCGGAGGCTGAAATCCTCGAACTCAACGCCAAATTGGAGAAGCGCGTCGAGGAGCGCACGAAAGCTCTGGCCGCAAGCCAAGAACGACTGCGCCTGGCCGCCGAGGCAGCCGACATCGGGTTTTGGGATTGGGATCTGGCGAGCAACAACGTCCGGTGGGACAAGTTGATGTTCTCAATCTACGGAATGCCGCCGAGCGATGACGGTCGGATCCTCTATACGGATTGGACGAGCCACGTTCATCCCGACGATGTGGCAGATCAGGAGGCCTCGCTGCTCGATACCGTCGAGAAGGTGGGGCGCAACCAGCGGGAGTTCCGGATCATCCGCGACCCGGACCATGCGATCCGAATCATCAGAGCTTCGGATGCCGCCATTAGCGGAGTGGGAGGGAAGGCAACGCATGTGGTCGGAATCAACCTCGACGTGACTGAAACCTTCGAAAGGTTGAAGGAGATCCGCAAACTCAACGCCAGCCTTAAGAACCGAGCTGCGGAGTTGGAGACCTCGGTGAAGGAACTCGATGCCTTTTCCTACTCGGTCTCGCACGATTTGAGGGCACCGTTGCGCGCGATCGATGGTTTTTCCCGCATCGTCGAGGAGGACTACGCCCCTAAACTCGACGACGAGGGACGGCGCCTGATCGGCGTGATCCGCGGCGAGGCGCAGCGGATGGGACGGCTCATCGATGATCTCTTGACCTTCTCGCGACTCGGACGTCAGCAGGTCGAATCAGTGAGGATCGATATGGAAACGATGGCCCGGAAGGTCTTCGAGGAGCTGACGGCAGTGCAACCGGGGCGCGTGATACACCTTGACCTGCATCCGATCCCACCGGCCTTCGGCACGGAGGCGATGATCCGGCAAGTCTGGATCAATCTGATCGGAAATGCCGTCAAGTTCACCGGAAAGCGCAAGTTGTCCGAGATCGAGATAGGCGTGACGCCCGGGGAAGCAGGAGAGCAGGTCTATTTTGTGAAAGACAACGGCGCGGGTTTCGACATGCGCCACGCCGACAAGCTTTTCGGAGTCTTCCAGAGGCTCCACACCAATGAGGAGTTTCCCGGGACCGGCGTGGGTCTGGCCCTCGTCCAGCGGATCGTCCACCGCCACTGCGGGCGCGTCTGGGGCGAAGGGGAACCAGATAAGGGGGCGATATTTCACTTCACCATCCCGGACCCCGGAAAGGCATCAGGAGAAAACAACCAACCGACAACCATCAGCACCGCATGAACACCGAACCAGCCGACATCCTACTCGCCGAAGACAACCCGAACGATGCGCTTCTCACCATTCGCAGCCTCAAGCAGCACAATCTGGCCAACGCCATTGTCCATGTGACCGATGGCCAGGCAGCCATCGACTATCTCTTTGCGAAGGGGGTATACAGCGAACGTGATCCGCTGGACCTTCCCAAGGTCGTGCTGCTGGACCTGAAGCTTCCCAAACTCAATGGCCTCGAGGTGCTGTCGCTGATCCGGGATGACCCACGCACGAAGATCTTGCCCGTCGTGGTCCTCACCTCCTCCCAAGAGGAGAGCGATCTCATCGAGTCTTACCAGATCGGAGCGAACAGTTACATCGTCAAGCCGGTCGAGTTTGAGAAATTTTCCGCGGCAATCTATCAGGTGGGCCTCTACTGGCTCCTGCTCAACAAGCCGCCCATTTCGGGAAAAAAACCATGAGCGGCGACGACAAAACCATCCGGATTCTCATGGTGGAGGATTCGGACTTCGACGCCGAACTCGTTGTCCGGGAACTCCGGAAGGGCGGCCTCGACTTTGTCTGGCACCGGGTGCAAAAGCAGGAGGAATACCGACAGGCGCTAAAGAGCTACCTTCCCGACATCATTCTGGTCGACTACAAGCTGCCCGACTTCGACGGCGGCCAGGCCATCGTGATGGCCAAGGAAATCTGCCCGGATGTTCCGGCCATCGTCGTGACAGGAGCGGTCGGCGAGGATACCGCGGTGGAACTCTTCAAGAAGGGAGCCACCGATTTTGTGCTCAAGGACCGGATCGCAGGACGGTTGGTCGGCGTGGTCGAGAGAGCGATCAAAGAAGCATCGAACCGCATCGCGCGGCGTCAAGTCGAGGAACAGCAAGCGCAACTCAACGAGGAACTCCGCCGCCTCGCCACCCATGATCCTTTGACCGGAGCAGCTTCGCGAACGCTGCTGATGGACAGACTCCAAGAAGCCATCGCCGGAATCGATGCGCACGCTCCGGACGCGGCATTTTTTTCGATCGATATCGATCACTTGAAGCAGCTCAACGCCACTTACGGGGTGCCGTTCGCGGACCAGATTCTGGTCGAGACGGCGCGGAGGCTGAGCAACCTCTGCACGGATACGGACCTGCTCGGAAATCTCGGCGGGGATAAATTCTTCCTGCTCGTCCGCCGTGCCGGCCTGGAACGGGAGCTACCCGCCCTAATGGACAGCATCCGGGATTGCTTCGCGCAGCCTTTCCGTCTCCGGAACCTCGACATCACTGTGGAAGCATCGATCGGCGGGGTGATCCTCAAGATCCCGGGGGAGACCCCGGCCGATGTCCTCGCCCAATGCGAGGAAGCCATGAGACAGGTCAAAAAGGGGAAGAAAAAAAATGTCTTTCTGGTGGATGAAACCATCATCAAGGAGCTGAAACAGCGCAGGCTGCTGGACAGTGAGATCCGTGATGCGGTCAAAACGAAGAGCCTCTTCCTCCTCTTCCAACCCATCGTCAGCCTCGAGACAGGCAGGATCCACGGGGCGGAGGGATTGCTGAGATTTCGCCACAAAGACGGATCCATGCTGCCCGCGGCGGAATTCATGAGCGCTCTGGTCCGGACAGCTTCCCTCCACTTGATCGACGAGACAGCCGTCTCCGACTTCCTCTCCACCGAGAGAAGTTCCATCGAGCCGCTCCTGCGGAGGGACTTCAGGTTTTCGTTCAACATCTCGCCCGGCATTTTGGCGAATGTGGGCTACGCGGAGAAGATCCTCGCCGAGATCGCCAAGGGAAACGCGAAACCCGAGTCCTTCACGCTCGAGATCCTGGAGGAGGGACTCATGCCGACCAACGGGACGGTGCGGGTCAACCTGACGATCCTGCAAAAAGCGGGCGTCTACATCGCGGTGGATGATTTCGGGACCGGCTATAGCAACCTGCTGCGGCTCTCCCGGCTCCCGATCAACGAACTCAAAATCCCGCGCGAGTTGATCGGCGGGATCAAGTCGGGTGACGCGAAGTCGAATGCCGTGCTCAAGACGATCGTCGACATCGCAAAAAACCTCGGACTGCTCATCGTCGCCGAGGGCATCGAGGAGCAGGCGGAGGCCGATTATCTCCGAGTGCTCGGTTGCCAATATGGCCAAGGATACCTATACGGCAAAGCGATGCCGCTCGAAGAACTGGTCGCGCTGGTGGAGCAACAGGAAAAGCAAGACCCGCCGAGCAAGGCTTCATGACACTCTTGTGCGAATCAGCCCTTCGACTTTCCGCCACACTTACGCTGCCCAATCGTTCTGGGTCGAACGCAAATAGCCGAGCAAATCGTTCGCGCACTGCTCCACGGAGAGGCTTTGTGTATCGAGCACAAGCTCCGCATGTTCAGGTGCCTCGAACCCGCTGTCCTTGCCGGTGAACTGGCCGATTTTTCCCTCTTTGGCCTTGGCGTAGAGTCCCTTCGGATCACGTTCCGCGCAGGTGTTGAAGTCGGCTTTCACATAGATCTCGTGAAAATCGGACGCACCCACGATGTCGCGGGCTGCCGCGCGGTGGCGACGCAACGGGGTGATGACCGAGACGAAAACGATGATCCCCTGCCCCGCGAGGAGTTTGGCTGTCTCGGCCACGCGGCGGACATTCTCCGTGCGATCCTCGTCGGAGAAACCGAGATTGCTGTTGAGTCCCGTGCGCAAGTTGTCGCCATCGAGGATGACCGTCATGCGTCCGCTGCCGTGCAAAACACGTTCGACTTCGTTGGCGATGGTCGATTTGCCCGAGCCGGATAATCCGTAGAGCCAAAGCACGACGCCTTTCTGCCGGAGCAGTTCCTCCTTTGCCGCACGGTCGAGGAAGCGGCGCGTCTCGGGATGGATGTTGGTCATGGTCGACGTCGCTTTTACCCTGATGCCTCGTCGAAGTGAATTTCCGATGCACCCTCGTGCGTTGAAAATGCACCCGCCGAAGTGTCGTTTTGCTCGGGAAGTGGGCCCTCTGGGATTCGAACCCAGGACCTGGCGATTAAGAGTCGCATGCTCTAACCAGCTGAGCTAAGAGCCCAAAACAGAGAGTCGGTAATTTGCCAGAATCACCGAAGAAGTCAATCCTGCCACCGAGCAAAGCTGACCCAACTCGGCGAGCATCAAGAGTTTTCCGTATTCGCACGAGAAGCATTCGCACGACAGCGAGTGAACGACTGAACCCGTGAGGGACTTTCTCTCGCCCGTGAACTAAGTGTAGCTGTCTCTTTGCTAAGACAGAGCGCACAGCGACGGATGACGTAAGGAGACCGCGCCAATCGGCGCGATCCCCGCCCATACGAGGCTTTGGATGTCTTCGAGGAGACCTTCCCTTTCGAGGAACCCCAGTAACTGGGGCATTACGTGATCGTCGACAACATCACTATCGATCGGTGGATTTCCTGCCCGCTCAAACTCATCTAGCTCATCACTTGTGACTTCGAGTTGGTGGGTTCCTGACTGGTTTTCAATCACGACTAAATCCCGTTGGCGCGCCGCGCGCTAAGCTCCTTCTTCACAAGGTCGACTGCCATGGTGCTAGTACGAACGATCATTCTGGAACCATTCCGATGGGGAACCTGCAGTGTCCAGATCGATATGGGAACATGACGCAGATTTCCCCCCTTTGTTGGTGGTCTTGATCAATATCCTCTGGTAACAGCACCTAGGTGCAAAACGGACACAGACCAGAAACGGGCAAACCCAAGGTGGTAGACCTTTTCTCAGGAGCGGGCGGGCTATCGTGCGGACTCGAAATGGCAGGCTTTGAGACGATTGCGTCCGTAGAGCAGGAGCGCGTCTACGCTGAAACCTTCGCCAAGAATCACCCGCACGCGCAGGTGTTTGTTGAGGATATCCGCGAGCTTTCGCGCAAAAACTTGCCTGCGCTCTTGGGCGTGAAAAAAGGCGAACTCGAATTATTGGCAGGGGGACCCCCATGCCAAGGGTTTTCGATTAACGCACCTATCCGAACTCTGGATGATCCGAGAAATCATCTATTCAAAGACTACCTTACTTTCGTCGAGAAGCTCAGTCCTCGGGCTGTGCTGATCGAGAATGTCACTGGCATCGTCTCCCTAGGACAAGGGACTGTTGTGGAGCAAATTTACCGCGAACTTGAATCTCTCGGATACTCGGTTGCCCATCGCATTTTGTTTGCCGGTCACTACGGCGTTCCCCAAATGCGCTACCGAACCATCATCCTCGCAATCCGAGATCATCAAGGAACAGTCGCCTTTCCAGAACCGACGCACTCGGCGCACGGAAACGCGAATTTCACGCAGGCCAAGACGCTTTGCCTTCAACTCGATCCTCTATTCACTCGCCACCTGAAGCCACAAACAACCGTTGGAGATGCGATTTCCGATCTGCCTCCAGTCGAAGCAGGGCAAATGAACGGGGCACTACGCTATGCGTCCCCCGCGCAAAATGAATACCAACGCATCATGCGCAAAAGCTCGCGCGCCGTTATGGATCATCACGGGCACAGAATTGCGCCCATCAACAAGGAAAGACTCCGCCACATACCCCAAGGGGGGAGTTGGCGCGACATTCCTCACGATCTTCTGCCAGCAGGACTGAAACGCGCACGGCGTAGCGATCACACAAAACGCTACGGGCGACTAGACCCCAAGGGACTTTGTTCGACCATTCTCACCAAGTGTGATCCGCACTGGGGAAGCTTCTTCCATCCTACGCAAGACCGAGTCCTCACCGTTCGAGAAGCCGCGAGAATTCAATCCTTTCCCGATTGTTTTCACTTCACTGGAAGCGTCGGTGATCAGTATGCACAGGTTGGCAACGCTGTGCCTCCGTTGATGGCGCGAGCCGTAGGCAAAACGATTCTAGGCATGATCGGTTGTGCGGAACATCTTCCTGACGACAACCTTGCTCTCTGTAGAGCCTCATGAAAGATATCGTTGAAATTTTCGGCTACGGAGCAGGCGATACCTCGTCTGACGCGAAGCTTTTCTGGAAAACGAAGGCGTGTCCGTTTTTGGGAACAGCGTGCAGCAAGACGAATCACGACGGTTCATTCGTGTATGGCACCTGCAGCGTGTCCTCATCGCACGGCAATATTATTATCTGCCCAAAGAGACTGTACGCAGATGGTTACCAAACTCTGCAAACTGTCGCTGAAAATGTCTTCGGAAAGTGTCCTTTTCTGACCTTCCCTGAATATCTCGCACACAGAAAGAAGAGTGAACCCATACTTAAAGCTCGATGCGGGGTGGTTGTCGCTCTCGGTCAGCAGTCAGGAAGAGAAATCTCTTTGGGCAACCAGATGTCAATGGACTGGGTTCTTGTCCACATTAAGCAAAACAAAATCGCGAGCTACACTGGTGTTGAAGTGCAGAGCATCGATATCACTGGAAATTATCGAGATAACTGTCACTGGTACCACCAATGGCGAGAGCGTGGCAAAAAGCCAACCTCTCCAAAGCCGACTTCAAAGCACGGTTACAATTGGGCGAATGTTCACAAGCGACTGATTCCTCAAATAATCCGCAAAGGACTCGTCTACAGCCGATCAGAGAATGTCACACATGGATTGTCTTTCATTCTGCCTGACGAGGTTTTCAAGAGGTTCGAGCAGGTTCTGGGTAGCGGGTTCGCAGTCCCTACCGAAATGAGCAACAGCGTCTTGACCATTTACACATACCAGCTTGGTGATGATGCAGGTGCTGGTGTTATCCGCCCCCTAGTCCACTGCCGAACAATACAGGTGACATTGAGCGAGTTCTCAGAGCGTTTCGTGACAGGACCGAATCTGCCGACAGGAAGCACGCTCGACTCGGCAGTTTCGGTCGCGGTTGGATTGGAATTTCTGCGCTGAACGCGCCTTGGCACTTGTCCAGGATCGCGCCCGTCCGACAGAGGAAAAAATGTTGCTTTTGGGGGTTGTCAATAACAATGGGGTAACACCCCGGAAATCCCCCTCAAATTCCCCATCCTCCGAACACTTTTCGGACAAAAAGTTAGGCTCCAGCCCTAGAAAAATCTCCGCCCACGGACATTACCGTAGGGTGGCAAATCATTCAGTCGCGCCCATCGTCCGATCCCGCCTCGCCGAACTAGGTCTGCGAGATATACCCGCCGGTGCGATAAGCAGCCGGTGCCGTAGGCTGGAGTCGCAGGCTAGAAAACTCGCGACGAAAACAATCACCGCGCGAGCAGTGGCAATGGCTGTTTTCTCTTCGACCCTCACCGCGTCAGCACCACGCCTCGATCTGTTTCCCGATGAGGCTACTGAACGGCGACCTAAAGCTTAGGGGAAATGTGTCCACGAATTTCTGGCCCTCTGGGATTCGAACCCAGGACCTGGCGATTAAGAGTCGCATGCTCTAACCAGCTGAGCTAAGAGCCCTTTGCGCAGTCTTGGAACTCAACCGAGGCGGTCGCAGGGATCACCTGAGGACTCAAGGACTTTCACCAAAGGTGATCAGGGTTTGGCGGCCTTCGCCTCTTCGGATGATGCGGCCTTGCCCGCGCGGGCAGCTTGCAGCTTTCCGGCGAGTCCCTCCGAAGCGCCTTCGAGTGCGGCGGCGCGCTCCCACGCTTCGACCGCCTCTTTGCGGCGGCCGAGTTTTTCGAAGACATCGCCGAGGTGCTCCTCGATCGTCGGGTCCGGATCCGCGAGGGAAAGTTTCGCGGCACGCTCAAGCGGTTCGAGCGCCTCGTGGAAACGACCCTGCTGGTAGAGGGCCCAGCCGAGACTGTCCAGATAAGCGGCATTGTCGGGCTCCGATTCGAGGGCGCGACGAATGAATTTCTCCGCGTCGGCCAGGTTTTCCCCGCGCTCGGTCCACATATAACCTAGGTAATTGAGGGCGGCTGCATTCCGGTCATCCATTTCGAGACACGAAAGAAAATGTTTCACCGCGTCCTCGTGCTGGCCGGCGCGTTCGGCGACCACGCCGTGCTGGAAATAAAATTCGGCATTGAGAAACGAAGGCTGATACCGCGCGGCGAGCGCGGCGGCGACATCCATGGCATTGAGCGCCTCGCGCCAGCGCTTGAGATGACCGAGCAATTGCGCCTCGTAGAACGGCAGGTCGGGGAGGTTGGTGAATTTCTCGCGCGCACGCGACAACCACGATGCCGCCCGCTCGGGGTTCTCCGTCTTCACGCAAAGATCGACAATCTCGAGGTAAAGACGCGGATCTTCATCGTGGAGGAGGAGGGCTTTTTCAAACTTTTCGAGCGCCCCCGAGGCATCGCCGCGCTTGAGCAGGAGTTCCCCGTGCGCGCGGTAGGCCAGCAAGCTGGCCGGATTTTCGGCCGTGACCGCCTCGAGTTCGGCCTGTGCCTCGTCTTCGCGCCCGAGTGCGGCGAGGGCCAGCGCCAGTTTCTCGCGCGATTGCGCGTCGGATGGTTGAAGCACGAGCAAACGTCGCGCGGCGGCAACCGCGTCCTCGAGGTGGTTGCCGGCGAAAAAGAAATTCAGGGCACGCAAGAGGACCGCAGAATCTTGCCGGCCGTATTCCGCGGCGCGGCGGTAGTGGGCGAGCGCGACGGCTGTTTTTTCAGAGTCGCGCAGTTTCCCCTCCATGAGCAACTGACGGACGGAAAGATCGCCGAGGCCGGCCCAGAATTCGGGGCTTTTATTGGAGCGCTGCGCGGCCCGCTGGAGGGTTGCAGCCGCCTGCTCCGCGCGCCCGCTGGCGCGGTGGATGCTGTAGAGCATCTGGTAGGACTCGATGTCATCCGGGGATGACTCCAACGCCTGGTGCGCATACCGTTCCGCGGGCTCGAACTTGCGCAGGCTCACGATGTAGATCCCGGCGATGCGCAGAGCCAATGCGGATGACTTGGGGTTGAGCTTGAGTGCGTCCTTGAGCACGGCGAGCGCTTCGGGAATTTCCTCGCGCTGCAAATGCACGCGCGAGATCTCCTCGGCCAAAGAAACATTGCCGGGATCGATGTCCAGCGCGCTGCGGTATTCGCGGAAGGACAGGTCCGGATCGTTCTCGGACGCGAGGAAGCCGGTGACCACCCGGGCCATGGACTCGGCGCGTTTTTCGGCCGGTTCGGATAACGTGGCCGGGCGCCCGGCCTGACTGCCTTCGCTCCACCCGGCATCGGCCACGAGGGCACGGGCGAACGACGGCCCGATGCAAGAGGCAAGGGCAAGCAGCGACCAGGCAGCGGCTAAGCGCAACCGGAAACGCGCGAACATGAGGCCAAAGATAGCCTTTAGCTCTTGTAGCGCAAACGCTTCTTGTGGCGGTTAAGCTTCATGCGCTTGCGGCGCTTGTGCTTAGCGATTTTTGCTTTCCGCCTCTTTTTGATGGATCCCATGGGTTGCGTCAGTAAACCAACTTGTTGAGGGGATATTCTATGATCCCCTCGGCCCCGAGCGCTTTCAATTGCGGGATAATTTCGCGGACAACCTTCTCATCGATGACTGTCTCGACGGCAACCCAGCCATCATGCGCCAGAGGCGAAACGGTAGGATTCCGGAGTGCGGGCAGGTCCTCAAGCAAATTCTCCAAACTGGCCTGCGGAAGGTTCATTTTCAGGCCCACTTTGTCCCGGGCGGCCAGGGCGCCTTGGAGTAGGAGAACGATGCGGTCCATCTTGCCGCGCTTCCACTCGTCGGAGTAGGCGGCGCGGTTGGCGATGAAGACCGGATAAGATTCCATGATGGTCTCGACCACACGGAGTTTGTTGGCGCGCAGGGAAGAACCGGTCTCGGTGATATCGACAATGGCATCGACCAAATCGGGCACTTTCACCTCGGTGGCGCCCCAGCTGAACTCGACTTCGGCGTCCACACCGCGGCGGCGGAAAAATTCCTTGGTCAGACCGACAGCCTCGGTGGCCACGCGTTTCCCGGCCAAATCCTCGACTTTTTGCACCGGCGAGTCCTCGGGAACAACGACCACCCAGCGTGTCGGCGCGGCCGTTGCCTTGCTGTAGGGCAGATCGCACAACGACGCGACATCCGATGCGTTTTCCGCCACCCAGTCGCGTCCGGTGATGCCGCAATCAAGGAAGCCTTGCTCGACATAGCGGCTGATTTCCTGGGCACGCAGCAGACGGATGACCAACTCCGGATCGTCCACCGTCGGACGATAGGAGCGACTGGCTCCGGACACGGCGAAGCCCGCCTTGGCGAAAAGGGCCAAGGTTGGCTCCATCAGGCTGCCGGTGGGCAGGCCGAGTCTGAGGCTGTTTTCCTTCATGAGACGGATGGTCGAACGTAGAAGAGGCGTCCCTGCGGTCAAGATCTTCCGTTCTTGCGGGTTTGCATCAGAAGCAGCCCGACTTAATCTTCGGCTTTGATGAACCGCTCTTCGGTGCTCGACGAATTGGAGGACGAACCTCCCCGCCAAGACACGCGCGGTCGCTGGATCCTTTTCGCCCTGGTTCTCTCGCTCGCCGGGCATCTGGCTTTCATCTGGTGGGCTCGATCCTACGACGTTCCTGCGTTCAGCGATGCCTATTACGATCGCATCGTGCCGCGCGCTTTCAAAGTCGATCGCGTGGAAATCGACTCGAGCCTGCTCGATGAAAATGCGGCCGTCGAAGCCGAGACAACCCGGACAGTCACTCCCGCCCCGGTGGACCTGCCGCAAGAAGACATTGCGTCCGAGAAAGCGGAGATGCGTGCCGCGCCGGCCCGCCCCGGTCAACTTGGTATGGACGCGGAGCCTGCACCGCAGATCGGTATCGCGGCCAGCGAAGCAGCCCTGAATTTGGAAGCCGCCACCGCGGCTGCCCTTGAAGAGGATCTCACCTCGATGCGCGAAGCGTTGCTTGCCGACGAAGCTTCATCAGCCGCCCAACCGGCCATCGAGTTGGCCGCGGCTGCCGGACGCAGCGGAGCCGCGGGCAGTGACAGCGTTCCGGCCGGATACAGCGACCTCGACGATCTCCTCGCGCAGACCGGCGGAATTTCCGCTTCGGCCGGGCCCGTCTTCATGCCCTCCGACGTCCTTTTCGGATACAACGAGTCCTTCCTCCGCCCGGAAGCCATCACCAGCTTGGAAAAACTCGGCGAACTCATCCGCCGCAATCCGGAAGCCCGCTTCCGCATCGAAGGGCACACCGATTCCTTCGGCGGCGCCGACTACAACGCGCAGCTGAGCTTGGCCCGCGCCGATTCGGTCAAACGCTGGCTCGCCGAAACCATGTCCATCGATCCCGCCCGCATCGACACCCGAGGGCTGGGCAGCACCCGCCCGCTGGCTCCAGCCACCGGCACGGTCGAGGAACAGCAACTCAACCGCCGGGTGGAAATTGTCATTCTCCGCGCCGACGGCGGACGCTAAAAGCAGCGTCTCCCTCGGCCATGAGTTACGACCTAGAAAAAGTCCTGACGCGCGCTTCCGAAGATCTCGAGCGCGGCACGAAGGGCAAAACCGCATCCGAATCCCTCGAAGCCTACCGCCGTTTCCGCCGCCTCGAGGAACACCGTCTGCGCCTGCGCATTTCGAGCGGCGCGGGCGGACGCGAGGTCGTGCGCCAGCGCAGCGACCTCGTCGACATCCTGTTCCGCCGCATTTTCGCGCAAGTTTGCACGGAGCAATTCGGCAAACCGAAACCCGAAGGCCTCGCGGTCGTCGCCTTCGGCGGTTACGGACGCCGCGAGATGAATCCCTTCAGCGATGTGGACATCATGTTTCTCCACGCGCGCAGCAAGCCCGACGCCAAGGAAACCGCCGCCGTGCAGGAAATCATCCACCTCCTCTGGGACACCGGCTTCAAGGTCGGCCACTCCGTCCGGTCCCTGCGCGAAGCCATCACCCAAGCCAACGCCGACCTGCAAACCAAGACCTCCATGCTCGAATCGCGCTGGCTGGCCGGCGACCGGGATCTGGTCACGAAATTCCGCGATGAATTCGAACGCAAATGTGTCAAACGTCAGGAGGCCGCCTACATCGCGTGGCGCCTCGTCAACCAGAAGGAACTCCACGAGCAATACGGACGCATCGTCTCGATGCAGGAACCGAACGTGAAACACGGCGCCGGCGGACTCCGCGATTACCAGAATCTCGTGTGGAACGGCTACTTCCACGCGCGCGCCATGACCACGGCCAAGCTGGTCGAGAAGAAAATCCTCACCGAAAGCGAGCGCCGACTGCTCGAGAAAGCTTATGACTTTCTCCTGCGCGTACGCACCGAGATGCATTTTATCAACAAGCGCCCGATCGACTCACTGACCCTCTATCTGCAGGGACAGGTGGCCACGCGGCTGGAATACCCGCAGAAGCACATGCTGGCCCGCGTCGAGGCCTTCATGCGCGATTACTACCAGCACACGCGCAACATCCAACGCATCACCGAGACGGCCGTGCACCGCATGGTGCCGGAACTCGAACCCGTCCGCGGTTACCGCAACCTCTTCGGTGTTCTCGGCGCGAAAAAACCGCGCACCGAGAAATTCGACGGCTTCCACGCGAAAAACGGCCTCCTCTACGCCGACTCGCCATCCATCTTCACCCAAGACCCGCAACGCCTCATGCGCCTCTTCCAGCACGCGCAAGTGCGCGGACTCGACCTCTCGCCCGAGCTGCGCGATCTGGTGCGGCGCCGGCTCGCGCTCGTCGACCGCACTTTCCAATACTCGCGCGGCGCCCGCGAAGTGTTCCTCTCCATCCTCTCCCGCAAGGGCCAAGTCGGACGCATCCTGCGGCTCATGCACGAGACGGATTTTCTCGGACGCTACCTGCCGGAATTCGGACGGCTCACCTGCCTCGTGCAGCACGAATTTTTCCATCGTTACACGGCCGATGAGCACACGCTGGTCTGCATCGACAAACTCGACCAGCTCATCACCAGTGAAGAGGCCAAATTCACCGGTTACCGTGACCTATTCCAGGAAAACGACGACCCCGCGACGCTCTACCTCGCCCTGCTCATGCACGACACCGGCAAGGCCGAACACCGCCGTCACCACGAGGAAGCCAGCGCCACGCTGGCCACCCGTGTGGCCAAGCGCCTGCAACTTTCGTCCGCCCAGCGCCGCGCGCTGATCCTCCTCGTCGACAACCACGGACTACTCTCCAAGACCGCCCAGTCGCGCAATCTCGACGACCCCGCGACCGTCGAGCATTTCACCGACATGATCCAGTCCGTCGAGGACCTCGACGCGCTCATGCTCGTCACGCTGGCCGACGGACAGGGCACGAGCGACACGAGTTGGTCGGACTGGAAAGAAGGCCTCGTCTGGCAACTTTACCGCTCGTCCAAATCCTACCTGGAGGAAGGCGCCGCGTTCTTCGAGAAACGCCGCGTGGATTTCGAGGGCTTGAAAAACGAGGTCCTCCGCAAACTCGCCTCGGATTACGGTGACGAGGCCGCGGCCCACTTCGCCCACATGCCCGAACGCTACTTCCGCACGTTCAGCGCCTCGGAAATCGCCGGACACGTCCGCCTCTTCCGCAAATTTTTTGCCACCCAGAGCAAAGAGGGCACCAGCGGCGTCTGCCCCGCGGTCAAATGGATGCACCATCCCGAACAAGGCCACAGCGAGGTTCTGCTCTGCGGATGGGATCATCCCGGGCTCATCGTTCGCATGTGCGGCGCCTTCCTCGCCGCCCGCGTCAACATCCTCAGTGCCGACATCCACACGCGCACCGACAACCTCGTCCTCGACATCTTCCGCGTCTGCGACACACGCCACGAGCCGGTGGACAGCGAGCGCGACCACCGCCTGTTCGAGCGCCTCCTCGACGAATCGCTGCAGGATCCCGACTTCGACTTCGCCCCGCACATCGCCAAAGCCCGCACGCGCAGCGGCTACCACATGTCGCAGGAAGCCGATATCCCGACGCGCATCACGGTGGACAACCGAAGCCATCCATCCTTCACCATCGTCGACATCGAAACCCCGGACCGTCTCGGACTGCTCTACGATCTCTTTGCCGTGCTCGACCGCCGGGATCTGAATCTCGAACTGGCGCGTATCACCACGGAAAAAGAAGTCGCCATGGACACGTTCTACCTAAGCCGTGCCGCGGACGGCGCCAAGATCTCCGGCGATCACGACGTGCGTGAACTGCAACGCGCCCTGCACGATGCCGCCGTGGCGGTGCCCGGGACGGACCCATGACGCGCCACTGGCCGTCCATCCTGCTCCGGCAGGTCCTGCGCCACGCCCGGCGCCACAAACTCCTCGCCGCGCTCAACATCCTCAGCGTGGCCCTCGGTGTCTGCGTCTTCCTGGCGATCATGATCGCCAACCACAGCGCCAACCGCTCGTTCCGCGCCGGCGTCGAACTCCTCGCCGGCAAAGCCAACCTCGAAGTGCGCGGACCGCTCGACGACACCCTCTTCCCCGCTCTCGCGAAAATTCCCGGCGTCTCCGCCGCCACCCCCGTCGTGCAAGGCATCCTCACCTTGCCCGATCACCCCGGCGAATACCTCCGCCTCCTCGGCGTCGATCCTTTCACCAACCCGCCGTTCGAAACCTTCCGCATGGTCTGGCCTGACGGCTCGCCCGTCGATGTCGAAGCCTGGCTGCGCGAGCGCGACGCCATCGCTTTGACCCGTGCCTTTGCGCAAAAGTTCGGACTACAACAAGGCGACATCCTGCGCGTGAATGCCAACGGACGCACCGCCGACCTCCGTGTCCGCTTTGTCCTCGAACCCGACGATCCCGCCGCGCTGTCCGACATCCGCACCGCCTCGATGGACATCGGCTGGGCGCAGGAATTGCTCGGCACTGTCGGCCGACTCGATTCGATTCAACTTCTTCTCGCCGAAGACGCCGACCCCGCCGCCATAGCCGCCGCCGCGCGCGCCCTCGTGCCAGCCGATGTGGTCGTCGCCGCGCCGCAGCAACGCAGCGAGCAGATCGGAAAAATGCTGGCCAGCTTCCAACTCAATCTTACCGCCCTCAGCCTCGTCTCGCTCCTCGTCGGCATGTTCCTCATCTACAACACGGTCTCCGCCGCCGTGGTGCGCGGACGCCGTGAAATCGGCATCCTCCGCGCCATCGGCACCTCGCGCCGCGAAATCCGCGCTCTCTTTCTCGGCGAAGCCCTCGTGTTCGGGATTCCGGGCATCATCCTCGGCATCCTCGCCGCCTTCCCGCTGGCCGGACTCCTCGTCGGCGCCGTCGGCGAAACTATCAGCTCGCTCTACGTGCTGGTCAGCATCGAAAAACTCGCCGTCACTCCGTGGCAAATCGCCACTGCCGCACTGGCCGGACTCGCCTCCGTCCTCGCCGCCGCATGGATCCCGTCGGGCGAGGCGACCAAAATCGAAGTGACCCGCGCCCTCCACCTCGGCACCGCCATGGAGCACTACGCGACCATTCCGCATCGTTGGCTCGTTTACGGACTCGCGTCCCTCGTGCTCGCCTTCGCCGCGTCATGGTTCGCGCTGCACACCGGCCCTGCCCTGCTCGGATTCGCCGCCGCGTTTCTTGTCATCATAGGCTTCGCCTTCCTCGTCCCCGCCGCCACCACCGCGGCCGGACGTCTCGTCTCCCCGCTCGTCAACTTTCTCCCCCGCGGCACCGCGTGGCGTCTTGCCGCGCGCAATCTGGTCCGAGCCATGCACCGCAACTCGCTGACCACCGCCGCCCTCATGGCCGCCATTGCCATGACCGTCGGTGTGTCCGTCATGATTTATTCCTTCCGCGCCAGCGTGGACACGTGGATCAACCGCACCATCCAGGCCGACCTCTTCGTCACCCTCGCGGCCAATGAAGTGGCCGGATTCCAGACGACCATCCCCGACCAAGTCATCGCGTGGCTGGAAAATCATCCACTCGTCGAGTCCGTCGACACCTTCCACGAAAAACGCGTCCCCTTCCGCGGCGAAGAAGTTTTTCTCGGCGTCATCCGCGGCCGCATGCGCGGCGAACTCGAATTCATCGGCGGCGACAGCGAAGGCAAAGCGAAACTGCTCCGCTCGCCCGGACACGTCGCCGTCTCCGAAAGCTTCGCCCGACGTCACAAAGTCGCCGAAGGCGACCCAATCGAACTCGCCGCACCCACCGGACGGCAAACTTTCCGCATCGCCGGCATCTACCTTGATTACACCCGCGACCAAGGCGTCATCCTTATGGACCGCGACAACTACCTCGCCCATTGGCCCGACCCCGGCGCGCACACCAGCGGTGTCCATCTGCACCATCCGCAGCAAGCCGATGCGCTCGGCACCGAACTGCGCGAAAAATTCGGACGCGACACCGAATACGCCATCTATTCGAACGCCTCCCTGCGCCAGCGCATCTTCGAAATCTTCGACCAAACCTTCGCCGTCACCTACGTCCTGCGCACCATCTCTGTCATCGTCGCCGTGCTCGGCGTATCCCTCACGCTCACGACCCTGGTCACCGAACGCGAACGCGAGATCGGCATCATGCGCGCTATTGGCAGTTCGTCCGGCCAAGTCCGCCGCGCCTTCCTCGCCGAATCCGCGCTCATCGGACTCCTCGCCAGCGTCGTCGGCCTGGCCGCCGGCGCCTGCCTGGCCATGGTCCTCACCTGGGTAATCAACCTCGCCTTCTTCGGTTGGACCGTGCAGTTGCGCTATCCATGGGATCTCATGGCGTGGACCCCCGTCTGGATCATCGCCGCCGCGGCCTTGGCCGGTCTCCTCCCCGCGACCCGCGCCGCCCGCATCCGGCCCGCCACAGCGCTACGATCCGAGTAGTCATGCGATATTCCTGATCTTGCAGCGGCGGTCTATGACCGCCGGAACATTTCCAAAATACAAGCCACCGACGGTCACAGACCGCCGCTACAACCCCTTAAAATTTGTCCTCATGGCACACTCCGCTTACCGCCACGACGAGTCGATCAAGTTCACAACCGGTCGCCTTCGCGGACAGACGACGTGTCGATTCCCTTGAGGGAGCTGCGCAGCGTGCGGATGTCACGAACCGGAACAATCTCGATGCGGTTACGGAAAGAAAAGACCTTCATCTCCTCGCCGGCCCGCAATCCCATCTCCTCGCGCACCTTTTGCGGAATGACGAACTGGAACTTCGGCGAGATGGTTACGGTTTCCATGCGGTTATACGATACAACGATCGATCGATTGGTCACTCGCCCAAGCCCAACTGCTTCGTTGCGGCTTTCAAACAGGCATCCGAAGTGTGCAGTGGAACTTTCAGTCGATCAGCCAATTCCAGATACGAAGCATCGTAAAAGGACAAATCGAACTGCAGTGCGAGATGAAGGATCCTGCGCCGCGCGGGTGCGCCGGGGAGATCTTCCATCGAAAGGGGCACACGATTGACCGCTTCCAGTCCCAGCCACATATCTTCCACGGTGAGCCTTTTCCGGCGAAGGGCGGAGCGCAGAAGATTTCCCATCTCGTAGTGCCAGAGGGCGGGAACCACCAATTGCACCGAGCCTTTGACTGTCCGCGTGAGGAGGCGGTCGGCCTCGGCAGACCATTCGTCGGGCAATATCCAGGCCCCGCAAAAAGAGGCGTCTGCCACCGCCTGTTTCACCGGCGGCCTTCCTCGATGAGCGACTTGATCGATCCCTTACCCGATTTCGCCCGTGATCGGATGCCGCGGAAAGCGGCCACCAAATCACCCGTCACCTCCTGCCCCTCGGTTCCGGAGGAAAGAAGTGCCAGACGGCGTCCGCGCTTGGTGATCCAGATACGACTGCCCTTGGCCGCGAGGTCGACGAGGGAGGAGAGCTTGTTCTTCGCCTCGAACGTGCCCAAGGAATACGTTTGTCCCGCCTGCATGCTGACAATCTAGCCATCTGGCTGGCTGTTCGTCAAGCCGACAGAGTGGACAAGTCGCCACACAGCACCCGGCATCTTTTCCCCTTTCGCCGGCGTTTCCTCAGTGTAAATTTACCAAAATGTCGCGCGTCAAAATCGACCCGGAATTGCACAAGGCCAAGAAGCCGGACTGGATCAAGGTCCGCCTGCCTTCCAACCCGGTCTTTTTTTCGACCAAGGCACTGGTCTCGGACCTCCGCCTGCACACGGTCTGCGAAAGCGCGCAATGCCCGAACCGCTGGGAATGCTGGAGCCAGGGCACGGCCACTTTCATGATCGCCGGCGACCGTTGCACCCGCGCCTGCGGGTTCTGCGCGGTGACCACGGCAAAACCCTTCGCCCTCGAGCAAGACGAACCCCAACGCGTGGCCGAGGCCGTCATGCGGATGAAATTGAAACACGTGGTCATCACTGCGGTGGCCCGCGACGACGTGCCGGACGGCGGCGCGCTGCACTTCGCCCGGACGATCGAGGCCATCCGCGAGCGCGACCCGGAGATCATCATCGAAGTCCTTGTCCCTGACTTCAACGGCAAGGATGACTCGCTGCGCACCGTGCTCGAAGCCGCGCCGCATATTTTCAACCACAACCTCGAGACGGTCGAACGCCTCACGCCGGTTGTGCGCTCACGGGCCAAATACAAATTGTCCCTCGAATTCCTCGCCCGCGCCAAGGAGCTGCACCCCGATATCACCACGAAAAGCGGCATCATGCTCGGCCTCGGCGAAACGGAGACGGAAGTTTTCCAGGCGATGGACGACCTGCGCGAGCACGGCGTCGAGGTGCTGACCATGGGTCAATACCTGCGCCCCACGCCGCAACACCTGCCAGTGGTCGAATACATCCACCCGGAAGTCTTCGACCTCTACGGCGAGATCGCCCGCAAGAAGGGATTCACCCACGTGGCCAGCGGACCGCTCGTGCGCAGTTCTTACCACGCGGCGGATTTCAATCCGTTGGAGAAAAAGTAAGGTGGATCGCGATGTCCCCATCGCGATTTTTCATCTCGAATATCGCGCCGGGACGGCGCGATCCACCTCTTGAGTCATGAAAAACGACGGCCGCAACATCGTCATCACCGGCATCTCGCGCGGATGTGGACGCGCGCTCGCCGAGCATTATCTGGCTCAAGGGCATCGTGTCGCTGGGTGTGCGCGCACACAGGAAATTGTCGAGGAGTTGCGCGCCGAACACGGACCACTCCATCACTTTGCCGCAGTCGACGTGGCCGACGACGAAGCAGTGCGGGTCTGGACCTGCGATGTGCTCGCCCATTTCGGCGCTCCAGACCTACTGGTCAACAATGCGGCCGTGATCGCCGAGAATGCCCCGCTCTGGGAGATCCCCGTGTATGAATTCGACGACGTGATCGATGTGAACATCAAAGGCACCGCGCATGTATTGCGTCATTTTCTCCCGGCCATGATACATCGTGGTTCCGGCGTGGTGGTCAATGTCAGTTCAGGTTGGGGACGCTCCACTTCGCCGGAAGTCGCGGCTTATTGTGCGAGCAAGTGGGCCATCGAGGGCATGACGCAGGCGCTGGCGCAGGAATTGCCGCGTGGTCTGGCCGCGGTCGCACTTAATCCCGGAGTCATCAATACAGAGATGTTGCAACGCTGCTTCGGCAAAGAAGGCGCTGCGCAATATCCGTCAGCGCAGCAATGGGCAGAGGCCGCCGGACCGTATTTGCTGAAGCTCGGACCCAAGGACAACGGAAAGGCTCTGACCGTTCCGGGAATTCCGGTGGATTGACCACAGTCCAGTCCGCCTTATGCTGAAGCCATGATGATCTCCTCCAAAATGCAAAAGGCGCTCAACGCGCAAATCGGAATGGAATTCGCTGCCGCCATGAAATACGACGCGATGGCCGCGCACTTCGAGGCCGAGGCCCTGCCCCAAGCCGCCAATCGTTTCTTCAAACAGGCCGGCGAGGAGCGGGAGCATGCGCACAAATTCCTCCGCTACGTGCTCGATGCCGGCGGACGCGCGCAAATTCCCGAAATCCCCGCCCCGCCGCACACCTACAAATCATCCGAAGCCGCCGCACAGGCCGCGCTCGACAGCGAAATGGCAGTAACCAAATCGATCAACAAGATCATGGACTTGGCCATCGAGGAGAAAGACCACGCCACGGTGGCCATGTTGCAATGGTTCATCACCGAGCAGGTGGAGGAGATTTCGTCCGCTGATCAATTTCTGCGTCTCGTCCAGCGGGCCGGCGAGAAGAACATCCTCGCGGTCGAGGATTACCTGGCCGACACCGCGGAAAGCGACTGAGCCGGGGTCAGGCGGCCAGACCGAATCCCGCATGCACGGCCTTGGCCGCGTCGGCGATGCGGTCTTCGTCGAGGATGACGGCGATTTTGATCTCGGAGGTGGAGATCATCTGGATGTTGTAGCCACCCTTGGCCAGAACATCGAAAAGCTTGGCGGCCACACCGGAATGGGTGCGCATACCGATACCGACAACGCTGAGCTTGGCCACGCCGGCAGTCTGGGTGACCCCGCGGGCGCCGATCTCATCGGCCACCGCTTTGAGCACGGGCTCGGCCTTTTTCAGTTCGTCTTTGTTCGTGGTGAAAGAGATGTCAGTCATCCCCTCGTGCGGCGCGGTCTGCACAATGACGTCGACCACCACATTGGCCGCGGCCAGCGCGTTGAAAATTTTCGCCGCGGTGCCGGTCTTGTCCGGCACGCCCTCGATGGTGACTTTCGCCTGGTTGCGTTCGATGCTGACGCCGCGGATGACGACGTCCTCCATGCCTGGTGTTTCTGCTTTCACGATGGTTCCCGGGTTCTGATTGAAACTGCTGCGCACTTCGAAGAGCACGTTGAATTTGTTGGCGAACTCGACCGAGCGCGATTGCATGACCTTCGAGCCGGATGACGCCATTTCGAGCATCTCCTCGTAGCTGATCGTATCGATCTTCCTCGCGTCGGGCACAACGCGCGGGTCGCAGGTGTAAACGCCGTCCACGTCGGTGCAAATTTCGCATTTGTCCGCCTCGAGCGCGGCGGCCAAGGCGATGGCGGTGAGATCCGATCCTCCGCGGCCCAGCGTGGTGATGTCGCCCGCGGAAGTCTGACCCTGGAAGCCGGCCACGATGACGATCGATCCGCCGTCAAGGTGCGTGTGGATTTGCTTCGGCGTGATGTTGAAAATTTTCGCTTTGGTGTGGACTCCGTCCGTCACGATGCCGGCCTGCGCGCCGGTCAAGGACACGGCCTTGGCCCCGAGCCCCTGCAGGGCCATGGCCAAAAGCGCGATGGTCGTCTGCTCGCCGGTGGAGAGCAGCACGTCCATCTCGCGCTCGCTCGGCGTCGGGCACACTTCGCGCGAGAGCTTGATCAAAGAATCGGTCACACCCGACATCGCCGAAACAACCACAACGACTTTGTTGCCGGCTTGCTGGGTTTCGAGCACGCGGCGCGCGACGTTCTTGATCCGCTCGGGATTTCCGACCGACGTGCCACCGTATTTCTGGACGATGATCGCCATATCAACCGACCCCCAAAACCTGCGCGACCGCCTCCATGGTGGCATCCGCCTCGAGCGCTTTGAATCCGTGCACCATCGGCGCCTCGGGATCTTTCAGTCCGTGACCAGTCACGGTGAGGACAATTTTCGCGCCTTCCGGATATTTATGGAAAGGACACGTGGCGCACCGGTCATTGGAAAAACATTTCATCAATCCCGCGACCGAAGCGGCGCTGGCCGGTTCGACGAAAATTCCCTCCTCCGCGGCCAACCAGCGCTGGGCCTCGAGAATTTGCGCGTCGGTGACGATGTCGATGCAGCCGCCGGAGTCTTTGACTGCATTGCTCGCACCCTGCCAGCTGGCCGGGTTGCCGATGCGGATCGCCGTGGCGATGGTCTCGGGTTTGTCGACCGGATGACCGAAGAAAATGGGGGCCGAGCCGGACGCCTGGAATCCGGTCATGCGCGGCAACTTCGTCGCCTTGCCCAGCTCGCGGTATTCGCGGTAGCCCTGCCAGTAAGCCGTGATATTGCCGGCGTTGCCGACCGGCAGGATGTGGATGTCGGGCGCGTCGCCAAGTTCCTCGATGATTTCAAAGGATGCGGTTTTTTGACCTTCAATGCGGAAAGGATTGATCGAGTTGACGATTTCGAAACGTCCGTCGGCGCCGAGTTCGCGCACCAGTCGCAGGGCGTCGTCGAAATTGCCGCGGATGGCCACCACTTTCGCGCCGTAGATGAAGGCCTGGAGCAGTTTGCCCGCGGCAATTTTTCCGGCGGGGAGGAGCACGGCGCACGAAAGGTTGGCCCGCGCGGCGTAAGCAGCCGCGGCAGCAGATGTGTTCCCGGTCGAGGCGCAGATGACCGCTTTGGCTCCGCGCTCGACCGCTTTCGAGATGGCCATGGTCATGCCGCGGTCTTTGAAGGATCCCGTGGGATTCAGGCCTTCGTATTTCACGTAGACCTCGGCACCGCGGCCGACAAGTTTGCTCAACTTGGGCGAGTAGATGAGCGGGGTGGAGCCTTCGTTGAGAGAGACCACAGGCGTCGCATCGGTCACCGGCAAATACTGCCGGTAGCGGCTGATCACGCCGCGATCGTGCAGATTCGTCACGACGCAACCTCCACGCGGTAGAGAGCCGGTTCGCCGTGCACGCAATCGAGACCACGGATTTTTTGCAACGCCGAAAGAACGCGTCCGCGCGGTGCGTCATGGATCATGAGCACGAGCGCGGCGAGTTCGCCTTCGCTTGCCTCGGGTTGGATGACCGAGGAAATGCCGATACCCGCCTCGCCGAGCACGCCGGCGATACGGGCAAGGACGCCCGGTTTGTCGTCAACGCCGAGGCGCAGGTAAAACGGACTAACCACATCGTCGGCCGACCGCAGTTTTCCGTAGAGTGCGTGCGGGATGAAGCCGAAGGATTCGCAGGAGGATTCGAGAGCGAGTGCCGCATCGGCCAAATCGCTGATCACTGAACTGGCCGTCGGGTCTTGTCCGGCCCCGCGCCCGTAGAACAGCGCATCGCCCACCACATCGCCGCGCACAGCGATGGCGTTGAAGACACCGCGGACCGAGGCAAGGATGTTCTCGTTCGGCACCAGTGAGGGTTGCACGCTTACTTCGACCGATCCATCGGCGCAGGCATCGATGAAACCGAGCAGCTTGATCGTGTAGCCGAGTTGCGCGGCAAAACGGATATCCCCCGGCGTGACACGATCGATGCCTTCCACGAGGACATCTTTCGAAGGCACCCAGAATCCGTAGGCGAGCGAAGCGAGAATGATCGCCTTGTGACCGGCATCCCATCCGTTCACGTCAAGCGTCGGATCTGCTTCGGCATAGCCGGCCGCCTGAGCCTCGGCCAAGGCAGAGGCAAAATCCATCCCGCTCTCGGTCATGCGCGTGAGGATGTAATTGCTCGTTCCGTTGATAATCCCGCGAACGCGCAGAAAATGATTCGCAACGAAAGCCTCGCGCACGGCCTTGATAATCGGAATGCCGCCAGCCACCGCCGCCTCGTAGAAAACGGGCACGCGTTTTTCCGTGGCGAGTTGAAAAATTTCCGCGCCATGCTCGGCGAGAAGAGCCTTGTTGCCGGTGACGACGATTTTTCCGCGGCGGATGGCTTCGAGGATCAGCTCGCGCGGCTCGTCGATGCCGCCCATCAGTTCGACCACGACCTGGACTGCAGTATCTTCGAGCAAATCGCGCCAACTTTTGGCGAGCAAGCCGGGCGGGACCGACACGGCGCGTTTCTTGGCCGGATCTTTCACTGCGATCTTCCGGACGACGAGATCGCGCCCGATCCGTTCACGGAGAAGCGCCCGGTTTTTTTCCAAATTGAGGAAAACTCCGGCTCCGACCGTTCCAAATCCGGCCAAACCTATGCCTATTTCGCGCATGGATGCTGGCGGGACATCCTGCCTTTACGGGGCGCCTTGGGCAATGATTTGCTGGCGTTGCCATTCCCGGCGGAAGCTGTAATACAGCCAGCGGCACTGCCCCGGCAGCGCCATGTCAACCAACCAAACTGAAAAACAAAAACATATGAAACCAACCTTAGCGGAATTCATCGGAACCTTCTGGCTCGTCCTTGGCGGGTGCGGAAGCGCGGTCTTGGCCTGCAACTTCCCCGGAGCCGGCATCGGCTTCGTCGGAGTGTCACTCGCCTTTGGCCTCACCCTCCTCACCATGGCTTACGCCATCGGCCCCATCTCGGGCTGTCACATCAACCCGGCCGTTTCCCTCGGCTTGTGGGCGGCCGGGCGTTTTCCCGCCGGAAAACTGGCGCCTTACATCATAGCGCAGGTTCTCGGCGGCATCGCTGCGGGCGGCGTGCTCTATATCATTGCCAGCGGTGCGGCAGGGTTCGACGTGACAAAGGGATTCGCTTCCAACGGCTACGGTGAGCATTCGCCCGGCGGGTATTCCCTCCAAGCAGCACTGGTCATCGAAATCATCATGACGGCGTTCTTCATCCTCATCATCCTCGCCGCCACGGAAAAACGCGTCCCCGCCGGCTTCGCGCCGGTCGCCATCGGTTTGTCGCTCACCTTGATTCACCTCATCAGCATCCCGGTGACCAACACCTCGGTAAACCCCGCGCGCAGCACGGGCGTCGCCTTGTTCGTCGGTGACTGGGCTGTCTCGCAGCTTTGGCTGTTCTGGGCTGCACCGCTCGTCGGGGCACTCGTCGGCGTGGTGGCTTACAAAGTCATCAAGACAGATCAGGAATAATCCTGCTCCTTCACCATGCCGTCGCGGCCCCGGCCGCGGCGGCATTTTTTTGTCGGGCTAAGCCCGCCGGAAATCGCGATGGGACATCGCGATCCACCAAACTGCTACGAACTCAGCCCGGGTGGCCGACCTCGGCATCGAGGAACTTTCGCAGTTCTTCCAAGTTTCCCTTCTGTTGCGCCGAGATGGCGATGAGGGGCACACCGGGAAACTCTTGGGCTAGACGCGGCAAATTATCCGCCGCTCCCGGTAAATCCGTCTTGTTCGCCACCAGCGCCCACGGACGCCGCGCGAGCAGCGGATCGTAAAGCCGCAGTTCCTCGCGGATTTTTTTCGCGTCTTCCACCGGGTCACGTCCCTCGCTGCCGGCCGCATCGACGACGAGCAGTAGCGTGCGACAGCGCACGATGTGACGCAGGAAATCATGCCCCAGTCCGACATCAAGGTGCGCGCCCTCGATGAGTCCCGGAATGTCGGCCACCGTCGCGCGGCGAAACCCCGGGAAATCCATCACGCCGACCATCGGATGGAGCGTGGTGAAAGGATACGCCGCAACTTTCGGATGCGCGGCGGAAAGCGCTCCGAGCAGCGTCGACTTGCCGGCATTCGGGTAACCGACCAGCCCGGCGTCCGCAATCATGCGCAGCTCGAGGAAAAACCATCCCTCCTCGCCCGGCGTGCCTTCGGTGAATTGGCGCGGAGCGCGGTTGCGCGAACTTTTGAAATGAATATTCCCTTTGCCGCCGCGACCGCCTTGGCCGAGGAGGAATTCGGCACCGGCCGTCTCGAGGTCGGCGAGCAGTTCTAGATCCTTCGGATCGATCTTCCGCCGGCGCGGCGGCGCTTCGTCCTCTTCGGTAAAATTCAACGGATCATGCGGAGCGACATCGGGCAGACGGTAAACAAGAGTGCCCACCGGCACGGGAACGATTTTGTCCGGCGCGGACTTTCCGTATTTCTGCTTCCCCATGCCGTTCTCGCCGCCTTTGGCGCGGACGATCGGCTCGTAGTAGAGGGTGACCAGCGTGTCGACCTGCGGATCGGCGCGCAGGATGATGCTGCCACCATCGCCGCCATCACCGCCGTCCGGTCCGCCCTTCGGCACGAATTTTTCGCGGCGGAAACTGGAACAGCCGTTGCCGCCGTCGCCGGCTTTGGCTTGGATGCGGATTTGGTCGACGAACATGGGTGGTGGAGCGCGGCGGCTGGGCGGCGCGCGGGTTTATTCTTCTTCGCCCTCTTCCCCGGGCGGCACTTCGCCGCCCTCCTCTTTGGTCGCTTCGAGTTGCTTGAGCGCATCGGAGGCATCGTCCACTTCGTCGAGCACCATGCGACTGACCAGAATGGGCGCCTTCTGCTGGATGGCCATGGCGATGCAATCGCTCGGGCGCGCATCCAGCTCGATGATTTTCTTTTGGTGCAATTCGTTTTCCGCCGAAACGATGAGCCGCGCATAGAACGTGCTGTTTTTCACGTCATTGATTACCGCGCGATCCACCTTGGCACCGAAAGCAGCCAGCACGTGCGCCATGAGATCATGGGTTAGCGGACGCTCTTTCTCCGTGCCGGCGAGAAACATGTTGATCGCGTGACCGACGGTCGCATCGACATAGATGACGAACGTTTTCTCCTCCGTGCCGAGAAACAAAGCCGCCCCGTTGGCCGTCGGAACAACGGCTTTGAGATGCACCGGAACGACCTGTTGCTGCGCCATCCATCCAAATTACGCCTGCCCCGCCGCCAAATCCAGAGGCAAAAACCCTGCCATCCCCGGGACTCCGCGCTCGCCCTGCGGGATCGGATCGGGCAGCATCGCGTCTTATGGAGCAGGTGGTCGATTTTGTCAGCACGCATTGGACCGGCGCGGTCGAGATCGTGCTGCTCGCCGTGCTCCTTTATTACAGTTACCTCTACTTCCGCGGCACGCCCGGCGCGAAAATCCTCGTCGGCCTCGCGCTGGTCTTCATCAGTCTCACCCTCGCCTCGCAACTCCTCGACCTCCACGTCATCGGCTGGCTGCTGCGCAGTTTCTCCGTTTTTCTCGCCATCGCGCTGGTCGTCATTTTCCAACCGGAACTCCGCCGCGCCCTGAACGAACTCGGCAGCCAGCATTTCTTCCGTTCCGCACTGCAGAAAAAAGAATCGATCGATCTGCTCGTCGATACCGTCTTCGATCTCGCCCGCCGCCAATTTGGCGCGCTCATCGCCCTCGAGCGCGACATCAGCATCCGCCAATTTGCCTCGACCGGTGTCGATCTCGACGCCGCTTTCTCCAAGGAACTCGTCCTGACCATTTTCCATCCCAAGACCGTCCTGCACGACGGCGGTGTCATCGTTCAGAACGACCGCATCGCCGCCGCCGCCTGCATTTTTCCGCTGACCGCGCGCGAAGACCTCGACCGCAGTCTCGGCCTGCGCCACCGCGCCGGCATCGGTATCACCGAGGAATCCGACGCCATCGCTATCCTTGTCTCCGAGGAAACCGGCCATGTCTCGCTCTGCCACCGCGGCATCCTCGAACGCAACCTCAACGTGGACCGCTTCCGCCGCCGTCTCAACCAACTCCTCCTCCTCGAGAAGTATGAAACAGATTCTCCTGCACAATTGGAAAGTTAAGCTGACCTGCCTCATCCTTGCCGCGGTCGTGTGGTATCTCATACAGCACAACGTGAACCCCGGCGGCGAACGTCGCAGCGGCACCTCGGAGCGCGCCAAAAAATGACCCGCCGTTATTTCGGGACGGACGGCATCCGGGGCCGCGCCGGCGAATCACCGATCACCGCGGAGTTTGCCGAAAATCTGGGCCGCGCTCTGGTCAAAGTGCTCGGCGTAGACCGTCCGGTCATCGCCATCGGTCGCGACACCCGCGCCTCCGGCCCCATGCTCGAAGATGCTCTCGCTCGGGGCATCACCTCCGCGGGTGGCGACGTGTGCCTGCTCGGCGTTCTCCCGACCCCCGGCGTGGCTGCCTATGTCGTGGAAAACAGACTGGCCGCCGGCGCCGTTATTTCCGCCTCGCACAACCCGGCGCACGACAATGGCATCAAATTTTTCTCCGGGGACGGGTTCAAACTGCCCGATGAAACCGAACTGGCCATCGAACAGGAACTCGATGCGTCCGCGACGGCCGTCGCTCCGGGTACCATCGGCAAGGTCGACGATGCCGTGTCGCGCTACGTCGCCCACGCACTGAAATCCCTGCCTCCGGGTTTCTCCCTGCGCGGACTCAAGATCACCGTCGATTGCGCCAATGGCGCCGCCCACGAGACGACTCCGCAGGCACTGCGTGCCCTCGGCGCGGACGTGCATATTTTCCACGCCGCACCCGACGGGCTCAACATCAATGCGGGCTGCGGTAGCACCGTGGCCGGCGAAATCAGCCGGTTGGTCAAAGAGACCGGGGCACAGGTCGGACTCTCCCATGACGGCGACGCCGACCGCCTGCTTCTTTGCGACGAAGACGGCGACCCGCTCGATGGTGACGAACTGCTCGCCATGGCCGGTCTGGACTTGCTGCGCCGCGGCGAGTTGGGCGGGGACACCGTGGTGGCCACCGTGATGAGCAATCTCGGACTGGACGAGGCCATCGAACAAGCCGGCGGCAAAGTGGTCCGCACCGGCGTGGGCGACCGCTACGTGCTCGAAGCCATGCGCGCGAAAGGTTTCGTTCTCGGCGGGGAGCAGAGCGGACACATGATTTTCCTGCGCCACGGCACGACGGGCGACGGATTGGTCTCGGCCCTACAAATTTTCCGCCTCATGGCCGAGAGCGGCAAGCCATTGAGCGAATTGCGCAAGGTCCTCCACAAATACCCGCAAGCCCAACGCGCCGTCGCCGTGAAGTCCAAACCCCCGCTCGAAACCGTCCCCGAGATCCACGCCGCCATCACCGCCGCCGAACAGGCTCTTGCCCCGCGCGGCCGCGTCCTCGTGCGCTACAGCGGCACCGAACCGAAACTCCGTATCCTCCTCGAAGGCCGCGACGCCGTTGTGCTGGAAGACCACGCCGATCGCATCGCGTCCGCGGTTCGCCAGAGTCTTTAGGTGGATCGCGATGTCCCATCGCGATATGGCTTGAAACATCGCGCTCGGAGGGCGCGATCCACCCTGAGAGGCAACTCGGAAAAAGCCGCTTACTCCGCCCGCCGATTGTCGCGCTGCGCAACGAAGGAATTGTTGATGATGTCAAGCACACGCTGCCCTGCGAGCACGCGATCGGAAATCTCATCGAGATTGCCGTCGCGGCCGATGACGAAGACCGCGAATTCGCCGGCCACGCCGTAAGACTGGGCAACTGCGCCGGGATTGGCGGCGAGCACAAAGGGAATGTTTGACCGGATCACGCCCGGTTCCTCGGTGAACGCAGCCACCATAACGGCTTTGTCATTGCCGAGCAGTTGGTAGGTTTTTTGGAGTTCTTTCGCCTGTTTGCGGAATTTGCCGTGGCGGGGCGAAGGGGCTACGACGAGGACCACCGGTTGACCGCGCAGAGACTTCAGCGAGGCACGGTTGCCTCCGGACTTGATCCAACCGAAGTCCGGGGCCCAACGAACCACATTGGCATCCGCGGCCGCAAAAGCGGCAAAAACGAGAGACAAAACCAGCCAGCGGCAGGGAACGGGCCTCATCAGATCTTCATGATGTCAGCCTCTTTGGAAACCACTTGGCTGTCCACATCGGCGACGTATTTGTCGGTGAGTTTTTGGATCTGCGTCTCCCCGCTCTTGAGGTCATCTTCGGTCAGATCCCCGTCTTTCTGCATTTTCTTGGCCGTATCCATGGCATGACGGCGGGCGGCGCGGATGCGCACCCGGGTTTCCTCGGCCATGGTCTTGATCGTTTTGACCAGATCCTTGCGGCGTTCCTCGCTCAGCTCGGGGATGGGAAGACGGATAATTTTCCCGTCGACCACCGGGGAGATCCCGATCTTCGACTCGTTGATCGCTTTCTCGATCGGCTTCATCGTCGTGGCATCGAACGGCTGGATGACGATGAGTCGAGGTTCGGGCGTGCTGATGAGCGCAAGTTGTTTGAGCTTCATTACCGAGCCGTAGGCGTCGACATCGATGCCGTCGACCAGCGAGGGCGACGCTTTGCCGGTGCGCACGCTGGAAAATTCGTGCTTCATGAAATCGAAGGCTTTCTCCATGCCCTCTTCCGCGTTGAGAAGTAGTTCGTCCATAAATGATCAGCCTCCCGTGACCAGCGTTCCCACCGGTTCGCCAAGGACGGCGCGTTTGATATTGCCAGAATCCCCGATGTTGAACACCACGATCGGCATTTTGTTGTCCAAGCAGAGGCTGAAAGCGGTCGAGTCCATGACCTGCAGGCGCCGCTGCAGGGCGTCGGAGAAGGTGATGTGTTCGAATTTTTTCGCGTCAGGATTTTTCTGCGGATCGGCGTCGTAGATACCATCGACTTTGGTCGCCTTGAGGATGGCATCGGCGCCGATTTCGTTGGCGCGCAGCGCGGCGGTCGTGTCGGTGGAAAAAAACGGATTACCCGTGCCGGCCACGAAGATGACGACATAGCCTTTTTCCAGATGATGAAGGGCGCGACGCAGAATGAACGGCTCGGCCACGTTGTTCATTTCGATGGCTGTCTGCACACGGGTCGTCAGGCCGATGTCTTCCAGTCCGCTCATCAGCGCCATGCCATTGATGACGGTGGCCAGCATGCCCATGTAGTCGGCTGTGGTGCGGTTCATCCCGCGGTGCGATGCGGCCAAGCCGCGCCAGATGTTGCCGCCGCCGACGACGACGGCCACTTGCACGCCGAGGGCCTGGACCTCTTTGATTTCCAGGGCGAGGCGGTTGACGATCTGCGGCGAAATGGCGTCCTTGCTGCCCGGCTCCCGCAAAGCCTCGCCGCTGAGTTTAAGGACGATGCGGCGGTATTTTGGCTCGGACGACATGGATTGAGCCTAGCCACGCTGCCCGCGCCTCTTGAAGCGAAAAAGCCGCGAAAAAAGATCCCGGCGGGCCAAATCCGGCGTAAATTGGTCATGGTGAACACGGACTCCATCCAGCTTCCGCCCTCGATGCCGGTCATGGCTCTCTCCGGGGTGACCCTGTTCCCGAACGCCCTGCTTCCGCTCTATATTTTCGAGCCCCGCTACCGCGAGATGCTATCCACGGTCCTGGCCGGCGAGCGCATCTTTGCCGTCGGTATGGTGCGGCCGGATACTGGCGAGGAATCCGTCTTTCCCGTGGCCGGCGCAGGCTTGGTGCGCGCGTGTGTCGGGCAAGCCGACGGCACGAGCCAACTCATCCTCCAAGGACTAGGCCGCGTCGAGTTCACCGGATTCGAGCAAAAAGAACCCTACCTCATCGGCCGTGCCAAACCGCTGCAAACCGTCGTCGACAACGAGGAAGCCTGTCATGGCTTGCGTCGCGAACTGCAGGAAATCTGCACCGGTCTTGTTTCACGCGGTATCGAACTGCCGGACACCTTTGTCAAAGCCGCCGGCGAGATGCACGATCCCGCCACGCTCGGGGATCTTTTCGCCCAGCACCTGGTTCGCGATCCCCTCGCTGCGCAGCAGATTTTGTCCGAGCCCAATCTCTCCCGCCGCCTCGGCACATTGGTCGACACGCTGCGCAAGGAGTGGCAGCAATTCCCCTCCTGAACGCGATGAGTCGACAAGGCACATTGCACTTTCCCGAGGACAGCGACGAAGCCGTGCCGTCAAAGGCTCCGTGGACGGTGGCACGATTGAACCGCGAGGTCCGCGAATGCCTCGAAGGCCGGCTCGGCAACGTATGGGTGCAGGGCGAAATCTCGAACCTCCGTCGCCAGCCGTCAGGACACCAATACTTCAGCCTCAAGGATGAAGCCGCGCAGGTCTCATGCGTCATCTTCCGCAGCGCCGGCGCCGGCGCGCCCGCCCTGCGCGACGGACTCAAGGTCGAGATATTCGGCGACATTTCGGTCTACGAGCCGCGCGGACAATACCAAATTATCGTCCGCCGCGTGCAACCGCGCGGGGTCGGCGAACTCGAAGCGCGCCTCCGCGCCTTGCAGGAAAAACTCCGCGCCGAGGGACTTTTCGACCAGAAGCGCAAAAAACCGCTTCCGCCGCACCCCGTCCGGATCGGAGTCGTGACCTCTCCGACCGGCGCAGCCATCCGTGATTTTCTTCACGTTTTGCAGAGGCGTGCGCCGCATATGGCCGTCTTCATTGCGCCCGTTCGCGTGCAGGGACGCGGAGCTGCGGGGGAAATCGCGCAGGCCATTGCACAACTCTCCGATCCGGCGCGCAGCGGATTCCCCGCAGTCGATGTCATCGTCGTGACCCGCGGCGGCGGCAGCCTCGAAGACTTGTGGGAATTCAACGAAGAGATTGTCGCCCGCGCCATCGCGGCCAGTGCGGTGCCGGTCATTTCCGCCGTCGGGCACGAAATCGATTTCACCACGTCCGACCTCGCCGCGGATGTCCGTGCCGCCACGCCGAGCGCGGCCGCGGAAATCCTGAGCAGCGACCGCGCCGAGACGCTCGACCGGTTGCGGTCATTTCTGCGCCGACTCCACCGCGACGCTGCGGTGCATCTGGCCTCTCACCGGGGGCAACTTGAATTGCGCACAGCCTCGGGCGTCTTCCGCATTCCGCTGCGCGTGATCGGGGACCTTCGTCAGAAAACCGACGATCTGCACGAACGCACGAATTCGGCGGTGTTGTCACGTCTCGGTCAGCTGAAGCAAAGCCGAGACAAGGCCCGCGCGGTTCTTGCCGCTCGTTCCCCGGCTGCGCGACTCGCCTCGCTCTCCGACCGCCTTGCAGCGCTGCGTCACCGTCAGGACCAAGCAACATCCGCCCTCCTTCGCCAGCGCCGTGAGCGACATGATCGCCATGCGCACGCTCTCGAGTTGCTCGGACCGCGCCAGACGCTGGCCCGCGGATTCACCATCACCATGGATGCGCGGCACCGTCCGCTCACCTCGGCGGACCGCGCGGCGGAAGAAAAGGAAATCGTCACTCTTTTCGCCGACGGCGAGGTGAAATCGAAGCCGTTGTAGCGTCGCCGCTACATTACGCCCACCCGCTGCCGCGGCATTTCCGCCACTTGCACCTCGCCCGGTGCGGGGAAAAAGCACGGGGTCATCATGGCCTCGCGCAAATAATTCAAATAAACCGGACGCCGGATTTCCACTGCGCCGAAATTTTCCAGGTGATCGGTGACCCATTGGATATCGAGCAACCCGAAACCCCGGGCGCGCAGGATGCCGACCAGCGCGAGCAGAGCGACCTTCGAAGCTTCGCGGACGCGCGAGAACATCGACTCGCCGAAAAATGCCCCGCCCAACTGCACGCCGTAAAGGCCGCCGGCCAGACGCCCGCCCGACCATACTTCCACACTGTGGGCCGAACGTTGCGCATGCAGCTCCGTGTAAACGCGCGCAATGGCCGGATCGATCCACGTCTCCGGACGATCCGCGCAACCGGAGACCACATCGTCGAAGGCGGTATTGACCGTTACCGTGAAAGCAACCCGCGGCAAGACACGCCGGAAGCCGTGCGGCAGATGAAACCCGTCCAGCGGCAGGACTCCGCGAGGATCGGGCGAAAACCAGCGCAGCCGTCCGTCCCCGCAGGCCATGGGAAAAAACCCATCGCGGTAGGCGCGCAGCACCGACACCGCAGTCAGCCTCTCTGGGGGAAAGGACTGGGAAACCAGATCCGACATGGCAACGTAACGTTTGCCGCAAACCGGCCCCGGACGCAACACGCGCATTCGGCGGTTGCCCGGCGCGCGGTTGGGCTTTAATTTCACACGATCACAAAAACATGATTTCCGACAACGCCAATCCGCCGTCCCTCTCCAAGGTCGAGGGCATCAAAGAGACCAGCAATTACCTCCGCGGCACGCTGATCGCCAGTCTGGAAGACCGTTCGACCGGGGCCATCTCGGACGATGACACAACGGTGTCCAAGTTCCACGGCATCTACCAGCAGGACAACCGGGACCAGCGCATTGAGCGCAAGAGATCCGGAGCGGAAAAAGCCTTCATTTTCATGATCCGCATCCGCGTGCCCGGCGGCGTCTGCACTCCGGAGCAATGGCTCAAGATCGACGCGCTGGCCGATCAATATGGCAGCCACACGCTCAAGCTGACCACGCGACAGGCCTTCCAGTTGCACTTCATCACGAAGGAAGTTCTCAAAACGACCATGCAGGGCATCAACGATGCGGTGATGGACTGCATCGCGGCCTGCGGCGACGTGAACCGCAATGTCATGGCCAATCCGAACCCATGGCAATCCGCCTTGCACGGCCCGGTGCTCGATGATGCGCGTGCAGTCAGCGCCCATCTCACCCCGAGCACCCGCGCGTACCATGAGGTCTGGTTGGACGGCGAAAAGATCTCCAACGACGACGAGGAAGAACCGATCTACGGCAAAACTTATCTCCCGCGCAAATTCAAAACCGGCTTCGCCGTGCCGCCGAGCAACGATATCGACGTCTACACGCAGGACCTCGGTTTCATCGCCATCGGGGAAGACGGGAAACTCCTCGGCTACAATCTCTCCGTCGGCGGCGGCCTTGGCATGTCGCACGGCGACACCAAGACCTATCCGCGTCTCGCCAACGTGATCGGTTACCTTCCCCGCGAAAAAGTCGTCGAGGTGGCGGAAAAAGTTCTCACCGTGCAACGCGATTTCGGCGACCGTACCAACCGCAAGCACGCGCGCCTCAAATACACCATCGAGGACCGCGGAGTGGACTGGTTCAAAAACGAACTCGAATCCCGTCTCGGTTGGAAGCTCGGCGAGACGCGCCCGTTCGAATTCACCAGTTCCGGCGACCGCTACGGCTGGACCAAAGGCACCGACGGCCACTGGCATTACACCCTTTTCATCCAGAACGGCCGCCTGCGCGATACCGAGGAACAACCGGCGAAGACCGGTCTGCGCGAGATTGCCAAAATCCATACCGGCGATTTCCGTCTCACCGCGAACCAGAATCTGATCATCGGCGGCGTGACCGAGGAGCAAAAGCCGCACATCGAGGCATTGCTGGCCCAATACAAGCTCGATATCCCCGAGCACATCACCGGCCTGCGTTTGAGTTCGATGGCCTGCGTCGCCCTGCCCACCTGCGGCCTCGCACTCGCGGAAAGCGAACGCTATCTGCCGCAGCTCATCAGCGAACTCGACCAAGTCATCGAGGAATGCGGACTGCGCGAAAGCGAGATTGTCATCCGCATGACGGGTTGCCCGAACGGTTGCGCGCGTCCGTATCTCGGCGAAATCGGTTTCGTCGGCCGGGCCCCGGGCAAATACAACATCTACCTCGGTGCCGCCTTCGACGGTTCACGCCTCAACAAACTCTACAAACCGTCGGTCAAATCGGAGGAGATCGTCAACGAACTCGCCCCGATCATCCGCCGTTACGCCACCGAGCGTCAGGAAGGCGAACGCTTTGGTGATTTCACCATTCGCGCGGGCTATGTCAAAGCGACAACCGAAGGCCGACTCTTCCACGAAGAGATCATGAGTTGAGGCGTCGGCTGCAGGCCGACGGGGTCGGACTTAATTACTGGCTTGCTGGCTGCTGACCGCCACCACCACCGCCACCGCCACCGCCACCGGGGATCGGGGCAGGAGCGACAGCTCCTCCACCGCCGCCACCACCTTCGCCGCCACCGCCCGAGCTTCCGCTACCAGCCGGCGGCAGGCTGGACAAAGAATTGGCAATAGCAGAATTGATCTGCGGAGCCATCGCGGGATTGGCCCGCGAGGCGGCATCGGAAATCACGTTGGCGATATCCTCGATTCCGGGATCACCAGCAGAACCATCGGGGTCAACGCTCTGCTTTCCGTCCCGATCCGCAGTTCGAGCCCAACGCCCGGTGGCTGCCGCCGATTGCAAGCCTGCCACGGCGATTTCAGGGGCGGCATTCGGATTGCTTTTGACCGCATTGAAGACAGCATCCGCGATTTGGTCCGGGGTGGCGCTGCTCCAATCAACCCCCGGAGGAAATGCGAATTCAGGCAAGCTATCCTGAGCCTGGGCATTGAAAAAAGGCATCAAGCCAAGCACCAAGGCGAGAAAAGTTATGAAGGGGAATTTGGCTTTCATGGCTTCAGTTCTTCCTTGGCTATAAGCCTGCCCGTGGCGCTGCGCAAGGGGTATCTTGCAGCCTAACCTTCAAACCGTGGCGGGTCCCGGAACGCCCTTCAGTTCGAGAAGTCTCAGAAGCACGTCCTCGATCAGGTTGCTCGGACAGGAGGCCCCGGCAGTGATACCGACGCAGATCGGGCCGCAAGGCAGCCAACCAGAAGCATTTACCTCTTGGCAGGCCTGGGTGTCAAAATGGCGAATCCGGTCCGCCGACTCGAGGCAGCCGGCATTGAGGATGAAGTAAGTGGGCGCTTTTTCTTTGGCCATATCGGCCAAATGCGTGGTGTTCGAGCTGTTGTAGCCGCCGACCACCAGCATCAAGTCGGGCGGGGCAACCAGCATTTCGAGCAAGGCATCCTGCCGCTCCTGGGTTGCCCCGCAAATGGTGTCGAAAACGCGGAAGTTGTCATCCGCCCCATCGCGCGCCAGCACCGCCGCACGCAAACGCCGCTGCACCTCCTCGGTTTCGGAGCGCAGCATGGTTGTCTGGTTGGCGACGCCGATTTTTTGCAAATGCACATCCGGATCGAATCCCTCGGAGCATGCGTGGCGGAACTTGGCCAGAAATTCTTCGCGGTCGCCGCCTTGACGCAGATAGGAACAGACCGCGTCCGTTTCCGCGAGGTTGTACACGACCAGAAAGTGACCGGCGCCGCCTGTCGACCGCGCCCGTGAACTGGTCGCGCGCGTTTCCTCGTGATCCGCTTTGCCGTGGATAATGGAAGTGACCCCGTCGTTCGCGTATTGCCGCACCCGTTTCCACACACTCATCACATCGCCGCACGTCGTGTCGACGATCTGGCATCCGCGCGCCTTGATGCGCTCCTGCACGGAGACCTCGGCGCCGAAGGCTGGAATGATGACGACGTCGTCCGGCGAAAGGCTGTCGATATCGGTCAGTTTGCAGGGCCCGCTCAGTGTGCGGATACCCATGGCCGTGAGCTGCGCATTGACGTCCGGATTATGGATGATTTCGCCGACGAGATAGATGTTGCGATCGGCGAAAACCTTGCGCGCCGCGTAGGCCAAATCGATGGCGCGCTCCACGCCGTAGCAGAAGCCGAACTGCTTGGCCAAGCGCACCGTCACGTCCCCGAAGCGGCCGACACCGCCCGTGGCCCGCAGGCGCTCGACCATCGGACTGTGATAGTGCGACTCCACGGCAGCCTGCACTTCCTCCATCACCTCGGGGGTGCGGAGATTGACGCGCTTGGTCGGAGAGGCGGGCGGCATGCGGAATCGAATGTAACGCCACGCCGCTGTCCGTCCAACGCCAACCTTCACCTGCCTTGCATCCGGCACGCCCCGGCCTATCTTCTCACACCTTTCTCCATGGACCGCGACAGCTTCTTCTACGCTCTGGAAAACACGAAGACCCACCTGGAACCGGCGGGGCTTATCGAGACTTTCGGGTCGACGGCATTCGACTTTGTCCTGGTCAGTGAACTGATGGACGAGGTGAATCGCGTACGTTTGCGTCACGGCACACTGCAGGCCGAGCGCCCGCGGATTGTCACGCCGGAGCATTACGCCAAAATCATGCTCGATGGCTTCGGGGAAAAAGCGCGCGAGTTTGCCGACTGGCTCGAACAGCACGGCGAGGAACTGAAGTTCCTGCGTTACGGGTTCCAAATCACCAAGAGCAACTTGCGCGAGGAAATCGTCAGCGGCCACCTCGACCATGTCGTGGCCGAGGCTGTCCGCCACGCCCGCGACGAGGGCGAGACGCGCCGCGCCGTTGTGGAGAGCATCGACGATGCGTGGGAAGTATCACTCCTCAAGCTGGCGGTCGATACGGCCCGCCGCTCGGCCGGCGGCAATGTGGAGGAATGGAAGCGGCGCGGACTGATCTGAGGCCAACCGGCTGATTTTTATGCTGCCCACGCCGCGCGGAACCGGCCAAAATGCCCTCCCATGAAAGTCCAACCGCTGGATTTCGAAAAACCCATCGCCGAGCTGGAAGAGCAACTGGAGCGGTTGCGTGAAAAGGCCAATGGCACGGACCTCGGTGTCGACTCGGAGGTCGGAAAGATCGAAAAGAAAATCGGCGGCATGCGGAAGGAAATCTACGAGAACCTGACCGCTTGGCAGCGCGTGCAAATCGCCCGGCACACGGCCCGCCCGTTCGCCTTGGACTACCTTTCCCTCTGCTTCGAGGACTTCACCGAACTGCACGGCGACCGCCTCTTCGGCGACGACGCCTCCATGCCCTGCGGTCTGGCCAAGATCGACGGCCGGCCCGTCGCTGTGGTCACCAATCAGAAAGGGCGCGACACGAAGGAAAACATCCTCCGCAACTTCGGCAGCGCCCACCCCGAGGGTTACCGCAAGGCTCTGCGCGTCATGCGCATGGCCGAAAAATTCGGACTACCCATCGTTGCCTTGGTCGATACCCCGGGCGCCTTCCCCGGCATCGGCGCGGAAGAGCGCCACATCGCCGAATCCATTGCGGTCAACCTCCGCGAAATGATGCTGCTCGAGACGCCTATTGTCGCCGTAATCATCGGCGAAGGCGGGTCCGGCGGCGCACTCGGCATTGGCGTTGCCGATCGCGTCCTCATCATGGAGAACGCGTATTACTCGGTCATCAGCCCGGAAGGATGTGCCGCCATCCTCTGGAAACACCGCAGCCATGCCCCGGAGGCGGCCGAAGCGCTGAAGCTCACTGCGGCTCATCTCAAAGAATTGGGCCTCGTCGACGGCATCGTGCCGGAACCGCAGGGCGGGGCGCACCAAGACCACGCCGCAGCAGCGGGGATGCTGAAAAAAGCCATCGTCGACAACCTCGACGAACTCGCCAAACAGAACACCGGAAAAATGCTCGCCGCGCGCTACGAAAAGTTCCGCGCGATGGGCGTTTTCAGCGGCGAGTAGAAAACCGGCGCCTTCGCAGGGTGGATCGCGCCGTCCCGGCGCGATGTTTCAATCGATAAATCGCGATAGGGACATCACGATCAACCTACCGTCCAAAGCCTGGACCCTTTAGAGGTCACTTTTACAACCAGCAACCACGACGGGTGCGAAGAATCGCGCCAGATCGCTTAAGGTGCAATCAAGCTGCCGGGACCAAGGGCCTGCAGTTCGTCTTTGCGGTCGAGCGGATGCTCGGCCGGAGTGAAGGGAACCGTGATGACCTCTTCGCCGCGCGCGACGCGAACCTCGACCTGTTCACCAGCCGTGAGAAAAAACGATGCATCGAGGGCGTCTTCCGGTTCGCGAATGGCAATGTCGCCCACTTGGAGAACCACGTCACCCGAACGGAACTGGCTCGCCGCGGGTCCGTTCGGGTCGACCACATCGATCATCATGCGCGAGCCCTTCACCGCCACAGGCATCTCCTGCACCGTGACCCCGGCCCAACCGTGCCGCACGTCACCGAAACGCGCGAAATCCGACCGCACTTTCTCCGCGGCGCGGATGGGCAACACGAAGCAACCGGCACCATCCTCCATGCCACTGACCAGCACACCGACAACCTCGCCGTCGAGATTCAGGGCGGGACTGCCACCTTGTCCGCGCTGCACGGGAATGTTGGCCCGGATGTGCGTGGTGGCGAAAAATTTTCCCTGGGACTTGCGATCGAGGCCTCCGACCACGCCGAAACTCGGCGAAACATCGTGGTCGAAGGGAAAGCCGACAACAACAAGTGGCGAAGCGGCCTGCACCTTGAGGCAATCACCCTGCTTGAGAAACGGGGTGGCGCCGGCTCCATCGACACGGATCAGAGCGATGCCGCTACGCGTGTCCTTGGTCACCAATTTCGCCGGCCAGCGCTGATCGCCACGCGAGACGGAGAGACCGAGACCGTCGCCGACAACCGAAGCCAGAGTGTACACGGTTCCTGTCGCATCGGCAAAGAAGCCGGTCCCGGACACTTTGCCGAGTTCGTCCTCCGATTCGACCCGCACGACCGACGGAGCCGCGGATTTGAAAACATTATCGACCGCGCCCTGGATGGCATCGGCTACTTCGGAGCCCTCGGTCTCCGGAAGCTGCGGCGACCCCGCCGGATTTGCTCCGACGGGGCCTGCCAGCACCGCGCCAGCCAGCGCGGCACAAAGATTAAAAACTATACGGCGACTCATAGCTCACCGGCCTCGCCTCCAAAACATAATGAGGCGGGAAGTCGGAACGCGAGGTGACCGGCATGCGTACGTCACCACGACCGGAGGGTAGAACCGTCGCGGAAGGCCGCGGATCGTTGAGCGCGAAGCTCGGGCCGGCCGGCGTCACGCCCTGCTGGTTGAGCAGAATGACCGCGGAAAGGATCACGGCGGCGGCGGCCACCCCTGCATAAGCCAACCGCGGCACATGAAAGTCGGGAAATACACCCACAAAGCGCTCCCAGACCAGGCTCCAAGTCGGTTGACGGAGCAGTTCGGCGCGCTGGCGCTCGTTGAATTGATCGAGAAAGCGCTCGAAATAGTCGGACGTCGGGGCCTCGTAGCGTTTGAGGCGGAGGAGTTTGTGGATGTCTGCGTTCATAGGCTAATTGACCAGGAATTCCTGCAGGTAGTTTTGCAGCTGGCGGTGGGCGTAAAAAAGGCGCGAGCGAACGGTTCCCTCGGAGATTCCGAGGATTTTACCAATTTCCGCGTGCGGCATGCCTTGAATATCGAACATAGTGACGACTGCTCTGTGTTCATTCGACAGCTTCATCATGGCCTCGTTCAATCTAACCTGCAGCTCTTTGAGATTAACTTCTCGCCTTGCGTCCGGCCCCGAGGTCAGTTCCAAGAACTCAGGGTCGTTGTGAATGCCATTATCCACGTCGTCCAGGCTCATCTTGTAGGTCCGGGACCGCTTCTTCAGGAAATTGATCGTCATGTTTGTCCCGATGGTGTGCAGCCAAGTGTAGAAGCTCGATTTGCCCTTGAAGCCTTTGATCGAACGGTAGGCCTTGGCAAAAATGTCCTGGAGCAGGTCGTTCGTGTCCTCGTGGTTTGAAGTCATGTTGTAGACCAAACCGTAGAGGCGCGGACTGTATTTGCGCACCAAGTCATCGAACGCCCGCGGGTCGCCCGCCTGGGTGCGAGCCACCAGGTCGACATCATTGATCTCCTGTTCCTCGCGGGTTTCAGACATGGGGAAACGGAGACCTTACCAGCGCGCCCCCTCAGGGGGAAGCTGTATGCGCCCGTCAGCCAGCGACCAACCCGCGCCGGAGACCCGTCTCGAGCAATCCGCCCAGCACGGCCGCCGCGCGGCGTCCGGTTTCCATGACCTCATGGTGCGATAGCGTCTCGCCAGTGACCCCCGCCGCCCAGTTCGTCAGGCAGGAAAAGGCCACGACACGCAGACCGAGCGCCCGGGCCTGGATCGCCTCGAAGACCGTGGACATGCCCACCGCGTCCGCCCCGAGTGCCCGCAGCATCCTGACTTCTGCCGGCGTCTCGTATTGAGGTCCGGGCACGCAGGCATAGACCCCCTCGTGCAAAGAAACGCCCGACTCCGAGGCCACAGCGCGGAACCGGGCGCGCAGGTCCGCATCGTAAACTTCCGACATGTCGAAAAAATTCGGTCCACCCGCCAGCGGCGATGCCGCGGTGAGGTTGAGGTGGTCGGACAGCATCATCCAACCGCCGGGAGCAAAATCGCGGTTCAAAGTGCCCGCCGCATTGGTCAACACGAGCACCTGAGGTTCGAGCGATGCCATGAAACGCACATGCGCCGCCGTCTGACGTGCCGAGTGCCCCTCGTAATAATGCACGCGGCCCATGGCGAGCAGCAGCGGCACTCCTCCGAGGGTCGCCCCGATGAATTTTCCGGCGTGGCCGGGCACTTTCGATTCCGGCAACCCCGGGATATCCGCGTAGGACACTTCGAAAAGTTTCTCACAGGAATCTGCGAATCCGCCCAAACCCGAGCCGAGCACCAGCGCGGCGCGCGGACGGAATGACGCCAACTCGGCCGGCACCGCGGGGAACTCGGCGCGGAGGTGGGAAGGCTCGGACATGGCCTCAGATCGCTTTGATCACCACCGAGGAATTGTGTCCGCCAAAGCCGAAAGAATTGCTGATTGCGACCTTCACCTTTTTCTCCCGCGCCGTGTTCGGCACGTAGTCGAGATCGCACTCGGGATCCGCATTTTCGAGGTTGATCGTCGGCGGCAGGAGACTATCGCGCATGGCCATGACGCAGGCCGCCATCTCGATCGCGCCGGCTGCGCCGAGCAGGTGGCCGGTCATTGATTTGGTCGAACTCACCGCCACTTGGCGCGCGCTCTCCCCGAAGGCGCGTTTGACCGCTTTCGTCTCGCAAGCGTCGCCGATCGGCGTCGATGTTCCGTGGGCATTGATATAATCGACGTCCTCCGGATTGACCTTGGCGTGCTTCATCGCCATGCGCATGCACCGCGCGGCACCTTCGCCTTCCGGATTGGGCGCGCTCATGTGATAGGCATCGGCAGTCAGACCGTAGCCGGCCAGCTCGCAATAAATTTTCGCCCCGCGTTTTTTCGCATGCTCGTATTCCTCGAGAATGATCACGCCGGCGCCTTCGCCCATGACGAAACCGTTGCGGTCTTTGTCGAACGGACGTGAGGCGCGCTCCGGCTCGTCGTTGCGCAGACTCAAGGCGCGCATGGCGGCAAAACCCGCGACCCCCACCGGCACGATGCAGGCTTCGCTGCCGCCCGCCAGAATGATGTCGGCATCGCCGAACTTGATGATGCGCCAGGCTTCGCCCATGCAGTGATTGGCCGTGGCACAAGCCGTGACGATCGCCATGTTCGGTCCGCGCAACCCGTGCTCCATGGAAATAAAGCCGCTCGCCATGTTGCTGATCATCATCGGGATCATGAAGGGCGAAGTGCGGTCCGGGCCCTTCGTTATCATCTGGCTGACCTGCGTTTCCATGGTGGCGAGACCGCCGACCCCGCTGCCGATCATGACGCCGGCGCGGTCGCGATCGATCGATTCCAAATCAAGTCCCGAGTCGTCGAGGCTCATCTTGGCTGCGCCCACCGCAAGCTGCGTGTAGCGGTCCGTGCGACGCACGTCCTTGGGCGTTTTATAATAAGGCGTCGCGTCATAGCCGCGCACCTCGCCGGCGATCTTGCAGTCGAATTTCTCCGTGTCGAACGCCCCGATGCGACCGATACCGCTGCGCCCAGCTTTGAGACTGTCCCAGAAAGACACGAGATTATTGCCCACCGGGCTGACCACTCCGATTCCTGTGATGACGACGCGACGCTCGCTCATAAAATTGAGCCGTATTTTCTAAAACATCCCGCCGAGCTTTGGCGAGGCCAAATGGCTTTCTGTTCAGAGGTCGGCCGGGACGGTGCGCTCGTTCAGGGCGCGGCAGGAGGGACACCGCCAAAGCTCCGTCGCGGCGGGCCGCACCCACGTCGCGCACAGACGGCACTGGCCTAGTTCGCGCCATTCACGGCGGCGCCGCCGCCACTCGCGCCATGCGCCGGCCAACCAGACGACAAGGACAGCCACCAGCAAAACCGCCGCATAGAGCAGCGGCAAAAAGGAAATTTCCATCCGGATCATAACGCCTTCTTCGCCGCTCCCCACACAACGCGCAAAACGCCCCGGTAGCCATTTTCCGACGATCCGAAACGCGAAAGTTGCACGGCACGGCGAGCCGCCGCATCCAAGGCCGGATCGCCGCAGCTGCGCACCAGCCAGACATGACGCGCTTCGCCCGAAGCATCGAGCACCACGAGCAGCTCAGTCGGCAGACCGGGCGGTTGCGCCGGGGCGGTATCAGCCAAACGCACAAGGACATCGCTCGTCACTTCCGGTCCACCCGCCTCGAAGCGCGCCGTGACCGGGGCGAGCAACGGCGCCGAAGCGGTGGCCCGCGGCTCGAATCTCGATTGCACGGCGAGCGGCGGCAGCGCGGGTACCCATTTCTCGGGTAAAGGTTCCGGTGGCACCTGGGCCAGCGGCGGTAACTCCGGTTGCAGCGCCCGGGGCGGACGTTGCACCTGCGGCGGCGGCAACAAACGATCGCGGAACCTCCCCGGCTGCAACCACGACGGATCGCGCGCGGCGAGGAGGACGGAATCTTCCGCGGAAATGATCGTCACTTTTCCCGGTAGCGGCGGCAACGTCACGGCGCGTGGCGGAGTCTTCGCGCGGACAAGATAAAGGCCCGCGGCGTGCACAAGGATGGAGACCAGAATCATGGCTGGCAGCACCAGACGGATTTGGTGCACCGCCGGCCAATGGAAAACCTGCAGCAGGCGGTCGGCGAGGATCATGGTTCCGGGCGGCGCGTGGCGGCCAAGGCCACACCGAATCCGCGTTCGAGGGCCAACTCGGTCACCGCAGAGACAAGGGAGACCGGGGCATCTTCATCGGCTTTGATCACCACCTGACGCGAAGCTGTGCGGCGCGCCTCGAGACGTCCCCCCAGCTCGGAGGTTTTTATCACACGATCCTCGAAGAAGACCGCCGCGCCCGGACCACCCGTGACCGAAACAACCAGAGGGTCCTGCATGGCCGGCAGGAGGAAACGAGAGACAGGCAAATCCACCGCGACGCCCGGCTGCATCATGAACGACGTGGAGAGCAGCAGGAAAAAGACGAGGAGCAGCACCACCGTGATCGTGCCGGCAAAAACCGGCACCAACCCGCGCACGCACACCGTCGGCTCGAGCCTCATGCGCTTTCGACCGGCTCGCCGTCGACGGCAAGGATTTCCGCCGCGGGCAGCGTGCGATTCTTCAGCAGATTGACCATCTCGATGCCGGCGCGCTCCATGTCATGCAGAAGGTCTTTGACGCGGGACGAGAGATAGGCCGCGCCGATCAGCGCCGGAATGGCCACCGCCAGACCCGCCGCCGCTGAAATGAGACTCTGGTAAACCGCGCCCGACACATCAGCCACCGTGGCATAACCTCCCTGCGTGGATACGAGATAAAATGCTTCGAGCAATCCGAGCACCGTGCCGAGCAACCCGAGCAGCGGCGCGGTGTAGGCCAGACCGGTGAGCAAACCGAGATGACGCTCGAGCCTTGGCACCTCAAGCTGGCCTGCCTCCTGCACGATGTCGCGCAATTCGGTCCGCGGACATTCCCGCGCCAGCACGGCACTCAAGGCCACGCGGGCCACCGGACCCGGCGTGGAGAGACACTGCTTGCGCGCCTCCTCGTAGCGGTCCCCCTTCACGAGATTGGCCAGGCCGCGGAGGAATTCCCCGACGCGCACCTGGGCACGGTGCAGATAAATGAGGCGCTCGAGGAAAACAGCCACCCCCACCACGCTGACCGCGAGGATCACCCACATGGCGGGACCGCCTTTTTGCATCAACTCAAGCATGCCCTGCATCATTAAAACGGATGGGGCCCGCGGCAATCCCGATTTGCGGGTCGCCGCTACAAAGACAAAGACCGGAACCCGCGACGGGCTCCGGTCTTTCCCGAGGAGGAAATCCGATCAATTGGCGGCGACCGTCACGATGTTCACCCGGCGTCCACCGCGGTCGAACAGCACCGTGCCGCTCTCCAGCGCGAAGAGCGTGAAGTCGCGGCCGAGACCGACATTGCGGCCCGGCAGGAATTTGCGCCCGCGCTGGCGAATGAGAATGTTGCCGGCGAGCACTTCCTGCCCGCCGTATTTTTTCACGCCGAGACGCTTGCTGACGCTGTCGCGTCCGTTCTTGACGCTGCCTTGTCCTTTTTTATGGGCCATATGCGTTTAGAGTTGGATTTCGCCGATCTTCACCCGTGTGTGCTTTTGACGGTGACCGACGGTGCGGTGGTAGCCTTTGCGGCGTTTGAACTTGTAGGAAACAACTTTGGGAGCCTTGCGCGCATCCTCAAGCACCTCGGCGGTGACCTTCGCGCCTTTGATCACAGGATCGCCGATCTTCACGGCCGTGCCGTCGCTGGCCAACAGAACCTCGTCGAAGGAAGTTTTCTTGCCGGCTTCGACGCCGAGCAGTTCGACGTCGATGACGTCGCCCGGCTGCACGCGGAACTGACGACCGCCGGTTTGGATGATTGCGTAAGACATAAATTTCTCCTCGGAAAAGGGTCGGGAAGGCTACCGCCTCCGCCTGACCATGGCAAGAAGTTTTCCCGATGGCGTTTTCCGTTTGCCAGCAGTGGCCCGCGCAGACACCATGGTAGCACATTATGAAGTCTGTTCTCCTCCTTGCCCTGCTGGCCCTAGCCGGCTGCGCCACGATCGATCCGGCCCAGGTCGACCCGAAAATCCTCAATGCTTTCGACTCCCGCGGTGTCTCTGACGCCACCCTCCTCAAGGTGCGAAACGGCCTCCCACTCACTGTCGGTCAGGTCGCCGAAGCTTCCCAAAAAGGCGTCCCCGGACCCGGCCTCATCAGTTACATGCAGAGCACGCGCAAGGCCTACAACCTGAGCAACGCGGATATCACCACCCTGCGCGCCGCCGGCACCCCCGCCCCGGTCATCAACTACATGCAGCGCTCCTACGGTTACTTCACCAGCGGCCCGAAAGCGGTGAACCAGAAACATCCGTATTTCAACGAAGAGCGCTACCAACTCGAGGCGCCCTTCGCCTACGAACCGCCCATGGCGGACACCTTCTTCAACTCGGCTTACGAAGACAACCTCTACTCGCCTTTCTCATACGAGTGATCGCGCGGCGGCCGCGGCTCCCCACGGCGTGGCCTTTCCCGCGACGCCCATGGCCCGTGTCGCGGGTGATGTCGTCCGTTTCGACATCGAGAATTCACAGCGCGAGGAAAACGTCGATCACGTCTACGCCGCCATCGACGCCGGACTGCAGGCTCCGGTAACCCTCTCCCTCAACACCCTCTCTTTCCGCAACCGCTTGGCCGGACACGACCCGCGCATCCGCCTCGGGATCCTGCGCTGGCGGTGGACCCATCTTCCGCCGCGCGGATTGTATCCGCTCGAATTTTTCGACTATGACACCGTCGAACTCATCGAGAATGTCGAATACCGCGTCCTCGAACGCACCGCCATGGAGGAATACTTCGCCCTGCGTTGCGCCAATTGCCGGCGCATCGAGGCCTGGGGCGTTCCCTACCATCGCGCGCAACCCGGACTCCACCAAATCCACTCGCGCCGCGCCAGCGCCAGCGTCGAGACAGACCTGCGCGGACGCGACGGCGCCGTGCGTTTTTATTTCGACGAAGACCAGCGCGTCGAACTCGCCCTGCTCAAATTCGCCGGGCAATGAAGAAATATAACAGCGGTCTATGACCGAAGGAACCTTCACTCGAACTTCTCACTCCGGTCTCTGCCTTGTCTATCCCCCGCTTGCCTCTGCTCGGACTGGCCATCGCGGCAATCGCCGGCATCCTCGTCGCGGAACACGTTTCCATCCCGTCCGCTTGGCTCATCGCCCTAACCATCATTGCGCTGATGGCCGCACTCGTGCGACCGGGCACTCCCGCGTTGCTGGTCGCGGCGGCATCCGCCTTTGCCCTCGCTCATGGCTGGCAATGGCGCGACACTCCCGCACGCCAATGGGCGGCGCAACTCGCACCGGAATCGCGTGAAGTCCGCGTCATCGGTGTCCTCGCCGAGGAGCCCAAAGAAAATCCTCCCGGCGTTTACCGCGCCCCGCTGCGCGTCGAACGTTGGCAGCTCGGCAGCCAACGCATCGATCTGACCTCCGAGGTCATTGTCCGCTGGTCGCCGGAAAAAACACCCCGCTACGGCGACCGCTGGGACATCAGCGGCGTCATTTCACACATCCCGCCGCCGCGCAATCCTGCGGAATTCAACGCCGCGGACTGGTGGGGTAGACGCGGTGTTTTTCTCGAACTCCGTGGCGGCAAAGACACGCCTCCGAAGCTCCTTGCCCGCCATGCCGGTTCGCCACTGCAAAGCGCCGCGCTTTCCGCCCGTGGGTGGATGCTGCACACCCTCGGTCTCGGACTCGACAACGCCCCGCAAATCCGCGCGCTCATCGCCGGCCTCACCCTTGGCGTGCGCGACACCGGCGCGGACGAATTCGCCGATGCTTTCCGACAGACCGGCACCTTCCATCTGTTCTCTGTGAGCGGACTTCATGTCGGCATGGTCGCCCTCCTGCTCTGGCTCGTGCTGCGCCCTCTCGGGCTGAGCCGCCGCCGGGCCGTGCTCGTCATCATTCCTTCGCTCTTTTTCTATGCACTGATCACCGGTGCTTCGCCCCCGAGCATCCGCGCGGCCGTCATGCTCTCGGTTGCCTTTGCCGGATTTCTCCTCGACCGGCCCGTTTCCCCGGCCAACAGCCTCGCAGCGGCCGCATTGTTGCTGCTCGGCTATGACACCAATCAGCTCTTCTCGCCCGGTTTCCAGATGTCTTTCAGCATCGTCGCCGCCATCTTCCTGCTCTCACCACCCCTGCAGGAATGGTTCTCACGCCGGTTGCGCCCGGATCCGTTTCTGCCGCGCCGCCTCTACACTCGCCGGCAGGAATTCGCCGCCGACGCCGGCCATGGCTTGGCCTCGACCCTCGGAGTTTCCAGCGCCGCGTGGCTCGGAAGTCTGCCCCTGACCCTGGTTGTTTTTCATCTTTTGCCCGTGCTGGCCATCCCGGCCAACATGCTCTCCGTTCCCCTCGCCTTCGGCATCCTTGCGGTTTCCATGCTCGCACTGCTTGCGGGACCCTTTTCCGCATGGCTGACCAGCGTCTTCAACAACACCTCATGGGGACTCGCCTCGGTTCTCGTTGCCGTGGTCGAAAGCACCGCCGCCCTGCCTGGATCCTACGTGCGGTTCCCACCCGGTTGGTTGCAGCCACCCGCGCGCCTCACGGTTTTCGATCTCGGCGAGGGTGGCGCCCAACTCCTTCGCACCCCGCAGAAGGCGTGGCTCTTTGACAGCGGATCCGCCGATGATTTCCGCCGGATCATCGATCCCGCTTTGCGCGCCGCCGGGATCACACACCTCGATGCCCTCGTCGTCACCCATGGCGATGCCGACCACATCGGCGGCGCGATCATGACCATGGAGGCCACGCGGCCACGGCGCATCATGGATTCCGTCCTGACCGATCGCTCCCGCGCACGGAGAAACCTGCAAGCCGCCATCCGGTCGACCGGACGCGGTAAATCGCTTGTCTTGCCCGGAGATACCGACCGACTCGGCACGGATGCCGCGGTGCACATTCTGTATCCGCCCTCGCGTGCCGGTTCGCGCACAGCGGATGACCAAACCCTTGTCGCGCGCATCGAGGTAGGCCGCTTCCGTGTTCTCCTCATGTCCGACGCGGGCGCCGCCACCGAGGACGCCCTTGTCCGGCGCTACGGCAAAACTCTGCGCAGCAATGTCGTGGTCTTCGGACGCCATGGCGAAGACATCACCGCAAGCGAAGCCTTCCTGCGCGCCACACAACCCGACGCGATCGTGCTCAACCGCGCCGATCCCTTCCGCGACGGATCGGACGAACCCGCCCTCCGCTCCCGCTTGGCCGCTACGGGTGCCAAAGTTTTCGACCAAGAAAAATGCGGCGCCGTCATCCTCACTGCGACATCGCGCGGCCTGGAAATCCGCGGCTTCCTCGACGGCGACTTTTCGCTGCTGCCAACTCGCTAAAACGGCACCCAAAAGAACACGCCGAATCGCTCAGAGGAGCCGGAAAGTTTGCGGGAACCGCTTGACAGCTTCGTGGTCTAAATCCTACTAATTAATGGTAGTGCATTATGAAAATCAATTCATTATTACTTTTAGCTCTCTTATTAGTAACGACTTCTGCCTCTTGGTCCCACGGTCCAGCCCATGCTAACCGTCCATCGGAGCGGGCCACAGAGCGTGCCGCGGTCAATGAGACGCTTGGCCTCCAAGAGACGGCCATCCCTGTCGAAGGAGCCGATGCCGCCGACCGCTGGTGGGGGGTGAATGTCACCACCGGCTGGGAGAGTCGCCACGTTCATTACGGTGTGGACGAGACAGGTCCCGATGGCGCGTACGTCAATGAGGTCGGCATCCAACTCGGCGATTTCTCGGTCAGCGTTTGGAATGGTATAGGCACCGGCAACGCTTTCTTGGAATGGGATTTCACGGTCGCTTACAACATCGACCTCGGTCCGGTCTTCATCGTTCCCGGATACAATTTCCGCTATGTCCCTTCCTATGCAGTGGGTGGAGACGATCATGGTGGCGAAGAACATGCCGAGGAAGAGCACGGTGAAGAGGAACACGCCGAAGAAAACAGTGACGACCACGGCGGCCATGTGCACAACACTTACGGCAACGAGCTCTTCATTGCCGTCGGCACGAACCTCATTCCCTACGTCGTTCCCAGCGCCAACCTCATTTGGGACCTCAATAACAACCCCGGCGGCTTCATGGAATTGCGTTTGGACGGTGACGTCCCGGTCTACGAGGACATCGTCAGCCTCCAGCCCTACGCGCTTCTCGGTCTGAACTTCGGGTACAACAACGCCGATTATTCCGGCTGGAACAACTTCCAGTTCGGCGCACAAGCGACCTACGCGCTAAACGAATACTTTTCCGTCTTCGCCGGAGTGAACTACTCCGTCGCCCTCGAAGCACTGCAGCAAATCGACCAAGACAACGTCGTCTGGGCCAACGTTGGCCTGAGCTTCGCTTACTAGGCCCCATTGCCCATGGAAAAGTCCGCTAACAGGCCTCTTTTGCGCTGCAGAATGATAATGAGCGCTTCTTTTCGATACTCGAATGGTAATCATTGCGCCTTCACCTTGATCGAGCTGCTGGTGGTCATCGCCATCATTGCCCTGCTCGCCGCCTTGGCCGTCCCAGCCGTGAACGGCGCCATGTCCTCAGGCCAGCGCTCCAAGTGCGCTTCGAACATGAAGTCCATCGGTGCCGGCATCCATCTCTACGCCGCCGAGAACAACGGTTGTCTCCCCAGCATCAATTGCATCAACCCCGAGTCGACCTGGATCGAGCAACTCCAACCCTACCTCGGCACCAACTACACCACCGTCCGCGTTTGCCCCGCCGACCCGTCCGCCGCGCAGAAACTCCAGACCACCCACGCCACCAGCTACCTCATGAACGAACGGGTCGAGGCCGACTCATTCGTCGACGAAAACGGGCAACCCGTCCCCGGCGAAGCCGTCTTCAACCGCTTGGTCAATATCCCCAATCCCTCGCACGCCATCATCATGTTCCTCGGCAACACCAACAAAACCGCCACCGGCACGGACCACATCCACTCCGGCGTGATGAGATCCTGGGGCGGTGTGCGCAGCGAAATCTGGCCCGATGCCTTTGGCGGCGGCGCACCCGACGGAACCGCCGGTTCCGCCAACTACCTTTTTGCCGACGGACACGTGCAAAACATCGCCGCAGCCGCCATCAAAGAACGCGTCGAGTCCGGCAACGACATCACCGTCGAATTCTGACGAATGAAGAGATTTGCAATGTTTGTCATCAGCATCACTTTGACGACCGGAAACCTGCGGGCTCAGGACGTCAATGTGCTCGTGAGCAGTGTCGCTGCAACGACAAACAATCCCGTTGTCGGCCCCGGCTATGTTGTCCGCCCTGCGCCGCACGTGGACTTAAACATTACTTGGAATTCCACCAATCAAATCTTCACGGCCGGATTTCGCACGGCAGATGTATCGACGCCGGTGCCGTATGCTGTCGACTCCGCCGTTGCCTATCTTCCGCCGCTTGGGAGAAGGGCGCGCAACAGCACCGATTCGCAATACGACTTTCAGGGCCCCATGGGAGCGACCTATTGGATTTTCCCCTCCAGCGCACCATCCAGTAACAACGCCCAAACGCTTTATCTGGGCCTTTCTGCTTACGGCGTTCCAGGGACCAACAACAACACCCCACCGACTTTCGCCGACAACCGCATCCGCTGGAACGTCCACTCCGTGGAAAACCTTACAACGCCTGCCGCCACCGCCTTTTACGGGTACAGCGTATCCGCCGGCACGGTGAATATGCAGCTCACCCTCGATCCTGCCTACCCGAACAGCGAAATGGTCATGCTGGCCAACGGCCACACCCACCTCAACCTCCTCTTCAAAACCACCGGAATGTATCGCATTACCTTTCGTGTGCGCGGAACGCTTGTCTCAACAGGACAAGAATTCAGCAACCTCGTTCCGGTCTACTTCGGCATCGAGGAATGGAGGATTCCCGCCTCGACCGTGTCATACACCGCATGGCGCGATACCGAATTCACCGCCCAGCAAGCCGCCGATCCCACGATCGCCGGCACAAACGCTGACCCCGATCGCGACGGCTTCACCAACCTCCAGGAATTCGCCTTCGGCGGTGATCCGCTCGTGCCCGACGCCAGTCTCCTCACGCCGCACCTGCAGCGCAGCGGAAATTCTTGGATCTTCACCGTGCGCCAACGCACCAACGGCTCGGGACTGACCATTTCCCCGCAAGCCTCGGCCAACCTGCAGACCGGCCTTGCCGATTGGCGTGCCGACCTACTCACACCCCACGGCCAACCGCGCAGCGTGGCCACGGGTATTGACGAGTTTACTTACCTGCTCGACAGCGGTCTGACCGAGCGCGCCTTCCTCCGCGTGCGAATGCAACTCGCCGCTCCCTGAATTTCCCGGCCGTCGCGTGACGACCGGATATGACACAGCAACCAAAACACACACGAAAGACAACCAATGAAAAAACTAGCAATCAGTTCGTTCGCGCTGCTGGTCCTCGGGTTCGCTCCCGTTGCCCTCGCGCAAACCAATGTCACCTCGGGCCACTGGGATATTTCCGCCCATGCCCATGACGGCCTCCTCGAGTTGAGCCTCCACAACCATGACGCCGCGCTGGAGGAGCCACTCCAAGGCTCAACCATCAGCTACAACTTCGGCACCAACGCCAAAACCGAAGTCATCATCGGCGCCAATAACCTCGGAATGCTCTGGGTCTCTCCGGCGAACGAGGTCGAGGCCGACGAAAAAGGCATGCCCTTCATCGGTTTCAGCGCCGAGGAACTGCTCGCACCCTTCACGGGACCGGTCACCTTCACCATGACGGGATTCAGCTATACCGGCTCCGGAACCGGCAACGTCTACCTCTTCGAAGGCGAGGACCTTTTCTGGGATTCCACCGCGGGACCGGGAAACTACGGATCATTCAGCGTCAATACCGGCCAGCACGGGCACGGTGAATTCGGCTTCAGCGACGAAGGCCTTTACAAAATCACCCTCGTCGCCAGCGGCAACGACGGTGCACCGGTCGGCGGGGAACCTGCCACCTACACCTTCAATGTCGTGCCCGAGCCTTCCACTTACGCCCTGCTCGGACTCGGTGCCGGTGCGCTCGCGCTTCTGCGCTGGCGCAAACGCAGCCGTCAGAGCTGATCGCAACAACGTTGGTTGTCGGGCGGGAGGCACCAGCCTCCCGCCCCTCCATCCTGATCCATGACCGCACCTGACTCTCGCCTGCGCGGACTGATCCGCGACCTGACCAACGGACTCGCCCAGCAGATGTATCTCTGGGGACGCGATGTGCGTCACCCGGACGGCAACGCGCTCGTCCGCGCCGGTCTGCAACGCATCGCACGGATCGACAATGAAGGCGAAGGCACGAGTCTTTATCGCATCGGACGCGAAAGCGGATGGATCGAACTCCACGGATTCTGCGCCGGATGGCGTCCGCACGATCCGCAAGCTAGCGGCATACTCTACATCCGCCGCTGCCACCGCATTTTCCTCGCACAAGGCTCGATGACCCCCGGGCGCTATGACACGTCCCGCCTCCGCAGCGGCACGATCGAGGAACTCGCCACTGCTTACAATCCATTTCTCCGCTGGTGGGCCGACTACGAACAATGGGCCCTCGGCGAACTCGGCGCCGCTTGGCGCACCAATTGCTGGCGCGACTATGTCAAACTCCGCCGCGCCCGCCCTTGGCTCACCCCACCCCAAGCCGTCGACTGGCTCCTCGAGTTCCTCGAAAACCCGCACACCCAACAACGCCCGCGGGAAATTCTTCGCGCTTCTACTTCGGTCCGCTAGGCCCCGCCTCACCCTCTCACTCAAGTTTCCAACTCAAGTCTCCACCCTCTCTTCTATCCTTCATCCTTCGCTTATGAAACTTCCCGTCACCGTCCTCTCCGGCTTCCTCGGCGCCGGAAAAACCACCCTACTCAACCACGTCCTCAACAACCGTGAAGGCCGGCGCGTCGCGGTCATTGTCAACGACATGAGCGAGGTCAACATCGACGCCGAACTCGTCCGCGACGGCGGCGCCGAACTCAGCCGCACCGAGGAGAAACTCGTCGAGATGTCCAACGGCTGCATTTGCTGCACCCTGCGTGACGACCTGCTCAAGGAAGTCTCGCGCCTCGCCCGCGAAGGACGCTTCGATTACCTTCTCATCGAGTCAACCGGCATTTCCGAACCGCTCCCCGTCGCGCAGACCTTCACCTTCGCCGACAAGGAAGGCAATGGACTGCAGGAAATCACCCGCCTCGACACCATGGTCACGGTGGTCGACGCGGCCAATTTCCTCCAACAATTCAACGCCGCCGATTACCTCAAGGACCGCAACATGGCCGCCGGCGAGGGCGACGAACGCACCATCGCCGACCTCTTCATCGACCAGGTCGAATTCGCCGATGTCATCATCATCAACAAGACCGATCTCGTCAGCCCGGACGAACTGGCCCAACTCCGCGCCATCCTCCGCCAATTCAACCGCGACGCGGTAATCGTCGAGGCCGAGCGCGGCAGCATTCCGCTCGACCGCGTGTTGGACACCAAACGCTTCGACATGGAAAAAGCCCAGGCCTCGGCCGGATGGATCAAGGAACTCAACAACGTCCACACCCCGGAAACCGAGGAATACGGCATCGGCAACTTCGTCTACCGCGCGCGCCGCCCTTTCCATCCGCAACGCTTCTGGGATTTCCTCCACACCGAATGGCCCGGACTCCTCCGTTCCAAAGGACATTTCTGGCTGGCCACGCGCCACGACATGATCGGCCTGTGGAGCCAGGCCGGCGGCAGCGCGGAATACAAACCCGTCGGCTATTGGTGGGCCGCTGCGTCCAAGTCCCGCTGGCCGGACGACGAGGAAACCCTTAAGTCGATCATGAAGGATTGGAAGGAACCCTTCGGCGACCGCCGCCAGCAAATCGTCTACATCGGACAAAATCTCCCGAAAGACGCTATGACCACCGAACTCGACCGCTGCCTGCTCACCGACGAAGAAATGGTCCGCGGCCCGGAAGTCTGGCGCAAACTGCCCGACCCCTTCCCGGAGTGGCACACTCAAGCGCAAGCTGAGCAGCAGCATTGAGCGGCGCCCCTGACCTTGTGTCAGGGGACCGCAATAGGACCGAAAACAGAAGACACCCGCCTTCGTTACCTTCTGTTCGAAATCCTCCTCACGGATACTCCACCAACCGGTAAAACGCCCGTGGTCGCCCCGCCACCGGGTCGCTCATGTTTTTCACATCGCCATCGCCATCGATGAATGTGTGCAACTCAACACCGGTCCAGACCCCGGACTCCAGATCCGTGCAGACCTGCAGGTCATAACGGAGGTTCAAAAGGCTGGCGAAGGCAAGTGACACATTCCCGCCCACCATACCGATGGACAAATTCGGTGGCTGCTGAGCACGGAAAACAATCGTCAGATCCGTGCTCGCGGCATAGGCACCGTTCGAGTCCACCGCACGAAATCGCACCGTGTAGTCCCCCGGTTTGTCCATGGTGAAAACACGCCCGTGGGCGTGTGTTTCGCCTTTGTAGACAACCGGAAAAGAAGGAATGTTTCCCTGATTCGAATTCCATCCTGTCGAGCGAAACCATGTTGGATTGGTCGCACGAACTTCCCAAAATCCGAAGTTCCCGCCAGCAGGTCCGCTGACCGATACCAATTCAATCTTCGGGTTCGCCCCATCGGCCGAATCCAGCGCATTCGTCTCCGTCGTGAAGGTCAACTCGCAAGCATGCCAACCTCCCGGAAAAACCGGCGTGTAGTCGCTGAAAAACTCCCCGACCGGCACGTAACACCCCAACTGGAACCCCGGACCATCCAGTCCCAGCCGTGCGGAGTTTTCCGGATCACTGCCGACTTCCACGTGGTCATGCGCGAACACAGGAGCGACAGACAAAAACAAAATGAAAGCGATTTTTTTCATGGCACGAGGAAAGTTGTTCCCGGCTGGCGCAGCCGGCGCTGCACTTCGGTCCAAGCGAGATTTTCCGCGTGGCCGTCGACGAAGAGATAATTCGCGCTGCCGTTGTGCACCTCGACATTGACCGAGGCTTTGAATTGGTTCGGCGTGAGACGACCCGCGCCGCCGCGAACACCGGCAAAATGAAAATGCTCGCTCGACTGGTTGGTCGCCAACTCGGCGGAAGCCATTGTCGCGCTCGGAGTGCGACAGACTGCAACCTTGATTCCTATGCCTCTCGCATCGGCCAGACTGTCGTTCCATCCGTAGCTAACCCGCGCACGGTGGCGGGGCACCGCCGGGCATTTCCCGAGGAAATTCGTCCCGAGATAAGCGCCCAGGGAATTTGTCCAGGAAACACCGTGGGACGTGCCGGGCAAACGCCCGGCATTGTCACCGGCAAAAAGGTGCATGGCTGCGCCGATCTGCCGCATATTCGACAGGCACTTCGTGGCGTGGCCCTTGCCGATCATGGCCCCGGCTCCCGCGTAAGCGAGCGAAGCCAGCACCGCGATGATGGCGATGACGACCAACAACTCGATCAACGTGAAGGCCGGGGCCGTGTTTTTCATCGACGCAATTTCTTTCGCAGAGCAACCCCCAAAGTCGCGCCGCCGAGGGCCAGCAATGCCCAGGTGGAGGGCTCGGGCACGGTCTGCACCGTCGCGGTGAAGGCGTAAGTCGGATAGGTGGTCGGCCCGGTCTCGGTGAGCTGCGCGTCATAGTTCGCGCCGCCGACGAAGAACGAGTAGTCGCCCGCCGCGAGATCATTGAATGTCGCGGTGACACTTCCGTCAGCGACGCCGTCGCCGACGATGCCGGACTCGTTGCCGAAGTTGGCGCTTGTGCCATCGGCCAGATGCCCGATGTAGGTGAAGTTGGCCAGACGCGCGGCATAGAGCACACCGCTCGTCGGGTCACCCGTCGTGTTGTAGGTGTCATCGTTGCCAATCGACCAATCGGTAAGCGAGCGGAACGAACCCTCGGTTCCGACCGGACGCGAGGCAACGGAGAGCGTCGAGGAATCGTGCGCCGCTGCCTCGGGCGCGACCTGCGCCAAGCCCGCGAACAAGGAGATCGCGGGAAGAAACGTGCCCCCGTTGCCCGTTTGCGTCGCAGATCCGCCGCGCGATACACTGATCATCACCGAGGCCGGGGTGGTCAGGGTGAAGCGGAAGAAGCGTCCGCGATGGCTGTCCCCCCAATCGGCGTCGGTGGCATCGGCCCAGCCGAAGGCGCTGCTCGCTGTTTGGTTGCCGATCGTCACCGACGCGGGATTCGTGCCGAAGTTGCGTCCGGAGTAGCCGATATGGGCCTGCAGGCCCGAAGGTGCGACACATGCCGCGGCCAGAGTAAGGATAAGATAATTTAGAGATTTCATTTTATTTAGAGATTTCATTTTGTTGCTATGCATTGGTTGATTCCTTTCGCGCCATGTGGGGCGCACGCGCGGTGCGGGTGAAGTGGCGCGAACCGGCCGGAGGGCCGTTCGGAAAAACAACGCGGAAACAGTCCGCGTCGCGGGACTTACACGAGGTCCGTGATGGGGACCGGAACAGGAGGCGCGTCAGCGCGCGCCACAATCATCACGTCTGCCGCAGCGGGAAAAACAAAATATCGGCAATCGGGAAGCGGCAAAGCCGCGCGCATCGGCGCGGGCAAAGACTCGATTTTTTTCACCGAAACCAAAGTCACCGGTTTGGATTGCTCCTTTTCCTTCGCCGTCTTGATCGAGTCGCACATCGTGCACGGGTGCTCGCCGTCGAAGGTCTTTTTCACACCGGAAAGCAACGAACCATCCACCTGCGTGTAGTTCCACAGCATCCCGGCCCAAGCCACGGTCTGCAGGGAACCCCAATGCCCACCGGCCAATAAAAACATGCCCACGGCAGCCACGGCGTGGCCGACAAATCGCAGGCGCCCAGTGAAAAACATGGAATATTCTGCCCCGACCGCCGGGAATCCGTCAATCGCGCAGCGTCCTTCTCAATTCGCTCTCAAAACGATCGCCAGATTCACCACGGCCAGGACGAAGGCCGGAACCATGACATACCACGGATCACGGATCCGCCAGCGCGCCCAAAGCCCGCAGATCATCAGGGCGAACAGACCCGCCGCCGCGGCCGTTTGCAGAGATGGAAACCACCAGCCTGCAATCAGTCCCAGCGCCCCCGCCACCTCGAGACCACCGACCATCACACGCCACCGCGCCAAACGGTAGCGCTCGAATTCCGCGACAAGCTTGGCGGAGAAAAGGCAGGCCAACCCGTAGAATAAAAAAGCCACAGCCGAGATGGCGGTAAGTATGTCGATCGGGGCGGGCATGGAAAATTTCTCCTGACCGCGAGCCTAGAAGCGGCTTAGGCTCCAAAGCAACAACCTGTTCCTCTCATCCATGGAAACTCTCGTCCAAATCTGCCAAATCGTCATCGGTTGCGGCCTGCTCAATGTGTGGCTGCTCCGCTTCAAAAAACCCACCGCTTACCGCGGCGGCACCGCGGCGAACATGCTCGAAGAATTCGCCGCCTACGGCCTCCCCGCCTGGTCGTGCTACCTCGTCGGATTTCTCAAAGTCGCTTCGGCCTTCGCTCTGCTCGCCGGATTAATTTATCCCGCGGTTGCTCTCCCCGCCGCGATTATCATAGCCGTGCTCATGGCCGGCGCAGTCGCCATGCACCTCAAAGTCGGCGACCCGTTCATGAAATCGTTGCCCGCCCTTTCCATTCTCATTCTCAGCGGCATCATCGCCTACGGCCACTGGCCGGCGTGAGGTGATGTTGCGGTAGGGCGCGCCTGTTCCGCGCCTGCAGGAGCCGCTGACTTTTCGTGCGGACGGCTGGGCCAGCCGTCCCCACCGAGGGTTGCACAAGGTGGATCGCGATGTCCCATCGCGATTTCCCGAATGAACTATCGCGCCTGCCGGCGCGACCCAGCTCACGCCGCAACGCCGAGAGACAACGCACGCCCGGACCGCGGAGCCGGCGGCGGATTGAGCGCCACATTGAGGAACTGCAAAGCTTGCCGGCGTGTGAACGCGCGGCGCATGCGCTTGAGCCCTTCATCCTGGATCTGCCGCACGCGCTCGCGAGTGCAGCCCAGCTCCATACCGATATCCTCGAGCGTCATCGCACGGTGTCCGTCCAGACCGAACCGCCGCACGACCACCGCCCGCTCCCGCGTCTTGAGCAAGCCGACCAATTCCGCCGCCTCGACTCCGAGATCTTTCCCGCTCAGGGCTTCCAGGGGATCCTCCGCACTTTCATCGACAATCAGACTGCCAAATGTTGTCCCACCATCCTCCGAGACTACGGCATCCATCGAGGCCGGACGCGCACCGACGTTTTTCAAGTGCTGCACCGAGGATGAATCAATCCCAAGTTCTTCGGCCAACTCCTCATCGGTCGGCTCGCGTCCGAGCGAATCGGTCATGATGTGCGCAATGCGGCGCAAACGGGAAAGCTTGCTCACGGCCAACGGGCTGAGGCGGATGGCATGAGCTTGGTCGCCCAAGGCGCGGTGGATCGACTGACGGATCCACCAGGAGGCATAGCTGCTGAATTTGCTGCCCTTGAACGGACGGAATTTCTCCACCGCCTTGATCAGCCCAAGATTTCCCTCCGAAATGAGGTCCGCCATCGGCAGGCCGAGATTATTGAATTCACCGGCAATGCGCACCACAAGCCGCAGGTTCGCCGCGATCATCCGGTTCCGAGCTTCCTCGCACCCTGCCTGCACGCGCAGCGAAAGCTCGACCTCTTCCTCCGCCGTAAGCAGCGGAATCCTGCCGATCTCGTGGAAATAGCTGGGGAGCATGTTGGGGGACGGGTTTCGGTTGGGCTGTCTCCTGTCGTTGCTGTCTCAGTCAACAGGTGCCACGAAATCGTCCCGCCACCAACCGCCGAAATGTTAAATTTTCGACACACGAGGAAAGCGTGGAGCCAGCAAGAGTTTTATGTGGCTAAGTTTTCGTGGCTTGGAGCGCAGAACGAGAGAGCTCTGTGCGTGCCGCCCGATTCCGAAACCGTGGCCGCCGCGCGTTCGGTCGGCATTTGTTTCGGAGACTGACAATACTCCCGGTCGCCGATGGGCGACGCTCAAAAGACCGTCCCGACGAGTATCCCGAGGATTCCGGCGTTGGCCACCTCGGCCGTGCCGTTCGGTCGGGAGAAGTATTGGAAGAATGGCTGGGCGTAGAGCCATCCGTTGACTTGCCAGCGGTAGCCGCCCTCGATCACCGCGGTCTGGGTGCGCGCCGGCACTCCGGTCGCCTGACTGTAAACGCCGCACCCGATCGAAACCATGGTCAGGTCGAAGTCGCGCCGCGGGAGCAGGCCCGAATAGACCACTCCGCTCTGGAAGTAGAACGGATAAACGTCGGCCTTCGACTCCCCGGGGGTGAAGTAGAAGAGGTTGAAGACCTTGAGCCCCTGCGGCGAGAGATCCTCGGCCGGCCCGGCCAAGGCCTCGCGGTAGAGCATCTGGTCGGCCTGCCCGTAGAAACCGTATTGGCCGGTGACGGTTGAGCCGTTCCATGCGCGCTGTCCGGACGGCGTGCCGTAGTAGTATCCGCCGAGGGCGTATTTGCCGGGGAGTTTTTCCGGACCGAAGGACGGTGTCCATCCGCCCTCGCCCATATACCAAAGTCCGTTTTGCGCGGGGTCGAGCGAGCCTTGGAACATGAGGCCGTGGTTCCGCGACGAAGTCGGGTTCTGGAATGTCATAAAGAGCGCGTTGCGCACGTAGAAGTCGCCGTGCGGACGCACGTTGAGCGTGCCGCCCCAGGTCGATTCGCTGGACGAAAACGGGATGTTGCCGCCGAGGCCCTTGGCACTGTTGACCGCGTTGTTGAGGAAAAGTTTGCTCAGCGGCTGGTCGGCGAATTCGCGCTGCGGCTGGAGCCAGCCGAGTTTGAGCGTGAGCATGTGTTCAACAGGGAGATTTTTCGCACTGTCGAGGAGCAACCCGAAGTTGAGCAGGCGCCATTGCGTCCCGGATTGCCAGTTCGACGGGTTGAACATGGTCTGGGCGAGGACGAAATTGTTCGGATTCGATTCCTCCCAACTGCTGCGGTAGCGTCCCGCACCGAAAAGCTGCACGCCCGAGAAACGTTCGTCGCGCAGGGCGTCGCCGAGGTTGAACTGACCGGAAAAATTGAGCTGCCCGTCCCAGAATCCGCGCGACCCGCTCTGGCTGGAGACAACGCCGAAATAGGCGCCCTGGTAGTTGCCGTCGAAGGAAAATCCGCGATCCGCGAGCCATCGGGCCGGGCGGCGCAGGCCGTAGCGGTTGCCCTCGCCACCGAGCATGTGCGGACCGTTCCACCAGTCCTTCACGACACTGCCCATGCGCACGCGCAACGGGAGCCTCTCGCCGCCCGTGGTGCCGGCGGTGCCGGCGAGGACGTCGCCCGAGGTGATGTCCTCCGGATTGCGGACGAAAATGGGGTTGGCCTGCGCCTCCGCCGCGGCGGTGGTCGTCGGGACAGGCCGCGGCGCGGCGTGCGTGCACGCGACAGACAGCGCCAGGACGAAGGCCAAGCGCTCCGTTTTCAAGATGCTCACGGCATGGAGGATCCGCCCAAACCGAGCAGTGCGAGGGCGTTGAGCGCACTGGCGAAGAGGAGCGCACCGAGGAAAATGCAGACCGGCAGCGTAAGAACCCAGGCCATGAGGATGTTGCGCACGGTCGCCATCTGCAGTCCGGAATTGTTGGCCGCCATGGTGCCGGCCACACCGGACGAAAGAACGTGAGTGGTGCTGACCGGCAAGCCGAAGTGATCGGCCACCATGATGGTGCCCATGGCGACGGCCTCGGCCGAGGCGCCCTGACCATAGGTGAGGTGGTCCTTGCCGATTTTCTCGCCGACCGTTTTGACGATGCGCTTGTAGCCGATCATGGTGCCGAGCCCGAGCGAGAGGGCCACGGCGTATTTGACCCAGTCGGGAATGTAATTGGTCAGCGCATCGGCATGCTTGCCCAGCGCCTGTTCCGCGGCGCGGACTTGCGGGTCCATGTCGAGGCGGCCGGCTTTGTCGAGTTTGTTGATGGTTTTCGAGACGAGATAAAGATCGGTGCGCACGTCGCCGCGCTCCGAAGCAGGAAGCGCCTGGAAGGTCTCGGCGTTTCTCAGGCGCGCGCTGATATCGGCCGTCATCCCGGCCAAGGCGGCGAAAACTTCCGGCGAGGGCTGGCCGCTCGGTTTGAGGAAAACGGTCAGCGCGTCGTTGGCCTCGCGCCCGTTGAGCGCGGCGCCGTCGGCCTCGGCGGCGAAGACGGATGACAGCTGCGCGGCCTCGGCGGACAGGGCGGCCACCGTTTCGTGGTCGGCCGACATTTTCAGTGCGTAAGTGCCGGGGAGGATGCCGACGAGGATGAGCACGATGAGGCCCATGCCTTTCTGTCCGTCGTTCGAGCCGTGGGCGAAGCTCACCCCGGTGCAAGTGAGCATGAGAATGGCGCGAATCCAGAGCGGCGGCGGGGTTTTCCCCTCGGGCGCACGGTAAAGCTCGGGTTTGCGCACGAGGATTTTCAGCACGATGAGGAGGAGCGCGGCGGCAACGAAGCCGATGACCGGCGAGATGAGCAAACCGAGGCCGACTTCCTGCGCCTTGGCCCAGTTGACGCCGTCGGTCACCGAGTGGTCGGGGCCCATCAGTGCGTTGGCCAGACCGACGCCGAGGATGGAACCGATGAGCGTGTGCGAACTGGAGGCGGGCAAGCCGAGATACCACGTGCCGAGATTCCACACGATGGCCGAGACGAGGAGGGAGAAGACCATGGCGAACCCGGCGGAAGATCCGATGTTGATGACCAATTCGACCGGTAGCAGCGCGACAATGCCGAAGGCCACCGCGCCGGAAGAAGTGAGGACGCCGATGAGGTTCCAGATACCAGACCAGACCACGGCAGGCGTGGGCTTGAGCGTGTGAGTGTAGATGACCGTGGCCACCGCGTTGGCGGTGTCGTGGAAACCGTTGACGAATTCGAAACCCAGCGCCAGCCCCACGGCAAGCGCGAGCAGGAAATAGGTCAGGAATGTCGGGTCGTTGACTGCGGCGGCGAGGAACTCCACGCAGTGTATAACAGCGAATCCGCGGACCGCGACAAGTGCCGGATGGTGACATTTGCGTCACATCGGCGGGATGCCGATACGACAAGCACCGCGACGCTGCGTGATTCCATTCTTCTGCTCTCCAAAAAAGAAGGGCGGGATTGCTCCCGCCCTTCCGAAACCGACCATTCCGTGGCGCTTCGGTTACAGCACCACCGAGCGGTCAATCTCTGATCATCACAACGTAACCGGCAACCATGGCCGCGAGGCTCGCGGCGCCGATCAATATGGTGGCAATCATCATGGGTTCACCTCCTTCGGTTGGTTTGTTCCGGGGTGAACGGAAAGATACGGCGAGCGGCGTCATAGGGGCAGATTTTCCTGGCCGCGGAGGAGATCCGCGGAAAGTCGATGGGCGTCAGCAAGTCGAGCAGATGCGTCCCTTTCTTTTCGTGCGACTGGCGCAAAGGGAGAGACGGAAGCATCCATCAACTTCTCCAACCAAGGAGGTGCTTTGCGCATGACGTCAAGAAACACCGCGTCGCACCTTTCGCCAACTGCTCAATTGTTAAACTTCCGTGACAAACGAAGAGCGAGTAACACCAACCACAAAAAGGTTCTGGACGTCTGAAAAGGTGGATCGCGCCGTCCCGGCGCGATAGTTCAGTCGGGAAATCGCGATGGGGACATCGCGATCCACCCTACGGAAAATTCTAAAAGCCTTTGGGAACCGGTATGACTCATCAGTTGGATCCCACCACCCGCCACAACGTTGTCGGCGTGGACAACGTCAATACCACCAATCGCGGCCGGTGGATTTTTTGGTGGGCTTGCTTTCGCGCGGGGCTTCGTCGGCGCCGGGCTTGTCCATCAGATGGGCGGGAATTTCAGCGAGGAAGCGCGAGCGGCGTTGGAAGGGTTCGCCATAGCCGCTGTTGAGACGGATGAGCGGATAGCAAAGATGCAAGTGGTCGCGTCCGCGCGTAATGGCGACATAGAAAAGCCGCCTCTCTTCCTCGAGCGAGTCGGGTTTTTCCAGCGAACGCGAACCGGGAAACATTCCCTCGGTCAACCAGATGACGAAGACCGCGCGCCACTCAAGGCCCTTGGCCTGGTGAACGGAGGAGAGCACCACGCGGTCGGTGTCGGTATCGTCGCGCGCGCCGGCGCCGTCGACATTGGTTAGCAACGCAATCTGGGCGAGGAACTCCTCGAGCGAGGAAAATTGCCGAGCGTAGCCGCCGAGCGTGCGGAGATCCTCGCGCCGGTTCTCGAAGTTGGCGAACTCGGCTTTCATGTAGTCCTCGTAGACGGCTTCCATCACCGTCTCGATGGCGAGATCGGGAGCGATGGGTTTCCGCTCGGGAGCAATCTCGTCGAGCGTGGCGGCCAGTTGCTCCCAGACTTTTGCCGCGCGGGCCGGCGGTTTGGCCATGCGCAGGACTTCGCCGAAGGGTGCGGCGGATTCGGCGCCGGCTTTGACCACGGACCAAAGACTGTCGGCCGTTTTCTCCCCGACCCCGGGGAGCAATCGGACCATGCGGCGGAAAGCGGTTTCGTCGCTCGGGTTGAGCGCGAATTTGAGAAACGCGGCGACGTCCTTCACGTGGGCCTGCTCGAAGAAGCGCAGCCCGCTGGTCACTTCGAAGGGAATACCGCGGCGGGTCAATTCGAGCTGGATTTCCATCGAGTGGAAATGCGCACGGTAAAGCACAGCCATCTCACGGAATTCGAGGCCTTGGCGGTTGAGTTCGAGGATCTGCTGCGCGACGTAGGAGGCCTGGTCGTTGTTGGTCGGGAGTTCGACGAGCGCGGGTCGTCCGCCCGCCTTGCGCCAGGCGCGCAGGTTTTTCTCGAACTGGCGGACATTGCCCCGGATGGCGGCATTGGCCACATCGAGGATTCCGGGCACGCTGCGGTAGTTGGTCTCGATGCGGTAGGTCTGCGCGCCGGCGTAGCGCTCGGGGAACTTGAGGATGTTTTCGAAATTCGCGCCGCGCCACGAGTAGATCGATTGGGCATCGTCGCCCACCACCATGATGTTGCCGTGCTGGGAGCCGAGCAGATCGACAAGGTCGGCTTGGACGAGGTTGGTGTCCTGATACTCGTCGACGAGCACATGGTGGAACTGGTTGCGGTAGTGATCGCCGACCTCCGGATGATCGCGCAGCAATTGGTTGGTGCGGATGAGAAGGTCGTCGAAATCCATGGCGTTGGCCGAGACCTTGCGGCGTTCGTAGGCGGCGCGGACGGATGCGATGGCGTCGGCCATGCCGTCGAAGTAACCGAAGCGATCATGCACGAGGACATCGAGCGGGTCGCCGGTGTTCGACGAGAGCGAGAACAACTCGGCGAGCACATCGGGTTTGGGAAAACGTTTGTCGCGCGGCACACCGGTGTCGTTGACCACGCTCTTCAAAAGATCGGACTGATCCTCTCGGTCGAGAATGCTGAAGCCGGGCTTGAATCCGATAACATCCGCGTGACGGCGCAGGATGCGGTTGCCGATGGAGTGGAAGGTGCCGCCCCAGATGCCCTCGGCATCGGGTCCGAGCAATTCGGAAACGCGTCCGGTCATTTCGCGGGACGCTTTGTTGGTGAAGGTAAGAAGGAGGATTTGCCAGGGCTTGACCCCGTGCTCGAGCAACCAGGCAACGCGGTAAGTGAGCGTGCGCGTCTTGCCGCTGCCGGCGCCGGCGATGACCAACGCGGCACCGCCCGGCGAGGTGACGGCTCCGAGTTGCTGCTCGTTCAACTCGGCCGCGTAGTCGATGCGTGTGCCGCCGGACGGAGGGACATTCGTATTCAAAGCCGCAACCCCCATTCGAGCAACCGCCGGGAATCGCTGAAGACGTTTGCTTTGTTGCTTCCGAGTATGACAGCAATGATGTTGCGTCCGTTGCTTTGTCCGCTCGACACAAGACAATGCCCGGCCGCGTTGGTAAAACCGGTCTTCATGCCGGTGCACCACGGGACTTGGTGCAGGATGCGGTTGGTGTTGACCAACTGGCGGACGCGACCGTCGGCGTAGTGGAATTCGGCGCGCGGGGTGGCCACGATCCGGCGGACGATCGGGTTCGAGTAGGCATTACGGGCAATGATGGCCATATCGCGAGCAGTGGAAAATTGCCCATCGGCGGGAAGTCCGTTGGGATTGATGAAGCGCGACGAACGCGCACCCATGTCGCGGGCACGGCTGTTCATCTTGCGGGCGAAGGCCTCGTAACTGCCGGCATTGTCGCGGGCGAGAGCGAGGGCAACATCGTTGGGGCTCTTGATGAGCAGGGCCTGGAGCAACTCGAAGCGCGAATAGGTCTGGCCGGGCTTGAGATAAAGTTTGGTCGGCGCCGCGGTCGTATCCTCCGGACGGATGGTCACGGTTTCCCAGAGGTTTCCGCTTTCGGCGATAATCAGCGCGGTGAGAAGTTTCTGCGTGCTGGCCACGGCACGCGGTGCCCGCGAGTTGCGATGGCCGAGGACGCGTCCCGTATGGACGTCGACCACGATGAAGGCTTCCCCGTGAACTTCGGGCAGAGTCGTGGCGGCGCGCAGCGGCCAACCGCAAAGGCAGGCGATGGTGAGGACCAGAAGGGCGCGCATACGACCCGCTAACATGCCTGTTTTCAAACCCCAAATCAACCGGGGACCCGGGCCGACATTCCGCACCGTGCAATATGCCGGCTAACGCAGGGCTTTCTCGATCAGGGGATCTGGGGCGGCGCCAAGGTCGCGCGCTTTCTGGTAATGGCGCCGCGCCAGTTCGACGGCGGGCGGATTGCGCTCGAGGCAGAAGACAGCGAGATTGAAATGCGCGTCGGCGTAGTCGGGTTGGAGTTCGATGGCGCGGCGCAGCTCGGCCTCGGCGGCATCGAACCAGCGATTGCGTCCGGCCGCGACGCCGAGGTAATTGCGGGCCACCGGATCATCGGGTGCATGCACAACGGCCTGCGCGATGGCAGCCAACGAGCGCATCGGTTCGCCGCGCTCAAGGTAAAGGATGCCGAGATTCAACCACGCCGTCGGATTGTCGGGCTTGATCTGCAAAGAGCGGCGCAGGTAGCCCTCGGCCTCAGACGAATTGCCCAACCGATATTCCGTGGCGCCGAGATTAACGAGAGCGGGAAGGTTGTCGGGCTCGATTTTCAGCACGCGCAAATAGGCCTCGCGCGCGCCCTCGAAATTGCCGGACTGGAACGCCTCGACTCCTTCCCCGCCGATTTTTTCGACGATCGCGGTTTGCACCGGCGGCTTGGCTTCGTCCGGAACTTTGACCGGCACGGGCGCCGGGATGGCGGGCGGTGCTTCCACCTCGCGGACGGGACCAACCGAGCCGCGGTAAGGCAGCCGGGCATCTTCGTTCGTCCCCTGCTCCGCGCGCAGACCGGCGAAAGGCGCGACAAGGGCGACGAGCAGCGAAAGCTCAGTCCTGCGCATCGCCACCGCCCAGTTCGCGCGCACGCAAGGTGGCCGCGCGCACCGCGTCCATCACGGCGGAACGCAAACCGGCGCGCTCCAACTCGGCCAGACCCGCGATGGTCGTGCCACCGGGACTGGTCACCATTTCGCGCAGCAGGGCGGGGTGCATGACGGTTTCGGACACCATGCCCGCGGCACCCGCCACGGTTTGCACGGCGAGTTTGGTCGCGAGATCACGGGGCAAACCCATGCGCACGCCGCCGTCGGACATCGCCTCGATGAAAAGATAAACGTAAGCGGGTCCACTGCCGCTGAGACCGGTGACGGCATCAAGCAGCGACTCCTTCACATGGAACGCCTGGCCGACCGAGGTGAAAATTTCCTGCACGGCGGCGATGTCTTTGTCCGTCACGCCATCGCCGGTGGCATAGGCCGAGGCGCCCTTTTGCACGAGGGCGGCGGTGTTGGGCATGACGCGCACCACGTGGCACTTTGCTCCGGCCGCCTCCTGCAGCGACTCGATGGTGATACCGGCCACGATGGAGACGAGCAGCTTGCCCGCGAGATCGGGTGCGGCTTCGCGCAAGGCGGCCAAGGCATCCTCCGGTTTGACGCAGAGCAGGACGACATCCGATGCGGCCGCCACTTCACGGTTGCCGCGCGCCACGCGGATCCCGCTCTCGGTGCCAAGCATTTCCGCCGCCTCGGAAAGGCGGTCGTGCACAATCACTTCGGAAGGTTCGCTGACTTTGGCCGCGAGGACACCTTGGATCAGGGCAGAGCCCATTTTTCCGCAACCGATGAAACCAATTTTCATAAGAACAAGCGTAAGACCGCCCGCGCGCCGGGCAAGCGGAAAGCACGCGCGGCACGGAAGCCTCAGAAGTCGACGCCGAAGAAAAGTCCGAGAATGGCGGCGTTGGCCACCGCGGTGGTGCCATCGGGTTGCACAATGTATTGCGCGAATGGTTGGACGAAAGACCAGCCGTTCAATTTGAAACGGTAGCCGGTTTCGATCAGCACGGTCTGATTCGGTTCGGGTTCGCCCGCCGCGCGCGCTTCGACCAAGTCATAGTAGCTGTATTGTCCGACGGCCGCGACGGCCATCAGTTGGTCTTCGTCGCGCGTGGGGATCGCTCCCTGGTAAACGAGACCACCGTGGGCGTAGAAAGAAAAGTCGTTGTTATACTTCGGCGCAAAGACCCAGAGACTGAACACGCTCAGGCCCTGCTCGCCCGATTCGCGCCACACCATCTGATCGCCCTGCCAGTAAAACCCGAACTTGCTGCTGCCGAATTCGTCGTTTTCTTCGCCGTAGTAGTAACCACCGAAAGCGTATTTTCCCCCGAGCTTGTCCGGTCCGAGCTCGGGCAACACTCCCGTTTCGCCGAGGAAAAACAATCCGTTCTGCGCGGGATCGGAATCGCCGCGAAACATCAGGCCGTTGTTGTTCGGGTCGGTCGGATTCGGGAACGACATGAACAAACCCATCTTGGTGTAGTGCCAGTCGACCGGCTTGATCCCGATTGTTCCACCCCAACTCGAGAAGCTCGAAGAGAAGGGAACATTGCCGCCGAGGCCGTCGGCACTGGCCACCGGATTGTTGGCGAAGAGGCGCGCCATCGGTTGGTCGATAAATTCCTGCTGCGGTTGCAGCCATCCCCCGCGGAGCACGAGCGCGTCATCGCGTCCGAACATATCCGGCACGATGTAATCCAGACCGGCGGTCATCAAACGCCAACCGACGCCGCCGGAATAGCGGGACGGATTGAAGAAGCCGTCGCCATCGACGATGTTGTTCGGATTCGCGGCATAGGCCGGATCACGCCAGCGCACCTCGCCGAAGGCGCCGAGGCCGCGCAGTCCCCCGAACTTTGTCGCCTTGGCCAAGTCGAGCCGTCCTTTGAAAACGACCTCCTGCGGGAAGGCGTTGCCCGAGCCATTCTCGCTCGAGAGGATGCCGTAATAAATTCCGCGCCAGCGACCGTCGAGAGAGAGCCCATGATCCGCCATCGCCGGACGCAAGCCGCCCAGTTCGCCGGTCACCGTTTGCGAATTCCACCATTTCCCGAAGGCGGCGCCCTCCTGCTCCGCCGCGCCGGAGGTCACGAGCAAAGCGAGAAAGACGACGATGGAAACACGGGCACGAATCATCGAAAAGAGCGCAGCAGTCTGCAAAGCCAGCGCATGAAGTGAAGCATTATCGGAGCCACGGCCGCTCGCTCGGGCTCGCCGACCGTAGTGGAAGGGACTAGAGTCGGAGAACTTTGCAGCCCTACCTTTTGTTGCCCCTCGCTGCGGCGGTGGTTTACGCCATAGCCGCCCTCTGTCTGAAGATCGCGCTCGGACGCGGGATCACCACATGGGCGGTGCTTTTCTACAGCAACCTGATGCTCGGCCTCTTGTTCGCACCGCTGCTGTTCGCGGGATCGTCCGGATGGAATCTCGGGAGTGCCCCGCTCGCCTTGTTGTCGGGCTTCCTCTTTTTCCTCGGCCAAGTGGGAACCTTCCGTTCGCTGCAAAGCGGCGATGTGTCCATCGCCACGCCCGCACTCGCCGCCAAGGTTGTGTTCGTGGCGTTGCTCAGCTTGCTCGTTCCCGGCAGCCGTCCCGATCCCGATTTGTGGCTGGCGGTTGTTTTGACCATGGCCGGCATGGTCCTGCTGCACCGCGGACCGTCGCGTCCCGCTTCGCGCCCGCTGCCCACGCTGGCTTGGGCCTTGATGGCCGCGCTGAGTTTCGCCGCGGCGGACATCGTGGTGCAGATCGGTGCGCCCGCCGCGGGCTTCACGCTTTTCATGCCGGTCATGTTCGCAACCGTGACGGCACTGTCCCTTCCTTTGGTGCGTCCGCATATTCTCCGTGCTCCGCGACGCGAAGTCCAAGCCGGGGCGCGAAAATGGCTGGCTACCGGCGTTGTTCTCCTCGGACTGCAGGCCATGGGCATGGCCTCGGCCATCGGATTGTTCGGCGATGCGACCGCGGCGAACGTGGTCTATGGCTCGCGCGGTTTGTGGAGTCTGCTGCTCCTCGCGCTCTTCGCCAAAACATGGGGGATCAGCGATGCCATCTTCGACCGAGGCACACTCGCGGTGCGCGCGGTCGGGTGTGCATTGATTCTTGTTGCGGTGACCCTGGTTCTGTTCTGAGGAACATCGCGCTTGGAGAGCACGATCCAGCTCAGCCCGCGGCGCAGCGGGCCACGGTGGTGACGGATGCTTTCGACCACCAAACCGGGAGGGCGCGCCGCATCGAGCGGCGCACTTCGGCGCGCGGGACTTTGACCGGGGTGAGGTCTCCGGATTCCTGCGCGGCGCACAGATTGAGCGTCCGGAAACCGAGCAAAGCCGGCAAGAGCGTGGCGTAACGCAAGCGACCCGAACGCAACGCCGCACAATACTCTGCGCCCTCGCCCAGCCAATCCCTCGCCTGCCGCGCAGCGCGCGGCACGTCGTCGGACGGGAGGTAAATGCGCCCGAGAGCTTGGTCCATGTTCCGGTCGCGGATGATGTTCACAAGTTGCAAGGCCTGACCGTAATGCCGCGCGCGCGACCTCATGGCATCGGGTGCACCGGTGTCATAGTCGCCGAGTTTGAGCCGACAAAGGTCATACCAGAACTCACCCACACTGCCGGCCACGAGATAGGTGTAGCGTTCGCGTTCATCAGCGGTGAGAGGACCCGCACCTTCATGGAAGCGGACAAGGTCGAAGATCTGGCCTTCGAGGACATGATCCATCAGATCCGCGATGAGCGCTTGAACAGGCACATCGCACACCTGCATGGACGCCCACAAATGCGGAAGCCTCTCGAGTAACGCCGCCTCGGATGGATCGCGCTGGAAGCGGATCCAAGTGTGCGGATCATAGCCCTCGATCCTCGCCTGACGGAGCGAACGTTGTGCCGCGCGAAGCAGATCCATTCTTTGCTCCACCGGCGCGGTGGAAGCATCGGCAATCGTGTCCGTGGCTCGGGCCAGCAGGTAAGCGAGCGTGATATCCGCCCGCAGACAGCGCGGCAAGAGACGTATGGTGAGATAAAAAGAGCGCGAGGTTCGGCGCAGAAGATCTTTTTCCGTCATGGCTTTCAATAGACAGGAATAACCCGGATCCTCTCCCGCGCCGCAACACCCAACCCGATGGCCTCGGCAGATTGGATCCATCCGATCGTTTTCGACAAAACAGGAAGCCCGCCTTCCTGGCGGAAGCGGTCGAGCAATTGCAAACCCAGCGCATCGATCGCAACCGGATCGCGCGAGGCATAGAGCGCGCCGTGGTTGAGCACATATTGCGGCTCGGGGAAAGGTCCGCCCGCATACTGCGGACGCAGCGCATCGAGGATGGTCAGCACAACCTTTCCACCGATTCGCGGATCAGCATACGCCTCGGCCAGATAGGGATCGCCAAAATGCGGTGCGCGAGCCAACCGGCGCCAGTTGTCCACGTTGTCGAGCACCATGCCGGGCAGCGCACCATTCATGCCGGACGACAAATGATCGGTCAGCGCCGGGATATGAATGACTTTGTTCACACGCAGCAAGACCGACGAGATATGGCTTTTGCTGCTGGTTTGCTCCGCCGCACCATCCGGATCAAAAGCCCGGTCGCCGGCAATCAATCGACCCATGGCGGCCGCAGTGATGAACTGTTCTCTGTCATAGCCATCCACGCGATCGGTCGATACGACGGTGTAACGACGTCCGAGCGCCCCGTAGCGGGCGCGGCGCAGATCGTCCCATTTGCGGTCCCAGATAATGATGCGCTCGGGCGCAACTCCGGCCGCAACCAAGCCCTCGGCCACCGCGGAGATCACCGCGGGATAGGTGGAAGACACGGGAGCGCCGGACGCGGAAACCTTGATGCCGACGCGATCGTCGGGTTTGACGAAGACGCGCCATGCCGAAGCGATGTCCGGTTGCCGTGCCGCGCCCATGACCAACCCGTCCACCATGCGCCGGATGACCGCCGCATCGAAACGTCCGCCGCGCGCTTCACCCGGATACTCGGCGAGAAAGACATCCGCCCGCCGCGGGGGGGACGGCACTTCCTGCGCGCGGACAGGAACAAACGCGCAGAGAAAAACGAGGAGCAGCGCGGATCTTTTCACCATGTCACCGCGGCCATCGATCCCTGCGAAATCGCGGCCGCTTCCTCCCCGGTGATCCATCGCTCGGCGTAGGCGGGGCCCCACGTATCGGAGATGGCGATCTCGCCGGTTTCGTCATTGTAACCGATGATCAAACAAACGTGTCCCTCGTCCGCCCCGCGCGCCATCGTCCGCGCGTTGCGGCGCACCGCGGTGAGCGATGTTTTCCACGCTGCCCAATCGACAACGGCAGAACGCTCGCGGCTTTGCCGGTTGATATGCTGGTCGACCTGGTCGGAAGTTTGCAGCGCCCACAAAACGGGGACTCCCTGATCGATCCAACGCCGGACCGTCTCGTCGTCCGGACGCCCGCCGAACGGAACCACGCGGCGCCCGTGGCGTCGCACCTTGTCTTTCACCGCATAAACAACATCGTCGACCGTTGTTCCCCCGCCCGGCCGCGTGTTGGCTGCCATGGCCAAGAGATACATGTCCGCGGGAATCCCGAGGTGACGCAGCATCCGCTCCATGGTGGCCGGCACGCAGAATCCCTTCGGTCCCTGGTCGACCATCGGAATGTCGCGGATGACCACATCGCCGTTGTCACGGCGTTCAACCCGGCCCGCGAGACGCGCGCGCAAATCCGCATCCGCCACCCGATCAACCCCACGGGTGTCGTCCAATTCCGCGGTCGGCACGATGCGCAGCGCCACGTATTCGTCGCGCGCCGACACGAGCAGAAAAGAATGTCCGTTCCAATCGCGGCGCGAACCCCGTTCGGTGAGACCGGCGGCGGACCCGGTTTTCTCCGGCGCGGCCGGACCGAATAATTCCCCGAGGATCCAGTCGAGCGCATCCTCGTCCTCTCGGATGGCGCGTCGGTAATCGCGCATTATTCCCGCGGTCCGGGGCGGGCGCTGTCCCGGTTGCGCGCGGACAAACTGGCCGACCGAGTCGCCCTTGTTCGCGAAAATGATGTTCAGCGCGACTGGTTTTCCGTCCTGCGCCGACAAAGCAACGGAATAGGGACGGCAACCGAACAGCCTCGCCGATTCGCCGGGATAAAGCCGGTAACTCGCATCGGTGCCCGTCTGCGATTCGAGTTGCAGACCGAGACGGCTCGCCACCGCACCGGCATCCTCCTCCCAGAGCGCTCCCGTCGAGGGAAACAAGTTGCCGCCCGCCGTCTTGTTGATCTGCTCCGGATCGACCGCATCGGCCTGCGCGATGCAGGCAACAGCCGCGAGTGCCGCCAGCAAAACGGCCGGCCTCATGCCCCGGGAGCAGGGCCGAGCGGGGCAACGAGGCGAACGTTGAGAGGTTTCACTTTGTCGTAGATTCGCTCCGCGACGGACGGGCCGCCTTCGTAGCCGCGGGCCAGCATTTCGAGTTTGGCATCGAGGTTGTCGATATAGTGCAGCGCGATGGCCTCGGGCGTCTTGGGTTGCACGGGCGAACCGAATTCCAATTCCCCGTGGTGCGCGGCAATGAGGTGGAGCAAGTGCAGACGCACATCCTCGTTGTCGGGCGCGAGATCTTTCCAGTCGTCGACCGGGAGCGACTTCCAGAGGGTATTGACAAGTTCGATGCCGATATTGATATGACCGAGCAACTCGCCGCGCTCGTCGAAGGGCATGGTGAAACCGCCTTCCTCCACGCAATTCTCCCAGAGTTTTCCGCAATCATGGAAGAGCACGCCGGACTGCAGGAGATCGCGATGCAGCACCGGGTTGGCCGCGCAAATAGCCGCGCCGTAGCGCATCATTTGCGCGACATGCTCGACGAGGCCGCCACGGCGCGCGTGGTGAAAAAACCGCGCGGCCGCCGTCCGTCGGAAACGCGGACCGAATTTCTCGAGGAATGTTTCGCCGAGCGCTTTGAGACGCGGGTCAGTCATTGCCGCAACTTCAGACTCGATGAATTTGTAGTCTGCCTCCTGCCGCGCGCGCAGGTCGGCCGGGCCGGCGAGGAATTCGTCCTTCGCCGCGCCGGTCAGCGGGGCGAAACTCCAGCGCTTCGCTTCGAGACCGAATTGCGGATGGACGGTGAATTCACCCTCGAGCTTGAGGCAGGCGCCGGTGGCCAGTTCCTGCGCGGAGGTGAATTGGCCGTTGTCCGACCACACGCGCAGAACAAAGCGGTCGCGCGCGTCGACCAACTGGATTTCGAGGAAAGGCTTGCCGTCCTTCGAAGCCTTTTCGGCCACTGTCTCGACCAGCACAGGGAGCACGGCGCGCGTGCGGCCCTCGCGGGCGGCGGTGCGCAGCGAAGCGATGTCGGTGAGGTCGGCCATAAGTGCGTCAGGCTTTGGCCACAGCCTCCCACGCGGCACGCTGCGCATCGGTGAGAGCAGTCGGCATTTGCGCGTCGATGACCGCGTAAAAGTCCCCGCGCACGCCCCCGCGCTGGGGCATGCCTTTGCCGGGAATACGGAACTTGCGGCCATTTTGGGTGAGCGGCGGCACCTTCAATTTCGCGCGGCCGTCGAGCGTCGGGATCATGATCTCGCCGCCGAGCACGGCTTGGGTGACGGGCAGTTCGACTTCGTGGATGATGTCCGAACCCTCGACGGTGAACTCGGGATGCCGCTCGAAGCGCACGCGCAGATAAAGATCGCCCGCCTGGCCGCCGCCGCTTCCCTCGCCGCCGATACCGGCCAGGCGGATGCGCTGTCCCTCGCGCACGCCTTTGGGAATTTTCACCGTGTAAGTCTCGACTTTGCCAGAGCGTCCGCGCGTGAACGAAACCTGCCGCGTCGATCCGTGCAGCGCTTCCTCCAGCGTGACCATGATGTCGGCCTCGGCATCTTGTCCGCGCAACGGCATGTCCTCGCCGTAAAAGGCGCTGCCCCGACGGCCGCCGCGCGCACCGCGGCCGAAGAACGATTCGAAGAAATCGCTGAAACCGGTGCCGCCGAATTGGAATTCCTCTTCGCCGCCGCCGTATCCGCCCATGCCGCCGGGGAACCCGCCGGCATAGCCGCCGCCCGGAGGCGGACGGAAACCCCCGCCGGCCTGCTGCCAATTCGGGCCGAGTTCGTCGTATTTTTTGCGCTTCTCCGCATCGCTGAGGACTTCGTAGGCCTCGTTGATCTCTTTGAATTTTTCCTCCGCCGCTTTTTTGTCCTGCGCGAGATCGGGATGGTGCTGCCGCGCCAGTTTGCGGAAGGCTTTCTTGATTTCGTCGGCCGTGGCGGTCTTGGCCACGCCGAGTGTCTTGTAGTAGTCGCGGAATTCCACAGGCGGAAAATTTCTCTCATTATAGGTTCCCCCCGCCCCGCGAGACCAACAGATTCCGCCGCTTGGCGGACGCGCGGGGCCGCGCTACGCTGATTCGACCATGCTTGATATCCGCCGCCTCCGCGAAACCCCCGAAACCGTGAAGACGCTTCTCGCCTTCCGCGGTCCGGGCTACGAAGCCATGGTCGACGAGGTCCTCGCGGTCGACAGCCAGCGTCGGGCCAACGAGACGCGTTGGCAGCATCTGCAATCGGAACGCAAACGCCTGAGCAAGGACATCGGCGCACTCCGGGCAAAAAAAGAAGACAGCTCCGCGCTGGAAGACGAATCGAAAAAGCTCGGCGCGGAAATGGAAGCAATCCAAGCCGCCTCGGCCGAGGCCGAAGCAAGGCAACGCGACCTGCTTCTTTCCATCCCGAACACGCCGCACGACGAGGTGCCGCAAGGGAGCGATGCCTCGGCCAATCCCGTGCTGCGCACATGGGGCGAAGCGCCGAAGATCGACAACCCGCAGGATCACGTCGAGATCGGCACGCGGCTCGGACTGTTCGATCCGGAGCGCGCGGCGAAGATCAGCGGGAGCGGATTCGTCTGTTACACCGGACAAGGGGCGCGCCTCGAACGCGCGCTCATTTCCTTCCTCCTCGACCTCCACACGCGAGACCATGGCTACACCGAGATGAGCCCGCCGTTTCTGGTCAACCGGCCGACCATGACCGGCACCGGCCAGTTGCCGAAGTTCGAAGATGACCTGTTCGGTGTGACCGAAAGCGATCTCTTCCTCATTCCCACCGCGGAAGTGCCGGTGACCAATTTTCACCGCGACGAAATTTTGTCGGCCGACCAACTTCCGCTCAAATACGCGGCCTACACTCCGTGCTTCCGCCGCGAGGCGGGTTCGACCGGACGCGACACGCGCGGGCTCATCCGCATGCACCAGTTCGACAAAGTGGAACTGGTCAAAATCACCACGCCGGAAAAATCGGCGGCTGAATTGGAATCCCTCACCGCCGATGCCGAGCGCGTGCTGCAATTGCTCGGTCTTCCCTACCGCGTGATCGAACTCTGCGGCGGCGACATCGGATTCGGGGCCTGCCGCACTTATGACATCGAAGTCTGGGCGCCGGGGCACGGCGGCTGGCTCGAGGTATCCAGTTGCTCGAATTTCGGCGACTACCAGGCACGCCGCATGGCGCTGCGCTACAAGGGGGCGGACGGGAAAAACCATCTCTGCCACACGCTCAATGGTTCGGGCACGGCACTGGCGCGGCTTTACGTCGCGCTGCTGGAAAACGGACAACAACCGGACGGTTCCGTGCATTTGCCCGAGATCCTTCATCCATATTTCGGCGCGGCCAAACTGACCGCATCCTGACCGCATGAAGAAAGCGGCTGATCTCCTGCCGCGTTTCCTGCAACGCGTCCGCCACTTGCCCCGCACCACGCCGGTCATCGCCGGTGTCTCGGGCGGGATCGATTCGGTCGCGTTGCTCGATCTTCTGCGACGCGCGGAATTCCGGAAACTGGCGGTCGCGCATTTCCATCACGGGCTGCGTGGCAAGTCGGCGGATCGCGATGCAGAATTCGTGCGCGCACTGGCCGGAGAAACCGGAGACCCGTTCATCGCGGGACGCGGACAAACCCGCGTGCGGGCCGCACGGAAACGCGAATCGATCGAGGAAGCAGCACGGAACTTGCGCCGCGCTTTTTTTGCGCGGGCCGCGAAAAAACACGGAGCGACGGTCGTCTTTCTGGGGCACCACTCCGGGGATGCGGCCGAGACGGTGCTATTTCATCTCGCACGCGGCGGCGGATCGCGCGGGCTGTCGAGTTTGCGCGGACAATCGCCATTGGACCGCAGCGGCATCACGATCGTCCGCCCATTGCTGGGATTCACGCGCCAAGAAATCGCGGCTTATGCGACGGCGCGACGTCTCTCCTTTTGCGAGGACGAAACGAACAACTCGCGCCTCCATACACGCAACTGCCTGCGGCATGAGGTGATGCCCGCGCTGGCCGGTGCGGTCGGACACGATCCGGTTCCGGTCATGGCTCGCACCGGGGAAATCCTTGCCGCGGAAGACGAATGGATGGAATCGCTCGTGGCCGGCGATGCGCGTCCTGCGCAGCTCGACGTGCGCACGTTGCGCCGCAAACCGGTGGCACATCAACGAAGGTTGCTTCGGGCATGGTTGCGTCAGCGCATCGGGAGAGACATCGATTTCGAAACGATCGAACGCGCACGCGAAGTCGCGTTGTCCGATGATCAACCGGCGAAGACAAACTTGCCGGGCGGACATCATCTGCGCCGGCGCGCGGGGAAATTGTTCGTGGAAAAACCTCGCCGCGCGAAATGACAAGCGCCACGGCAGATTGCTCCGCCGTGGCGCCGCTCACTACGCCAGAGGATGAATGCCTCGCACCCGCGGGCACTCATCCTGCATTTGCGTTGGCCGGACTTGCGTCCGACAACCAACAAAGAACAACGTCAGCATGCGCTGTACGCCTAGTTAGTTTGCCCCATGTTTCGCAGGGAAGTATGAGGTTGGGACGAGCGGCGGTGTTTCTGTGACGTGCGGTATCTTGCATGCTTAAAACATTGATTTTCATATAATTGTATAAACATATCTATTCGCATAACTGGTTCTTATTGCGCATAGCTTGCGCGGTGCACTATCCGGGATGGATTCCTATTGGCATTGACCCAGTTGCGGATGTTCTGATCTGACCTTTCCATGCCTTCGTTGCCCGGTTCCTTTTTGCATTTGACCAGCGCGCTGGCCAAGGCCTTGGCGGCAGCCGGATGTGTGGTGGCCGCATCGTTTGTCGGCCTGTGGGTGGCCACCGGAACGCAATTGGTCATCAGTCCTTTCTGGCCGGCCTCCGGCGTGGCCGTTGGCGCCGTCTTGCTCTGGGGTTGGCCCGCCTTGGCCGGTGTTTATGCGGGCGTGCTCGCCTCGAATCTTTTCAACGGAATGCCGGTGCAATTTGTTTTGGTGGGGCCGCTGGGGCTGGTCGCGGAAACGGCCTTGGCCACGGCCATCGTGCGCGCCGCCATCGGAAAGCGCGCCAGGTTGGATGACCTGCGCGGTATTCTCGCCATCGTGTTGGGAGCCGCGTGGTTGCCGCCTTTCCTCAATGCCTTGATCTGCGGTCGATACTTGAAGCTGGCCGACGGCTCGCCGTTTCTCGGCAACGAGTCCGACATTCTGCGCTTCGTGTTGGCCAATGGATTCGGCATCGCCCTGATCACGCCGGCCATGCTGGTCTGGTGGCGGAGTCCGGTGAGCGGTTGGTGGTGGCGCTTTATCATGGTGTTTGCCGCGACGGCCGCGGCCACATGGCTGGCGTTCGGTCTGGGACAACCCGCCTTCCTGCTTGTCATTCCGGTGCTGGCCGGCGCCGTAGCAACCGGCTTGCGCGGAACGAGTGTCATGTCGGCCATCACCGCCCTCGTCATCGTGGTCTTGAGCGGGATGGGATTCGGCCCGTTGGTCACTCCGCAAGGAGTGGACTATTCGCGCGTCTATGCCTTGTTCGCCCTGCTCGCTTTCGGCGTGCTGCCCGTCGGTGCGGCCAGTGGCGAATACCGCCGGTTGCTGCGCCAACGCCGCGCGGCGGAACAGGCCGCCGGGTTGCGCTTCTGGGAATGGAACGACACGGAGGGACTGCGAATCGATGGCGGCGAGGCCCCGGAAAAACTTTTCGATGCGGCCAAAGACCGCGGTTCGCTCGAAACGAAATTCGACGGCAGTGCTGCCCTGTCCTTCTGGCAGACGGTGACGCGGAGAGCGGACGGCTCGCCGCGCGAGGTGGCGGGCATGCTGATCGACGCCTCCGAGCGGTTGCAGTTGGAGGAGACACGCCGCACCGCGTGGAAATCGGAAGTGGAGCTGCGCAATCTGCGCTCCAGCCTCACACCGCACCTGCTCTTCAATTGCCTCGCCGCCGTGCGTGGCATCGTCCGCACCGACCCGGAGAAAGCACGCAAGTTCATCGACACGTTGTCGGGCTTCCTGCGGGAGAGCACCAATGCGCAGGGCCGCGAAACCGTGCCGATGCACGAGGAGTGGCAACTGTGCGAGGACTTCCTCAGCTTGCAGTCCTTCCGCTACGAACGTGATCTGCCGCGCATGATCGAGATCGAGGGACCCGCCCACCACGCGCAGGTGCCGCCAATGATGCTGCTCAATCTGGTGGAGAACGCGGTCAAACACGGCGAGATCACGCAGCAACATCCGCTCGCCGTGAACGTCAGGCTGGAGAACGGGCGACTCGTCGCCGAGGTGCGCAATCACGGCAACCTCGGACCCGAACCGCAGGGGCGCACCGGCGGCTTCGGCATGGCCTGCGCCCGCCTGCACGCCGCCTACGGCCCGAACGCATCGCTTGCCATCCGGCAGGACGGGGAAGATGTTGCCGCCAGGCTGGAGTTGCCCGCCGCGCCCCCGGCAGGCGAAGGCCGACCCGTATAACATGCAAACTCTCGACGCACTCATCGTGGATGATGAACCGGGCGCACGCCGCGATTTGCAGCAGGTTCTTGCCGCGGTGGAAAACGTGCGTGTTGTCGCCCAGGCCTCCGATGCGGCGGCCGCGCGGCAAATGGCGCGCCGTCACCGCCCGCAACTCATCTTCATGGACATCCAGTTGCCGGGCGCGGACGGGTTCAGCGCGGTGGAAGCGCTCGATGACAAACGTGCGTGCGTCATTTTCACCACGGCCTACGCGCAATACGCAGTGCGCGCCTTCGAGGTCGGCGCGGTCGATTACCTGCTCAAGCCGGTGGACGAACAGCGTTGTCGGCGCGCGGTGGCGCGGGCCCGCGAGCAATTGGCCCGGCAGGAAAACGCGGCACCGGCCGAGTTGCAGCCCTTTCTCGAAATCGAGGAACGCGGCGCGCACGTCCGTGTCCCGCTGGCCGATATTCGCTCGGTCACCGCGGAGGGCAATTACCTCGAGGTGGACCACGGCGGACAACGCGGGCTGGTTCGCCAGACGCTGGAGAATTTTTTGGCCGGACCATCCGGCGCACCGTTCACCCGGATAAGCCGCGGACAGGCCGTGCGTTTGTCGGCGGTGCGGTCTTACCGCGGCAGCGCGGCCAGCGGACTGCGGCTTTATCTGGCCGGCGGCGAGGAATTAAGTGTCTCGCGGCGCCGCGCGCCCGAAGTCAACTCGGCCCTGCGCGCCTCCGGCCACGCGCCGGCGAGGGAGCCCTGACCTCGAGGGTTGTTCTTGCCCGCGAGGCGCATTTTTGGGAAATAGATACGTTTTGCGCCGCGGCATAACGCCCTTGGCCGAGCACCGATTCCCATGGCCAATACTATTCTCGTCGGCGCCCAGTGGGGTGACGAAGGCAAAGGCAAGATCATCGATTACCTGACCGATGACGCCGATATCGTCGTCCGAAGCCAGGGCGGCAACAACGCCGGACACACCATCGTCCACGGCACAAAGAAATTCGTCCTCCACCTCATCCCGAGCGGCATCCTGCGGCGCGGCAAGACCTGCGTCATAGGCAACGGGGTGGTCGTCGATCCCGTGGCCCTGGTCGGCGAGATCGACGGATTGCGCGGACGCGGCATCAAGGTCGGCAAAAATCTGCTGCTCAGCGACAGCGCGCATCTGGTCATGCCGTGGCACCGCCTGCTCGACGAGCAACGCGAGGTGCGCAAAGGCAAAAACAAAATCGGCACAACCAAACGCGGGATCGGTCCGGCTTACGGCGACAAAGCGGCGCGCACCGGATTGCGCGTGGGCGACCTGCTCGACAAGGATGTCTTCGCGCAGAAACTCAAACTCCGCCTCGGGGAAAACAATGCCGTGCTCAAATCACTCGGCGCGAAACCGATCGCCTACCAACCGCTGCTCAAGAGCTATCTCGCCGCGGCGAAAGTTCTCCGTCCCCACGTGACCAATACCGTCGTTTGGCTACACGACACCATGTCCCGCGGCAAAAGCCTGCTCTTCGAAGGCGCGCAGGGCACCTACCTCGATATCGACCACGGAACGTATCCGTTTGTCACCAGCTCGAATACCACGGCCGGAGGCGCCTGCACCGGGTCGGGTGTGCCGCCGCACCGCATGGACACCGTCATCGGCGTGATGAAAGCCTACACCACGCGTGTCGGTGAAGGCCCCTTCCCCACCGAGGATGATGCTCTCGGCGATATGCTCCACGGAATGGGGCGCGAGTTCGGCGCGACCACGGGCCGGGCGCGCCGCTGCGGATGGTTCGACGCGGTCGCCACGCATTACGCTTCAATGATCAATGGCATCGACAAAATCGCCATCACCAACCTCGACGGACTCGACGCGGTGCCGGTGATCAAAGTCTGCACGGCCTACAAACTCGACGGCAAGACCCTGCGCCATCCGCCGACCGATGCGGCCGAGTGGGCGCGTTGCCGGCCGGTCTACCGGAAATTCCCCGGATGGATGAAGCCGACCTCCGGCGTGCGCCGCTTCCAAGACCTTCCGCCGAATGCCCGCCGCTACGTCCGCGCGCTGGCCGATCTTACCGGAGCCAAGCTTGGCATCGTCAGCGTCGGTGCGGCGCACGACGAAACGATCCGGCTGTGAGCAACCCGCCCGGAGTTCCCGCGGACAAATTGCCGCGCCATATCGCCGTGATCATGGATGGCAACGGGCGCTGGGCGCGCGAACGCGGTTTACCGCGCATCGAGGGTCACCGCCGCGGCTCCGAGTCGGTGCGCGGCTGCATCGCGGCGTGCCTCGAGGCGGGCGTGCCCTATTTGACGCTCTACGCATTCAGCAAGGAGAATTGGCAGCGTCCGGCCGACGAAGTGGCAGCCCTCATGCTCCTCCTCGACCGATTCCTCGCCGAACGGACCGCGGAAATCATGGAGCGCAACATCCGGTTGCAAGCCATCGGACACCTGCAAGATCTTCCGGACAAAGCCCGCAAGCGCCTCGAGACCACCATCGCCAAATCGGCCGACAACACCGCGCTCACCCTCACCCTCGCCCTGAGCTACGGGGCACGCACCGAGATCACCGATGCGGTGCGCCAAATCGCACGCGAGGCCAAGGCGGGCTCGCTCGACCCGGAAACGATCGGCGAGGAGGCCATCAGCTCGCGGCTCTACACGGCCGGCACGCCGGATCCGGACCTGCTCGTGCGCACCTCGGGCGAAATGCGCGTTTCGAATTTCCTCCTCTGGCAGATCAGCTACGCGGAAATCGTCGTCACGCCGAAACTCTGGCCGGACTTCGCCAAGGATGACCTTTTCGCCGCCATGCAGGAATATGCTCGACGCCACCGCCGCTACGGCGGCATCTGAAAACCCCATGCCCGCCAAGCAAAAGATCCTCGTAGCCGATCCGGACCCGGATTTTCTCGACTGGGCCCGGGCCCAGCTCGCGGCGGAAGATATCGAGGTCGTCACCGCGGAAACCTCGGAGGACGCGTTCCGTCTTTTCTCGGCGCAGACCCCGATCGTCACCATCACGGAAATGCGGCTGGGCACGCACAGCGGCCTCGAATTGCTGGCCCGCTTGCGCAAACGCGATCCCAACGCGCTGGTCATCATTACCGGCGCGCTCGGCACGACGCAAAGTGTGATCGAATCGATGCGACTCGGCGCCTTCGATTTCGTGCGCAAGGAACAACTGCCGTTCAATTTGAAAATCGTGGTCGATGCGGCGATCAAAGCCGCGGCCGAAATGCAGCGCGCCCAAAAGTTCGAGCCCAGCCTTACCGTGGAGCAGCATCAGGACAGCATCGTGGGTCAATCACCCGCCATGCAGGAAGTGTTCAAAATGGTCGGGCGCATCTCGAACAGCGATGCGGCGGTCATGATCACCGGCGAGAGCGGTTCGGGAAAGGAACTCGTCGCGCGCGCCATCCATCAATACAGCGCGCGCCACGACCGGCCGTTCCTCGCCATCAATTGCGCGGCCATTCCGGAGAACTTGCTGGAGAGCGAGTTGTTCGGTCACGAAAAAGGATCCTTCACCGGCGCGAGTTCCCAGCGCATCGGACGCTTCGAGCAGGCGGACGGCGGAACATTGTTCCTCGACGAGATCGGCGAAATGCCGCTCTCGCTGCAAAGCAAACTCCTCCGCGTGCTGCAGGACGGCACTTTCTCGCGGGTGGGCGGGAATGACACGATCCGCACCAATGTCCGCATCGTCGCGGCCACGAACAAGAACCTCGAAGCCGAAATCCTGGCCAAGACGTTCCGCGAAGATTTGTTCTACCGCCTCAATGTCGTGGGCCTGCACCTCCCGCCGCTGCGCAGCCGCAGAGAGGATATCACGCTGCTGGCCGAATATTTCCTCAAGCGCATCGCGGCACAGAAGCACAAGCCGCAGTTGCAGTTGAGCACCGAAGCGGCCGAGATGCTCGAATCTTACCCGTGGCCGGGCAACGTGCGCGAATTGGAGAACACCATTCAGCGCGCCGCAGTCCTCGCCACCTCGGATGTTCTCCTGCCCAAGGATCTGCCGCTCGGACAGCAAACCCAGCCAAAGGCCGCCGAAGCCTCCGCCCGCGGTGCCGCTCCGGCGAATCTCGACGAAGCCGCCGAGTTTCTCTTCGAGGCGGCTTCCACCCAGCCCGGACTCGAATTGCTTCCGTGGTTGGAAAAAGAATTCACCCGGCGCGCCATGGAGGCGACCGGACAAAATCAGGTGCGCGCCTCGAAAATGCTCGGCATCACGCGCGCCACCCTGCGCAAACGGCTCGAACATTTGCGCTCCGAGCCGGCGTGAGCACGGCAGTGAAAGGCTGGCAGTTCGACGGCGGTCGCTGGAGCGAAACGGAATCACTACCCCTCACCGACCGCGCCCTGCGCTACGGCATGTCGGTTTTCGAAACGATCGGGGTGCGCGGCGGCCAACCGTTGCTCGTCGCCCGTCACCTCGCGCTTCTCGAGGAGAACGTTCGCGCTCTTCTCTCCCCCGCGCAGGGCGAAGGGAATTGTTTTTCCGCGCTCCCACTCCCGGAGTTGGCCGCGGACAGCACCGGTGTGTTGCGTGTTTATGTCACAGCGGGTGATGGCGGACCCGCGGACACGGTGCAAGCACCCCGTGTCTTTGCCCTCTTTGAACCACTGCCGGGCAATCTGCCCGATTGGCAAACGGCACGACTTCACCCCGAACCCGTCACGCCCTTTGCCCGCGGTGCGAAAACCGGAAATTATTGGATGCAGTGCGCAGCACAATCCGCCGCCCGTTCGGCGGGCTTCGATCACGCCCTGCTCCACGATCAGGATGGTCGGTTACTCTCGGCAGCCATGGGCAATGTCTTCTTCGTGCAGAATGGCGCCCTATGCACGCCATCAACCTCCCTCGCGCTGCGTCCGGGGATCATGCGCGCCTGGGTCATGGCAGAGCAATCCGTCGGCGAGGTTGAGGTGGCGGCCGACCGTTTGAAGGACGCCGGGGAAATATTCCTGACCAACAGCCGCCTCGGTGTCATGCCGCTGCGTTTTGGGGCCGTGGAACCGGGACCGATAGGCTGCGCCTTGCGTGACCGCTGTCGGCGGGAAAAAATCATCCCGTGAGCCATCCGTTGCTGTCCGCCGGCGATGCCAGTGCCGCCGCTCGGCGCTGGCGCGAGGCCGCGTGCCGCGGACAAAGCGCCGTGGCCGGGGGTGTGTCCGCACCAGCCCAACCATTCCTCGCCGCCTGGCTGGCTTCAACGCTCGATCATCCGCTGTGCGTCGTCTGCCCGGATGTGAAGCGTCAGGAGGAATTTTTCCACGACCTGCAATTCTGGAACGATCGCGCCTTGCTCGTGCCGGATTTGGAATTGTCCGCCGCAGGAGCAGCCCCCGATCCGGAACTGGCCGCCGCGCGGCTCGGAGCCCTGCGCGAACTGCGGAGTGGTAATGTTCCCCTTGTCATCTTCACCGAGGAGGGACTCGGCCATGCCGCTCCTTTTCCGGATCAACTGGATCGTGACACGAAAACTCTGCACCGCGGTCAAGCGCTCGCCCCGGCCGATCTGGCCGCCGATCTCGACAAAGCGGGTTTCATGCGCGCCCCGACGGCCGCGGTGCGGGGTCAATACGCGGTGCGCGGAGGGATCATGGATATTTATCCATGGCAAACCGCGCTGCCCGTGCGGCTGGAGTTTTTCGGCGACGAACTCGAATCGCTGCGTTCGTACGATCCGGATTCCCAGCGTTCGATCGAAACACTCGAATCCTGCGAAATCTGCTTCGGTCTGGCCGGCAGCAAAGAAAAAGGCACGGCGCAGGATCATTTGCCCAAGGGAACCGTCTTCCTCGCCGTGGAAGAAGCCATGCCGGAGGCGCCGCTCCGCATCCACGCGGGACCCGTGCTGGCGGAGAGCGGCGAAATCGAAATTGCCGGCGGCTCGCATCCGGGCGGGTCCTTCGCCGCCGGTGACATCGTTCTGCTCGAGCAACGCCGGCGGGATTTGTTCCGTCAGATCGGCGGATGGCAACAAGACGGATGGACGGTGCAAATCGTCTGCGCCAACGAGGGCGAAGCCACGCGATTGCGCGAGTTGGCCGCGGGTGAGGCAGTTGCGTCGCGGGCGCTTCCGACCATGCTCGGCACACTGGCCCGCGGGTTCACGCTGCCGGATGCCAAACTGGCCCTGCTGACCGATGCGGAAATTTTCGGACGCGCGGAAAGCCTCGAGCAGCGGCGGGGCGGGTGGCAACGCGCGCGCAAGGCCCTCGCCCGGCAGAGCCTGCGCTTCGACGATTTTTCCGAGGACGAACTTGTCGTGCATCTCGACTATGGCATCGGGCGGTTTCGCGGGTTGCAGGTCCTGCCCGGACAGGAAGAGGCGGGCGAAGTGCTCGTCTTGGAGTTCGCGCGCGGGTCGAAGCTTTACGTGCCGCTCGAGCAAGGATGGAAAGTTTCACGCTACATCGGGGTCGGACGAAGAAATCCCGCGCTGAGCGAGCTGGGCGACGGGCGTTGGCAAAAAGCACGCACCCGCGCGGAGACATCCGTGCTGGCTTACGCCGAAAAACTCCTGCGCGTGCAGGCGGAACGCGAGATGGAGCCGGGCGTCGTCTTTCCCGCGGACAACACTTGGCAACGCGAGTTCGAGGATTCGTTTCCTTTCGACGAAACACCCGATCAGCTCGTGGCGATCGCCGACACGAAGCGCGATATGGAATCGGCGCGAACCATGGACCGTCTCATTTGCGGCGACGTGGGATTCGGCAAGACGGAGATAGCCATCCGCGCGGCGTTCAAGGCGGTGATGGGCGGCAAGCAGGTGGCCTTCCTTGCCCCGACCACGGTGCTGGCACAGCAGCATTGGCAGACGCTGCGCGAACGCATGTCGGACTATCCCGTGACCATCGGACTGCTCAGCCGCTTCCGCACACCGAAGCAACAAAAACAGGTGCTGGCCGGGATGAAAAACGGCGCCGTCGATATTGTGGTCGGCACGCACCGCCTGCTCGGGAAGGATGTTGCTTTCAAAGATCTCGGACTGGTCGTGGTCGATGAAGAGCAACGTTTCGGGGTGCTGCACAAGGAGCGGCTCAAAGAAAACTTCCGCAAGGTCGACGTGCTCACCCTGTCGGCCACTCCGATCCCGCGGACGCTTTACCTTTCCCTGCTCGGCGCGCGCGACATGAGCACGATCGAAACACCGCCGCCGAACCGCATCCCGGTCGAGACGATCATCTGCGGTTATGACGAACGCATCATCCGTGATGCGATCAAACGCGAAATGGCGCGCGGCGGACAGGTCTACTTCCTGCACAACCGCGTGCATTCCATCGGAAACCTCGAAGACCGCATCAAAGACCTCGTGCCGGGCGCGCGCATCCTGGTCGGTCACGGCCAGATGCCGGAGGACCAACTCGAGGATGTCATGGCGAAATTCGTGCGCGGCGATGCGGACGTTCTGCTCTGCACGACCATCATCGAGAGCGGGCTCGATATCCCGAATGCCAATACCATCATCATCGACCGCGCGGACCGTTTCGGGTTGGCCGACCTTTACCAATTGCGGGGGCGTGTCGGGCGTTCCAACCACAAAGCCTATGCGTATCTGTTACTTCCGCGCGAAATGACCGGCGCGAGCGGCGAAGCCCGCCAGCGCATCGCGGCCATCCGGCAATATTCCAATCTCGGGGCCGGATTCCGCGTGGCCATGCGAGATCTGGAAATACGCGGCGCGGGAAACATTCTTGGCACGGAGCAGAGCGGACACATCCTGGCCATCGGATTCGAATTTTACTGCCGCCTGCTCAAGGCCGCCGTGGCCCGGCTCAAGGGCGAAAAAGCACCCGGCCGGCCCGAGGTGCGCGTGGAAATCGATTTCGTCGCCACGGACCCCGCGGCAGCGGAAAAAGACCGCCTGCCCGCGTGGATCCCCGCGGATTATATCGCCGAACCGCGCGAGCGGATCGCCGCCCACCGCGAACTGGCCGAAGCGGAGACCTTGCCGGCCTTGGATGAGGTCAAAGCCCGCTGGCGGGACCGTTACGGGCGTCTGCCCATTCCCGCCCGCAACCTTTTGAAACTCGGGGCCATCCGCCTGCGGGCCGCCATGGCAGGCATCGACCTCGTCCAGACAGAGGGAAATGTCCTCCGATTCCGCCGGGGCGGCGACTTCATCATGATCGGCCACCGGCACCCCCGGCTCGATTCGCAAGATCCCTCCTTGAAATTGCGGCAGATTCTTACACTCTTGCAGCAGTTGTGATCACCTTCGTGCGTCTTTTCCCGGGCCTGCTGGCCTTGGCCATCGTCCTTCCTCCACTCCCGGCTGCCGCCCAACAGCGGGACCGGCTGGTCGACGGCGTAGCGGCCGTGGTCAATTCTAACGTCATCACCTACGGCCAGGTGCGCGAACTGCTCATGTTCCGCCAGCGCTCGCTGGCCGAAATGTATCAGGGCGAGGAATTGCGGAAGGAAATGAAAAAGTCGCAGGACGCTGCCCTGAAAGACCTCATCGACCGCCAACTCATCCTCGATTACTTCAATACCGAAGGATTCAAAATTCCCTCCTACGTGGTCGAGGACCGGGTCAACACGATCATCCGCGAGGAATTCGGCGGCGACCGTCAGGCCTTCGTCCGCACCCTCCGAGCGCAGGGTTTCACCATCGGCCGCTTCCGCGATATCGAGCGGGACAAAATCATCGTGCAGGCCATGCGGCAGAAAGCCGTGCGGTCGGACTTCATCATTTCGCCCGACAAAGTCGACGCCTATTACCGCAAGAACATCAAACAGTATTCCACCGGAGCGGAAATCAAACTGAGCATGATCGTCCTTCGTCCCGAGTTCGACGGCTCGGATAATCCGGTCGAGGCCAAACGCACGATGGCCAAGGAAATCCGCGACAAGCTCGCCGGGGGTGCCGACTTCGCGGGCATGGCGCAGATGTATTCCGACGACAGCACGGCCGACTTCGGCGGCGACTGGGGATGGATCGACGACAACACGCTGACCGGGTCGCTCAACACCACCGCCTTTGCCATGGCACCGGGGAAATTGAGCGATGTGATCCAGATCGGCGACACCTTCTACATCATGAAGGTGGACGCCAAAAAGCCGGCCGTGGTCCAACCTCTCTCCGAAGTGCGCGAAGAAATCACCAAGAAGCTCATCGAAGAAGAGCGCATCCGCATGCAGGACCGCTGGATCGACACGCTCCGCGAGAAGGCTTACGTCAAAATCTACTGAGCGTGCCCGCGCCTCCTGTCCTCGGACTCATCCCCGGCGATCCGGCGGGCATCGGGCCGGAAATTCTCGAGGCGTGCCTGAACGATCCCGAACTGCCGCGGAATTGCCAGCTTCGCCACATCGGCAGACGCGCGGGCCATCAAGCCGGGCACCCGACAAAGGACTCGGCCCTCGCCGCAATTGAAGCACTGGAAGAGGCCGCAGCGTTGCTCGCGTCCGGAGAAATCCAAGGCATTGTCACCGGCCCGGTGGCGAAGAGGTCATTGTGCGATGCGGGTTTTGCTTTTCCCGGGCAAACCGAATTTTTTGCCGCGAGGAGTAAGACGGACAACTTCGCCATGTGCCTGACCGGGGGACCTCTCACCGTCGCCCTTGTCACCATCCATGTGCCGCTGCACGAGGTGCCACGATTGTTGCGACGCGAGGAAATCGTGCGCGTCGGAAAATTATTGCACGGATTTTTGCGGCAGCGCCTCGGCCGCTCACCCCGCATCGCCGTGGCCGGACTCAATCCACACGCCGGCGAAGAGGGACGGTTCGGCACGGAGGAGCAAACGATCATTGCTCCGGCCATCGCCGAGTTGGCGCGGGATGGTGATTACACCGGCCCCCTCTCGCCCGACACCGTTTTCCACCGTGCGGCCAAAGGTGAATTCGACGGCGTGCTCTGCATGTATCACGACCAGGGACTCATCCCGATGAAGCTTCTCGCTTTCGATACCGGTGTGAACGTCACGCTCGGCTTGCCCTTTCCGCGCACCAGCCCGGACCACGGGACAGCGTTCGACATCGCCGGAAAAGGATGCGCCAACCACCGCAGCATGCTTGCCGCGATCAAACTGGCCGCGGAGATGTTGGCGTCTCGTCTGTAGGTGGATCGCGCCGTCCCGGCGCGATAAATCCCCGAGAATCGCGATGGGACATCGCGATCCACCGGTGTTTCCTCAAATCATATAATCCGGCTCACCGGATTTCTCGTGCAATCCGCACTCGCGCTTCAGTCCGTTGAAACGCGTGTCCTCGGGTCGCATGCCGTCGGCAAAGCGCGTCGTGCTGTGCGTGTCGCCGACACTCACGTAGCCCTGTTCCCAGAGCGGATGGTAAGGCAGATTGTGCTCGTTGAGATATTCGCCGATTTGGCGATCGGTCCAGTCGACAATCGGGTGCAGCTTGAGCACACGATTCTGGCGCTTGAGCACAGGCAGGTCTTCGCGGGTCGAAGCATGTTCGCGGCGCAGACCGGTGATCCACAAATTGGCGCCGAGTTCGCCCAGCGCGCGGTTCATCGGCTCGACTTTGTTCATGCGCCCATATTTCTCCAGTCCCTCGACGCCCTGCTCCCAGAGTCTGCCATAGACAGCTTCCTGCCGCGCCGCCGTGACCAGAGGGGCGTAGACTTTGAGGTTAAGACCAAGCTTTTCCGTCAGCTCATCAGCAAAGCGGTAGGTCTCGGGAAAAAGATAACCCGTATCAATGAAGACGACCGGGATTTTCGGATCGAGGCGCGTGACCAAATGCAACATGACGGCGGCCTGCACGCCGAAGCTGGTGCTAAGGACCGCGTGTCCGCGGAATTCCTCCAGGGCCCAACGCACGCGCTCGGCGGCCGGCCGCGAAGCCAGATCGCGGTTGTATTCGGCCAGGCGGGCGTCGTCGTATCCGTGCGGCAAGGTGGCAGCCATAAAAAGGAGCCCTGCCGAATAAGCGCCCGATGCCTCTGCGGCAAGAAGCAAATAACCCCGAATTCGGTCGACCGCCCGCCATCAGCCATCCCATAAAGATCCGTGCACCGATGCCCACCCACGGCTGCCTTGCCCTTGCTTGCCGCGATTTTCCTCGCGGCAGGATGCCAAAAGCGCCCGGACGACGCCCCACCCACCCTGCCGGCGAATCCTTGGGCGGCGTGCGAATTTATCCGTCACGTCCCGTCGGAGGCGGAGGCTTTTTTCTGGATGCGCTCACCCGCCACCACATGGCGCTCGGCCTCTTCGACATGGTTGCCGCTTTGGTCCGACCAAGGGATGCGCGGTTGGTGGCAGGGAACAACGGCCGGGCGCATGACCGGAGCTTTTCTCGAAGCACCGCGCACCCCGGCCCTTCTCGAGGTATTGGCTGGCGCGTCGGAGCATGAAGTTTTCATCGCGCTCGGCCAGGGCACCGGCTCACAGCTCGCCGCGCTGCAGCAAGTCAACCGACTCTTCGCCGCCGCCCGTCTGCGCAACCTTTTCACCCCGGTTCTCGCCGAGGACGCGCCGCCGGAAGAAACGGTGCCTCTCGAGGAATTGCCGGAAGATCTCGGCTCCGCCGCATTCACCGAAATCATGGTTCCGCTTCCGCCCGCCATGCAGGAGACGCTGGAAAAATTTGTCCGTGAAGCGGCCATTCCTCCCGTCCTCATCGGCATGAAAATTCCGGACAACTCCCCGCTACCACGCTTGCTCGAGGATTGGACGGCCTCGCTGCCGGAAAAACTTCCCCGCGACCGCGTGGATGCCGGGGCGCACGGACCGTTCACCCGCGTGCGACTTCCCGTCACCATGCTTGTCCCGACCAATGTTGCCGTGCGGGCGCGCGACATCCTCGCGACCAACATCGGCGACGTCTACGCCGCCACTTACATCGTGCGCGATCTGTTGTCGAAAGTAACCACTCTCGGATTCGGAAGGATGCACGGACACTTCGTCATTTCCATCGGAACGGAATCAGGCGTGCCGGGTTTATCCGATTCGCCGGATCGCTCGCTCGTCGGTGCTCCACCCGTGCAAAGATTGGAGCCTCTCCTCGGTGACGGGGCGGACATCCTCTTCTATGCCAATCCTTTGGTCGTCAGCCTCGCCGCCGCACCGCCTCCTGTCGCCGAGTATTTGGATGCCGCGCTGGAGGCTGCGCTCGAATTCGCGCCGGCCCAAACGATCGATCCGCTGCGCAAAGCGGCCGGTCCTTTGCGTGAGCAGGCCGCCGAACTTTTCCGGCCGCGCTTCTCCGCTGTGAGCGGCGTAGTCCGGCAGAAGGACGAAAGTTGGCAGGCGGAACTTTTCGGCGGCTCCTTGGCCCCGCGGCTCGCCCTCGGCAACGCCGCCCCGCTCTTCGCCCCGGCGGCAGGCGTGGATTTGTTGTGGACGGAAAATTGGGAGGAAGGCTACGCGGGCCGGCTTGTTGATTTCACGGCGGGGTTGGCGGCGTTTTCCGCCGAATGGATCGAGGCGCTCGGACCGGTTTTCCTCGACGAGAAACGCAAGGCGATCGCCGGCTCGATTCTGGGCACTGTGGGCGGACCTATGGAGCAGTTGCAACAAAGCGCGGGCAAACTCATCGAGGGAGCACTCGGACCGCAGTTCGCCTTGGCCGTGTCCTTCGATGGAGCAATGCCTCCTCCACCCATGCTGCCGGCTGCCGCGGAGCAGGCTATCCTTCCGCGGGTGGCCGTCGCTGCCGCGCTGCGCAACCGCGAGGCTTTGGCTCTTGGTTGGGAGGAGTTGACCGGTTCGTCAAAATCCAAGGCCGCATGGCCGGCCGCGGTGCAGTCGCAAGATCCCGCGGGCACAGTTTCCTACGAATATGCGCTGCCGCTTGGCGGGCCTGATCTCGGCGCTTCCGTGACCATCGCCGGCAATCGCTGGATTCTCGGGACATCGCGCCCCTTCACCTTGGAAGTCGCGGCTTTGCCTGCGGCAAATGGTAAGACTGCCGTCCAATCGATTGCCTTCCACACGGCACCCCTGGCCACCTTTGCCGCGGCATGGAGCGCGGCGCTGACGGCTGATGATTCGCTGGCGTCCGTCACGGCCGGATTGATACCGGACGAGTCCAGCACTCTGGCAGCCATGGCCGAGGTGCTGAAAACACCGCGCCGCTTCACCTACGAGGCCGCATGGGATCAGGATATGCTGCATCGCCGGGTCGAACTCTCCCCGGCACCCTGATTTGACCTTGAGGCGCCGCGCCGCGTCTCCTAGTTTGACCGTCCCATGTCCGTTCTCATTGTCGGTTCCATCGCGCTCGACGACGTCAAAACTCCCGTCGAGGAACGTTTCGATCTGCTCGGGGGCTCGGCCTCCTACGCATCCGTTGCCGCCGGGTATTTCTCTCCGGTGAATCTCGTCGCCATCGTCGGCGAGGATTTTCCGTCCGACCACTGGAATTTCCTCCAAGGCCGCGGGATCAATCTCGAAGGCGTGCAACGCGCCCCCGGCAAGACCTTCCGCTGGTCCGGCGAATACATGTGGGACATGAACACACGCGAGACACGATCAGTCGCGCTCAATGTCTTCGAGACGTTCTCGCCGAAGCTTCCGGACCATTTCAAATCGAGCGACTACGTCCTCCTCGCCAACATCGCACCGGATTTGCAGTTGCAGGTCCTCGACCAGATGGAAAAACCGAAGTTCGTCATTGCCGACACGATGGACCTCTGGATCAACATCGCGCAACCTGCGCTGCTTGATCTCCTCAAACGCGTCGACATGCTCATCCTCAACGACAGCGAGGCGCGCGAACTGACCAAGGAAACCAGCCTGATCAAAGCCGGAAAAAAAATCCAATCCCTCGGACCGCGTATCGTCGCGGTGAAGAAAGGCGAGCACGGCTGTCTGCTTTTCGGTGAAGACAATGATTTCTTCAGCTGCCCCGCCTACCCACTGGAAGACATCCACGATCCGACCGGCGCAGGCGATACCTTCGCCGGCGGACTGACCGGCTACCTGGCCAGTCGTGATAATCACGAGGTCAGCTTCAAGACTCTGAAGACCGCTGTCGTCGTCGGCAGTGTGCTCGCCAGCTACAACGTGGAAGCCTTCAGCCTCGAACGCATGCGCTCCGTCGAGCAGAAGCACATCCTCGAACGCTTCGCCGAGTTCCAAGACCTCGCGCACTTCGACGCGGATCTGCCGTAGAAATATCCACAGAGTTGTAGCGGCGGTCTGCGACCGCCGGACCATACCTTCTTGAAAGGCACCGACGGTCATAGACCGCCGCTACAAGAGCAGGTGAAAAATCTGTCCTACCCGCCCAACTGCGCCGACGGGAACCACACGTAGAGCATCAGGTAAACGATCACACCAGTGATCGATACATAGAGCCAAAGGGGAAGCGTGATACGCGCCCATTTGCGATGCCGGTCAAAGCGGGCGCGGAGCGCGGGGATCACGGTCATGAGGACGAGCGGCACAATGGCGGCGGCGAGGATGACGTGGGTGATGAGGATGAAAAAATAAAGCGGACGGATCACCGGATGCTCGTAGGTGAAGCGGATCGAGCCAACGTGGTAGTGGTAGATGACGTAACTCGTCAGGAAGAGGGCTGAGACCGCGAGCGCGGACACCATACAGATGATGTGTTGCCGCTTGCGCTCATGCTTGATGAACCACCACCCCGCGAAGAGAAGAAGGGTGCAGATGGAATTGAGCGCGGCATTGACAGCCGGAAGGTCGGTAACGCTCATCCGACCGAACTGTGATTCGCGTCCACCGCCTTGATCGTCTTCATAACGAACCACCCCAAACCGCTGCAAAGGGCAAAGAGGAAGGCCAGCATGGCTACAACGCCCCATGAGAAGGCGAATCCAGCCATGACGGTCGTGGCTTCGAGATCCTCGCTGATCACGCGGCAACCGGCACACGCCCACGCAGGCGCTTGCAGCGAGAGGCTGGCGAGAAGGATGGCGAGGAATTTCACAGGGGGAAAGTAGCCTCCGCCGCTGCGCAGAGCAAGCCGCCGGTCAAAAAGGCAGAAGCGGCAGGGACGCCGCTTCTGCTTTACGGAGCGGCCCCCTGCTCCCGCAGCAAATTCCCCGTATCCGTGAGAATCTTCGGAATCAGCTCCGGATCCTCCAGCATCCGCGCACTGCGCACCATGCCGTTGCCGTCGACGATGAGGAACATCGTGCCGTGGACCGGTTCGCCGTTTTCTTCCGCCAGATGCTGCATGAAGCCCTCGGTGACCAGTTTCTCGATCACCGCTTTGTCCCCGGTGAGGAATTTCCAGCGGTCAGGATCGGCAAAGTTCGCTTCGGCATAGGCCTTGAGCACTTCCGGCGTGTCGTATTCCGGGTCGACCGTGACCGAGACAAGTTTCACCTCGGGGGTTTTGACCAGCGCCTTTTGCATTTCCAGCATGCGCGCGGTCATGAGCGGACACGGCCCCTTGCAACGCGTGAAGATAAAGTCCGTGATCCAGATATGGCCGCGCAAATCGGCCTTGGTCACGGTTTGGCCGTTTTGGTCCGTGAGGGAGAATTCCGGCACGGCGCGGATGACCGGCAATTTCTCCACGTCGCGCCGTAGCGAGGCCTGCCACATCGAATAGCCCATGGCCACGGCGAGGACGAAGACAAGGAAAGCGCCCGCCCAGCCGAGGCGCCGCATCCGACCGGCTATGATGTCATCCTGAGAGTGATCGTTCATGGGATTCGTCGGCGGGGACGCCGACGCTACAGCATGTAGCGGCGCCGGTCGTTCAAACCAAATAAAGCACCGAGTAAAGAAACAGCCAGACCACATCAACAAAGTGCCAATACATGCCGGCGAGGATCAAATAGGTGTGGCTCTGCGCGGTGTAAGCGCCGCCGAGTTGACGGATAAGCGCCCAGGCGATCATGAGCACCCCGATCAAAACATGGAGCCCGTGGAATCCGGTCAGCACGAAAAACGAGGACCCGTAGACACCGCCCGTGTTGAACCACAGGCCCTCATGGTGCATGTGATACCACTCGTAGCCTTGGATGCAGAGGAAGAGACTGCCGAGCAACACGGTGAGGAAAAGCCACGCGGTGCCCTTTTTGCCTTTCTTCACCGCGACTTCGGCGAAGTGATAAGTGAAGCTGCTAGTAATGAGGAACACCGTATTGATGCCGGTCAGAACCACGGGGAGCTTGGGCAGATCCGGCGAGGGCGGCCATGCCGGCGAACTCAGGCGAAGGACGACGTAGCCGGCGATGAGCCCGGCGAAGAGCATGGCCTCGGAAGCAAGGAAAATGGTCATGCCGAAGACCGCCGTGCGCTGTGAGGCGTGGTGGTCGGACGGACTGTCGTGGGCGGTCAGGGCGGCGGTGCTCATGGTTGTTTATTTCAGGTGAAAAAGGTTTTCCAGACAATCACCAGTGCGCAAAGCAACACGGCGAAAACCGCGAGGCCCGCGAGCAGGCAACGGTTGGATTGTCGGATTTTGGCATCGGGAGGATTCATTCATCGGGCCAGCACCATCAGTGCGAGCAGGAGCGGCAAATAAGCGATCGAAGCGAGGAAAAGCCAGCGGGCCGCGGGGATCGAACCGCCGCTGACCGCAAAATTTGCCGCCATCGAAGCGAAGCCGGCTCCGAGCAGCAGCGCGCCGTAAAAATAAACGGCGGAATACTCGAAGAACACGGACGGCAACAAACTCACGGCGAGCAGGGCCAGCGCATAGAGGAAAGCTTGTCGTCCGGTCACCGCTCCGCTTTCGTCATTTTCCGAGAGCATTTTGAAGCCAGCCTGTGCGTAATCCTCGCGGTAAAGCCACGCGATGGCGAGGAAGTGCGGCATTTGCCAAAGAAACAAAATCGCGAAGAGGGTGAGACCTTCGGCATTGATCGAGCCGCGTGCCGCGGTCCAACCGATGAGCGGGGGCAAGGCTCCGGGCACCGCGCCGATGATCGTGTTGAGGGTGGTGACGCGCTTTAGCGGGGTGTAGATGAGGATATAAAAAATGATGGTGGTCGCCGCGAGACCGGCTGCCAGGGGATTGGCGAAGAGCGCGAGGCAGAGGACGCCGCTGACCGACAAAACAAGTCCGGTGAGCAACGCATCGGATGCCGTCATGCGTCCGGCCGGCAAGGGGCGTTCGCGCGTGCGCTTCATGCGCGCATCGTGGGCGCGCTCCCACCATTGGTTGAGCGCCGCGGCCCCGGCCGCGCTCAAGGCCGTGCCACCGAGCGTGGCGGCAAGGAGCAGCCAAGTCCAATTGCCCTGCACGCCGATCGCGAAGCCCGCCATGGCCGTGACCACGGTCAACAGGCTGAGGCGCGCTTTGACCAACTCGGCGAGATCGGCCATCGCGGCGGCCGCGCGGGGACGGGTCTGGACGGCGGATTTCATCAGGCAGGAACGAGGTTGGCTTTCTCGCGTTTGAGCTCAGCGGCCCGGGGCGAGAAGGTTCCAAGTAGGAAACACTGCGCCACTCCCAAAAACAAGATCAGGGCACCCACCGCCACGTGGGCCGTGGTGATATCGGCCGCTTTGTTCGACCAGATGGTCCAAGCACCGAGGGCAATTTGCACGATGACCAGCGCGACCCACCAGCGGGAGGCAATGCGCACGCCCATGGCGGCGCCACGAGCCTTCCAAGCATAAACAATAAACAAGACCGCCAGCACGATGGCCATCAGGCGGTGAAGCATCTGTATGTGGATGTAGCCGCTCGTGGTAGGAACCTCTCCGGACGCGATGCGTTGCACATTGATCGCGGCCAGTTGCTCGGCGTTAACCATCGGCCAGATTTGTCCGTAGGCCAGCGGGAAGTCGTGGATGGCCAGTCCCGCATGCTCATGGCGCATCGTCGCGCCGAGGGCGAGCTGCGCGTAGACCAGAATAGTCAGCACGACGGCCCAGCGCATCAAGCCCGGCGCATGCCAACGCCAACGCGCACCGCCAGTGGCGACGGCTTTGCTTGTGGCAATGGCAATGACCACGAGCAGCGAAATATAAGCCTGCGCCAGCATTCCGTGGAAAATGCCGAGTTCATCCAAGATCATGGTGACGCGCAGTCCGCCGAGCACACCTTGCACGATGACGGTCACCACCGCGATGTAGCCGAGGACGCGGACCCATTTGCGCGGCTCGGTCATCCAAAGCGAGACGGCCAGAATGATGGTCATCAGGCCGACACCGCTCGCGATAAGACGGTGGACATGCTCGTAAAAAATTCCCCCAACCCAGCGCGAGAGCGGAAAAAGAAACATGTTGTAGCCGTAGCTGTTCGGCCAGTCGGGGACGGTCATTCCCACGCCCTTCGAGGTCACCAGACCACCGCTGAGGAGCAAGATGAAAGCCGCCACCGCGGTCAGCACCGCGTAGGCGAAGACAAGGGTTCGGGCGGTGCCGTAGTGTGCGTTGCTCATCGTGCGCGGTAGGGCCCGCTGGCCTCAGCGGGCCGCAACCTCAGGAAAGTGAGCGGACGGCTGGGCCAGCCGTCCCTACCGAGGAAACAAAACACCCCGCGGATCATGGCGGACCTCAGTGCACTTCCAACCGTGCGCCCTCGGGGGCTTTTTCGTTCTGCGGCAGGTAGTCTTTGTCCATGCCCGGCACGCTGTATTCGTAGGGGCCGTTGTAGACGGTCGGAGTCACGTCGAAATTGCCGTGGCCGGGAGGCGATGGAACAGTCCATTCCAGCGTGGTCGCGTTCCACGGGTTTTTGCCGGCCGGCTTGCCGTGGCGGATGCTCCAGATGAAATTCCAGATGAAGATAAACGTCGCCAGTCCCATGCCGAAGGCCGCCCAACTGACGAAGATATTGATCGGTTGCAGGGCACGCAGGTGCTCGTAAACCGTCGGGTCGGCGATGCGGCGCATCATCCCGCCCAACCCGAGGTTGTGCATGGGGAAGAAGGTCAGGTTGAAAAAGATGAACGTGGCGAAGAAATGAATCTTGCCCAGGGTCTCATTCATCATCCGCCCGAACATTTTCGGATACCAAAAGTAGATGGCGGCGAAGGCACCGAAAAGGCTGCCGCCGAAGAGCACGTAGTGGATGTGCGCGACGATGAAATACGAGTTGTGAACGAAGAGATCGACCGGCGTCGAGGCCATGAAGATGCCGCTCAATCCGCCGATGACAAACATCGAAACGAAAGCCAGGGCGAAGAGCATCGGTGTGGTGAATTCGATCGAACCGCGCCACACGGTGCCCATCCAGTTGAAGGTTTTGATGGCCGAGGGCACGGCGATGATCATGGTCGAGACGGAGAAGGCCGCCCCGAGGGTCAGATTCATGCCGCTGACGAACATATGGTGACCCCACACGATGAAGCCGAGGAACCCGATGGCCACCATGGCCCAAACCATCGCCTTGTAGCCGAAGATGGGTTTGCGGGCGAAGACGGGCAAAATTTCCGACACCAGACCCATGGCGGGGAGGATCATGATGTAGACCTCGGGGTGACCGAAGAACCAGAAGAGATGCTGCCAGAGGAGCGGTTGTCCGCCCTGAGCGGCGAAGAAGGTCGTGCCGAAATTCAGGTCGGCGAAGAGCATGGCCGCCGCGGCAGAAAGCACCGGAACGGCGAGAATGAGCAGCCAAGCTGTGATGAAGAGCGCCCAGACCGAGAGCGGCAGACGGAACATGGTCATGCCCGGGGCACGCATGTTGGTGATCGTCGTGATGTAGTTGGTCGCGCCGGCGATGGACGAGAGACCGTTCACGAACAAGCCGACGCACCAGAGACTTTGCCCCATCTGCGTGTTGTTCATGTAGGCCGGGGTGGAGCTGAGCGGCGCGTAGGCCGTCCATCCGGACTGCGCAGCGCCGCCGCCGACGAAGAAGCTGGCCAGAATGAGGATACCCGACAGCACGTAGAGCCAGTAACTCATGGCGTTCAGCGTGGGGAAGGCCATGTCCCCCGCCCCGATTTTCAGCGGGATGAGGTAATTGCCGAATCCGCCGATGAGGAGCGGCATGACGACAAGGAACACCATGACCGTGGCGTGCATGGTGAAGAACATGTTGTAGCCGCCGGGAAGGATGACGCCGTCAATCGCGATGGTGGACGGAAGCAAAGATCCGATCAACGGGACCGGCACGCCGGGGTAAGCCAGTTGGTAGCGGATGCCCATGGCGAGCAGACCGCCGATGAAGAGAAAGAAGAAACTGGTCCAGAGATACTGCAGACCGATCATCTTGTGATCGAGCGACCAGATGTATTTGGAAAAGAAACTCTGCTCGTGGCCGTGGTGTCCGTGGTCGACGGATGGTTGACCGGCATCGGGGACAAAGATCGTGGCGCTCGTGCTCATAGTTTGCTCTCCTCGTTACGCGGGGCATCGCCCGCCGGATGGGTGGAAGCGGTCGAAGTGCGCAGGGTGCGCGCGGCCGCGGCGGCTTTGGCCTCTTCGGCCTTGGCGTTGATTTTGCCGGCCTGCCATTTTTCGAATTCCTCCTGCGAGACGACGCGGATCGGGGCCTTCATGTTGTAGTGACCCGACCCGCAGATCTGGCTGCAGGCCAATTCGAAATTCCCCGTGCGCGTCGGCTCGAACCAGACCCACGCAATGGTGCGGCCTGGCACGGCCGCCTGATAGAGGCGGAATTGCGGGACGTAGAAGGAATGGATGACGTCGCGCGAGTGGAGATAAATATGGACCGGTTTGTTCACCGGGATGACCAATTCCGTGCTGGAAAAATCGTCATCGCCGGCGGCGTCGTCCGGCACGAGACCGAATTTGTTGTCCACCGAATAGCTGCGCACATCGACCTTGCCAAGTTGCCCGTCAGCCCCGGCATAACGCATATCCCAGCCAAATTGATAGCTGACCACATCCACCTTGACCGAGCCTTCCGGAGGCGGGCTGTGCAACTCGCTCCACAGGCGGTTGCTGTAGATGACAAGGCCGAGGAAGATCGCCGTGGGGATGGCGGTCCAAATGATTTCGAGTTTGTTGTTGCCGTGACTGTAGTAGGCCTTCGAGCCGGGGCGTTTGCGGTATTTGACCAGGTAATAAATGTAAACGCTCTGGGTCAGAACAAAGACCGCGGCGGTGAGGTAGAAAATGAAGTTGAGCAGCGTGTCGATCTTCTTGGCACCGACCGTGGCGGCTTCGGGCGCCCAATAAAGATTGCGCTCGCGCACTTCGGCCAAGGCGTCGAACGAACCCGCCAGCAGAACGAGAGCGGTGCAGAAAAGGAGTTTGGCAAGGACGCTTCTCATGGTCAGGCGGCGGCAGGGGTGGCGGCGGGTTGCGCTTCGGTTGGGGCAGGCGGGACGGCTTCGCCTTCCGCCGGGGCGGCAGGCGGGGCTGAGTCATATTTGATGGCGGGAATGGCCTTCAATTGGTTCTGCGTGTAGGGCTCGGTTTGCGTTGCAGTCTCTTCGCGGACCTTGGCCACCTGCTCGGCCGTGATCGGTGGCGCGCTGTTGCCCCATTCGTTGCGGATGTAGGTGAGGATCATGGCGATCTGCTCGTCTTTGAGCTGTTTCCACGGGGGCATGGCGCCGTTGTAGGTGCTGCCCTTCACTTGGATCGGTCCCTGCAAACCGTGCAGCAGGATTTGCACGAGGTGATTGTCACCGTGCCAGTCGCCGCTGAGGACCCATTCGCTCCCGACCAGCGTGGGAAATTGACCGGCCACGCCCTGCCCCGTCGCTTGGTGGCAGGCCACGCAATTCGCGGTGAACAGACGTTTGCCCACGACCATGGGGTCGGGCGGACCTTTGGCCGCACCGCCACCGCCGGTCCATGAGACTTGGGTGGGATTGTAAACATCGGACTGGAAGCCGCCGCTGTTGAAAGCGAGATAAGCACCGGCCCAGAACACCAGGGCCATGAAGGCCGAGACGAGCCATAACGGAATGGGCTCGTAGCCATCGCGCGGGTCGTCCTTCTCGCGCAGGATGGCACCGTGCACATCACGCACGTTGAGCCCCTCGCCTTCGAGGTGGGACTGCAATTCATCAGAACCGTGTTTGTGCGGGTCGTCGATCATTGCGGCGGTTCCGGTGCTTCCGGCAGGGGATAGTTGCGGTTGAGCGAGAGCAGATACGCGACGAGAGCTTCTGCCTCGTAGGTCGGGACAACTTCATAGCCGTCTGCCGGCGTTTCCGGTGGAAGCAAATCGATCGCTTCGGCCGAGCGCTGGCCTTCGATTTTCTGGGTGCGGTAAAGGTATTTGTAGCTCGGCATGATCGAGCCGGGGCTGACTGTGCCGGGCTGGTAAAGATGCTGGTGATGCCACATCTCGCTGGGTTGGCGGGCGCCGATGTTGGTCAGGTCGGGACCTGTGCGCATGGTGCCGAGGAACACGGGATTTTCGCGCATGTAGTCGCGGGCCACGGTGGGCCGCGCACCCCATCCGCGCTCGAGATCGCTGCCGTAGCCGACTTGGCGGACCTGCTGGCTATGACAATAAATACAACCTGCCGATGCGTAGACTTGCTGGCCCCGTTCGGCCAGACCGGAGAGCGGCGGCGGATTGATATCGCCCGTTTCCTCGTCGGTCACCGGCGTGAAGCGCCCCAGTGCAAAATAGGGATAGGCGACCAGTCCGAGCCAGGAACTCAGGAAGGTCAGGAAAATCCCGACAACGAGAACAGGCATCCGGTTCATACGTTGAGCGGCTCCGGTTGGCGTCCTTGGTCGCTGCCGAACAGCGTGGGCTCAGTGCGAAGGGATCCGGCTTTGAGCAGGAGCAGGGTGAAGCTGACGGCGAAAACGATATGGCCCGCGGTGAGAAGCACTCCCGAAATACTGCGCAGGAACAGCCACGGCTTGGTGTAATCGAGCGAGGCCATGAAGGTGATGTTGGGATCAAGCAGCGCGAGCCCCTGGAGGATGCCGCCGAGGGTCAGAACGACAACCATCATCCCGATGCCGATGGCCACGAGCCAGAAATGCCAGCGGATGAGCCGGACGGATGGCCATTCCCATCCGACCACGCGCGGCAGGATGTAATACATCGCGCCGAACATGATCATGGTGAAGAAGGCATACAGCCCGAGGTGGGCGTGACCGACCGTGTAGTGCGTGAAGTGCGTGACGACGTTGAGCGAGGGAACGGCCATGAAGATACCCTGCAAGCTGGCCAGCGTGTAGCACATCGCACCGAAGACGGTGAAGCGGAGTGTCGGACTCCATTTCAGCGCCTGGAAATTTCCGCGCACCGTCATGTGGTGGTTGATCGCGGTGGTGATGACCGGGATGAACATCATCACGCTGGCCACCACGCTGGCGCTGATCAACCACGCGGGGAACGGTCCACCGATCAGATGGTGCATTCCGTTCCAACTGTAAAAAAGCGCGAGCGACCAGAAACCGAGGATGCTGAGGTAGTAGCTGTGGATCGGACGGCCGAGGACCTTGGGAATGAGATAATAGGCGGTGGCCAGTCCGAGTGGGGTAAACCACAGACCGAGGGCGTTGTGGCCATACCACCAATTGACCGCGCCCTGCGCGCCGCCTTGGATCGGCTGGAAATTGAGCAGGAGGTTGGCCGTCGAATAAAGCCACGGGAACCAGAGGAAGGCCGCGAGCAGATACCACTGGCTGACGTAAACGTGTCCGGGCTGGCGGAAACGGAACATGATGATCGCCCACACGGCGATGAGACCGAAGGCCACGAAGAGCATGAAGCTCGCGTAGTTCGGGAATTCGAGCCACTCGATGGAACGTCCGTCGCCGGCGAGAATACCGAGGATCCCGAGAAGAATGCCGATGTTCCAGAAAACGGCGGCGCCGATGAGAAGTTTGCTATGACGCAGCGGCGTGCGGCAAAGACGCGCCATGAGCCAGAGACCGGTGCCGATGCCGGCCGAGGCCGCCCAACCGTAGGCCACCGCATTCAAATGCGCCGGACGCACGCGTCCGAAAGTCAGCCATCCCCACTGATCGAGAAACGTCGGCGCGTTCATCTTGAAGGACGCGAGCAACGCGAAAACCGTGCCGACCAGCAACCAGAAGACGGCCGAGGCATAAAAAAGCACGACAGGCAAACGCGTCGATTCGTCGATCATCGCGCGCTGCGCCTTTTCCATTTCAGGCGTCACGGTGGAAGGATGGGCTTCGGTCAAAGTCGCACTCATGATCAGTTGGCAACGGCACCGCGCCGTAGCGGGCGGTCGGCTTGTTTGTCGGCGAAGGCGTCCGTGGCCGTGCCGACGGGTTCGTCTTCATCAAAAATGGACTTGGATCCGTCTTCAAGATTGCGGAATTGCCCGGTCTTGGCCGCCCAGTAAAAAGCGGCCAGCGTCGTTCCGCCGAAGAAGACGAGTCCGGCCGCAAGGAGGATGTATACGATCGTGGTCATGGTGCGGCGGGTGTCTCCGGTGACGGCGCCGGCGTGGCGGGCATCGCGGGTGCCGCGGGCTCCGGGGCATTGAAGGGCGGAGGCGTCGGCTGCGCGGCGGCCAATCCGCCCGGTTTGACAGCCGACCCGAGTGGGATCGTCAGGTCGATGGGATTGGCCGGACGTGGCTCGCCCTGCGCGGCGAGGTTGGCCACGGTCAGTTCCATGGCACGATCAATCGGAAGGCGCACAAGCCCCTTGGCCTGGTCAGCCCAACGGTAACCGGTGGTGAGAGTTTTGTTTTCCTCCCGGATCTTGGCGAGAATGTCATAGCGCTCTTTCGCGCGAATGGCTTCCTCATCGTAGGAGGCCGGGTCGCCCGAACGGAGCATCCAGAGAACCCCGAGGGCGAAAAGCGCGAAAAGCACGAAAGCACCGGCGAACATCGGCCAAATGCTCTTCTCGCGCGGTGCGGGGTTGTGCGGTGCGGGGTTCATCAGTTGCGGAGTTTAAGCGAGTTGCCGAGGCGCGGATCTTTGACCGGCCAAAGCGGCGCGTCGCCCAATCGTTTCAGGAAAATGGCGGCCAGCGTGGCGCCGATGGCCAGCAAGCAAACGAGGTCGAGCCAATGCGGCGAAGCGCCGGCCTTGTGGTAGGTCGGCAACACGATGATGTAGAGGTCGAGAATGTGCATCAGAAGAATCCACGCAGCCACGGTGCAGAGGAGTAGCGGTTTTTTCTTCGTCGCCTGGAAAAGCAAAATGACAAACGGCACGAAAAAGTGGCCGATGACCAGGATGATGCTCAGCGTGTTCCAGCTCCCGGTGTTGCGGCGGAGGAACCAGACAGTTTCCTCCGGGATGTTCGCATACCAGATGAGCATGTATTGGCTGAAGCCGATGTAGGCCCAGAACACGGTGAAGGCCAGCATGAGCTTGCCCATGATGTGGTAGTGCTCGATGGAGACCACACCCTCGAGATATCCGGCACTGCGCAGCGCGGTGATGAGCAACACGAGCACGCACATCGAACTGAGGGCCGAGCCGGCGAAAATGTAGACGCCCCACATGGTGGAGAACCAGTGGAAGTCGAGGCCCATCAGCCAATCGAAGGCACCGAAGGTCAGCGACAAGGCGAAGAGCGGAAGCATGGCGAAAACCATCTTGCGCGAGAGCCATGTGTGCCGCGGATCGCCGTCCTTGTCCTGCCGCACCGAATTGCGCCGCAGGAGATACGCCGCGGTGCTGAAAAAGAGGAAGTAGAACGCGGCGCGCGCCCAGAAAAACGGTTCATTCAGATATGCCGCCTTGCCGTCGAGCAACGGATCGACTCCCGGCGGGATCTTCATCCATTTGAAAAGCGTCGGTGCGTTGAAAATGATCGGGATGAAAAGGATGGCCAGCACCGGGAAGAGCCACGCGACATTTTCCAGCTGACGCCGCACGACCACGCTCCAGTCGGCATCGACTGCATGGTGCACAAGGATCCAGAAAAGCGATCCGGCGGCGATGGTGAAGAAAAAGGTGAAAGCGAAGAGCCAGGAGAAAGCGAACTGCTTGGACGAGAGGAATCCTCCCCACGCGGCCAGTCCGAGCGAAAGCACGGCCAGCACGACGGTGAAGAGCAGTTTCCCGCCGAAGCCCTGATAATCGAAGAATTCCTTCGAGCTGATCTTGGTTCCGTGGTCGCTCATGGTTGGGTCGGAGGCGTCTCCAATGCGGCGCGCTCGGCCGGCGGCACATCGTTGATTGTTGCGGTCTGCGCAGCCTGGAGCGCGCGCACGTAGGCCACGATGGCCCAACGGTCATCGACCGGAATTTTCGATCCGTATCCGAGCATGGTGTTCTTGCCCATCACGATGGTGTTGTAGATTTCGCCATCGGCCATCTCGCGCAGGCGGTCCTGATGGAAGTTGGCGATGGCCACGAGACCGTATTGTCCGGCCACGCCATTGCCGCCGCCGCTCGCGCCGTGGCAGACGCCGCAGAAAATGGTGTAACGCTCCTGCCCGCGCTGCATCAACTCGGCCGTGACCGGCAGCGGAATCCCCGTGCCCCAACGGTCGCCGAAACGTCCGGTGTTGAGATAGTCGGTGCCGGTTGAATAACGCACCATGCGGTATTTGCCTTCGTCCGGGAACGGATTTTCCTTCGACACCGGCGCCTCGTAGCCAATCGGGACGGTGCCGGGGACGGGCAGACGGTTGCCGCGCTCGTCGGCGAAAAATTCGCTCGGCACCTGCGCTTTCACCTTCGGCTGGTGGTCCATGTCAGGAAAAATCTCGATCGGCGGCTTGCCGCTCTTTTGACCGCGGAAGCCCGCCACGGCCAGAAGACCGACGAGGAAAAGTCCGAGAGCGATGAAGAAGTAGCGCAGCATATCAGTCCCCGTAAACCAGCGTGATATGATCGGCGCCGAGGCCCTCGAGCATGGCGCGTGTTGCTTCCTCGTCGAATTTCGGATCTGTCGACTCGATGGCGACAAAGAACCCGTCGTTGCTCACTTTTTTGAAGAGATCCCAATTGAACATCGGATGGTTCCAGCGCGGCAGACCGTTGAGCGCGAGCATGCCGAAGGTCGCGGTGAAGGCGGACAACAGGATGGTCAGCTCGAACATGATCGGGAAAAAGGCCGGCACGGTGAAAAAGTTGGTTGGCTTGCCGGCCACGACGAGCGGGTATTCGATCGACGACGGATAAAATTGCAAAATGGCCGCGATGGTCAGACCGGTGATCCCGCCGATGAAGACGAGCGCGCTGAGCCAGGATTTTTTCAACCCCATGGCATGGTCCATCCCGTGGATGGGGAACGGCGAATACACATCCCATCGCGTGTAACCGGCATCGCGGACTTTTTCCGCGGCATGATAAAGCGCGGACGCATTCGGCACCTCGGCGGCCATGGCGAAAAGTTGCGACTGGGGATTGCCGGCGATCTGCATATCAGTGCGCGCCTCCCTTCACCGCCGCGGCGGGTTCGTGGTGATGCTCGTCGTGTCCGTGGTGCGGGTCCGCTTCCGGCAGGACAGCTTTGACTTCGAAAATACAAATCATCGGCAGCCAGCGGATGAAGAGCAGGAAAAGGGCGAGGAAGATGCCGAAGGTGCCGACGAACGTCCAGATATCGACCCACGTCGGATAGAACATGTTCCAGCTCGAAGGCAGAAAGTCGCGGTGCAATGAGGTCACAATGATGACGAAGCGCTCGAACCACATGCCGGCATTGACGAACATGCAGACCACGAAAACCCAGAGCACGTGGCGGCGGAAGAAACGGAACCAGAACAACTGGGGCGTGACCACGTTGCAGAAAATCATCGCCCAATAAGCCCACCAGTAGGGTCCGGTCGCGCGGTTGATGAAGGCGTATTGCTCGAACGCGTTGCCGCCATACCACGCGATGAAGAACTCCATGGCGTAGGCGTAGCCGACAATGGAACCGGTCAGCAGGATGATTTTGCACATCTTGTCGACGTGGTCGTCGGTGATCAGATCATGCAGGCCGAAGATGGCGCGGGCCGGCAACATGATGGTCAGCACCATGGCGAACCCGCCGAAGATGGCGCCGGCCACGAAGTAGGGCGGGAAAATGGTGGTGTGCCATCCGGGAATGACCGAAGTGGCGAAGTCGAAGGACACCACCGAGTGGACGGACAAGACGAGCGGCGTGCTCAAGCCGGCAAGGATGAGGTAGGCCATCTCGTAGTGCTTCCACTGACGGTTCCCGCCGCGCCAACCAAGGGCCGCGATGCCGTAGAAAAATTTGCGGAATTTATTCGTCGCGCGGTCGCGCAGGGTGGCGAGGTCGGGGACGAGGCCGGTATACCAGAAGAGGACGGAGACGGTGAAATAGGTCGAGACGGCGAAGACGTCCCAGAGCAACGGACTGCGGAAGTTCTGCCAGATGGCGTTCGAGTTCGGCACGGGCGCAAGGAACCACACCATCCAGATGCGGCCGACGTGCACCGCCGGGAAAATGCCGGCGCAAACCACCGCGAAGAGAGTCATAGCTTCGGCCGCCCGGTTGATCGACGTGCGCCATTTCTGGCGCGTGAGGAACAAGATGGCCGAAATAAGCGTGCCGGCGTGGCCGATACCGATCCAGAAAACGAAGTTGGTGATGTCCCACGCCCAGCCGACGGGATGGTTCAAGCCCCACACGCCGACACCGGTCGAAATAAGGTAGCCGATGCAAAAGACGCTGACCATGGCGAGGGAAGAACTCAAGGTGAAGGCGATCCACCACCATTTGGGCGCGCTTTTTTCCGTGACCGACGCGACGTGGTCGGTGATCCACGACATCGTTCGGTTGCTCGTCACCAACGGCGCGCGCTTGAGGCGCTCGGCCGCCGCTTCCCGGCTCTGCATGATCGCGTCAGCCATAATCAGTGCGCCTGCGCCTCCTTCGCGTGGCTGGCCTGTTGGCCGTTGTGATCGTCACCGTGACCACCGTGGTGCGGATGACCGTTGGCCCAGCCGACTTTGTCCGCCCCGGGCATGGCCATGTTCGGGTTCTTGATGCGCGCGAGGTAAGTCGTGCGCGGGGTGACGTTGAGATACTTCAGCATTTCGTAATTGCGGGGCTCGGTCTTCAACTTTGCCACGCGGCTGTTTGGATCCTTGATGTTGCCGAAGACGATCGATTCCGACGGGCACGCCTGCTGGCAGGCGCTCTTCACTTCGGGGAAAGGCACGAGCGACTTGTCCGACGCGCCGGCGCGCACGGTCTGCGTGATGCGCGCTTCCTCGATGCGCTGGATGCAATAGGTGCATTTTTCCATCACGCCGCGCATGCGCACCGTGACGTTCGGGTTTTTCGACATCTGCAGGCTGTCGGCCATGCCTTTCTTGGCGAAAGGTCCGAGGTAAAGCTGGTCGAGCGGACGCTGGTTGTAGTCGAAGAAATTGAAGCGGCGGACTTTCCACGGACAGTTGTTCGCGCAATACCGCGTGCCGATGCAGCGGTTGTAGGCCATGAGGTTGAGGCCGTCCTCGCTGTGCACCGTGGCGTTGACCGGACAGACCGTTTCGCACGGTGCGTTCTCACAATGCTGGCACATGATGGCTTGCGAGAGCATTTCGGGATCGTTCTCGTCGCCGGCGAAATAACGGTCCATGCGGATCCACGCCATGTTACGTCCGCGCGAGACTTGATCTTTGCCGACGATGGGCACGTTGTTCTCCGCTTGGCAGGCGACGACACACGCGTTGCAACCCGTGCAGGTGCTGAGGTCGACGGTCATGCCCCACTGCTCGGGTGAGGTAAGCGGCGGATGGGTGAAAAGCGAAATGTTCGGCGGGATGTGTCCATCCATCCCCATGGTCTGGGCAAACGTCGGCTCTTTGGCGTAGCGCTCCGCCGTGCCTTCGCGCACGAGATCGCGTCCTTCCATGCTCTGGTGCGTCTGCGTTTCGGCGAATTTGTGCTTCGCGCCGGTGCGTTTCAGCGAGGCATTCGACACGTGCGACATTCCACGCGTGGTGCGCAGAGGGTAGGCGTTGCAACCGACTTTGTCGGAAAGATGCGTGATGTCCACACGACCGTAGCCGAGCGCGATGCTCACTGCGCCTTCGGCATGGCCGGGAGCAATCAGCGCGGGCGCCTCGATCGCGCGGTCGCCGGCGGAAAGTTCCACCATGTCGCCAGTCGCGACACCGAGTTCTTTCGCCGTGGCCGGACTTAGCAACGCGGCGTTGTCCCACGTGATCTTGGTCGCGAAGTCGGGGGTCTCCTGCAACCAACCGTTGTTGGCATAGCGTCCGTCGTCCAACGTGCTGCTCGGGATGAAAGCGATGTCGAGCCCGCCGGTTTCGGGCCGGTATAACGCGGCGAGCGCGGCGGCCCCGCCGGCGTTGAAAGCGAGCGGCGAGTCGGGCCAAGCCGTGTCGGGCAAAAATCCCTGACGCAGAAATTCGGTCCACTTCGCCTCGAGGTCGCCGCCACCCGCGATCTGCGCGAAGGTTTCGCGCACGAGTTGCGGACCGATCGGTTGCTCGTTGCCGGCGAGACGGTTGAGGATTTCCAATTCGTTCACGCCGTCCCAGAGCGGGAGGATCATCGGTTGGACGGCGCAAATGGTGCCGTCCGAGCTGCGCGTGTCACCCCAGCTTTCGAGGTAATGGGACTGCGGCACATGCCACGTGGAAGCGGCGGACGTCTCGTCTTCGTAAAGTCCGAGACGCACGCTGACCGGGACGCCGGAGAGAAGTTCGCCGAAGCGGAGATCGGCCGGCGCGTTGTAAACCGGATTGCCGCCGAGGATGAAAAGATTCTGCGCGCGTCCGGCCTGCATGGCGGCGGCCAGTTCCGAGATGGTCGCGGACGGCGCGGACTCGGCGCGCATGCCGCGCAGCGTCTGGCCCGGAGCGCCGAGCGCATTGTTGATCGCCAAGCCGAGCGCCTGCAAAGCGGCCGGCTGCTGGTCGCCGACAATTATGACACTTTTGCCGGGCGAGGCAGCGAGGTCCTTGGCGCATTCGGCGATCCACTGGGGATCGGTGGAGAGCGGGACCTCAGGGAACACGGCGACCACGGACGTCAAATTGTCATCGCCGGTCAGCGTGGCGACTTGCTGTCCGAGAGCGCGGAGGAAGGCGCCAATCTCGGAAGGCTTCACGCGCACCCGATGGTCGGCCATGCCGCCGGTCGACGAATAATGCGTCTCGGCGACGTAAAGCCGGTTCATCGGCTGACCCGGCTCGCTGATGCGGCGGCGCGCCATGAAGCCGCTCACTTGGTCGAGCCCGCTGAAGGACGCATTGAGAAAATCACTGTCGACGGCGAGAACTTTGTCCGCGCGGCTGAAATCGGGAACTATGACAGTGTTTGCACCGAAGCACGCGGCAACGGCGGCATCGGTTTCATTCGTTCCGAGCGGTTCGTATTCGGCCCAGAGCAGGTTCGGGAATTTCTGACGAAGCTGGCCGAGCAAACGGTCGCGGGTGGGCGAGGCGTGGCCTTCGGCGAGGAAGGCCAGACCGGCACCCCCGTTGGCCGCGGCCGCGGAGGCGATTTCGTCGAGCTTGGCGCCAAGCGCGGCGGCATCGCTCTTTGCCCCGGACGACTTGATCGCTTTCGAACGGTTCGGATCGTAGAGGTCGAGAACCGAAGCCTGCGCAAAGGTGTCCGTGCCGCCATTGCTGATCGGGTGCAGCGGGTTGCCTTCCAATTTGGTCGGACGCCCGTCACTCGTTGTGGCGATGAGCGGCATGGCGCCGTTGCGGCGCGGCATGGACGTCGCGTAGTAGAGGAATTTGCCCGGGATGGTCCACTCGGCGCTCTTCGTGAAGGGCACGAGATACGCTTCGGGACGGCGGCAACCGGTCAGGCCGATGCCAGCCAAGGCCATCGAGCCACCCATGAGCTGGAGAAAATTGCGGCGCGACAATTCGCCGCCATGCCAATCGGATGCGCCCTGCGGGAATTCGCGTTCGAGTTTTTCCGTGAAGTCGGGCGAGGACGCCAATTCGTCGAGGCTGCGCCAAAGCGTCGGACGCTCTTCGCGGGCGGGATGGGGCAGGACGCGTTTCATGTCAGCGATGGCAGGCCCCGCATCCGACGGGCGGGTTGACGTTCCATTCTTTCTTGTATTGCGCGCCCATGGCGAGCTGCTCCTGCGCGGAGGCGGGGCGCCAGTTGAGATTGTAGATTTCCGAGGGCGGACGCAGGTGCAACTCCGGCGCGCGGTGACACTCGAGGCACCAGGCCATGCTGAGCGGTTTGGCCTGGTAGACCACGGGCATTTCGTTGATCTGGCCGTGGCAGCTGTAGCAGCTGATGCCGCGGTTCACGTGCACCGCGTGGTTGAAATAGACGTAGTCCGGCGCCTTGTGGATGCGGATCCATTCGACCGGTGTTCCCGTTTCCCAGCTGGCACGGACCGCGGCCAACTTCGGACTCTGGGCTTTGATCTGCGAGTGACAGGCCATGCAGGTCTGGGTGTCCGGGACATTCGAGTGCGCGGCGACCTCCACATGGGTATGACAATAACGGCAGTCCATCCCGAGCTGCTCCACGTGGATGGCGTGGGAAAAGGGCGCAGGCTGCTCCGGCATGTAGCCCACGTTGGTGTATTTCGGAGTGAAATAATACCAGATGCCGCCCGTCACCACCGCGCCGAGAACCAGCACAATGACCAGCAACTTCAGGGGCAGCCAGTTCGTCCAGCTTGGAAAAAAATTTGCCATCCAATTAACGTGAGGCGCCGTGGGCGCGGATCGGACGAGCGTATTATTAACGCAGCTAATAGCAACCCTGATTTCTCTCTGACAAAAATTGTGAACTCCGGGCGCCTTTCTGCGTAATCTCATGCCATGCACTGCTCTGCCCGAGTCCTCCGCAAGTCCGCGCTCATTCTGGTCGCACTGTGTCAAATTTGCGCCTCATGGTCCGCTGCCCGCACTCCCCCGCAGGAAATACTCCCGACCATCACGCTCCGCATCGGCACCGTCGCGATTGAGGCGGAGGTGGCCGACGAAATCGATGAACGGACCATCGGGCTGATGGGTCGCGATGATTTGGCCGATGGCAAAGGCATGCTATTCGTCTTCCGCGAACCGCAAGCCATGAACTTCTGGATGCGAGACACACTCGTCCCGCTCTCCATCGCCTACATCAACGCCGCCGGCGTCATCCGCGAGATCCACGAACTCAAACCTCTGGATGAAACCGCAGCTCAAAGCGCCTTCCGGGATTTGGTCTACGCCCTCGAGGTGCCGCAAGGCTGGTTCCAAAGAAACAAAATCCTCCCCGGCGACCGCATCCTCGGCCTCCCCGCCCCCCAAACCGCCCAACCGGATTGATTCGGCCGAGCTTACTCAGCCTACTGCGCCAACACCCCATGTTTCCTCTGTAAAAAGCCCCCAACTGCCCACACATGGACTTTCTGCAGAAAGTCCATGTGTGGATTTCCGAGACCCATTCTGCAATTTTCCCCTCAAGCCGACATGGCTTACCCATGTTCTGACCGCACCGGCCTCTTAGTCTCTTCGTCTCTTAGTCTTTTGGTCTCTTTCCCCCTCTGCTTCCTAGGTTCTACCCCTCATGTCTCAAGTTTCAGCATCTCAGCCTTTCGTTATTTCATGAATCCTCCCCACCTCCCGTCCCCTGTCCCGCTGAAATCCGATCTCGGGACCCCCGGTCTCTTAGTCTTTTCGTATTTTGGTCTCTTAAACCCCTCTCCCCAAGCCTTTGATCTCTACAGCCATCCCCCTCCTTTCGCCTTCTAAACAACAAGCACCTCATCCACAGTAAGATTTCATGTCGGACAGCGCCCCCCTCCCAGCGAGCATTTCAGCCCAGCCCCCGATTTCGCGCGCGGTCATCATTGCTGTCCTCGCCGCCTCCCTCATGGTCGGTGCTCTGGCCATCAGCACCCAAAGCTATTGGATCGATGAAGCCCTCTCGCTCATCGTTGCCATGGCTCCGAACCCGACCGAGGCATGGAAATACGCGCAGGCAGTCAGCGGTTCCACGCTGCAGATGCCGCTCTACCAAATCTACCTGTATGGCTGGCACAAAGTTTTCGGGAGTGGCGAGTGGGCCATGCGCGCCTCGAACCTGCCTTGGTTTGTCTTCGGCCAACTGGCTTTCCTCCTTCTGCTCCGCCAACGGCCAAAACTCGCTCTTCTCGGCTGCCTGCTCGCTGCCATCAGCCCCGTCTTGTGGGTCTACCTCGATGAGACGCGCCCTTATGTCATGCAATATGCGGCCGCTTGTTGGCTGACCGCCGCCCTCGCTCGGCTCACGGCAAGGCCGACTGCATCCGGGCTGATGGATCATGAACCACTCTCGTTCGCCGAGATCACAGCCATCGTTGCCGCGGCGGTTGTTCTTTTTGCCTCCAGTCTCATCGGTGTCATATGGACCGGCGCTTTTGCCCTCGCCATCGCCAGCGTGCTCGCACGCGAAAAATCTGCGAGACCTGCGTCCGCACCGAACCTCTGGCTCATCGGATTGAGTGCGCTCGCTCTCCTTGTGGGTTTCACTGCCTACTACGTGCTGACCTGGCACAATGCGGGCCGCGGTTACCATCGCGGGGGCGTTTCGTTGCTCAGCCTTCCCTTTATCGCTTACGAACTTCTCGGATTCTCCGGCTTCGGGCCCGGCAAACTGCAAATGCGCGCCACGCCCGTCGCCTCTGTCCTTGGCAGCATTGCCGCGCTTTTGCCGCTCGCCGCCACGTTCGCTGCCTTGGGAGTGTTCGCGGTCTTGGAAACGCGACGCCATGCTAAGAACAAGCCGGCAATCACCGCTTGGCTGCTTGCCTTGGGCCTTCCGACTTTGGTGATTTTTGTCGCTATGTTCCTCTTCGATCATCGCCCGCTGCCGAGGCATTTCATTCCCGCGCTGCCCGCACTGATCATCCTTCTCGCTTTTCTCCTGCAGCACGCCTTCATGCAAAAATCCATCCTGTGGCGCGCTGTCGCCGTGCTCCTGCCCCTGCTCTGGCTTGCCTCCGCCTTCAACTACCGCTGGCAGCCGGCGCACGCCAAAGACGATTACCGCACTGCCGCCAAAGTCGCCGCCGCCGCCCTCGCCGCGAACAAAGAAGTCTGGTGGGCCGCCGATCCAGCTGCCGCTTACATTTACCTCACACCCATCGCCCTGCAGGAAGTCCCAGGCCGTGCCTGGGCCATGCAGGCACCGTCGTGGAATGACATCCGTTTCAAATACCCCCCGCGCGTCATCCTTATCAGCAAGCCCGACATCTACGATCCGCAAGGTGCCGTTGCGCGCTACGCCGCGGAAAACCGCTTCGTTCCGGCCATGCAGCTTCACGCCTTCACCATCCTAGCCCGCGAAGGAGAGGAACTCCCGTCCATCACCCCCTGACGTCGCCCACGACGGCGGCCGCTAGTTCGGTATCCGGTGCTTCAGACGCCCAGCATTGCGATCGGATCGTCCCTTGATCCTTTGATCTCTTTGTCTCTTTTCCCTCCGCCCCCCTCGTCACGCCGTAAGCGCCAAGCGCGAAGGCGGATCAGGTCTCAGCCTTCCGCGCTCCCCCGCCTCCCATCCTGCGGTTCTTTGCTCCCTCTCTGGCTCCACGCTCCAAGCTCACAGCTCCAAGCTTTCCATTTCATTTTGAATTGACATTAGAGCCCAAAGCTCCATATTCCTTCATCGCGCAACCGCCATCTGATATCTCCAATTTCAAATCTGAAATCCCCCGGAATGGCCGCCAATCCAGCCTCCATGCTCCCCGCTGATTACGAATCCGGCCTTGTCGAAGTATTCGCCGACCTCGCCGAACTCTTCGGCAACCCGAAATCCTACGGACAAATCTACGGCCTCCTCTTCGCCAGCGAAGCACCCATGTCCATGGAAGACATCGCGCAGCGCTTGGGCATCAGCCAAGGCTCCACCAGTCAAGGACTCCGCCAACTCGAAGCTTTCGGTGCCGTGATCAAAGAGCGCCACAACGGATCCCGCCAAGCCCTCTACACCGCGAAGCTTGAAATGAAGCTCCTCATATCCGGCTTCCTTAAAGAGCGCGTCATCCCCCGCCTCGAATCCACCGAGTCCCGCGTCAAAGCCCTCCGCGTCGCTCTCAACTCTCATCCCTCATCTCTCAACTCCTCTGCCGCCCGCTTCCGCCTCGACCGCGTCGCCAAATGGCACCGCAGCGCCCGCACCATTTTACCCATCGCGAGAAAAATCCTCGGCGGCGGCTAAAGACTTTCTGCGCTCCCGCGCAACACATTCAAAACTTGCCCGGTTAAGCGCCAGCCAGCGCCGCGACCAAATGCGGTAGCCTGCCCCCTTCGTTTTCTTGGTTACCTTTTGTTAAGATAGTCCCTGTCACCCGTGAGCAGCAGCCCACCACTCCGACTCCTGTCGGTCATCATTCCCGCGCGCGACGAGGAGGGCTGCATCGCCTCCACCGTCGAACATCTGCACCTCGAGTTGGATCTCCGCGGCGTCCCGCACGAGATCATTGTCGTCGACGACGGTTCCACCGACCGCACATGGCAAATTCTTCAAGAAGAAGCCCGCCGCCTTAATACTTCCACCTCTGTCGCTCAGGTTTCAAACTCAGGTTTGGTCGCCGCGGCGCCCCATCTCCAGCCTTCGGCCTCCGGTTCAGCCCTTCCCTCAGCCACTCAGGTTTCCGCCTCAAGTCTCAGCCTTAGCTTACAGCGCTCTGTTCTCCGCCCTATCCAAAACCATGGTCCTCATGGTTTTGGAAGGGCGATCACCCTCGGACTCGACGCCATAAACGGTGACGCCGCAGTCATCTTCATGGCCGATGAATCGGACGACTGCCGCGATGTCGTCCGCTATTGGGAAAAACTCAACGAAGGCTATGACTGCGTCTTCGGCAGCCGCTTCATGAAAGGCGGCGGCACCATCGATTACCCGCCGATCAAACTCTTCATGAACCGCATGGCAAACGCCTTCGTGCGTTTCCTCTTCCGCCACGGACTCAACGACACCACCAACGCCTTCAAAGCCTACCGCAAAGAAGTCATCGACGGCATCCGCCCCATTCTTTCTCCACATTTCAACATTACCGTCGAGTTCCCCCTCAAAGCCATCGTCCGCGGTTATAACTTCACCGTCATCCCCATCACCTGGCGCAACCGGCGTCATGGCGTCGCCAAACTCAAAATCAAAGAAATGGGCAGCCGCTATCTCTTCATCGTTCTCTACGTATGGCTTGAGAAATACTTCTCCCGCGGTGACTACAAAAAGTCTGCCCGTTGAGCCTCTGATCACGCTTTCGTTCACCAAAATGGATCTCTGCTGCCCAGCATTGCTTCCCTGAAGGCGTTCCCGCGGAATTCGGCCATATAATGCTTCCCATGAAGCGCTCGAGTTTCCTCAGAAATCCAGCTAGCCGCTCGTATGATGTGGTTCTTTGGCTCGTATTCTTATTTCTGTGCATTCAGTGGGTCTTGGCCCTGCCGAGAATGCCAATTTTTAACTACGATGAAGCTTTCATGGTAGAGCCCGCTTGGCATTTGGCGACCTCGGGCAAGCCGGCTTCCACTTTGGTCGCGAGCTTTGCCCAGCACTCTCCTTATGGAATGAACTATCCGCTTTTTTCCACGCTTCTGGCAGCGTGGATCACGGTCTTCGGGTTCGATCTGCTCTCAGTAAGGCTTTTTCCATTCTTTCTAACCTGCGCTGCAGGACTCGTCAGCATACTTGCACTCAACCGCATGAAGTTGATCAGCGGCACCAGACAAGCTCTGCTGCTTCTCATTCTATGGATGCTTACTTATCCGGCGTTCTACGCTTCCCACCACGCCAGACCAGAAAGCCTTACGATTTTTGTTTTTTCGCTGATCATCCTAACCGCCACGTTTCGCACAAGCCCGGGAAACCTTGCCGCCCTAACCGCACTATCTGCATTGATACCCTACTGCGGCCTGCACATGACGATTCCTGCCGTGATCGCACTCTCAATTGCTTACCTGTTCAAATACTGCGGTAGACGTCAGGTCGCTTCAATTGCGGGAGGTATTCTACTGGGTGGCGCGAGCTTTTATTTTTTGTATCAATGGACTGGCGCATGGGTGTCTTACCACGAGAACATCAAACTGGTTGGAGGCTTGTCCATCCTCGACCGCCTCAAGAACTTTTTCAGTTACGGCGAATACTCTTATGCATTTATTCAATCGCATCTCTTCGTGTTACTCCCCGTGGTTTTGCTTGCAGTCGTCTTGGGTGCGAATAAGGGCACGCCTTTTGCCCAGCTCGTGTTGAGCGTTTCCGCGTATTGCGTTGTCACCATGGTGTGCATGCGATTTGTCGGCAATTTTTACGTTTGGTATGCACACTATAACTTCCTTGTGCTGCTACCCTTGATAGTTGTGTACGCGGTTTTTATCTTTGGTGGCGCACCAGCACCGAAGGTATACCGCTGGGCCTTCTTGGTGCTGCTGGTGCTGCTTTTATTGCGCAACAACTTGGCCCATTCATTGTCTTACAGCCACTTGGCTGCATGGACTCTCACTGACCACAAGGCTGTGTCTGGTCGTTTGGCCTTATCCGGGGCTGGACCGCAGGATGTCGTTCTGGGCACTGAAGCCGCTTACATGGCTCTGCGCCCCAAAGTCGGAAGTTTCTACTCCCTTTTTCATGTTTCGACCACGTATGAGGCCGAGGACTCGCTGGAGAACGTCCTCCCAAGGGATTTGGCCCGTTCAGTCACCATGATTGTGACCGATCTGAGCGAGCGGCAGCAGAAACTCGTCGGTATCTTGAAGGATTGGAGCGGGGGAGAATGGATCGAGGTGCCCATTCCAAAACAAGAGATACCTGCTCTCCCCCACCCTTTTGCGTTCGTGCCGGCCGGGGGAAAATTTTTCAACGCTAATAATTTTCGCGTTTATCGACGTCTGGATTAAGTGCGCAAGTTGCTTTTTGCAGCATTTTTGTGAAGGGCCTTTGCTACTTATTGACCGGGTGGGCAGCGGCCCCTGACGCAACAGTTTGGACTAAGCATGTCACTCACTGTTAATAATTTCTCCACCCAATGGGCGAACTACTAATGCCGTGAAAGTTCTCATAGACCATCAACTTCCCTTTTTATTGGCTCATGGAGGACTGCAAATCCAAATCGAGCGAACCAAGCAAGCTCTGCAGGCCAACGGAATCGAGGCCGAATATCTTCGGTGGTGGGATGACTCGCAGGGCGGGGACATTATTCACTTCTTTGGTCGCGCAAATCCATGCCACATCGATTTCGCACACGCCAAGGGCATGAAGTATGTAATGAGCGAGTTATTCACTGGGCAGGGATCGAGGACACCCGCTCAATTAAGACTCCAAGGAGCTTTGGAGAAGACGCTTCGCAACGTCGTGCCAGCAACCTTTCTAGCGAGTTTTCGTTGGGAGGCTTACGAGAAAGCAGACGCACTGTTGGTTGGCACAACTTGGGAAGCCGAAGTGGCGACACTTCTTTTCGCCCCTCCTCCTGAGAGGATTCACATAGTGCCCAATGGAGTCGAAGAAGTGTTTTTCCTAAATCCAAGCTCACAAGCCGTCCCCCGCAGCAATGAGCTTGTCTGCACCGCCACAGTCACGCCACGCAAAAGGGTAGTCGAGCTGGCCGAAGCAGCGCTTCTCGCTGAGACCCCGCTGCGAATCCTTGGTGCCCCCTACGGAGAGGAGGATCCTTACTATCGGAGATTCCTAGGCATTGCGGAGCAAAGGCCCGATCTGATCCGCTACACTGGAGCACTGAAAGACCGCGCCGAACTGGCCCGCGCTTACAAGGAGGCTCGCGGTTTCGTGCTTCTCAGCACGATGGAAACCCGAAGCCTTTCGTCGGAGGAAGCCGCGGCCGCAGGATGCCCGCTGCTTCTCTCCGATCTTCCATGGGCTCGTTCCACCTTCGGCCGCACCGCGACTTACTGTCCGATCGGCAACACTGCTTCGACTGCCGCAGCACTGCGGAAATTCTATGAAGAGGCGCAAACACTCCCATCTCCTTGCAAGCCTTGCCGCTGGGGCGATGTCGCCAATCAACTGATGCAAATTTACAAGACACTTTGAGGAATTCCCGATGATCGGAGCACTTAGAAAACATTTCGGAGGAAATTTGCATCGACTGCGCTCGAAGCAGGTTCTCCGCAAGGTTCTGGCTCGTGAGACTAACTTTTCGGCACTGGAGGATTGGGAGCGCAGTCTTTCCGACCCCACGAGCTACTACCTTGACTGCGTACGTTATTTCCACAGGTCTCAATTTCCGGATGAACTGAAGATGCACAGGGAGTATTTTCTCCAGGATCAACGTGGTTTTGGGGAGGACGCGTTTCATGTGATGTGGTGGATGCTGTTCCGAAAATTGCGACCGAATCAGTTTCTGGAAATCGGCGTTTATCGCGGACAGACGTTGAGTTTGGCTGCCATGCTCCAAAATGATCTAGGGATCACCGGCCATATCACGGGCATTTCGCCATTCACGTCCTCGGGAGACGCGGTCAGCAGTTACCGCAACGATGTTGATTACCTGGCCGACACAAAGACGAACTTTGCGCACTTCGCTCTTCCGGAGCCAGACTTGGTGCAGGCTTTTTCTACGGATTCCGCCGCGTGTGAACGAATCAAAGAAGAGCTTTGGGACGCGATCTACATCGACGGTAACCACGATTACGAAGTCGCTCGGACGGATTGGGACCTTTGCGCCGAACAGGTGCGGACGGGTGGCATCATCGTGCTCGACGACTCCGCTGTAGATACCGCTTACCGACCGCCGGCCTTCGCCACCGCTGGCCACCCCGGACCGTCACGGGTTGCTCGGGAGGTGGACCAGGCTCGGTTTCGAGAAATCCTGCGGGTCGGCCACAATCGCGTCTTTCAGCGCACGGCATGAGGGTTGCCTTTCTCACCACTGACTCGCGTGAGCACTTCAAAAACTACGCGAATCCGATCCCGTATTTTGGCACAGCACCAGAGGCGTTATTAGAGGGCTTCAAAGAGCTGCGGGACGAGATCGAAGTGCATGTGATCTCTTGCCTGCAGCAACCGCCCAAGTCGTCTCCGAGCAAGCTGGCACATAACATCTACTACCATCCGCTCGCTGTTTCTAAACTCGGTTGGCTGCGCACTGGTTACCGTGGGTGCATCAGCGCAGTGCGACGCAAGCTCAGCGAGATCCAGCCCAGCATTGTCCACGGCCAAGGCACAGAGCGTGACTGCGCAATCAGCGCGGTTCAGTCCGGCTTTCCTAACGTGATTACTATACACGGCAACATGGGCAAGGTAGCCGCGCTAATCCATGCCAAGCCGCTCACCTACTACTGGCTAGCGGCACGCTTTGAACGATGGTGCTTGCGCAAAACCGATGGCGTGGTGGCGATCAGTTCCTACACGGCGGAAGCTGTTGCACCTTACACCAAACGGGTTTGGTTGATTCCTAACGCAGTAAACAATGATTTTTTCAGAGTAGATCGCCAACCTGTCACCACGGAACGTCTTGTTTGCATAGCCAACGTAAGCCCATGGAAAAACCAAACTGGTTTGATTGCGGCTTTGGACCCCCTTCGTCGCGAACTAGACTTTGAACTCCGGTTTATCGGCGCATTTAGCGGGCAAGATCATTACTCTACAAGGTTCAGGAGCATGGTTGCGGAGCGTAAGTGGTGCGTTTGCACAGGTCCTCTGGAACGGGACGCGTTGTGTCGCGAGCTTTCTGCGGCCACCGCTTTGGTGCTGCCCTCTTTCGAGGACAATTGTCCTATGGTGGTCTTGGAAGCGGCGGCGGCTGGTGTCCCTATTGCCGCTGCCAACATCGGCGGTATCCCCGATTTGGTCGAAGATGGCCGGAGCGGTCTCCTTTTCGATCCTCGTAATGCAACCTCCATCAGCGACACTGTCCGCGTGGTTCTGTCTGACAAACATAAAGCCACACACATGGCACAGGTCGCCCAAAGCGCCTGCTTGGAGAAACACGGGCCAACATCAGTCGCACAGCGCCACTTGCAAGTGTACGACCAAGTTGTCCGATCGGCGAATTTATCAGGTCAACGGTGAGCCGCACCCGACAGTTTGCCGTCAACACCGGGACGGGTTACGCACTCATCGTCGCGAACATCGCGTTCACGGTCCTCAGCATTCCGCTCGCCTTGCGGTATCTGGGCAAAGAGGAATTTGGCCTCTGGGCTTTGGCTCAGCAAATCGCCGGTTACCTGATGCTGATCGATTTCGGGCTATCCAGTGCGGTCAGCCGATTGCTAGCCAACCACAAAGACCACATCAACGGAGGTCCATACGGCTCGCTGCTGATAACCGGGGCGGCGGTCTTCATTCTGCAAGGCATGATGGTTTTCGCCCTGGGAGCACTTTTCGCGCTTTTCGCGCCTGCACTGTTTCAAGTTCCCCCCGCTTTGGCGGATACTTTTCGTAATATCATTACACTCCTCGCGGCGTTGACCGGAGTCACTATTGCCCTGCGCTCGCTAACAGCTCCATTGTGGGCTTTCCAACGCCTCGACGTTTCTTATGGTCTGGGGATCATCTCTCTGGTGGTCGGACTGGCCAGCCTTTGGGCAGCATTCTACCTCGGTTGGGGCATTTACAGCTTCGCTATCGCTGGAATCCCTCCGCTGATCGTAGGCACCGTCGTGGGATTTGCCGTGTGTCAACGTGCAGGATTCTATCCATCCCGCGGCAACTGGGGACAGCCTCGTTGGGAAACATTTCGCGAAATGTTTGCTTTCGGCAAAGACGTGATGCTTCTGTCCGTTGGCTCGCAATTAGTGAATTCCTCGCAGATCATGATCTTGGGGCGCACAGCCGGACTGGAAGCCGCCGCAACGTTCGCCGTCGGCACAAAATTCTACACCCTCGGCAGCCAACTCACGGGGCGTCTGGTGGAGTCCTCCGCGCCGGCCCTCACAGAAATGTTTGTGCAGAAAGACAACAACAGGTTGCGGCACCGCTTTGTGGATGTTTTCCGCACTTCGTTGTTCTTAGGCACAGTAGGCTCCATCGCTCTCGTAGCGGCAAACACCCTGGTAGTGCGGTGGTGGACTTCGGGAGTGGTCGAGTGGAACGGTCGATGGGACTTTCTGCTTGGGGCGCTGCTGCTGGCTACAACCTCCAGTCGTTGCCTCGTCGGTCTTTTCGGCATCGCCGGAAACTTGCGACCCGTGCGCAACCTCTATTGGGTCGAAGGCGCAGTCTTTATTGCCATCGGTATACCTACGGCAACCCGCTTTGGGATTCCGGGGTTGATAGGCGCTTCACTGTTGGTGCACTTGCTCATTACTTTAACGTTTTCGTCGGTTGCTGCGAGGCGGGTGTTGGGTGACAATACCTCATTCAACCACTTGATGCTTCAAGCTGGTTTAATCGTCTGCGTGATCTTCTTCGTAACGCAAGCGTTCCCACAATTTTCATCCTCGCTGGGCTATGGGTTGCTGACTGGCTTGGTCATGGTGGCGGGTACCATCTCAGCTTGGTTTCTTATAATGTCGCCCGGGGCGCGAATACAACTAGTCAAAAGGGCCCGTTCCTCCATCTGCCGTATGCACACATGAATCAGCAGCTTCGTTCGCTATTAACTTCTCTATCAGGGCTCTTGGAGCGCTCGCGGCTAGGGCGACGTATGCTACTGGTCACCGGGCGCTTGGTTGCGCGAGCTGTGACTCAGCGACCGATTGATTTTCAATACGTTGATGGCTGTTGGTTCCGCATTGATGATGGAGCTGCCATTCCACTCGGCGGCCGCTTCAACCTGAATCGGGGCGCTATGCTCACTTGGGAGCCCCGTGGCGAAGAGATGTCCCGACTCCGACGGATCTGGTGGTTCCGCCATTACAGACCTACACTAGGGGATTTCGTTGTGGATATTGGTGCCGGAAGAGGAGAGGACACGTGCGTCCTCTCCACAGCAGTGGGCCCGTCTGGCAAGGTTGTGGCCATCGAAGCGCATCCCAAGACGTACGCGATTTTAGACAATTTTGTTCGTTTGAACCAGTTGCCTAATGTGTTTGCGGAACACTGCGCCGTTTCCGACCATGCGGGATTTTGCTTCATCACCGAGGAAACTGAGGAACTTTGGCAATGCGCCTCGCTTAAGCGAGGCGGTGGCACCGGAAGCAAGGTGCCGGCCAAGCGTATCGACGATTTGCCGCAAGTCATGGAGGCACGAGATATCGCGTTTCTGAAAATGAATATAGAGGGTGCGGAAGTCGACGCGTTGCAGGGCGCACCTGATACATTGGGAAAGACCAAGTCGGTCTGCGTCTGCTGCCACGACTTCCTGGGAGAGCACACAAAAACAAAATCAGCCGTTCAGAGGCTGCTCGTAGAGCATGGATTCCATTTGTCTTACGCTCCGGCAGGCTCACCTCCCTACGAAAGAGACTTCGTCTATGGTACGCGATAGGCCGCACCAGCCCTCAGCGCTTGTAGCAACCTTTACCTTTCCGCCAGATTTAAACGGGGTGGCTAAGGCGTCTAGCACCTGCGCGCGTATCCTGCTCGATGCGGGGTGGAAGGTGGAGATCGCCACCGCGCCGGCGAAAACCAATCGCAAGGAAATGAGGTGGAGGGGTGCAAGGGTGCATGAGTTCGACGTGGAGGGCACACAGGATGATCAACAGCGCCGTGACGCGATCATCGCCGGCTATAGGGATTTCCTCAGAAACGGTTTATGGGACGTCATTATTTTTGAAGGTTATGGCTGGCCCCTGCAACTCGCCGTCCCGCTACTCCCAAAGATCAAGGCCAAAAAGGTGCTGGTGAGCCATGGCTACGCCGCTCTCCGGTGGTTTTGGGTGCGGAAATTTCCCTTCGGCCTCGGCCAATGGGCACGGTCGACTCTTAAAAGTTTTTCGATGCTCCGATGGGCGCGCTACATCAATCGCTGGGTTTTCCTAAGCCACCAATGCGACTTTGATGCGTTTTTTGATCATACACTGGCGCGATTCATACGACATCCCGGCATCCGAGTTATCCCAAATGGGGTTGAACCTGTCGACTACACACAGACACCCAGATCCTTCCGCAGCGCTCATCACATACCGGAGGACGCCTTCGTCTTCCTCTGTGTCGCTTACTACTCGCAGGGCAAAGACCAAGGATTCGCAGTAAAAGCGTTTCGCAAAGCTAACATCCCCGCGTCAGTTCTTGTGTTTATTGGGACCGAGTTCAATGAATGGTCGAGAAAGTTCCAAAAAATGGACGATGATATTCCGGCCACTAGCAAGTGCGGTCGCATCGTGTGGCTCGATAAACAGACGAGAGAAGATACGCTTTCCGCCTTTCGTGAATCAGACGCATTCGTGCTTTCCTCGAAGTTGGAAACGCAACCCATATCTATTTTGGAGTCTATGTCCTTTGCCAAGCCTTGGATCGGCCGCAAAGCCGGGTGCATAGCCTCATTACCAGCAGGAGTATGTGTTACGTCTCAGCTTTCCATGGCCAAAGCGATGTCCAAGATCGCAAGTAACCCAGACTTAAGATCCAAGTCGAGCCAAGAAGGTTTGCAAGCTGCATCGGAAGTATATAGCCTACGGAAGAACGCGGCCTCTTATAATGAGATGCTCGCTGAAATACTGGCGGCAGGCTAATCAGCTGATTTTCAACGCGGTTACTGCGCTGCGCCCGGCCGAAATAGAAGCGATGCCAGAATGGTTAACTTGTTGAGGTAAAGAAGGATTTACGCTTCCTGCTTGCAGTTGCGTGATGTAGTTGTTGGTCATATTGAGCAAGCCGGCCCAAAAAAGCATTTGCGGATAATTACTGTCTAAGCCTCCAAAAATGACTACAAAATTGAATGGCTCATAGATAATCGGGATTCCTACGAACAGAGACAGCGTAAAAGCATTCGTCCCACGTGCGCGTTTACACAGTCTCCAAGCCGTTAAGGCCATATAGCACATGAGGGAGTAATAGAGGCAAAAGCCGACTACCCCGATATATTTGACGGTTGAGAGAGGTCCACTGTGGAAGGTTCCCATGATCATGAAGTTTTCCCGGTCGGAACCGCCCAGAAGACTTGCTCCGCTTTGACCAGCCATCATGGAACTGGCGATAAGATTCATATCGTCCAGAGATAGACCGAAGCCTTGACCCCACGTGCGGTCCCGCAGAATTCGATTGTCGTTCCATGCCCATCCCCACATTTCGAAGCGCCACCGAGAAGATTCGTCGGCGTCAGTGACAGCCTCGGTATTCCAATCTCCCGGCAGCCACGATAACGCTCTCTGCATCGTGAAGGGCAACTGCAGAACGCTTCCCTGCATCGAGATGAGCAAGACCAAAGCCAACATCGCAACCCCGCCCGCAACCCATAGGTCCTTTAAGCGGCCTCGTAGCATGGACGAGATCAAGAATGACAGAAAAGCAAAGATCAGAGCGCTACGGAAACCGGAAAGAAAAATGGCGCCAAAAGCAATCGTCAGCATCATGACCCTGTGGGGATACAGTGGCGAAATCAGGGTAATGGGATTGTATCTAGCGCAAAGAGCTAACACTGAGGCTAAGCCTGCGCCTAGCAACCCGGTCATGCGCGTTGCGCCAAGTTCGGCTTCGGCTTGAAACGCAGCGGTGGCCCCCCCCGTGCCTACGCCGCTGTATATCGAGTTTAGCACATAGCCAGTTTGGGGGCTAAGTCGGCTGATTACGTCGAGGATACCCACACACCATGCGGGCACGACGAAGAAAAGCGGGAAAACCTTGGCGATAAAATCGGTGATCTGAACACGACTCAGAATCATGAAGGCGCCAAAGGCTAAGCCGATTTCGAAATACGGCCGGCCACCAACCATGCTCGACTGCATCGCCCAGAAGCCCACCGGATTGCGAACAAACACGGTCGCGAGGTAGGCCAAGTTGATATAAATGAGGTAATCGAGGGCGCTGAGTTTTCGTCTCCATGGCAGAGCGCGCGTCGCAAGAAACAGCGTGAAAAAGAAAATCACCGTCATGAAGCATAGATCACGCACCGTGAAAGGTAGCGGCAACCATGTGAATTTTCCGGACAGATACCAACCAATTGGCAACAATACCCAGATGTTCGTCTTGAGTTTGACAAAGATGACCGCGACCGGAATCACCGCAATGATTCCCGCAACTAACCGCATATCCGAACTTCCTACCGCATTGCCGAGCATCACAGCCAAGAGCAATCCAAGAAGTAATGCCGTACAAACGACGATCTGGTTGGCGGAAATATTTCGCAGGTTCACAGTGGTAGGCCTATCTCACCGACAATGCAGAAGCCTTGCGCAGAGCGATACGCGATTCAAGTGCGCTTAGCGGAGAAGTCCTGCCCATGAGGATCCTTCTGTCGGCCATAGCTTGTTATCCAGACCGTGGCTCCGAAAGTGGCGTGGGTTGGAAAGCGGCTACAGCGCTCAGCAAAGAGCACACCGTGCGCGTGCTTACCTCCAAGGGAGAGCACGATGGTGTCGAACGCGCGCTCGCGACCGGCGCATACCCAAACCTCTCTTTCACTTTCTTCGGAAGCGACGCCCCATACCACGAGAACCGCCTCATCGCGCGCCTCCAAAGCTGGCAGCGATATGTGGATTGGACACGCCAGTCGTTGGAAATCGCGCGCAAACTCGCAGCACATCAGCACTTCGACTTGGCCCACCATGTGACCTACTCGTCTTGGCGGATTCCCTCACCGCTTTGGCAGCTGGATTTGCCTTTTGTCTGGGGGCCCGTTGGTGGCGCCGCTGTATATCCGCTTCATCTTCTCGGAAGACTCGCAACGCGCTCAGCTGTCTTCGAGCTGGTGCGGGGATTTTCGAACCTGCACGCCTCGCATTCCAGATCACTGAGGAATTGCTTGCGCAACTCGGATGCCGTGGTCGCGTCTAACAAGGAGACGTTTGATAAGCTCTTGGACCTGCGCGGCAGATCCAATGGCATGCATCTGCTGTTCCCGACCTTCTTCACCGACCAACAGGTCGCAATGTTTCGATGCGATCCGGAAGACAAACCTCCCGCAGATCCGATTCGTCTTTTTGCCGGAGGGAACATTATCGGATCCAAAGGACTAATCTTTGCCTTGGAAGCCCTACAAATTGCGGCTCAAAGAGGTATTAAGTGGCGCCTCGTTGTCGGAGGCTATGGACCGGAGATTCCCTTTTTAAAGAAACAAGCTCGCGCGCTCGGGATAGACGATTGGGTCGAGTTCCACATGGGATTTTCCGGAGATGAATACTTGAACAAACTCAAGGAGTCTCACGTGTTTATCCTTCCCAGCTTTCGCGAAAATGCGGGAATCACTATGCTCGAGGCCATGCTTGCAGGCTGCGTGCCCGTAATTGTTGATGCCAGCGCACAGGCAGGAGTGGTCAACGATAGCTGCGGATTCAAGATTCCTGTTGGTAGAGCAGCTGACATTTCGAAAGGCTTGGCAAGCGTAGTGTGCCTCCTAACGGAACAACCACAACGTCGGATTGAAATGGGGCGCGCTGCCTCAGAATTGGTGGCAGCTTCGTTCCGTGAGGATTCCTACGCGAGTAACATCAATATGGTTTACTCCGACGCATTGCAGCAGCGGCGAGAGAAATCTGCACGCTGACGTCACTGCACCAGCTCGTTCTCGGTGACAAAGAAAGTGTTGAATGAAGCCTTGCTTGCAGCTCGAAAGCTCCTGCTCTGACAACTCCATTCGGCACACCGATAGCCAGCATCATGCAGCATATTACTAACTTGGGCAGCGGTGTATCCGGACCTAGCCAAGCTGCTATCATCTAACTCAAGCTGCAGGACACGAATGGATTGCTGCCGCAGGTAATTGCTGACGCCCTCTAACACTTGCGGCTCAAAGCCCTCGACATCAATTTTCAGGAAGTCAACACGACCCACGCCTTCCTTTTTGAGAACCTGGTCCAAAGAGCGCAGCACAACATTCCTGGTGCCATTTGTCCCAGAGGAAGATTCCACCACGAAGTTGCGTGAATTGTCGTGGCAATTCTCCGTGATCGCGACGACTCCTTCGGAAGCACCCAAGGCGCAGTGGAAGCAGTGAACGTTGGCGAGTTGGTTCCTCTCGACATGACTTTTTAGGCGACCGAAAGCCGATTGGCCGGGCTCGAATGCATAGACCCTTCCCTCAGGCCCCACGCGCTTGGCAAAGAAGAGCGTGTGAAGGCCTATATTTGCACCCGCATCCACAACTGTCATGCCCGGTTTGAGGAAGCCCTCGTAAAAAGCGAATAACTCCGGCTCGCTGACTCCAAAGTAGTAAGCCAACCGAGACGCCCCCTCGCGCGGCAAGAGAGTAACGTCGAAATTCCCGTCATATCGGCTCTCAACAGTTCGATTAAGAATCCGGATAAGCTCCCAATTGATCAGCCGCCAAACGGTTCGAAAGGGGTGCTTGCGAGCAACATCATGGCTGAAAAGCCATTGTAGCTTGCTTGGCTTGAACACGGAAAGCTTCATAAACCGATTGCACCGCATTTGGATACTAATATCACCGAGCTTCTCCATAGCTCTGACCGGCAGAGCGGGTGCATGTCAATATTGCCCTGTCCCAATTGAGCAACCAAAAACCGCTGGTGATCCCATTGCATGGATACGCAGTTGCCGCGGTCCATATAGCAGGTCCGGTTTGGTAATCCGTAGCATCGCGGACATGAAACTACGTCAGACAAGTGGCGCTATCGAGACATCATTGGCATGAAACCAACACGCTACTCTTGGACGCAGGTTGCGAGCGACGATGTTCCAAGGGGAACAGAGTGCGCCCACCTCACTTTGTCACGAACAGCCTCAACCAAGGCTTGCGAATAGCGAATCTCCGCTGGGCGGGCCGGTTTATGCGCGATAGGCACCGCGCCAGTTCCAAAAACACTCCCAACGAGGCGAGCTAGCTCGTTGACTGAAGTCGATGTTCCCGTGCCTACATTGAAAACTCTTCCGGCGACCTTGGCGCTATCTTGCGTCGCGGCCAAGTAGTTGGCCGACGCCACATCTCTCACGTGGCAAAAGTCCCGGGTCTGCTCCCCATCCCCGAAAATCGTGATGGGCTGGCCGGCGCGGGCTGCGTCGATGAACTTGGCGATGACTCCGGAATAGGGGGAGTCGGCTCGCTGCCGCGAACCATACACGTTAAAATAGCGCAGGCAGACTGTCTCCAACCCGTGCAAGCGCTGGTAAACTTGACAGTAGTGTTCGGAGGCCAGCTTCTGCACCGCGTAGTGACTCATCGGCTTGGGAATCATGTCCTCGCGGGCAGGTTCGCCACCGGTATCGCCATAGATGGCGGCCGATGAGGAAAAAACAAAGCGCGGCACTTTGTAGCGCACAGCAGCTTCGAGCAGCACAAGCGTCGCGGTAAGGTTCGTATTGTGAACCTCGATCGGCCGGTCCAGTGAATCCTGAACCGAAGAGACCGCAGCCAGATGAAAAACCACGTCACACCCGGGCAGCGCTTTGGCGAGCAAGTCGGCATCACTAACACCACCCTGCAGGAAAAAAGCTTCCTCAGGGACTTGTGACCGTCGGCCTGTCGCAAGGTTATCGACCACCACCACCTCACAGTCTTTCGAAAGCAACAGATCGACGAGGTGTGAACCGATAAATCCTGCGCCGCCAGTGACGAGAGCTTTCATTGCGTGTCTAACTTAGTTGGGTAACCAGCAGCCGCTGGTGATTCCATTGCATGGATACACAGTTCGCGCGCAGCATTTTTTCTCCGGCGGCGTCTTGGATGCTGACGGTCATTGATGTGCTCTGGTTTGTGTTCTGGTCGAAGCACTTGAGGTAGTCCTCGATCGATTGGCCGCGACGATCGGGTTGGCTGAACACCGCAAAGAAGTTCGTGTCCTTGATCTCCTTCGCACCGCGCCCGAGCAGCTCGCAACAGGCCCGGTTGGCGAATCTGATGTTACCGTCGATGTCGGACACCACGATCGGAGTCTGCAGCGAGTCGAACAAGGCCAGCATTCCCTCCAACCTGCGCTCGGAATCCCAGCGGTAACGACTCAACCCCACCGCCACCCAAGCAACCGCGAGATAAGCCGCCGAACGCAGCGCGACAAAGTTCGCGGACTCCCGCACCCCGGCATTCGGAACGAGCCACAAAGTCAGCACAACCGGAACAAATAACACCACCGCCCACCAAAGCACTGCCCGAGGCGACAGGAACAGCGCGAAGATGGCCAAAGCAATCGTCAGCAACGACGGCGTGACCCGGATCCCCGGTGTCTCGACCTCGATCAGAAAAATCGCCAGCACCGCAACAAACGGCACCGCCATCAACCACCGTCGGTCTTTCGCGTTCTTTGCAAAAATATCTTTCATCCTTTATCCGTGTTAATCCGCGTCAATCGGTGGCTAAGTTTCCTTGGTTTGGGTGGTGCTATCAAAGCAGTTTTTCTTCCCGCTGCTGTCTGATGACCGCCATCTGAGGACCTTGTCTTCTGTCGCGATAACTGAAGTTGCGCCGTTGTCCAACGGCGCAACTTTTTCATTTTTATCCAGGCCGTTCATCCGTGTTAATTTGCCTTCGGCCGTCTGCGCTACGCTCCGGCTGTGGCTCAATTCTTTCTCTTCAATAGTTCATCATAGATAGCCCCGATACGCTCAAGCCACTTTTCCTTCGTGAAATCCCGCTCCAGCTTCGCCACCCCCGCCCGCGCCATTTCCACACTGCGCGCCGGCTCGCGCAACAACTTGCCCATCGCCGCCGCCCAAGCCTCCGCATCACGCATCGGCACCTTGAAACCGCTAACGCTATCGTCCACCGAATCGGCCAAGCCGCCCGCGTCGGACACCACCACGCCACGCCCTCGCTCCCACGCCTCGAACACCACCAGGCCCAGCGGTTCCTGCCAGATGGACGGGACGACTGAGAATGCTGCGCGTTTCCACATAGCTGCCTGATCCTCCTTCGCCACAAAGCCGAGAAACTCCACACCGCCGATCTTTTCGGCGGCGATTTTGTTTTCTAGGGCCACTCTTTCCGGACCCTCCCCGGCTAATAGCAACTTCGCCTCACCGCGATCCGTCCGCTTCCAGGCGTCGAGCACTTGCTCGACGCCTTTTTCTTTGGAAAGACGTCCCACGAACAACACATCGCGTCCCGGTTCCACGATGAACCGCTCGGGATCCACCTCGTAAAAATGCGGCAACACATGAATGCGCTCCGCCGGAATACCCATCTGCACATGCAGGTCCTTCTGCGCCCGGCTGACCGCAATCCATGCCGCCACCTCGCGGAACACTCCCATGGCACGAACCCGCATCATCACTGCCCCCATCCAGCCGCTGACCACCCGGCTGTTGTGCCAACAACCGGTCAGTGCCGCCTTGGTGAAATTGCCGTGGATACAAGAAGTGCAGGTCTCCCCGTGATTGAGAAAAAAACCATTCACACACGACATCCGGTAGTTGTGCAAATATTGCACGACCGGAATACCCAGCTTGAAAGCCAGCGCGTAAACCGATGGCGACATCGCCGGAAAGACATTGTGGATCAGCCAGATGTCGAACCGACCGATCTTCTGATACCGCTTCAACCGCTCGACCACCTGCGGATTGTGCAATGCTAACGCCGCCGCTTTGACCATCTCCTCCGGCATCCTCTGACCGAGCAGTTGATCACTCGAGGTAAGGAAATATTCGACATCCGCAATCTCCTGCATCGTGTCCCCAATCCGCCCCACGCTCCCCTGCTCCCCACCATATTCCAGGTAGCGATTAAAAATCTGCAAAACTCGCGGCCGCCGCTCCATTCCTCGCATCAGACCACAGCCCCCACTAAGTGGCAACGCACTCCTGTCCCCCGCGCTCTCCGTGCCTCCGTGAGTGCCCTCCAATCCGCTTCGCTATCACCCTTCGTTAACTTTATTACTTTTCGTTAAAATCTCTCTACCCACCAGCGCGGAACCAAGCCGGATCGGCCACCCACTCGTTACCCCGCTGATCGACCCACGGGAATTTCTCCGCGGGCAGATCCGGTTTCACGACCACGGCAGCAAGGTTGTTACTCGCCACCGGACCGAACGCGTCGAGAACACGCAAAACCGGCGCAGCAATAGCTGCCAACATTAGGGGAACCTTATTGCGGCGCGCGCGCAACTGACGCCACGGAACACGGGTGCGGTAGTGGAAATGAAACCGGTGGGGACCGAAGGGCGCGGCACAGTTGATGGTCTGCCGGATTTCGGACGCGGTGAAGCGATAGACCCAATTCGGAACGGAAGTGTTACGCCAGCCGCCGCATTCCAGACGATTCCCCTGCACCGCCGCGAACTCATAAGTCTGCCCGATACCGAGCTTTTGG